>DDAM01000047.1 GCA_002332905.1 Firmicutes bacterium UBA2058 | reverse complement strand
TTAAGACAGGGAGAGACACTCAATGTAAGCTTCAATGCACCGACAGGCGGTGAAGGATACTTTAGAATAGTTGTACCATTTGGTTTAGAGAACAATGAGTTGGGAATCCCGATGACAGAAAATGACGGATTATATACAGGCACATGGATAGTTCCGGAAGGAACAGAAGCAGAAAGCTTATTTATAGAAGTTGTATATATAAGTGAGCATGGCTACGAAGTAACAGGAATGGCTGAAGGAAGAGTTATAATAGAAGGTGAAGTTGAACCGAATCCGACTGAGATTACAAATCTTCAACCGACTGAAAATTCAGAACTAAGAACAGGTGAGACTTTGGAAATAAGCTTTAATGCACCTGCAGGCGGTCAAGCATATTATAGAATATTACTTCCGTTCGGAACTTTGAGCAATAGACCTGGAACTCATATGACTGAAGTTGAACCGGGACTATACAGAGCAACCTACACAGCACATGAAGGCGTAGTAGCATCAGGATTACAAATAGAAGTAATATTTGAAGCTCAAGACGGAACTACATTTACTGAGATTGCCGAGGGTAGATTAACGTTAGTAGGAGATATGCAAAATTTACCTATTAGTGCAGTTATCATAGGTGATGAAGCATACGATATGGATTACCTAAATAGCAATCCTGAAGCACAGGCTAAACTTCTTAACTGGTATAATTTGAATAAAACAGTTTATATTAAGCTTGAGAACGATACAATCGTTACTACAACAGGCCAAGAAGTATCGATTGATGTATTACCGCAATTGATAAAATATTTTGATACAACAGGTATTAGGTTATATTCTAAATAAGATTTAGGTACAAATAAAATTAACTTAAAAAGGGATTTACATTTTAAATCCCTTTTTAAATCCCTAAAACCCCTAATATTTGTATGTCATGATTTTTTTTCATGCACCCCAGCAAGTTTATATACTAATTCTTAATTAATAATTATTATAGCTTATTCCATCCGTTGCTAATAATGCTTGTAGCTCTGGTTTACTACCTACTAATCCTATAGCATAAATGGTATATGCTCTGTTAGGTTCAAGCTTTACATTAGGTACGGTTAAAACTACATTTGATGTACCAGCTACTCTTACTTGTAAGTTGTAGTTAGTTGGTTCTACTTCAACATACTGTGTCAACTGTTCGTATGATATATTACTAAAAATAATTGTTCCATCTGGCAGAGTTATATCTACTGCTGGTGCGTTTGGAGATAAATGCATAAATCTAATCACTGATTTATTAGTTTCGTTTTTCATAGTTGTATCAGGAATTGCAATTAGTGTTATGTTATTTACAGTATTTGCTGCAGCAATTGTCATAATTTTATCTTTATTTATAGTTAATGTATTTTGCAAAACTGGTTTACTTTTATCTCCGGTAGCATATAAAGATATAGTATATGTTCCTTCAGGAACTGGTAAATATTTAGTTAGTTCTCCAAATGCTAAATTTTCAACAATTAACTTATCATTAGCGTATATATCAACATTAGGTGCATCAGGTACTGCATGAAGAACACGAACATATCCTAATGAAGTATATTGCATATACTCTATTTGACTTAAATATTTAAAATCTTTTCTCATTTAACACCTCAATTATTTAATTATTTTTAATATTATATTCTTTATAAACAAAAATGTTATAGGAAAATAAATGAATTTACACTTGATGTTTTATGTTATAACAAAACTATATAAAAAAAATTTCATTATTAAATTTAAGTAGCAACTATACATAAATGGCCATCTACGTTGCTGTCCCTACATTTAAATTTGTATGTCCTAAGATGAAATGGAGTAAATACTAATTTAAATTTTATTTATTTAGTAATATCTTAAATAAAAAATTTAAACTTGATAAATATGAATAGTATTTAAAATTAAAATAGAAAAGAGAAAATGGAGAAAAAATTAAAAAGACATCTTTATGTTATTATTTAATCATTTTATCTTTCTCATAGAATATTTAGCAAATTTATCTGTAAATATCTTATCATAAGGTGCACCTTGTTCTAAAACACCAGCAGTTTTTATTATGTCTATTAACTTAATATATCCATCTTTACCTAGAATTAAATCTGGTTTCCAAGTGTCTTGGTCCTTATATCTTTGTACAACTTGAGTAAGTAACTTAATATCTGAATCTGGGAATTGAGGTAATATTGCTTTTGCAACTTCTTCTGCGCTATGGTTTTGTACCCAAAGCATTCCTTCATAAATAGCATTGGTAAAATTCTGAATTAATTCTGGTTTCTTATTTATATTGCTTAAAGTTGTAGAATAACAAGTGTATGGAATGTATCCAGCTTCTTTTCCTAAAGAGCCTACTATATAACCTTTACCCTCTTTTTCAAAGTTTGATGCTAATGGCTCAAAAAGTGTTGTAAAATCAGCTTCGCCAGAAGCAAATGCACCTGCCATCATATCAAATTGGATATCAGTTCTTACGTTAACATCAACTCCAGGTGTTAAACCATGTTGTTTTAAAACATATTCTAATGTCATAAGAGGCATTCCACCTTTTCTACCACCTAGAATAGTTTTTCCCTTCATATCTTCTATTTTAAAATTATCATTCTTTTCTCTTCCAACGATAAATGAACCATCCCTTTGAGTTAATTGTGCAAAATTTACAACATAGTTTTCTTTCCCTTGATTGTACACATATACGCTAGCCTCAGGTCCCATAAATGCAATATCGGCTTGGTTACTTAGCAGTGCTGTCATACATTTGTCAGCACCACCGCCGTTTATTAATTCAATTTTTATACCGTTCTTCTCAAAAAAGCCTAGCTCAATAGCAACGTATTGAGGTGCATAAAAAACAGAGTGCGTTACTTCTACTAATCTTACGTTTTCGCTTTTGTTTTCCTTCTGTGTATTACAACCAACCAATAATAATGATAAAACTAATACAATAGCTATAAGTAAAGCAATAATTTTTTTCATTTTTACCTCCATGCAATTATTTATACTAGAATGTCAACCCTCTTTTAAAAAAGGCTTAAACATTTGTGATAGAGTTGGGGTATATTTTTATTATTTTTTAAAAATATTTAACCCTTACCTCCATAGTATAACTGTAAGTTTATTATATTCTAATTAATGTCTACTTGTTACAAATAAAAACCTGCTAAGTACATTAGCAGGTTGCGTTTAGCATTCACATCCGCAGCCAAAATTATTTAATAATACAACTAAAAGTAAGAAAAACATCAATAATGTATCTTGGCAAATATCACAATTAGAATTTTTAAAAATGCAAACCAAAATTAAGAAGAAAAATAAAATTGAGCTATCTATACGAAAACATTTATTACATTTCTCCTCTATAATAGGAGCGATTGGCTCTGGATTGCAATTTCTAGATATGCTAACATCCTCATGTGGTACATTTGCTTCATTATTATCGTAAGTCCCGTTTTTCATATGAATATACCTCCTCAAAGTGTACTTTAAATTAGTATATTCATGATAATTATTTATGCTACCATAGGTGTCATTTGAGGTAAAAAAATAAAAAATAAATATTTATGAATATAATAGCAAATTTATGAAATAATAACTTTAATTAATAATATTGAAAATATTGCAAATAATATTTTTAAATATTGTAAACATTATAGAAAATTTTGCGAACAATACTTAAAGTATTGTTTGTATATAATTAGGAGGATTTTATTTATGGATAAATTTGCACTTATTTTAGTAATAATTGGAGCAATTAACTGGGGTTTGATATCATTATTTCAGTTTGATTTTGTAGCTGCAATATTTGGTGGTCAAGCAATGCTTCTTAGTCGAATTGTATATGGTTTAGTTGGTCTAGCAGGATTATACTGCATTACTTTACTATTTAACGAATACGAAAAGACTAGATAAAAATAAGATTAAAGCAAAAAAGGTGAAAAGGAAAATTTTTATAAATTTCTTGGAACCTTTTTTTATTGCTCCTAGAAACTTCATAAGATTTCACCTTTTCACCTATTTATCTATTCACTTTTAATAGTTTTTTATTCACCAGAAACTGCTAATGATTTAAACTTGATTGATGGGCATCCAATGTATGATGATCCAGGTAATCCGAATTTTAAATCATTTCCTATTTCTTCAATATTTTTAATCATATTAAAGAAATTTCCTGCTACAGTAATTTGTTCAACTGGTCTTTTTACTTTACCATTTTCAATTTCATATCCTGAAGCTGATAATGAAAAGTCTCCAGATATTGCATTAAGTCCAGAGTGTAGGCCATCAAAGTTTGTTATAAGTAATCCTTTATCTATAGTACTAACTATTTTATCCAGACTTTTATCTCCATTTTTAATATAGAAGTTAGAAGGTCCTATACCTGAACCTCCTAATGAATTTCCAGTAGTTTCAACGTTAGCTTTTTTAGCTGTTTTTAAATTGTATAAGTATGTTTTTAAAACACCATTTTCAATTACATTTTTAAATGTACATGCTGCTCCTTCAAAGTCATATGATCTAGAGGCAAGACCATCCTCCATAAAAGGATCATCAACTAAAGTCAACTTTGTTGATGCAATTTGCTCGTTTAATTTTCCTTTTAGTAATGATAAATCCTTTTGAACACTTTCCGCTGAGAATATACCAGTAAATGCTTGAAGTAAATCTACCATAGTATCATTTCTTACAATGATAGGGTAGTTGCCGGATTTTATTGACTTTGCACCAAGCATTGACAATGCTTCTTCAACAGCCTCTTTGGCTAACTTTTCTGCATCAAACTTTGAAAAATCTCTGCCACATACAAATGAATATTTTGATTTAACATCATCACCATCTTTTACAACGACACCGATATATGATAGTGTTAAATTTGACTTATTGTGTAAGTTTAAACCTTTTGTATTGCAAATTATTGATTCTGAAGATTCATCTGCATAGTTACATGATTGAACTGTTGATACTCTTTTATCAAGACTATATGCTATTTCTTCTGCTTTCTTAGCAAATTCTATTTTTTCAAGCTCACTTACATTGTCAAGACTTGGATTGTATGAATTAACTTCTTTGTATTCCTTTGAACCAGCAAATATTTCAACTTCATCTTCAGAACTAATAATTTTAGCGTTTTCTATAGCTCCATTAATAAGTAATTCAATAGATGTTTCATCTACTTTTTCTGTATATGAGTAGCCCATTTTACCATCATAAATGCCTCTAAATGATAGAACATCTGATTCTGATAAGCTATAATCATCAAGTTCACTTTTAAATATACTTAATGAAAAAGAAGTACCATTTCTATAAGATACTTCCATATCTTCTAGACCGCGCTCTTTTCCTAATTGAAATAATTTATCTATTAAAGTTTTCTTATCCATAATTACCTCCATAGTGTGAAATGTTTTTTATTTCACACTTTCCTCTCTTCCACCTACAGTTATTTCTGAAACCCTTAGGAGTGGTTGACCAACGTTTGTTGGAACGCTACCACTTAAAGAACCGCACATACCTTGACCAAAGGTCATGTTGTCTGAAATCATATCTATTTTTGATAAAACATCAATACCTTTACCTATTAGAGTAGCACCACGAACAGGAGTAGTAATTTTTCCATTTTCAACTATGTAGCCTTCCATAACTGCAAAGTTAAAGTCCCCTGTACTAGGATCTACTGAGCCACCACCCATATAGCGTGCATAAATTCCAAACTCAGTATTTGCAAATATTTCTTCTTTTGTTGAAGTTCCTGCTGCTATATATGTGTTTGTCATTCTTGATGTAGGAGCAAATTTATATGACTGTCTTCTACCAGAGCCTGTAGATGTCATACCCATTCTTTTGCCGTTTAATCTATCAATCATATATCCTTTAAGTATACCGTTTTCAATTAAAATATTTTTTTGTGAAGGATTACCTTCATCATCTATATTAATTGAGCCCCATTCATTAGGTAGGGTCCCATCATCTATAGCTGTTACTAAACTTGAAGCTATTTTTTGACCTACTTTATTACAGTAAATAGATGTACCTTTGGCTACTGAAGTGGCTTCAAGACCGTGTCCGCATGCCTCGTGGAAGATAACCCCTCCGAATCCGTTATCTATAATAACAGGGAATTTCCCGCTAGGACAATATTTTGCATTAACCATTGTTTTTGCTATACGAGATGCTTCTTTACCAATTGCTTCAAGGTCTAATCCTTCGATGAACTCAAAGCCCATCATTGCACCAGGATTCATAGAGCCTGATTGCATTTCGCCATCCTTAGATGCTACAGAATTAACTAGAATTCTATTTCTCACTCTTCTGTCTTCTTTCCAAAGTCCTTCAGAGTTTGCAATCATAATATGCTGGTCATGATCTAGGTGTCTAACTGTAACTTGAGATATAACGCTGTCATAATTTTTAGCAGCCTCATAAGCTCTTCTCATTGCTTCTACTTTTTTAGTTTTAGCAATTTTATCAGGATCACTTAATATTTTATGGTTGCTAATAACATCCGTTTTAATAAGATTGATTGTTATATCATTGTGAGCTCCTTGCATAGCTTGAGCTGCTTTTTTAGCAGTAGATATAAGCGAATCCTTATCAGACTTATTAGTGTAGGCGTAAACACTATTAAATCCTTTATAAATTCTAATTCCTACACCATAGTCTCTTCCAGAAGTAGTTGATTCGACTTTACCGCCTATTAGCTCTATCTGACTATTAGTTCTGTCTTCAACAAAGATTTCTGCAAAATCACCACCAGTTGATAATGCTGCATTTAGTATATCTTCAATTAGCGCTTTATTTAACATAATTTCCTCCATTATACCGCTTAGCGGCATCATAATATTTAGAGTGAAATATATCTCACTCTTTCTCCTTCTAAAATAAATATTTAATTTATTTTATTACCATCATCTATTAAGTCAATCTCCAGCTTGTCAAAAACAACATCGTCTATGAAATCATCTTTATAAAAAATAATTTTTTTAAATTCCATGAATTCTTTATTGTGCTTTGGAAGCCATACAGGTGCACTTACATCTAATTTATAAAATATTTCAGATAGACATTTTTTTAGCTTTTGCTCTTGAGTGATATTCTCACCATTTTTTACATCTATAGTATTGATGATTTTATTATTTTTTATAGCTTTAGCCCATAGTCGATACATAGTTTACCACCTTTTTAATTATAAAATTCATATGTTTTTTCATATATAATATTATTTTTATCACATAGCTCTAATATAATGTCTTTTTTATCCATATCGAATTTCCCGCACATTCCACAGCTTGCACTGATTGAACGTGGAACTGGGATTAATTTAAATTCAATATTATTAGATTTCATTAGTTTTTCAAATTGCATAGCATATGTTATAGATTTAAATGTAATTAAGCAATAGCCATTCATATTTTTTCTCCTGATTCGTAAATGTTATAAACGTTTTATCATGTCATAGTCTCGCTACTCTATCCACATGATTATATCCGACCGATATTATATCATAGTTGCTTTTTAAATATCTTCGATATTATAACATGTATATAATGTTTTTTCAATTTTAAAGTAAATATGCCCAATTACTATTTATAATATTAGAAAAAATGGTAAATTATTCGTTAGATAATATTCTAATACTATGTTAGATGTTTGTCAATAAAATGTATTTATAATTTTATATTTTTAAATACAGCGTTTGCTAAAATATACTTTTAAAATAAAAAATAATATAGTATAATTTGCATATTAGATTTAATTATAAGAACGAAGCGTGAAAAAGGACATTCAAGCTATGATGTCACTTCATGGCATAATGAGAGAGGGAAAAATGAAGCATATATTTATAATTAATCCAGTAGCTGGAAACGGTAAGTACCAAATTGAGCTTGAAAAATCAATAAACAGTTATTTTAAAGGTAAAGAAGAATGCTACGAGATATATGCTACAAGGGGTAGGGGAGATAGTAAATATTATGTTGAGGAAAAATGCAAGGAAAATAAACCTTATATTTTTTATGCATGTGGAGGGGACGGTACTTTGCATGAGGTTGTAAATGTTGCTTGTAAATACAATCATGTAAGTGTAGGTTTAATTCCATGTGGTAGCGGAAATGATTTTGTGAAAAACTTTACATCTAATGATAACTTTTATAATATTGATTCACAAATTAATGGAAATATTGTAACAATTGACTTAATAAAAATTAAGGACGAGTATGCTGTATCTGTTTGCAATATTGGATTTGATGCAGATGTTGCTTTTAATATGCATAAATTTAAAAAGATACCTTTAATATCTGGACCAGGATGTTATTATCTATCTGTTTTATATAGTTTATTAAAAAGACTTGGTAAGACCCTTGAGATTGAATTTGATGATGGATATTTAATAAAGGACAATTTTTTATTAAGTGTTGTTGCAAATGGTACTTATTATGGCGGAGGATACAAATGTGCTCCCTATGCAGGTATTAATGATGGATTATTAGATGTATGCTTGGTAAAGAAGGTATCAAGATTTAAAATATTAAATCTTATAGATAAGTATAAAAAAGGTGAGCATTTAATTAATGAAGCTATAAAAAAAATATGCACATATAGAAAGTGTAGAAAAGTAAGTATAAAAAGCAATTTACCAATAAATCTTTGCATAGATGGTGAAAGCTACGTTTATAATGAAATAGATTTAGAAATAGCAGAATCAGTAGTTAATTTTAATATACCAAAAAACTCTCAAATATGTGAACAAGCAGTTCTTGAAGAAATGTTCAATCTTGCTTATTAGAGAAATAAAGCTCTGATTGTTAATAATATAAACAATCAGAGCTTCTTATTGTGTAAAATAAAAGAGTTTAAGACTAAGTGTGTCAGATTCTTATTATTGACTAACTACTTTGTATTCTCCTCTAATCATTAAGATGGCTGCTGTTGTAGCCAAAACACCACGTCCGTCGTTACGAGGAACTATAAGTAAATGATTTGGAGCTATGTCAACACCATGTGCTATATCGACTGCTTTTGTTACATCTGAAAGTCCACCTAAATCACTTGCTATTGCAGTTGCTTTTCCACCTCTTAAAATAATTTCTGCTCCAGCTCCTGCTATGAGTTTTTCACCTGCTTTTAGATTAACTACCTCAAGACTACTTGCAGCACCAGTTCCACCATTTTTTATTTTTTCATTAAGTTCAGCTATAGATTTTTCATGCACAGCAACTTTGTCTAAATTATATTTTGCTATAAGCTCGTTTAATCTTTGGTTTAAGTAACTTAATACAACAATAGGATCGCTATTATCACCAGGTGCCGCACTAATTGGTAATGCAAGTATAATAGCAATTACTAAAATCAGTATCAATATTTTTTTCAAGTTGTCCCTCCTAAAAATTTTCTTTCGCTCTTGCTAATAATAGTATTTTAAAGTAAAACTATAATAAATACAATAGAAAATTGTTTAAGAAATATTTAATATTGCTTATATAAAATTGTATTGATAAATTAATATATTGATTTATTAATAGTGTTGTGATATTGTATAATATGTATGCTTATAAAACAAAATTATTGTCTACATAGGTATAATCTTATACTTTATAGATATTAGCAAAAGAAATGGGAGATGTACAATGAAAAAGATAAAAGATTTTTTGATAAGATATAATACTATAATTATTGATGTAATGTATTATATATATTTTATAATTGCTATTGGAGTTAAAGTGTTTTATCTTCAGTTTACAACGGGGTTGAATATAAATGAAGCATATTATAATGATGTTAATATAAATACAATGCGTGCAGCAATAAGCATTATATTGATGATTTTTTCAGTATTATTCCTGGTATTTAAAAAAAGAAGAAATGGAGCGTTGTTTGTAACTAATATAATTCTAAGTATTCTGTTTTTAGCAGATACCTTGTATTTTAGATATTATCAGTTGCCAATAAGCGTGTCACTAATATATCAATTGAAATTGGTTGGAGATATAACAGGTAGTGCAGGAAGCTTGTTTAAAATTAAAGATATAGTTTATTTTATAGATTTACCTATATATCTAATAATTTTCTTTATAAAAAAAGCACTTAGAAAAAAATACCCTGCGTATGTTATAAAAAGAAGATATGCTTTTGTATCATCAGCTATAGTAATGACTGTTGCATGTCTAATGTTTAACAGTTACTTTAACAAAGCTAACACATCTCTACATGCCTTTGATAGAAACTACGCTGCAAAGGATTTAAGTATCTTATATTATCACTATTATGATGTAAAAAATTTCATAAATGATGAAGTTGAACGAAATAGAGCACTAACAGCTGAAGAGAAGCAGACAATATCAGATTATTATGCAAATAAAAATGCGAATAAGGTACAAAACCCAAGATATAATGGAGTTGCTAAAAATAGAAACTTAATCGTAGTTCAGGTTGAGGCATTGCAAGAGTTTGTTATAGAAAATACTATTAACAATCAAGAGATTACACCATTTTTAAACAGCTTGATAAAAGAAAGTGTATATATGGAAAATATCTATAATCAAGTTGCTGGAGGAAATACTTCTGATGCTGAATTTTTAATTAATAACTCCTTATATCCAGTAGGTTCAGGAGCTGTATACTTTAGATATCCTAATAACTTATATAATTCATTAGCAAAAGCCTTAAAAAGTGAAGGCTATAACACTTATGTATCTCACGCTTATAAGCCGTCATTTTGGAACAGACAAAACTTTTACGATAACGCTGGATTTGAAACATTTTATCATTTATACAGCTATGAGTTAGATGAGGTTATTGGATGGGCAGTAAGTGACGAATCCTTCTTTAGACAAACACTTGATAAGATAGATTTGAATAACAAGTTTTATTCCTTCAATGTTACATTAAGCAGTCACCATCCTTATGATGCATTTATAGGTATGGACAATCTTGATGTTGGTAAATATCAAGGAAAACAGCTGGGTAATTTTTTAAGAGGAGCTAGATATGATGATTATGCATTAGAAAAATTATTTGAGATGCTAAAAGAAAAAGGTATTTATGATAATTCAATAATTGTTATTTATGGCGATCATTCAGCATTATTTGAAGATCAAAAACAAGATGTTTCTGAATTTTTAGGTATTGAATATAATGAGTTTAACTGGAAAAATTTACAGAAGGTACCTGTAATAGTTCATGTACCAGGGGCTAATGTAGTGGAAAGAGTTGAAAGTGTCGGAGGACAAATTGATGTTTTACCAACAATAGCTAATTTAATGGACTTAGATATGCCGTATATGTTAGGAAAGGATATGCTAAATATTCCTAATGATGAGGGTTACGCTGTTTTAAGATATAGCTCAGTTATAACTGATGATTATATGTATATTAGTGATACAAGTACATTTTATGATATGAAAACTGGTTATATAATTGATCCGAAAATTTATAAAGAAGATTTATCAAATAAATTACTTGATTTAAAAGTATCTGATATAATTATTAACAAAGATTATTTTAGAAAAATAAATAAATAGAAATTTCATTTTTTTAGCAGTGAGGAGATTCCAATGAAGAAATTTATGAGTTATTCAAATTTTAATAAGGCTGCAATAATACTTATTGTATTATGCTTGTTGGTTGGTTTGTATACAGGATTTCAAAGAATGAAGGTTGAAGAAGATTACAAAACTATAGAAATTTCATTAGACTACGAAGAAATGGTTAAATTTACAGATAGCACAGATGGAGATATGGAATTTTGGTTGAAAAAATTTGAAAGTCTTGGTGCAGAATCTGTTACCATTCAAGAGGAAACAATTAACACGCTAATAAAGAAGGGATTTGATATTAAAACCTTTATAGTTAGTGAGTTGTCAAAATCGTTATATTGGGAGAAAGAATTTCCAACTAAACTGGTGGATGATATAAAAACAGAGAATCTATCAAATAATGATGCTATAGTACGTGTTGGTGACAAGGCTACTTATGATTATATTATAAATGGCTTATCATTAAGATATCCTGATGAATTATATAAAACCTATGAGGGCGAAAATGTTAATTATATAGTTTTATCAGGTATAGTTGACGATATATACTATGGCGCTACTAGTAAAGTATACAACGTTTTTGGTGATGCAATGTATGAAACAAAACAAGTAGAAGATTCAAGATTATTTAACATTGGAATTGGATATTTAGAAGAAAAAATAAATTTAGCTAAAGAGTGCGGATTAGATGTTGTTTTAAGACCACTAAACTATACAAGATACACAGAAAAATTAGTAGATGCATATGAGACTGAGAATCAAAAATACGGATTAACTCCAAGATTATATATAGTAAACGGTAAAGAAGTTTTAAGCTACCCTAATAATACTATAGATTTAGAAGAATATCTTAGAGAAAACAACGCAATGCCAGTCTTAATTGAAGCAAGCAATCAAAGAGAGAACATCGAACAAAAAGGAATTGTAGAGCTTGTTACAAATCTTAACTATGAGACTGTAAGAGGATTTACAATGTGGGATTGGATAAGACAAAGATATCAGGTATATGGATATGATGGAGCAGAAGAAATTGAAAATTCAATATATCGTGCTGTTACTGAAAGAAATATTAGATTTGTTTTATTTAAGCCATTTTACGAGGGAACAGATAAATATTTAACTAATGTAGCTGAATATGAAAGAACATTCACTAGCTTGAAAGAAAGACTTGAACATCACGATATGAAATTAGGTAAAACTAACTCTGTAACTGAGTTTCATATAGGAAATTTTAGGCTTGCAATTTTATGTCTAGGAGTAGCAGTAGCAAGTGTTTATCTATTTAATAGCGTGTTTAAATTACACAATAATATAGGAAAGATTTTATATGTATTATCATTAGGTGCTTTCTTTGCTCCTTTTGTTAGCAGGAATTTATCAGAAAAGCTATTTGCTTTATGTGCTGCAGTTGCTTTTTCTGGAATAGCAGTTTATTATTTTATGTCGATGATAAAGAAAATTAAATCAAGTAAAAAAGAATTAACAACTTCAAAAATGATATTTAGTTCATCTATAGTGCTTATAGTAACATGTTTGATTTCATTAGCTGGTGCTGCATTTATTGTTGCTATTTTAAGCGATGTTAAATATATGATTGAGCTTGATATATTTAGAGGTGTTAAGATAGCACAGCTATTGCCATTTGGCGTTTACTTGTTAATTTTAATTTTACAGTTTATAAATGACAATGTGGTAGAAAACAACTTAAAAACTATTGTAAGTCCAATAGCTAAGGTTTTAAATGCAAATATTAAGGTTTATTATATTATATTAGCAGGTATATTAGCAGTGGTAGGATACATTTATATTGCTAGAACAGGTCACGAAACAAACGTGCAACCTTCTAATATAGAGCTGATTGTTAGAAACTTTTTAGAGAATATTTTAATAGCAAGACCTAGAACTAAGGAATTTCTTATGGCGTTTCCTGCAATATTTGCTGCTGTATTTGCTGCAAATAAAAAGATTCCATTTGTTACAGAAGCATTTATGCTAATAGGTGTTATAGGTACGTCTTCTATAATTAATACATTTTGTCATATTAGAACACCTTTATATCTATCAATTGACAGAACGTTAATTTCAATGTGTTTTGGTATAATTATTGGTAGTATAGCAATAATTATATTAAATGGAATTTATAAAATAATTACTAATATGCAGGAGCGATTAAAGTGAAAAATATTCTATTAGCGGGTTATTATGGATTTGGCAATTTAGGGGACGAAGCAATACTAGAAATGTTTCTAATGTATTTTAGAGATAGTAGCAACATAAATAATGTAGTTGTTTTGTCTGGTAACCCTGAAGAAACAAACAAAAGATATAATGTAAAATCAATAGATAGATATAATATAATATCTGTTATTAAATGCTTATTTAAAACAGATGCATTAGTTTTTGGTGGTGGAAGCTTGATTCAGGATATAACTAGCAAAAGAAGTATTCACTACTATCTATTCTTAATTAAATTAGCAAAATTAATGGGTAAAAAAGTAGTATTATTAAGTCAAGGCATTGGACCTATTGTACATGAGTCCAATCTAAAATATGTAAGTAGAGTTTTAAAGAAGGCAGATATAATTACTGTTCGTGACTATATGTCTATAGATATACTTGAAAAAATGAATATAGAAAAAAACAAAATTAAATTTTCTGCTGATCCAGTTATAGGTCTCGGATTTAAGCGTGAAAGGAAAAAAGATTCTAATAAAACAAGAATTTGTTTCACTTTAAGAAACTGGAAAAATATCGAATTAACTGAGGAAATATGTAAAGTTGTTGATAAGTTATTTAATGATGGTATTGAATGTGTTTTTATATGCTTTCACTATAACATGGATTTGTTTTTACTAGATGAACTAGAAAACAAGCTAGGTAACAAAGCAAAATTTATTAAGAACAGATTGACAACACAAGAGGCAATGGAAATTATAAAAAGCATGGATTTATTAGTTGGGATAAGACTTCATGCTTTGATTCTTTCGGCCTCAGCATATGTACCTTTTGTTGCGCTATCATATGATCCTAAAATTGACCAATTTTTACAGTGCTTAGACATGAAAGTCTTTACTGACATAAATAATGTAAATAGTATAGATAGTGAAGCACTTTACAAAGAAATTATATCGAAATTAAATAACAAGGAACAAGAGCAAGAACAACTTGAAAAAAGTGTTAATAAATTAAGAGAAACTATACAAGTAAATTTAGATATAATAGATAACATATGAAATGCATATAATTGCATGGAGGTAAATGTGAAAAAAATAGATATAATGGGAACTCGTATAAACAATGTGACTATGGATGAAGCTGTTAATATTTGTGAAAAAAAAGTTAAAAATGGTGAGCAGTTTGTTATTTATACTCCAAATACAGAGTTTATTATGATGGCAAAAAATGATGAAGAATTTAAGGAATTATTAAACAAATCAGATTTAAATATACCAGATGGTATAGGCCTTATATACGCTGCTAAAATTAAAAAGCATCCATTGAAAGAAAAGGTGGCTGGTTACGATTTAACTGTAAATTTAATTAAGCTTGCCAACGAAAAAGGTTTTAAAATTTATTTTGTTGGTGGTAAACCAGGTGTAGCTGAAATAGCAGCGCAAAACATAAAAAAGGATTTTCCTAATGTAAAGATAGTTGGGGTAAGTGACGGATATTTTAAAGGTACTCATCTTGGTATGCAAGGACATGAAGAGGAAAAAAGATTAATAGCTGATATAAATGATAAAGCACCAGATATGCTTTTTGTCGGCTTTGGAGCAAAAAAACAAGAGCAGTGGATTGAGTATAACAAAAACCTAATAAATGCTAAAATAATAGTTGGTAATGGCGGTACTTTTGATGGTTTAGCAGGTGAAGTAAAAAGAGCGCCAGATATTTACATAAAATTAGGACTTGAATGGTTCTATAGGCTTATGAAGGAACCGAAAAGAATAAAACGTCAAATTCTTTTACCACAGTTTATGCTTAAGGTTATATTTAGTGGTAATGATATAATAAAAGAAATCGAATAAACAAGTGAAATGAATTTCACTCTGTTTTGTGGATGCCTTAAACGGCATAAAGGAGGAAATATGAAACTTTTTATTGATACTGCCAATATAGAAGAGATAAAAAAGGCAAATGATATGGGTATAGTTTGCGGTGTTACAACTAATCCATCTTTAATTGCTAAAGAAGGAAGAGATTTTCACAAGACAATACAAGAGATAGCAGAAATAGTAGATGGTCCAATAAGTGCAGAGGTTATAGCTATAGAGAGTGACAAAATGGTTGAAGAAGCTTTAGTGCTTTCTAAAATTCATAAAAACGTAGTAATAAAAATACCAATGACAGAAGAAGGATTAAAAGCAGTAAAAATACTGTCTTCAAAAGGAATAAAAACTAATGTAACTTTAATATTCTCAGCAGCTCAGGCGTTACTTGCTGCTAAAGCAGGTGCAACATATGTAAGTCCTTTTTTAGGTCGTTTAGATGATGTAGGACTAGATGGATTAATATTAATAGAGGAAATAGTTGATATATTTAATAATTATGTAGATATAAACACTGAGATAATTGCGGCAAGTATAAGAAATCCAATACATGTTACTAAGGTAGCAAGTATAGGATGTCATATAGCTACAGTGCCTTTCAAAATACTAAAACAAATGCTTAATCATCCTCTGACAGATAAAGGGATACAACAATTCCTATCTGATTGGGAGAGTACATTTAATAAATAACTAATAAATTAGCAAGAATAATAAATAAATTTAAATTTGGAGGAAAGGTTGAAAGAAATGAAAAATAATAAGAGAGTAGGCACAGAGCCCATGCACAAAGATTTCATGGTTCGTTGTGCAATAGAGGCATGGGCATGTATATGAGTTACGTTCAATTAGAAAAGGTAGCTAACAGCATTAGACAAAACATTGTTCAAATGGTTCATGATGCTTCAAGTGGACATCCTGGAGGTTCACTATCTGCAGTAGAAATAGTTACTTATCTATATTTTAAAGAGATGAATATTGATGATCCAAAAGATGAAAATAGAGATAGATTCATTCTATCTAAGGGTCATGCAGCTCCAGTTCTATATTCAGCTTTAGCTGAAAAAGGGTTTATTGAAAAAGATTCACTTAAAACATTAAGAAGAATAAATTCTAAATTACAGGGACATCCAGATATGAAAAAGGTTCCAGGAGTGGAGGCATCTACTGGTTCACTAGGTCAAGGGTTATCTATAGCAAATGGTATGGCTCTAGGGTTTAAAATGGATAACAAGCCTAATAGAGTATTTGTTTTGCTTGGAGATGGAGAAGTGCAAGAAGGTATGGTTTGGGAAGCTGCTATGTTTGCAGGACATAATAAGATAAGCAATGTAACAGCTATAATAGACCACAACGGTTTACAAATTGATGGAAAAAATGAGGATGTAGTTACAGTTGAACCTTTAGACAAAAAGTTTGAAGCCTTTGGATGGCATGTTATTAGAATTGATGGTAATGATTTTAAAACCATAGAAAAAGCATTTGAAGAAAGAAAAAAAATAACAGATAAACCTGTGATGATAATAGCTAAAACTATAAAGGGTAAAGGTGTATCATTTATGGAGAATAATGCTGGATGGCATGGAAAAGCTCCTAGTGATGAAGAGCTTAGTATTGCACTTAGTGAGTTAGGAGGTAATAAATAATGGCTAAAGTAGCGACAAGACAAGCGTATGGTGAAGCGCTAAAACAGTTAGCTGTAGAAAATCCTAACATAGTAGTACTTGATGCAGATTTATCAAAATCTACTATGACTGCAGAATTCAATAAAGTGGCTCCTGAAAGATTCATAAATGTTGGTATAGCAGAGCAAAATTTAATAGGAACAGCAGCTGGTTTATCATTAACAGGAAAGATTCCCTTTGCAAGCTCATTTGCTATGTTTGCAGCAGGAAGAGCATTCGAAATTATAAGAAATACTGTTGCCTATCCTAAACTAAATGTTAAAATAGCAGCTACTCATGCTGGACTTACAGTAGGTGAGGATGGAGCTTCACACCAAGCTATAGAGGATTTAAGCTTAATGAGAAGCATACCAAACATGGTGGTATTAAACCCAGCAGATGGAGTTGAAGCAAAAAAAGCTGTTATTGCAGCAGCAAATTACAATGGTCCTGTATATATTAGACTTGGTAGAGCGGCAGTTGAAGAAATATTTGATAACAATTATGAGTTTCAGATAGGTAAGGGTGTAGAATTAGTAAATGGTAATGATGCTACAATTATTGCTACGGGTATAATGGTAGAAAAAGCATTAAAGGCCTCTGAAATATTAAAAGCTGAAGGTATTAATGTAAGAGTAATAAATATTCATACAATTAAGCCAATAGATGCTGAATTAATAATAAAAGCAGCAAAAGAAACTAAAAGAATAGTAACTGCTGAAGAACATAGCATAATTGGTGGACTTGGAAGTGCAGTGCTAGAGGCAATATCAGAGGAATCTCCTGTTCCAGTGATAAGAATTGGAGTTAAGGATACATTCGGTGAATCTGGAAAACCAAATGATTTATTAGAAAAATACGGCTTAACAGAAAAAGAGATAGTTGAAGCTGTAAAAAAACTAGTTAAATAAGAATTTAGCATTTGCTAAATTCTTATTTTTTTACATAAATAATAATATAACGAATATACTTAGTAATAGAATAGATTAACGTTGAATATCAATGTTTAGTTGGAGGGTAATATGAAAAAGTATATAGGAATTATTGCTGTTATTGTTTTGGTTATTGCACTAGTATATTTCTTTAGATTTGCAAAAGGAAGACCTAAAACAGTAGACTTTACCGTAGTTGAAGAAGATAATATACCTGCACAAATAGTTGAAATCCTACCAAATTATAGAATGAAAGAAAAAGCTTTAGTTTGTAAGGTTAATGATGAAATATATGTTGTAGTAACAAGAGGAGAAAAAAGTTCTGCTGGGTATGGTGTAGATATTAAGAAAATATTATTAGAGACTATTGATAATGAACAAACCGTAAGGGTAATAGCAGAATTTATTGATCCTAAACCAGGTGAAGTTCATGCGCAGGTGCTTACATATCCATACATTGTTGTAAAAACCAATTTAAAAGAATTACCACAAAAAGTAATTTTAGACAAAGAATATAAAAAATAATTGCTATTAATGTAATTTTTAGAAAATAAAACTATAAAATAAATATAGTTTTATTTTTTTTCAAAAAAAGGGTTTAAATTTTTTCTTAAATAAAGTAAAATAAAGTAGAATAATTATTTAAAATCAGGTAAAATGTAATATAGTATAATAAAATGCTATATTTATATGTCGTTAATAAAATTATTGCAGAGGTGAAAATGTGTTTGAGTTTATAGATGTAAGTAAAATATATAAAAAAGAATTTTTAGCTGTTAATAATATTAACTTAAAAATTACTCCAGGTGAATTCGTTTTTCTTGTTGGAAAAAGTGGGGCAGGTAAAAGTACACTTGTAAAATTATTATTAAAAGAAGAAAATCCGACAAATGGAACGATATTATATAAAGGTGAAAATATAACTAAAATAAGAAGAAGAAACGTTTCTGATTACAGAAGAAAAATTGGTTTTGTATTTCAAGATTATAGATTGCTTCCTAAAATGACTGTGTATGAAAATGTGGCTTTTGCTATGGAGATAATAGGTACAAGCCCTAAAACTATTAGAAGAGAAATACCCACAGTTTTAACTATGGTTGGACTTGCAGATAAATCAAAATCCTATCCTGATGAATTGTCAGGCGGAGAAAAACAACGTGTAGCAATTGCAAGAGCAGTTGTCAATAGACCAGAAACTATAATAGCAGATGAGCCTACAGGCAACCTTGACCCAGATACTTCTCAAGAAATTATGAAGATATTTACTGAAATAAATAAACGTGGTACCACAATGATTATGGCAACCCATGATAAAGAAATAGTTAATAGAATGCAGAAAAGAGTTATAGAACTTAAAAAGGGTTCTATAATAAGGGACATTAAATCAGGGGGGTATACAAATGAGTTCTAAAAAAGCAAAATACATATTAAGACAAACAGCTCAAAGCATGTTTAGAAATAAAATGATGGGTATGGCATCAATAGGCTCTGTAACAGCTGTATTAATAATTCTTGGATACATAGTGTTATTAGTATTAAATATAAACAATGCTGCTATGGTTACTAAAGAGGAATTTGATGAAATAGCAGTATATGTCATTGAAGAGGCAACTGACCAGGAAATAAAGCAGTTGGGAACTGATATAAGTAAGATTGATGGTGTATTAACTGTAGTTTATCAACCCAAAGATATTGCGTTAGAGCAAGAAAAGGTAAAATGGGGCGATGAAGCGTACCTTTTAGAAGGTCTTAGAAAAAACCCCCTTCCAAATACATATATAGTCCAGTTAAAAGATGTAAAATATTCAGATTATGTAATTCAAGAAATAAAGAAAAGTGGATTTGTTGAAGATATAAGATATTACCAAGATGCTGTAAAAAGCTTAGTTTCTATATCCGCTATGCTTAAAAATATAGGAACTGTCATTATTGGCATATTGATACTAATAAGTATTTTTATAATATCAAATACTATAAAAATTACTGTAGTATTCAGGCGTAAAGAAATAGAGCTTATGCAGTATATAGGTGCAACTAATGGATATGTTAGAGGTCCATTTATAATTGAGGGGATTGTATTAGGTATAATTGGTTCGCTAATTGCAACTGGTATTATAGCACTTAGCTATAATTACTTTACTGGATACCTAACAGAGTTTTTGTTATCAGGATTCTCCACATATATTGTGAAATTCAATATAATTTTCAAAGATATAGCTATTATATTTGTAACTATAGGTGTTGGAATAGGAACACTTGGAAGTCTTATTTCATTGAAAAAATTCTTGAATGCATAGAGGAGGAAAGAGTGAAGAAAAAACACTCTTCACTCTATGGAAGAATCAAAAAAACGATTCTTCACTAAACGGAGGTTATTATGAGAATGAAAAAATCAATAAGCTTAATACTTGTTGTTGTTTTAGTTCTACTTGCATTTAAACCGGTTGATGTAAGTGCAAGCAGTATATCAGATTTGCAACAACAAATGAAAGAGAACAATAAAAAGATTGAAGAACTTAGAGCTGAAAGAAATAAGCTTAATGGAGAAAAAAAATCTACTGAAAATGAGATTGCAAAATTAGATTTAGAGTTAGCTGGCTTAAATGCAGAAGCTGATGGCTTACAGCTCGAAATAAATGACCTAAATGCTAAAATCGAGGCAAATGGTGTAGCTATAGAACAACTGGCTGTAGAAATAGACGAAAATAATCTTACACTTGAGCAAAGACTTAGAGCATCCTATAAAAGAGGGGATGTTGGATACATAGAGATAGTCCTAAATTCTGAAAATCTAATAGACGCACTTACTCGCATGGACATGATTCAGTTAATAGTTAGAGAAGATGTCAATCTACTTAAGGACATACAAGAACAGAAGACTAACTTAGAAGAATTAAAGGCTCAACAGGAAAAGGAAAAAGAGGGAGTTAAGGCAGCTAAAGCAAAGCTTGATGATAAAAAGAAACAGGTTGAAGCATCTCAAAGTACAAAAGAAACCTATATGGCACAACTGCAAAATGACATGAAAAAAATGCAAGCTCTAGAAGAAAAAATGGAAAAGGAAAACACTCAGTTTGAAAAAAGGATTCAGCAATTACAGCTTGAGAGCGAATATACTGGTGGAATAATGATGTGGCCTCTTCCGGCAAATCAAAAAAGAATAACATCATATTTTGGTAAGAGAATTCACCCGTTATATGGATATTGGACAAATCATAGAGGTATAGATATTGCTTGCCCATATAATACAGAAGTTTATGCAGCAAACTCTGGTGTTGTTATAGTAGCTGAGAAACATTGGTCTTATGGTAATTATGTAATAATAGACCACGGTGGTAAAATTGCTACAGTTTATGGACATAATACTAAGCTTTTAGTAAGTGTTGGACAAAAGGTAAATAAGGGTGATGTTATAGCTTTAAGTGGATCAACTGGTGAGTCAACTGGTCCACACTTACATTTCGAGGTTAGAAAGAACGGTGTTGTAGTAGATCCAATACCATATGTAAAATAAAAACAAAATAAATAAAAGCTATATTACTTAAAAATGCATAGAGGGGGAATATGAAATTGAAAAAATCAATAAGCTTAATACTTGTTGTTGTTTTAGTTTTACTTGCATTTAGACCGGTTGATGTAAGTGCAAACAGTATATCAGATTTACAACAACAAATGAAAGAGAACAATAAAAAAATTGAGGAGCTTAAGGCTGAAATAAATAAGCTTAAGGGAGAGAAAAATTCTACTGCTAATGAGATAGCAAAATTAGATTTAGAGTTAGCTAGTTTAAATGCAGAAGCTGATGGCTTGCAGCTCGAAATAAATGACCTAAATACTAAAATTGAAGCAAATGGCGTTGCTATAGAAAAGTTAGGCGTAGAAATTGATGAAAATAATTTAATACTAGAGCAAAGACTTAGAGCATCCTATAAAAGAGGGGATGTTGGATACATAGAGATAATCCTAAATTCTGAAAATCTAATAGATGCACTTACTCGCATAGATATGATTCAACTAATAGTTAGGGAAGATGTTAATTTACTTAAAGATATACAAGAGCAAAAGACTAATTTAGAAGAATTAAAGGCTCAACAGGAAAAGGAAAAAGAAGATATTAAGACGGCTAAAGCAAAGCTTGATGATAAAAAGAAACAGGTTGAAGCATCTCAAAGTACAAAAGAAACCTATATGGCACAGCTGCAGAATGATATGAAAAAAATGCAGGCTGCAGAAGAAAAAATGGAAAAAGAAAATGCAGGTTTTGAAAAAAGGATTCAACAATTACAGCTTGAAAGTGAATATGCTGGTGGAAAAATGCTGTGGCCTCTTCCTTTAAACTGTAAAAGAATAACATCTCCATACGGTAAAAGAATTCATCCATTGTATGGATATTGGACAAATCATAGAGGTGTTGATATTGCTTGCCCATATAACACAGAGGTTTACGCTTCAAATTCGGGAGTTGTTATAGTATCCGAATGGCATTGGTCATACGGTTACTATGTTATAATAGACCACGGTGGTAAAATTGCTACAGTTTATGGTCATAATACTAAGCTATTGGTAAGCGTTGGTCAAAAGGTAAACAGAGGGGACGTTATAGCTCTTAGTGGTTCAACTGGTGAATCAACTGGACCTCACTTGCATTTTGAAGTTAGATATAAAGGAGTTGTAACAGATCCAATGCCATATTTACCAAATATAGGTAGATAGTGTGAAAAAATCATTCACACTATGTAAAAACGTCACAAAGCTGTTGATTAAATAGCTTTGTGACGTTTGTTTTTTAATTTGCTTGTGCTTCATAATTAAATTGATTAAAAATTTCTTCAAGCTTAGCCGAATCAATACATTCGTATGTCATTAAATACTGTGCAATATATTCTGTTATTTCTTTATGGCTTTCTATTAGAGCAACAGAATCCTTATATAATTTTTTAATAAGCTCTGATGCTTCAACCTTTATAGGCTCTACAAAATACTTAAACAGCTGTTCATCAATGTAAAAATTTTCAAGATTTTTGCTCATTCCGTAACTACATATCATTTCATATACTAAATTAGTGGATTCTTTTAAATCATTAGAAGCTCCAGATGATATTTCTCCTATATATATTTCCTCTGCTGCTCTTCCCGCTAAGAATACAATAATCCTATTGTAGAGTTCATTTCTAGTATATAGATACTTATCCTCTGTAGGGAATTTCATTACATATCCAAGTGCCTTGTCTCTTGGTATAATAGAAATCTTTTGAATTTTATCAATATTTAATACCTTTGCTGCTACTGCATGCCCAGCTTCGTGATAGGCTACTGTTTGTTTTTCCTTTTTACTTACAGTCGGGTTTTTTATCTCAAGTCCGGCTGCTATTTTTTCGATAGCAAATTCAAAATTTTCTTGTATAATTTTTTTATTTCTATCCTTTATAGCTTTTAATGCTGCTTCGTTTGCTATGTTTGCAAGTTGAGCTCCTGAGAATCCATGTGTTTTATTGGCTATATCAGATAAGCATACTTTTTTATCAAGTGGCTTATTTTTAGTATGAACCTCGAGTATTTTTAATCTTGAGTTATAATTTGGGTTGCCAACATATATTTTTCTATCAAATCTACCAGGTCTTAAAAGTGCTTCATCAAGTAAATCTATCCTGTTTGTGGCTGCTATTACAATAACATTTTGCGTATTGTTAAATCCGTCAAGCTCTACTAATAATTGATTTAGTGTCTGATCCTTTTCATTATTGCTTTCGGTATTTCTTTTGCTTCCTAGAGCATCTACCTCATCAATAAAAACAATACTAGGTGCTTCTTTTTTAGCTCTTTCAAACAGTGTCCTAACTCTTTTAGCTCCTACACCAACATATTTTTCTACAAATTCAGATCCACTTGCATAAATAAAAGTAGCTTTAGCTTCTCCAGCTATTGCCTTAGCTAAAATTGTTTTGCCAGTTCCTGGAGGACCATAAAGTATTGCACCACGAGGAACCTTAGCATCCATAGCCTTATATTTTTGCTCATCATTTAAAAAATCAATTATATCATTAAAATCTTCTTTGATTTCTTCTAAGCCAGCAATATCTTCAAATGAAAATTTTGAAACCTCTACCTCAGTCTTTTTTTTGTCAAAATTGCCAATTGATACTGAAAGCTCATCAGTTTCTTCTGTATTTTTCTTTCCATTTGCAAAAAAATATGCTATCATAGCAATTAGATATATAACAAAAGGTAAATAGAACCAAATTGATAATGTAAATATTTTTGATAAAATATATATTATAATATTATATAAAACAAGAATAAATGATAAAAGGTAAAATTTGTTTTTCATTTTAGCTCCTATTACTTATATTTTTTTATTATTTAATTTATATAGTTGATTATATTTTTACCTAAATAGTGAAAAACTATTACAAAATTTATAAGAATTATAAAAAAACATAAAAATAATGTTGACATTTTATAGTTTAAGTTATATACTATCATAGTGACAAGAAGAAGTAACCGCTTCTCACCTTATGGCGTTAAAGTGAATTAAGTATACTTTGTATACTTTGTACACTCTGTACTGTTAGTAGGGTTATCATAAAAGATACAGATTTTTGTATGTTTGAGATAGCGGTTTAAAGCTATCTTTTTTTATTGTAGGAGGTGTATCTTTATTAAAGAACTTCAAATTAACGATCAAATTCGTGAAAAGGAAGTAAGAGTCATTGACTCTGATGGAAATCAATTAGGGGTTATAAGCATAGATGAAGCTTTAGACCTTGCTGAAAAGCAAAAATTAGATTTAGTTAACATATCACCAAATGCTGTACCACCAGTTTGTAAAATTATGAGCTATGGTAAGTATAAGTATGAGTTAACCAAGAAAGAGAAAGAATCTAAGAAAAAACAAAAAGTAATTAGTGTAAAAGAAATTAGATTGACTCCAAACATTGAAGAGCATGATTTAGGAGTGAAAGCGAAAAATGCTTCTAAGTTTTTAGAAGACGGAGATAGAGTTAAAGTCGTTGTTAGATTTAGAGGTAGAGAGATAGGATATTCAGATATTGGTCAAAAAGTTTTGATGAAATTTGCTGAATTGACTAGCGAAAAATCAACGATAGAAAAGATGCCTAAAATAGAAGGCAGAAATATGATAATGTTTTTAAATCCTAAAAATTAACATAAGTAACATAAGAAGGAGGAAGAGCTATGCCAAAGGTAAAAACTAACAGATCAGCAGCTAAGAGATTTACTAAAACAGGAAGTGGAAAATTTAAAAGAGCAAAGTCCGGAAAAAATCACTTTACAGGTAAAAAAGAAAGTAAATCAATAAGAAATTTAAGAAAAGGTACTTTAGTATCTGATGTAGATGCTCCAAGAATAAGAAAAATACTACCATATTAAGAATAACCATAAAGGAGGAAGTTTAAAATGGCAAGAGTAAAAAGAGCCGTTAACGCTAAAAAGAATCATCGTAAAGTCCTAAAACTTGCTAAAGGATACTATGGTGCTAAAAGTAAACATTATAAAATGGCTAATCAAGCAGTAATGAAGTCGCTTGCTTATGCTTACGTAGGAAGAAAACAAAAGAAAAGAGAATACAGACAATTGTGGATAGCAAGAATCAATGCTGCTACAAGAGCGAATGGTATTTCATATAGCAAATTTATAAGTGGACTAAGACAAGCTAACATAGAAATTAACAGAAAAATGCTTTCTGAAATGGCTATATATGATCCAGCTGGATTCACTAAGCTTGTAGATTTAGTAAAATAGGACTAATTAATAATAAAAGGCTGGCAACAGTCTTTTTGTTATTTATGCAGCTTATTATTTAATTATATCAAAAAAATATTGAAAAATATGAATATTAAGATATAATTGTATCATTATATGTACATATAACGAATAGAGGTGCTAGTTTATGGAAGGCAATAATATTAATGATAATTCCTTTAAAAGAAATCCATCATTACTTTTTATATTGGGATTTGTAGGTGTAGTATTTTTTGGTGCAACATTATTAAATTTTCCTTTTGCGAGTGTTGATGGCAATAGCTTAGGGTTTATAGATGCGCTCTTTACAGCCACATCAGCTGTGTGTGTTACAGGTTTAACTGTTGTGACAACGGCTACACAATGGACTTTTTTTGGTAAAGTTGTAATTTTATTTTTAATACAAATTGGTGGACTTGGCTTGATGACGCTGTCTACATTTATATTCTTTTTCTTAGGTAAAAAAATATCACTTAAAACCCGCTTGCTAATTAAAGAAGAAAGAAATGCAGATGAATTGCAAGGTGTTGTTAGATTAACTAAAAATGTACTTATATATACATTTACTGTTGAGCTTATTGGAGCGTTAATATTTTCACTAGTATTTTGCAAGGAATATGGTTTTTTAACAGGAATTTGGTATAGTATTTTCCATGCAATATCAGCATTTTGCAATGCCGGATTTGATCTTATAGGCTCCCAAAGCTTTATGCCGTATGTAGTTAATCCAATAATTAATATATGCACAACATTTTTAATTATCTTTGGTGGATTAGGATACATAGTTGTTATAGAACTAATTAAGGTTAGACGTTTTAAAAAATTTAGCTTACATACTAAAATTGTTTTAGTTATGACAGCTATATTATTAATTTCAGGTACAATTTTATTTTTAGCTTTAGAGTATAATAATACAGGTACAATTGGAGAATTAAACTTTTTTGGCAAGCTTCAAGCATCCTATTTCCAAAGCGTTGCCGCTAGAACTGCGGGATATTGTACAGTTGATATGGCATCTATGAGAGATTCTACAGCGATATTGATGATAATACTTATGTTTGTAGGCGGATCATCAGGATCCACTGCTGGTGGAGTTAAGATTACTACAATAGCAGTAGCAGTTTTAGCTATACACAGCACAATATATGGTAAAAAGGATATAGAAATCTATCAGAAGCGTATTCCCTTTACTATTATTATGAAGGCAATATCTGTTATAGGAATTGCATTTGCTGTTGTAATTGTGGTTTCAATAATATTAAGTATAGTTGAGACTACTAATAGTTTTTCTTATGTTGATTTGCTGTTTGAATCTGTTTCAGCATTTGGAACAGTTGGACTTACAAGAAATGTTACACCATTTTTAAGCACTCTAAGTAAAATAGTAATATCATGTACAATGTTTATAGGACGTTTAGGACCTCTTACTATAGCGCTTGCTGTTGCTTCACGCCAGCATGGATGTGTTGGAAATTATACTTACCCAGAAGGTAAAATTATTATAGGTTAGTGCCGCAAGCGGCGTAAAGGAGGAAGTTATGAGACAATTTGTTGTTATTGGTTGTGGAAGATTTGGAGAATCAGTTGCTAAGACGTTATATAAATTAGGATATGATGTGCTTGCAGTTGATGAGGACATTAATATAATTCAAGAAATATCTGAGCATGTAACTCATGCTATCCAAGCTGATGCTGAGGATGAAAATGCATTAAGGGCTTTAGGTATAAGAAACTTTGACGTTGCAGTAATAACTATAGGTTCTAATATTCAGGCTTCAATTATGGCTACCTTAATAGTAAAGGAGCTAGGAGTTAAAACTGTAATTGCTAAGGCTCAAAGTGAAATACACGGCAAGGTTTTGTATAAGATAGGCGCAGATAAGGTTGTATTTCCAGAAAGGGACATGGGAGTAAGAGTAGCGCATAATATAATATCATCAAATATACTTGATGTAATTGAATTAATGCCAGACTATAGTATAATTGAAGTTGTTGCATTGAGCGAATGGGAAAACAAGGCTTTGTTTGAGCTTAAACTTCCAAATAAAATGGGAGTTAGTGTAATGGCTATAAAAACAGGAGACAAGATAAATATTTCTCCATATGCTGATGATATTATAAAAGCAGGAGATGTAGTTGTGCTATTAGGTCATAATGATAATTTAAGAAAGATAGAACAAAAAGAGGTAAGGGATTAATTATTGAAGTTAATATAGCAATTTTTATCAATTCTATAAGTAAATAATGTTATATAATTTAATCAGGTGGTGTCTATGGTCTATAAAGAGCATATTGCAAAAGCTGTGGAATACATAGAAAAAAATTTAAAGAATGAAATTGATTTATATGCTTGTGCAAAGGCATGTGGTTATTCTCAATATCACTTTTTGCGTATATTTAAAGAACTTACTGGGCTTACTCCTGCTGATTATATTAGAAAACGACGGATAAGTGAAATAGCTAAATTGATCTGTGAGAATGAAGAATACATTTCTGAAATTGCTTTTGCTTATGGTTTTAATTCAAAAGAGAATTTCATTCGCGCTTTTAAGGCAGAACATAATATCCTGCCAAAAGAATATAAGCTCTCTAGAAATAGCCTAAAGCTCTATGAACCGTTAAATTTTGATGTTACACCATTTAGAATTGAGCCTAAAATAATCAATGTTAAATCCTTTTCACTTACAGTTTACGAAAGTGATGAGAATTACCCTCCGAATTTTTGGAATAAATACAATGCAAAAAAATTTTCGTTGCGATTGTCAGGCGGTATAATTTGCGAGGACTTTGGAGTTAGTAGTTGGAATAAAGAAAAAAATAGGCTTGACTATTACATTGGTGTGCGTACTGATGAAGCAAAAGGAGATTTATCAGATACACAGAAAATTTATATAAATAGCGGTCAATATGCAGTATTCCAAACGCCACTGTCTTCACATGCAGGTTTTGTTAATAACATTCATCGTACATGGGATTATATCTATAAAATATGGCTTCCTAATAGTGAATATGAAATAACAGGTACCTATGAGTTTGAAAGTTATATTGAGCAAAGCAGAGCATTTTCTGAGAAAATTTTTATACCAATAAGGGGGAAGTAAAATGAAACAATTAAGTTTAACTTGGGATGGTGTTTACGATAGCACAGGATATTTATTTTCTTTTGCAAAATCCTTAGCTGCGGCTGTGAAAAACAGTTCTTATAGCAATTATTCTGAAGATATTATTGCTACCAGTGGATTTGCTTTTCGTATGTGGATAGCTTCTGATCTTTGCCCAAGTGCTACGAGTATATGGTCATTTAATCAGCAAAAAAAATGGGTAGAAAATGGCGGAATTACTTGCGACTATATTGAACGATTATGGGGACAGGATAATCTAGAAGAAGAAAGAAGAAATGTTGCGTATGGCATGATTAAAAAATCTATTGATAATGGCATTGCTGCAATTTCTTGGGATATAGGTATTCCTGAATGGGGGCTGATTATCGGTTATGATGATGAAAGACAAAAGTATGCAACTCTTTCAATAACAGGTAAAGAGGATGAAATGGATTATTCGGCTTTAGGTACACGAGAAGTACCAATTTTAAATGTATTGACAATAACAGGCATAAACAATAAAACACAAGAAAATATAATATCTGATACGTTAAAACTAGCAAAAGGGCATTTGAACGGAGAGGAATGGTGTGATAATAAAAAAGGACTAGAAGTTTATCCTACTTTGATTAGTTTCTTTGAATGTGATTTTGACCCTAATGTTTCGTGGAATCTAGAATATTACTTGGGTACATATGCACCACTAAAATGGTATGCCTGGAAATTTTTTGAGAAATATAATTTAACAGAGTTATGTAAGCTTTATAAAACAGTATATGAATCTTGGCAAAAAGCATTTGAGCTAAAAACATCAACTGACTTGTCCTTAAAAGAAAATAGAGAAGCTATCGTAGAATTGCTAAAAACAGCAGAAGAATGCGAAAAACAAGCCATATTACAAGAATTACTTGATTTTTAAAATAATATATAGTAATCTCTTAGAATACTAATCTTAAAAAACTATAAATCCAAGCTTTTTACGAAGATTTTCGAGGTTTTATAATCGTGATTAGTATAAGTACAAAATACAAAAATAAAAGGGATGACGTTATGCTTATAAAAAGTAAGGATAATCAAAAGATAAAGCTTGTGCGTAGTCTTGAAAATAAAAAAATAAGAGATACGCATAATTTATATGTTGTAGAAAGTGTAAAATTAATAGAAGAGGCTATAAAAGAAAATGTAAGCTTTGAGTTTATACTTATATCAGAAAGCCTATCAAACAATAATAAAAAGGATATACCAAATTTAATAAAATACATTGATGAAAAAAAAGTAGAATATCATATAGTTGATAATAATCTATTTAAAGAAATTTCAAGTACAGTAACATCTCAAGGTATTATAGGAATAGCCAAAAAAACTAAACCTAATATTGAGAGTATTATGAAAAATTATAACTTCATGGTATTTTGTGATAAACTACAAGACCCTGGAAATCTAGGCACTATAATTAGAACAGCTGATGCTTTTGGGCCATGTGCAATTGTTTTATCACAATGCTGTGTAGATGCTTATAACGATAAAACAGTTAGAGCTTGTGCTGGAGCTATTTTTAGAGTTCCCATTGTAGAGGCTGGTAACTCACATGATTTTATAAAGGATTTACATAGTAATGAATTTACTGTTGTATCAACTGTAGTTGATTCATCGAAATCCTTTGATGATATAAAAAATCCTAAAAAGATTTGCCTAGTTATAGGCAACGAAGGTAATGGTGTGTCAGAAGAAGTAAAAGAGCTTTCTGATGAATGTATAACTATAGAAATGACTGGACAAACTGAATCTCTAAATGCATCTATAGCTGCGGCAATAAGTATTTATGAAATTAGAAAAAAACTCTTGTAATATTATACTAGCTTTGTTATAATGATGACTAATATAAAAACAAAACTAAATATTAAAAGCAATGATAGAGAAAAGTAGATGTTAGGTTCCTTGGTACCAAGGACAACTCCTTATACTGAAGGAGATACACTTGTACCAAGTGTATGATTGTTTCAAGAGAAATGGTGTAATAGCTGAAATCACCATTAAACAATAAACATTGAAGTTCACTCTTGAGCTTGCAGATTGAAATAGCAGTAGATTTGCACGGTTAATATCGTTAATTAAAATCAAGACAGGCAATGTACATATTGCTTGTGAATAAGAGTGGTACCGCGGACTTCGCCTCTTCATGAGCGAAATTCGCGGTTTATTTTATTTAATTATATTTAAAAAATATTGTTTAAAACGTATTTCACGCTAATTATTTGTAATGCCGCTTAGGGCATAATAGGAGGTTAAAATGAAAGAAAAGCTATTAAATGTTATGGAAGAAGCTTTAGAACTTATAAAACAGTGCAATTGTAATGATGAAATTGAAAAGATAAGAGTACAATTTTTAGGCAAAAAGGGAGAGCTTACTTCAATATTACGTAGCATGGGTCAATTATCGGAAGAAGAAAGACCTATTATCGGAAAGGTAGCTAATGAGGTTAGAGAAGCTATTGAAACTAATATTAGTGATTTTAAGGAAGCTTTAGCAGCAAAAGAAAAGGAAGAAAAGCTAAAGAATGAAAAAATAGACGTTACTATGCCTTCAAAGTATCCTGAGATGGGTAGAAGACATCCATTGATGCAGGTAAAAGAGGAATTGGAAACTCTATTTTTAACCATGGGTTATGATGTTGTGGAAGGACCAGAGGTAGATACTGTTCAAAACAACTTTGATGATTTAAATGCACCAGACGACCATCCATCAAGAGATATGTCAGACACTTTTTATCTAGCTGATGGAATAGTATTAAGAACACAAACTTCACCAGTTCAAATAAGAACTATGAAGACACAAAAACCACCTATCAGAATGGTTTCAGCTGGTAGAACTTTTAGATTTGATGAGGTAGATGATACTCACTCACCGATGTTTCATCAAATGGAATGTTTAGTTATAGATAAGGGAATAACTATGGCTAATTTAAAGGATGCAATTAATCAGTTTGTAAAGCAAATGTTCGGCGATGAAATGAAGACTAGATTTAGACCACACAATTTTCCATTTACAGAGCCAAGTGCCGAGGTTGACGTTTCATGTTTAAAATGTAAAGGCAAAGGTTGTGAAGTATGCAATAATACTGGTTGGAGTATGGAGCTATTAGGCTGTGGTATGGTTCATCCAAATGTACTTAGAAACTGTGGTATAGACCCTGAGGTTTACAGCGGTTTTGCATTTGGTATGGGTATAGATAGAGTTACTATGGTTAAGCATGGTATCAATAACATAAGACTTTTGTTTGATAATGATGAAAGATTTTTAAAGCAATTCTAAAAAGAGAGCGTGAAAGTGCATTCACGCTATGAATAATGCCACAAAGTGGCGTAATGGAGGTAAATATGTTAGCACCAATTAAATGGATGGAAAAATACGTAGATATAGACATAGATGCAAAAGAGTTAGCTGATAAAATTACATTAACAGGCTCACATGTGGATTCTATAATTGATATGGATAAGGATATCACTCATGTAATAACAGGAAAAATATTAGAGATTGAAAGACACCCAGATGCTGATAAATTAGTTGTAACTAAAGTTGATATAGGAAACGAAATTGTTCAAATAGTAACTGGAGCTACAAATATTAGTATAGGCGACATAGTTCCTGTATCACTAGTTGGAGCACATTTGCCAACTGGTCTAAATATTAAATTATCTAAGCTTAGAGGTGTTGAATCTCAAGGTATGATGTGTTCATATGAGGAACTTGGCTTTGAGGATAAAGTCACACCAAAGGGTGGCAATGATGGAATTATGATACTCGAAGAAAACACTCCTATTGGAAAAGATATTAAAGAGGTTTTATCTATAAATGGAAAGGTATTAGATATAGAAATAACCTATAATAGACCAGATTGTCTAAATATAACAGGTATGGCAAGAGAGGTAGCTGCAACCTTAAATAAAGAATTTAGATTTCCAGAAGTTAAAATTCAAAACGAGGTTGATGATATAAAAGATTACTTCGATGAGGTATCTATAGATGCTGCGGATCTTTGTGAAAGATTTTATATAAGAGTAATAAAGGATGTAAAAATAGGCAAGTCTCCTATGTGGATGCAAAGAGCCTTGATGGATGCAGGTATGAGACCAATAAACAATATAGTTGACGTTACTAACTACGTTATGTTAGAGCTTGGTCAACCGCTTCACGCTTATGATTTAGATAAATTTAAAGGCAAAAAAATCATAGCAAGACGTGCAAAAGATGGTGAAATAGTTACAACACTTGACAAGGTAGAAAGAAAGTTAGATAATAATGTATTAGTTATAGCAGATAGTGAAAAGCCAGTTGGATTAGCAGGAGTAATGGGTGGATATGACACTGAAATAGGAGAAGATACTACTTTAATGCTTCTTGAAAGTGCAACCTTCAACACTAAATCTATTCGTGACACATCTAGAAAATATGGTCTTCGTTCTGAGGCTTCTGCTAGAAACGAAAAGGCACTTCACTATAAAAATGCTGAAATAGCAAGCAATAGAGCTTGCCAGCTTATAGAAATGATTGGAGCTGGTACTGTAGTTAAGGGATATATAAATGCAGGTAAGAGTGAATTTGTTCCAAAAACAGTTACACTTAGACCTCATAGAGCAGAAGATCTTCTAGGAGTGAAGATTTCAGTTGAAGACATGTTAAAAAGCTTAAATAAGCTTGAAATTAAAAGCACCTTAGACGGAGAGAAAATCGTATCAGAGATTCCTTATTTCAGATGTGATATAGAGCAGGAAGCTGATTTAATAGAAGAGATTGGTAGAATATATGGCTTTGAAAATATTGAGGCTCAGCCAATTATTAGTACTCTTGAAAAAGGCAGAAAATCAGAAAAAAGACAAACTGAAGACTATATAAGAAACATTATGGTTTCTATGGGACTAGTTGAGATTATGACATACTCATTTATAAGCCCAAAATCCCTAGATAATATCTGTGTTAATGAAGATTCATATATTAAAAAATACATTAGGCTATTAAATCCGCTTGGGGAGGATTTTAGTGTTATGAGAACAACTCTTATGACAAATATGCTTGATGCTATGAGCAGAAATGACAATAGAGGTATAAATGAGGTTAAATTCTTTGAGGTTGGAAATACTTTCTTCCCTAAACAATTACCTGTTACAGAGCTTCCAGAAGAGAGAAGCAAGCTTTGCATAGGTATGTATGGAGAGTACGATTTTTTTAATCTAAAAGGAATAATAGAGCAGATGTTAAATCGCTTTGGTATTGAATTAAAGGTTAAAGCGGTAGAGAATAATCCTATTTTTCATAGTGGAGTTTGTGCAGGGGTTTATTTTGATGATGAAGAGGTTGGTGTATTCGGAGAACTACATCCACAAGTTCTTGACAACTATGATATCAATAAAAAAGTATTAATGGCTGAAATAGATGTTGATAAAATTGTTGAACATAAAAATATGGTTAGAAAATATAAAGCATTACCAAAATATCCAGCAATGCAAAGAGATATAGCTGTTAAGGTTAAGGACGAAGTTTTGGTTGGTGATATGGAAGATATAATAAAAGGTGTAAATCCACATATAATAGAGGACGTTAAGTTGTTTGATGTATATAAAGGTAGTCATATAGAAAAGGGCTATAAGAGTACAGCATTTTCTATAACATATAGAAATAAAGATCGAACATTGAAGGATAAAGAAGTTGATAAAATTCATAATATGATTTTAGAAAAGCTTAAAGAAAACTTCGATGCCGTTCTACGATAATTGGGAGGTTTTTATGGATAGAGTAGCATTTACACTATTTGGTTTAGATGTAATGTGGTATGGAGTAATAATTTCAGCGGGTTTGCTTCTTGGTATAATTCTATCGTTTAGAGAATGTAGACGAATTGGTTTTAAGGAAGATAATCTTATTGATTTTTTATTAGTTGTAGTACCTGTAGGTATAATATGTGCAAGGTTATATTATGTAGCCTTTTCTTGGGATTATTATAGCCAAAATCTAAATCTAGGTGAAATTATTAATATTAGAAATGGTGGATTAGCAATACACGGAGGTATATTTGGTGGAATTATTGCAGGTCTAATATTCTGCAGGATAAGAAAGATAAGCTTTTTTAGAATAATTGATATAATCGCACCTTCGGTTATTCTTGCACAAGCCATTGGCAGATGGGGAAATTTTGTTAACCAAGAGGCTTATGGAGGACCAACCGATTTGCCATGGGGTATAATGATTGATGGAGTAAAGGTTCACCCAACATTCTTGTATGAATCATTAGGAAATATAATAATTTTCTTTTTCCTAATGTGGTATAGAAAACATAAACGTAAAAATGAAGGTGAGGTTTTTGCTTTATATCTAATACTATATTCTGTAGTTAGATTTTTTGTAGAAGGCTTAAGAACGGATAGTTTGATGTTCTTAGGTTTAAGGACAGCACAAATTGCAAGCATAGTAATGTTTCTGGCAGGATTAGTGATTTTCTATATACTAAGAAAATATAAAAAAGATAAGCTAGATGATATGAGTGAATCTAATTAAAAATAAAATATTAAAGTGTCATAAAACTTCTTATAGTTTTTGACACTTTTTTTATATTAAAAAAATAGTTAATAAATACTAATCTCAAATAAAACTTTATAATAGCAATTAGTATAAATATTTATATAGTATATATTGTCAAATTTTGTCGATTTGTTTATAATGTAAATATTAGTATATGGTATAAAAAAATACATAGGAGTTAATTTATGAAAAAATACATAAATAAAGCTATAATTTTAGTTTTGACAATAGGTATGCTATTAACAGCTTGCTCTAAAATAAAATATAGTGAATACGGTCTAGATTCTGATTCTCCCACTACCATTACAGTATGGCATTACTATAATGGTGCACAAAAAACTGCTTTTGATAATCTAATAGTCGAGTTTAACGAAACAGTTGGCAAAGAAAAGGGAATTGTTGTAGAAGCATTTAGTCAGGGTGGAGTCAATGATTTGATTAAAATGGTAAAAGATTCTGCAATGCAAAAAGTTGGTTGTAACAATATGCCAGATTTATTTGCCACATATGTAGATACAGCTAAGGAAATCGATGATATTGGACTTCTAGCATCTCTAGATAAATATTATACTCAAAAAGAACTGTCAGAATATGTACATAGTTATATTGAGGAGGGAAAGTTTGATGAGAATAAAAATCTTAAAATAATACCAATTGCTAAATCCACTGAAGTATTAATGATTAATAAAACTGACTGGGATGAGTTTTCAAAAGCTACTGGAGTAACAGAGAAAGAACTTTCGACTTGGGAAGATATAGCTTATGTTGCTGAAAAATATTATAGCTACAGTGGAGGAAAAGCATTTTTTGGTCGTGATGTTATGGCTAACTATATATTAGTTGGTAGCTACCAATTAGGACATGAATTATTTAAAGTAGAAAATGATGAAGTTATTATGGATATAGATAAAAATACTATGAGAAAAATTTGGGACAATTTTTATGTTCCATTTGTTAATGGATACTTTGGAAAGTATGGTAAATTCGCTTCTGATGATGCTAAAACTGGAGATATTATTGCATTTATAGGTTCTTCAAGTGGTTCTACTTATTTTCCTACTAAAGTTATTCTAGAAGATGAAAAGTCATATCCTATAGAGCTATTAGTTTTACCTATTCCCACATTTAAAGGGACAAGTAAAATAGCAGTTCAACAAGGAGCTGGTTTTTCTGTTACTAAAAATACAGAGACAAAAGAATACGCTAGCACAGTATTTTTGAAATGGATTACAGATGAAGATAGAAATTTATTGTTTTCATCACAATCCTCATATTTACCTGTGAAAACAAAGACAAATGATTATGAACATATGATAAATTTATTGAAAGAAAAAGAAGTAAATATTGCTGAAAACGTTGAAAAAACTTTGAATGTTGCTATTGAGCAAACTAAAACTTATGAGCTATATACTAGTAAAGCATTTAATAATGGAACTGAGGCAAGAAAAATACTTGAAAAATCACTTCTTGATAAGGCATTAGTGGATAAGCAAAGAATTGAAAAGGAAGTAGACTTGGGAGGAGTTAAGGAGGAGATTATTAAAAAATACAGTAATGAATCTTTTGAAAGTTGGTTTAATGAATTAAAAAAAGTGCTTAATGTTACAATATATAATTAAAGCAGAGAGTGGTTATTGTATGAAATTAAATAAGAAAAAAGAGAAAACTATATTAAAAAGACTTATAATACCTATGTTGTTGGTTGTCACAATTCAGTCCTTAGTTTTTATTATTGCCATATTTATTTTAGGTACCGTAGAAAAGCTTGAGAGTAATGCTATATCTATATTTTCTGAAGTGGTAAACTCAAGAAAAAATAGTCTTGAGTCAAACATGGTTCATAATTGGACAAATAATAAAAATTTTGAAGATATTATTGAAAAATATTGTAGCAGTATTGTTAAACATGGAACTGAAATTACTAAACCAATGGTAGAGTCACTTCTTGAACTATTAAGGTACTCTAAAGTAACAGGTGCTTTTTTAATTTTAGATGAAGAAATATCTACTCGAAATGGATATAAGGCATTTTATATAAGGGATTTAGATCCTGCCAATGCTTCGTTTGATAATTCTGATATATTAGTTCAAGTTGGTCACAGCAAAATTATCAAAGAAATGAACTTGACAATGGATAGCAATTGGAATACAAAACTTTATTTATCAGAAGAAAATGAAAAAGATGCATTTTATTATAAACCACTGCGTGCTGCACAGCAAAAACCATATACCTTTTTTGGAGATTTTGGATATTGGAGTGCACCATTTCGTATGTCTAAGGATGATGCCCAAATTATAACATATACTGTTCCTATTATGAATAGTCATGGTATGATTTATGGAGTTGTAGGTATTGATATAACTTTAGATTATTTAAGAAAAAATCTACCATATGAAGAACTTATGAAAAACAATGGAGCATATTTCTTGGCTATAACAGAAAATGGTGAGAATTTTAATAATGTACTTCAGGTTGGCCCGTTATATAATCATGTAGTTTCTAAATCTAATTTATTTAAATTAAAAAAAGACATTTTAATAGACAATATATATAATTTAGAAAATCATAGTTTATATGATTCGGAAATTACCGCTGTAAGTTACTTAAAGCTTTATGATAATAATACTCCTTTTGCAAATGAAAATTGGGTATTATGTGGTATGACAAAAAAATCTATTCTATTAAATGAAGCTAATAGATTAAGAAAAAGTTTGTTTACTTCATTTATTTGTGCATTACTTATAGGTGGGCTAGGTTCATTAATTTTTAGTTTTAAATTTACAAACCCTATTGCAGATTTGGTAACTGTGCTTAAAAAAAGCGATCCTGAAAAACCAATAAAGCTTCCCAAAATTCAGACTAAAGAAATTGATGAGTTATCTGAAACTATTGAAGGCTTTAGCAATGATATTTTTTATTATGCATCAAGATTATCTAAGATTTTCCAAGTAATGGATTTACCTCTTGGAACAATAGAATACAATAAAATTACAAAAAAAGTATGGTGCACTGAAAATGTTGCGTACTTAATGGAATTCCCTAAAAAATATATGGAACAAAAATATTTTGAAGAAGAAGAATTTTTGTATTGCATTGAACATTTTATTAAAAAAACAAAATGCATAAGCACTAAATATGCACCTCATCAAATTAATGTTTATGAGATTAAAGATAACAATAAAACCAGGTGGATAAAATTGCATATTGTAGACCAAGAAGACAGGATTTTAATTGCATTAATGGACGCAACTGATGAAATTAAAGAAAAAATTAAAATCGAATTTGAACGTGATTATGATGTACTAACACAACTATTAAATAGACGTTCATTTAAACGAAGAATTGATGAATTGCTAAGTAAGAATATAAGTGGTGTTGGAGCCATGGTTATGTGGGACTTAGATAATTTAAAATTCATAAATGATACCTATGGACATGATATGGGAGATAAATATATAATAGAATCAGCTAATGTAATTGCATCTTTAAATGAAGTAGGGGCTATAGTTGCAAGAAGATCCGGTGACGAATTCTTAGCATTTATACATGGGTTTCAGACTAAGGAAGAAATATTAGAATTAATACAAAAAAATCATAAAAAACTTTATGAAACCGTATTTTGCCTCCCTAACAATTATAATACAAAATTAAGAGCTTCAGCAGGAATAGCTTGGTTTCCTCATGATGGGATAGACTATGATACTTTAGTTAGACACGCAGATTTTGCTATGTATTCTGCAAAAAGGAATACTAAAGGAAGCATTAAAGAGTTTAACTTGGAGGCATTTAAACGAGATGAAGTTCTATTTGAAGGTAAAGAGGAACTAAATCTATTTTTTGAGCTTTCATTGGTTAAATTTGCTTTTCAACCTATTGTAGATGTAAAAACAGGTGAAGTATTTGCATATGAAGCACTTATGAGACCTCAAAGTGAAAAATTAAAATCTGTAGTAGATGTTATGAGACTGGCCAGAGCGCAGTCGAAATTATATCAAATGGAATACTTGACATGGACAGGTGCAATGAAAGATTTTATATCTCAAAAAGAAGCAGCAAATGATGCAATGTTGTTTATCAATTCAGTCCCTAATACTCGTTTAACGGATATTGACTTTAAGCTATTTGAGGATACTTATAGCGAATATTTAAATAGATTGGTTGTGGAAATTATTGAAAGCGAAAAGCTCGATGGTGAATGTATGGAAACAAAATTTTCTCTTGTAAACCGTTGGGGTATTAATATTGCATTAGATGATTTTGGTGCAGGATATAATTCGGAGTCTACATTGTTATGCATAACTCCAAATTTTGTTAAAATTGATATGAGTTTAATTAGAGATGTGGATAAGGATATTGAAAGACAAAACTTGATTTTCAGCATGATTAAATTTATAAAAACACGTCAGGCTAAAGTTATAGCTGAAGGTGTTGAAACGAAAGAAGAAATGTTTACATTAATAAAACTTGGTATTGATTATATTCAAGGATATTATTTAGGAAAACCTGAATTTGAAATGAAAAAAATATCTATTGACAAGAAGAATGAGCTGTTAGATTTTCAAAAAAATAATAATATATTATAAAAATGCAAATAAGAGAAGTGTTAAAAGCTATTTTAATTATAGTTTTCGACACTTTTTTTATTTTACATAAAAATTTAATTATGGATAAATACTCAAAAGCTTAATCCTAACTGCTTTTTTTGAAAAAGTTAATTTTTTTGAAAAAAAGTGGTGCATTTATCCCACGATGTGGTATAATATACCCAGAAGGTGGTAGATTATGTTTACTGGTGAGTACATACACTCTTTCGATAATAAGGGAAGGGTTATAATTCCATCAAAATTCAGAGATGAATTGGGAGAAGTTTTTTACATTGGTAAAGGCTTGGATAAATGCTTATTCGTTTATCCTATTCAAACATGGGAAGAATTTGTTGGTAAACTTAAAAATTTATCTACCTTTAATAAAGAAGAAAGATTTTTTTTAAGACAATTTATTTCAGGATTTACTGAATGTAGTTTTGATAAACAGGGAAGACTATTAGTACCGCCTAATTTAAGAGAATTTAGTAATTTAAATGAGGATGTTGCAATTATTGGAGTAATAGACAAAATTGAAATATGGAACAAGGAAAACTGGGAAGCTTACTCAAATAGTGAAGAATTTGATTTTGACAGCATTGCAGAAAAAATGTCTGATTTAGGTATAGGCTTATAGGAGGAAATGTTATGGAATATATTCACAAGTCTGTTTTATTAGATGAATCAATAGAAGGATTAAAAATTAAAAGTGATGGTATTTACGTTGATGCTACCCTTGGTGGTGGAGGACATACATACGAGATATTAAAGCGAGCTGTTAACGGCAAAGTCATAGGAATTGATCAAGATGACTACGCTATAAATAGAGCGAAGGATAGATTAAAAGAATTTGATAATTTTATTGCATATAAAAGCAATTTTAGCAATATTAGCGATGTTTTAGATGATTTAAATATAGAAAAGATAGACGGTATTATATTTGATTTAGGAGTATCATCATTCCAATTAGATATTCCAGAAAGAGGGTTTAGCTATAATTATGATGCTCCCCTTGACATGAGAATGGACAAAACACAAAAAATCAGTGCTTGGCACATAGTAAACGGTTATGATGAAAAGGAATTGGCAAGGATAATTAGTGAGTACGGAGAAGAGAATTGGGCAGCCAGAATAGCTAAATTTATAATTGAAGAAAGAGAAAAGGAATTTATAGAAACTACAGGGCAGTTAGTTAGTATTATAAAAAAAGCAATACCGGCTGCTGCAAGACAGGATGGTCCTCATCCTGCAAAAAGAACATTTCAAGCAATACGTATAGAAGTAAATAAAGAACTTGATATACTTGAAAACACAATAAAAAATGCTGTTGATAGACTTAATAAAGGTGGACGTATCTGTGTCATTACATTTCACTCATTAGAAGACAGAATAATAAAAAATACATTTGCTGATTTAAATAGCGATTGTATTTGTCCAAAAGAATTCCCACAATGTGTATGTGATCATAGAAGAAAATTAAAATTAGTAAACAAAAAGCCAATTATACCAAATGATATAGAATTAACAGAAAATGCTAGAGCCAGAAGCTCTAAATTAAGAATCGGTGAAAGGGTGTAGGTGATTATAAATGTCAGCATTATCAAAACGTAATTATAGTTATGATTATGATAATCAACAAGATTTAGAGCCAAAAATTAAAAAAAGAGTTATAAAGAAGAAAAAGAAAAATAAAATAACCATAGGAGCAATAAAAAATTGGTTAATAGTTATTGCTATATTTGGCTTAGGCATTATGATAATCTATAACTATGCAACAATAACAGAGAAGAAAATGGCAATTACAGATTTAGAGGACGAAATTGTTGCATTAAACGATGAGATTGACGGATATAATATTTACCTTGAAAGCTTAAATAATACCAATATGATTGAAAGTATGGCAAAAAGCTATCTAGGAATGAATTATCCTACAAGAAAGCAAACAGTATTTCTAAATGTTACTTATGATGAAAACAGTGAACTTGCAAATAACGATGATGAAAGTGAAGTAAGCTTACTTCAGAAAGCATTTAGATTATTTCAATAAAAGAGTGAAATAAAAATCGATTTCACTTTATGATTTTTATATGCTACGAAGTAGCATAATGGAGGATAATTAAAATATGAGAAATAGTAACGAAAGCAGTAGTCCTAATTTGCAAAACAAAAGAAGAATACTAGTATTTCTACTGTTTTTCTTTGCAGTAACACTTTTATTAATTGGTCGTTTAGGATATATTCAATTAATTAAAGGGAATGAATACAAAAAAGGTGCATATGAACAGTGGTCAAAAGATGTTGTAATTAACGCAAAAAGAGGAACTATATATGATGCTAAAGGAAAAAAATTAGCAGTAAGTGTAAATGCCAGTACAGTTGTTTGTTTTCCTGTAGATGTAAAAAAAGGTTCTTCTGATAGGACAATAGTTAATCAAGAAGATGAAAATGAAGATGCAGGCTTTATAACAAAGTTTTTTAATAAAGTTAATAAAAAATTAACAGGAAATAAAGAAGAAGAGTTATTACAATCCAGTTTAGAAAACTTAAAGTCTTTAGATGAAATTGCAGAAATACTTTCAGGCATATTAGAGATGGAAAAGGAGACTGTATATAAAAAAATAACTCAAAACAGCAAATATGTAGAACTAAAAAGATACATAACTGAAGAACAGGCACAAAAAATTAGAGATGCTAAAATTACCGGAATTAGTATCATAGATGACAATAAAAGGGTTTACCCGTATGGAAATTTTGCTTCCTATATGCTCGGGTTTACAAATTCAGATCAACAAGGATTATATGGAGTAGAAGCAACCTTTGATAAATATCTTACTGGTGTTCCTGGAAGACTTGTTGTTAATACAGATGGCGTTGGAAGAGAACTTCCATATGGGTATAATGAATATTTTGAACCAAAGGATGGTTATGGCTTAGTTTTAACAATTGATGAAACTATTCAGCATTTTGCAGAAAAAGCAGCTGAAGAAGCCTTAGCTAATACGCAGGCAAAAAGAGTTAATCTAATTTTGATGGAGCCAGAAACTGGTGACATCATAGCAATGACAAGTAAACCTGATTATGATCCAAACAATCCAAGAGAACCACTAGATGAAAACACAAAAAAGGCGTGGGAAAGTTTAACAGCTGAAGATTTGAAAAAACAGTGGTATGATATGTGGAGAAATCCAATTGTTAATGATATATATGAACCAGGCTCTACATTTAAGCCTTTGGTAGTTGCTATTGCATTACAGGAAAATAAAACACAGCCTAATAAAACATATTATTGTGATGGATATGTTAGAGGAGTGCCGGGTAGTGCAATGAAGTGCTGGAGATATTATAATCCTCATGGACAGCAAACTTTAGCACAGGTTTTACAAAATTCATGTAACGATGCTATGGCTGAAATTGGACTTGATATTGGAGCAGAAACCTTTTATAAATATCTAAGAGCGCTTGGTTTCGGAGAAACGTCAGGTATTGATTTGAATGGTGAAGCGACTGGCATAGTAAATCATTTTAAGTATATGAATGATGCAAATATAGTAAGGCAGTCTATAGGTCAAAGTGTAGCTATCACACCATTACAACTAATTACAGCAATAGCATGCCTTGCTAATGATGGTGAGCTGATGGAGCCTCGTATAGTAAAACAACTAATAGATTCTGAAGGTAATATAGTTAAAAATTTTGATACAGTTACAAGAAGAACTGTATTTTCTAAAGATATTGCAGATATGGTTATGGAAATGATGGAAACTGTAGTTTCAGTAGGTGGAGCAAAACAAGCTGCTGTTCCTGGATATAGAGTTGGAGGAAAAACTGGAACAGCTCAAAAAGTTATAGATGGCAAATATCCTGAGGGCGTTTATATAAGTTCCTTTATTGGTGTAGCACCTACTAATGATCCTAAAATAGTTTGCCTTATGACAGTTGATGAGCCACAAGGTACATATTATGCAAGTATTATAGCTGCTCCTATAGTTGGAGATATGATAGAAGAAACAATGAAATATATGGAAATTGAGCCTCAATATAGCGAGCAGGAACTTGGTGCAATAGAGAAAGCTACAATAGAAGTTCCTAATGTTATTGGTAAAACAATAAAAGAAGCAAGCCAGATTTTAGAAAAATATGGGCTTCAACATAATGTAACTCTGGATGTAGAAGCTGATGTAATAGTAAGAGATCAATTCCCACAACCAGGTATAAAAGTAACAAGAAATTCCATAGTTACACTAATATTGAATTAAAAATAATGCAACTTCACACTACTAAGGAAATTACGAACAACATTATTTATAATGTTGTTTTATAATATTATATATAATATTATTTTATAATACTAGTAATTGTTGAAGTTGCATTTTAAATATGTTATTATAGTCTGTGGAAAAAGAGCGAAGAAAAAAACTCTTCGCTCTATGGGAGAATCAAAAAACAATTCTTCATTAAATATTAATGTGCAGAGGTACGTTTAGAAGGAGATTAGAATGAATCTATCTAACATTTTAAGTCAGATAAAATATAAAGAATTTATCGGTACAAAAGAAGTGGTTGTCGATAATATTACATACGATTCTAGAAATGTAAATCAAAATAGTATATTTGTAGCTATTAAAGGCTTGATTGAAGATGGTCATAAATATATTGAAAGTGCCATTAAAAAAGGCGCTTCAGTTATAGTATGCGAATACATAACTGAAGAAGTTAAAGATAAATCTAATTTCATCGTCGTAGAAAATTCTAGAAAAATTATGGCTGAAATATCATGTATTATGAATGATAATCCATCTAGCAAATTAAATGTTGTGGGTGTTACAGGTACAAATGGTAAAACCAGTATTACATATTTACTAAAAGCTATTTCTGATGATTTAAATATAAAAAATGGAGTTATAGGTACTTTAGGTATTATTGTTGATGATGAACACATAAAAACTGAACATACTACACCTGAATCTTCAGATGTACAATTTTTAATGAATAAAATGGTACAAAAGTCAGTAAAATTATGTATGATGGAAGTATCCTCACATGCGATTGAGTTAAATAGAGTCGATAATTTAGAATTTGATGTTGCTATTTTTACAAATCTTACAAGAGATCATCTTGACTTTCACAAGACAATGGAAAACTATTATTTAGCAAAGAAAAAGCTATTTTATATAACAAAAAATAATAACATAGTTAATGTTGATGACTCATATGGGAAAAGACTTTATGATGAACTAAAAAAAGATAATATTAAAGTTTTATCCTATGCAATAAATAATGAAGCAGATATTAAAGCTTGTAATCTTAAAACTACTATAAAGGGTACATCATTTGACCTATCAATTGAAGGCATATCAAAAAAAGTGTTTGTAAAGACTCCAGGTAAATTTTCTGTGTTAAATTCATTAGCTGCGCTAGGGACAGCTTATTGTTTAGGACTTGATATAGACGAGGCTATTGAAGCTTTAGGTAACTTTAATGGAGTAACTGGTAGATTTGAAGTTATGGATACAAAGCTAGATTGCACTATAATACTCGATTTTGCACATACACCAGATGGACTAGAGAAAGTTATGGATACAATTAATGAATTTGCAGAAGGTAGAAAGATAGTGATGTTTGGAGCTGGTGGTGATAGGGACATATCAAGACGTGCGCCTATGGGTGAAATAGCGGGACAAAATTGTGATTTAACTATATTAACTTCAGATAATCCTAGATTTGAAAACCCTTATGATATATGTGAAGAAATTGCAAATGGTGTAAAAAAGTATAATGGAGAATACAAAATTATAGTTGAAAGAGAAGAAGCAATATATTATGCAATTAGGAATTATAAGCATAATGATGTAATATTATTGGCTGGGAAATCAACAGAGCCTCATCAGGACATTGGAATAGAAAAAGTACCTTATGATGAAAGAACTATAGCGAAAAAAATGATTAAAAGGGTAGAACAAGAGTTAGGAATATAAAAAAATAAATTGGACAAAAGTTTATAGGAGATAAGAATGCAATTGGATTTTAATATTATAAGAATAATTTTGGTTTCTAGCTTAATAGTAATATTTCTTGGACCATTAGTCATACCATTTTTGAAGAAATTAAAAGTTGGTCAAAGTATTAGAGAGGAAGGTCCAAAATCTCACATTGTTACAAAGTCAGGCACTCCAACTATGGGTGGAATAATAATTATGTTAGGCATAATTATTTCTACGCTTACAAGTGGCAATTTTAGTAAAGAAGTATTTGTTTGTTTACTATCAATGGTTGGTTTTGGTATAGTAGGCTTTTTAGATGATTATATAAAGGTTGTGCTTAAAAGAAATTTAGGGCTTAAAGCATATCAAAAGATAATAGGACAGCTATTATTTGCAATACTGTTAGCTATATATGGAGCAAAATATAGCGTAGATGGAACTAAGCTTATAATACCTTTTACCAATATATATTTGGATTTAGGAATTTTTTATATACCTTTTACAGTATTTGCAGTAGTCGGTATAGTAAATGGCGTAAATTTAACAGATGGTTTAGATGGATTAAACTCTGGGGTTACACTTATTGTCATGGCAGCCTTTGCTCTTATAGCTAATAGTTTTAGTATATATAATAGCTCATATCACGGTATTGTTATAGTTTGCTCAGCTGTTGCTGGCTCATGTCTAGGATTTTTAAGATACAATGCTCATCCTGCAAAGATATTTATGGGAGACACTGGCTCCTTAGCATTAGGAGGAGTAGTAGCAGCAGTTGCTGTAACAACAAGCTTGACATTTGTATTGCCAATAATAGGTGGAATTTATATAGCAGAAATTTTGTCAGTTATTATTCAAGTAACTTATTATAAGAAAACTAAAAAAAGAGTTTTTAAAATGGCTCCATTGCATCATCATTATGAGATGTGCGGTTGGAAGGAAACAAAGATTGTAGCAGTGTTTTGGCTAGCTTCTGTACTTCTAGCTTTTGTAGGTATATACTCAATATAGCAAACATAAAATAATATGTAAGTTCTTAAGATAAATGTCGGATTACTTTTCAAAGGCAATCTATTGATTATTGGAGGTCAAATTGAAAAATAAAAGAGTTTTGGTAGTTGGATTAGGTATGTCAGGTATAGCATCAATAAAAGCTCTTAACGAGCTGGGAGCGACAATATATGCCTATGATGCACAAAGTAAAGAAAAAATGAGCAAGGCTTTAGAGGAATTAAAGGGTATTGATGTAATGTACTATTTTGATTCTTTAGATTTTGATACAAGTAATATTGATTATGCTATAAAAAGCCCGGGAATTAAGTTTGAAACACCGGTTATGCAAAAGCTTATAAACAGCAATATTAAAATTATCGGTGATCTTGAAGCTGGATTTTTAACTACTGATAATAAATTTGTTGCTATTACTGGTACTAATGGTAAGACAACTACAACAACTTTAATCGGTGAAATAATAAAAAATAGTAATAAAAAGTGTATAGTAACTGGTAATATTGGTTCTGGTGCTTTTTATGACTCTTATATTTCAGAAAAAGATGAAATGCTTGTTGTAGAAGCAAGTAGTTTTCAGCTAGCAAGTACATATACCTTTAAACCATTTGTTAGTATAATAACTAATCTTACTCCAGACCATTTAGATTGGCATAAAACCGAGGATAATTATTACAGGGCAAAATTTAAAATTGCTGTTAATCAAGATAAGAATGATTACTGTATCCTTAATTATGAGGATAATACAATTAAAAATTATTTAGATTTATTACATACAAATATATTATATTTTAGTTCTGAGCGTATATTGGAAAATGGAATTTATGTTGAAAATAATCAAATAGTTTACAATTATAATGATGAAAAGTCTATTATTATGAATGTAGATGATATATTTATAGTTGGAAAACATAATTTAGAAAATGTTTTAGCTTCTTGTGCAGCTGCTAAATTATTAGGTATTGAGAGCAATACTATTATGGAGACAGTGAAAGGCTTCAAAGGAGTTGAACATAGATTAGAATATGTTAATACTTATAAGGGTGTTAAATTTTATAATGATTCAAAGGGAACTAATCCTGATGCTTCAATTAAAGCAGTGAAAGGCGTTAAAAAGCCTATAATTTTAATAGCAGGCGGATATGATAAAGATTCTGAATATGATGAATTTATAGATGCATTTGATGATAAGGTAAAGGCGCTGATTTTACTCGGTCAGACAAAGGAAAAAATAAAAGAATGTGCACTCAAATATGGATTTAAGAATATTTATATGGTTGAAAACATGGATGAGGCAGTTAATTTAGCATATAAACTTAGCGAAGAAGGGGATACAGTACTATTGTCACCAGCCTGTGCAAGCTGGGGTATGTATCCAAATTATGAGGTAAGAGGTAAGGACTTTAAAGAAAGAGTGAAATTCTATGGAGAAAATTCAAACAATTAATAAGAAAACTTGTGATTGGATATTAGTATTTATAGTTCTATTGTTACTTTTAGTAGGTTTCTTTATGGTATACAGCTCCAGTTATCCTGATGGTTACTATAATCATGGCAGTTCCTTGTTTTTTTTAAAAAAACAGATAGTTGCCGGTGTAGCTGGAATAATACTTATGATATTTACATCTTTTTTTCCATATCAAATATATAGAAAATTAAATAAAGTTATGCTTTTTGCTTGTGTAGTTTTATCACTATTGACTGTGCTGCTAGGAGTTGAAGGTAACGGAGCTCAAAGATGGCTATATATAGGTGGGCTAAGTTTACAGCCTTCAGAGATAATTAAAATAGCATCTGTATTATGTATGGCTGATTTTTTAGACAAAAGAAGAAAAAAACTACATAAGCTAGTAGAGGGGTATATTTATACTTTAGCAGCTATAGTAGGTTTTATTCTATTAATAGTAATTCAAAAGGACTTAAGTACATCAGTAGTTTTAGCACTTGTACTTTTAATTATGTTTTTCTGTGCTGGTGCAAAAATGATACATTTGGTCTTGACAGGTATTATGGGAGTTGTTGCAACTATACCTCTTATAGCGATGTACTCTTATAGAATTGATAGAATAATAGTTTTCCTTGATCCATTTAAGTATATAACAGGCAAGGGATGGCAAATAGTTCAATCCTTATATGCACTCGGAACCGGAGGGTTATTTGGGCTTGGATTAGGTAAGAGTAGACAGAAATTCTTCTATTTACCAGAAGCCTATAATGATTTTATATTTTCAATAATTGGTGAAGAGCTTGGCTTTATTGGGTGTGTTGCAGTAATAATATTATTTGTTCTATTTGCATGGAGAGGAATAAGAATAGCCATGAATGCAAAAGATTTTTATGGAAGCCTTGTGGCTGTAGGATTAACATCATTAGTTTTAGTTCAATTTTTAGTACATATTGCAGTTGCCACTTCATCGATGCCACCAACCGGAAGAGCACTTCCTTTTATTAGTGCAGGAGGTACATCCTTATTGTTCTTGCTGGTATCAATTGGAATTATTTTGAACATATCAAAAACAGCTGACATATATAATAATTAATTATTTTTCAATATTAAAGACACTATTAAATGGCGTGATGGAGGAAAGTATGAAAGTTTTAATCACTGGTGGAGGAACTGGTGGGCACATAAATCCTGCTTTAGCAATTGCTCAAAAAATTAAAGCATCAGATAAAAATAACAAAATACTATATGTAGGAACAAAAGAAGGAATGGAAAGTGATTTAGTTCCTAAGCAAGGTTTTGATTTTAGAACAGTTGAAGCAAAGTTTCTCAAAAGAAAAATAAGCATAGAAAATATAAAAACTTTAGCAATTTCAATTAAGGGTGTAGCACAATCTATGAAGATAATAAGTGAGTTTAAGCCTGATATTGTAATTGGCACTGGCGGATATGTGTGTGGACCAGTCGTCCTTGCAGCTGCATTAAAAAAGGTTCCTACTATCATACATGAGCAAAATGTATTTCCGGGAATAACTAACAAATTATTGTCTAAAGTTGTAGATAAAATAGCGATTAGCTTCGAAGAGGCTACTAAATACTTTAAATATAAAGAAAAGCTTGTACTTGTTGGGAATCCTGTTAGAAAGGAAGTAATAGAAGCCAATAGAATGCAATCAAGAAAAAAATATAATTTAAAAAATGATGATATATTGATTTATTCTTTTGGTGGCAGTGGCGGTCAAAAAAGCTTAAATGACTCCATCATTAATGTAATAAAGGATATAAAAAATCGTGATAAAATAAAATTGTTACATGTAACTGGTAAAAGACTAAAGGATGATTTTCAAGAATCCTTACAAAAAGAGAATATAAAAATACCATCTAATGTTACAATAGTAGATTATATGTATGATGCACCGAGTGCATTAAGTGCAAGTGATTTAGTTATAGGAAGTGCTGGAGCAATCACAATAGCAGAGATTACTAAAATAGGAGTTCCTTCAATTCTTATACCCAAAACATATACTGCTGAAAATCATCAAGAATATAATGCTAGAGCTCTTGAAAAAATGGGTGCAGCAGTTGTTATATTAGAAAATGAGTTAAAGGATAATAAACTTTTAAGTACAATTGATAAAATTTTAAATAACTCAAACGAACTTTCTGCTATGTCATTAAATTCTAAAAAGCTTGGAGAGCTTAATGCAGAGGAAGAAATATATAAATTAATATTGGAATTAGTAGAATAAGTACAAACAACCATAAAACATGCACCAGGTCCATGCACAAATCTTAAGCCTTTTTAAAAAAGGCTGACTTTCTCTTGTAATAAGCGCATGGGCAAAATAGCTCTGTAACAAGTAAAGTATTATTGCATAAGATAGTTATATATTTGTTACTTGTTCGGAGGGATATGATGGAAAGTTTCATTATAAATGGCGATAATAAATTAGAGGGAGTAGTAGAAATAAGTGGTTCAAAAAATTCTGCATTGCCTATATTAGCAAGCACTATTTTGCATGGTAGAGAATATGTAATTAAAAATGTACCAGATATAGATGATGTTAGAAGAATGCTTGAAATATTAATATTGTTGGGATGCCATGCAACCTATGAAAATGGATGCTGTTATATTAACACTAAAGGTTTAAATACATACGATATATCAGATGAACTCTCTAAAAAACTTAGATCATCGATTATTTTTTTAGGTCCAATGTTATGTAGAAATAAAATAGCTAAAATTACTTATCCGGGAGGATGTGATATAGGCACAAGACCTATAGATCTGCATTTATACGGGTTAAAAGAGCTTGGTGTTGATGTAAAAGAAGAAGGGGATTTTGTTTTATGCACTGCTTATAATACTCATAATAATGACATAAGACTTAAATATCCTAGTGTTGGTGCAACAGAAAATCTTATGCTTTTTGCAGTAGGTGTAGAAGGAACTACAAGAATTATTAATCCAGCAAAGGAACCTGAAATAATTGATTTAGAAAGATTCTTAATCAAGTGTGGTTATAAAATTCAAGGTGCTGGAACAGATACAATAACAATTTATGGTGAGAAAAACATTGATAAAAATAAAATAGTTGAATACAGCATTATATCTGATAGAATAGAGGCTGGAACTTTTTTAGCATTAGCTGCTAGTACAAATAGTAAAATTTGCATAAAAAATATTAACAAAGAGTTTTTAAATAGCATAATAACCTTATATAAGGATTCAGGATGTTTAATAGATGATATTGAAGATTATATTTATATAATTAACAATGATAGAATAAAATCTATTAATAAAGTTGTTTCCTGCCCTTATCCAGGATTCCCAACTGACATGCAAGCACAATTAATGGCTTCTTTGACCATTGCTGATGGTATATCTACAATTGAAGAAACAGTTTTTGAAAATAGATATAAACATGTTAGTGAATTAAATAAAATGGGAGCAAATATTATAGTAGAAGATAAGTTAGCCATCATTAGTGGCGTTAAAAAATTACATGGTGAAAATGTAAATGTAAGAGATCTGCGTGGTGGAGCGGCACTTGTTATAGCTGCTTTGGCTGCTGAAGGTAAATCTATAGTTAATAATATACATCATGTAAATAGAGGATATGAGAAATTTGTTTATAAATTGCAGAATTTAGGTGCCGATATAGTAGAAATATCCGACATAAGAGAAATTTAAATGAGAGATAAAAAATGAAAAAAGAAAAAAAACGCAAGAAAAAAGTAAAAAGAAAAATTAGAAGGGTTTATATAAGTACAGTAGCCGTTATTCTGGCTACTGTTACTGTCGTTTTTTGCGCTAACTATTTTATGTATAAAACCGATATATTTGATATAGTTGGATTTAATATAGAGGGGAGTAAGGTATACCCATTTGAATATATTGTAGATAAAACAGGCATAAATATTGGTGAAAAGTTGTTTTCAATAAATAGAAAGCAAATTGAAGAAACGTTGGAAAAAGAAGTATATATTGAGGACTGCAAGGTTTCTTATTACATTCCTAATAAGGTTAGTATTAAAATCACTGAAAGGAAAGAAAAGTATTTGATTTATTATAATGATGATACTATAATTACTGATGGATATGGATACGTTTTAGATGGAAATCATCAAAATAATGAGTTATTTCCTATTGAAAGTTTTGTCTCAGTAATATACAATGTAGGAGATGAAGTAAAGATTAATGGATTAAATAATTTTGATAAGATAAACGAACTGTTAAAGTATTCCGACTCCTTAAGTGAGAGTGATAAAATACAAAAAATTTACATATATGAAGATAACATAATATGTGTAGATACTAAATACGGTATGCAAATAAAATTTGAGCTAAATGAAGAAGCTAATTATAGTTATAATTTTGGATTAACTGTTATAAAGACAAGACTTCAAGAGGGTGAAGAAATAAAGGGATGTTTATTAGATTTTACAAAAGGAGACAGTCCAGTATTTTCTTATGGAACTAATTAGAAAGGGGAAAAGAATGAAAAAGAAATACATAAACGCTATAATATTTTGCATAAGTTTAGCTTTAGGATTTTTAGCAATTTCACTATATAACACTTCTAAAAATTTTTTAGATGATGATGTTGTAACTGAGAAAAAAATTGATTTATTAAGAGAAGAGCTTGATAAGGCTGATGCTGAAAAAAGAACTTTAAATAATAATATTAGTGCTCTAAAGGAAGAAATTCGTGGTTTAGAAGAGTTGTTTGTAAAGAATGAGAAAAATTTTGAAGAGTTGACAAAGGAATTGAATAGTTATAAAGTTTTGTCCGGCAGTTTTGATGTAAGTGGCCCTGGTATTATTATTACTATTAACGAATCAAGCAATACTGAGGGTGGATATTTTGAGGGTAATAGTATAGTGTATAACTATGAAAGTATTTTAAGTGTTGTTAGTTATTTAAATTCAGCTGGAGCAGAGGCTATATCTATTAATGACCAAAGATATACTTCATATACTGAAATAGTTCCTGTTACTGATTACTTAAATATTAATGGAAAGCATGTAGTGGCACCTATAGAAATAAAAGCAATTGGAGACAAAAGAACTTTAAACTCAGCAGTAAATTTTCTTGGTGGAGTTATAGAGCAAATGAAGTATATGGGGTTTGAGGTTGAAGTTATAGAAACTGATGATGTAAAGATTAACGGTTTAGCTAAAACAAAGGAATTTAAGTATGCTGTACCTTTTGATGCTGAAAAAATTGAGTAGGTGAATAGCATGAAAAAAGACATTTCCGCTATTTTTGATGCCACTACAATGGCTCGGGTAGCGAGACTATGGCATAATGGGAGGTTTGTATGGATAAATCAAAAATATTTAAAATTCCTCTATTTATCACTATATTTTTAGCTATAATTTTGACTATGTTTTATTCAAGTATTGAGCTTGACATAGAAGAACTGTTTGGAGCAAAAAAAATTAGTGAGATTAAAAAGGATTTAGATAATTCAACTAGTGAAATAAGTAACCTAAAACAAGAGGTAAATGAAAGTAACGATAAAATAAAATTACTTAAACAGGATTTAGAAAATATAAATCTTGATAGCTTAGAAATGTATACTCAAATTAGTGTATTAAAAATATTATGTGGAAGGTCAGATGTTCGTGGCCCTGGTATTACAATAAGAGTAGCAGATAATATATCTGATGATGAATTTTTTAATATAAATGACAAAATAGTTCACGATCTTGATGTAAGAATGATTATAAATCAATTAAATAGAGCAGGTGCAGAAGCAATTGCCGTAAATGGCAAAAGAATTGTTAATACAACTGAAGTTATATGCATTGGTCCAGTGCTTAGAATTAATGGGGAAGCTGTCGCAGCGCCTTTCATAATTAAAGCTATTGGTGATCCAGATGTATTGATGGAAGAGGCTATTACATCTCAAGAATCATATGCATATGATTTAAAAACTAATTATGGTATTGATATAAAGGCAATGAAAAATTATGATATCAATATTTCTAAAAATATTGAAAATATAGAAGTAAATTTTGCTAAATTGTATGAAGAAGGTGAGTAAATGTTATTTGCATTAATAGGTGTAGCTTGTGGAGTTTTATTAGGATATTTTACAAAATTTGGGCTTAATATTGACCCTCAGTATTCTATTTATATTTTTTTAATTATATTAGCGATGGTAAATTCTATATTTACAATATTATCTAAAAAAAATATAGAGGAATTTAAAATTAAATATTGCTTTATATATGTATTTGTTGATATAATAGTAGCGATAGCTACAGGGTATGTTAGTGAAAAATTAGGGTTACCATTATATTTAGCAATTATTTTTGCTTTTGGTAATAATATATATAAAAATCTTAGTTTGATAATGAGTTTATCAATAAAAAATATAATCAAATAATATTTGTCAAACAAAATTTTTAAATAATATTATCTTTAAAAAAAGTTATATTAATATTTATTAATATATGCTATAATATTGAAAATATTTAAAATAGCTCAGCGTATTTGAGACTATGTTATACTGTTTAATATAAATTAGAAAAAACTCTTGAGTGGGAGGTTAATATATGTTTGAATTTGACGCAAAAAATGAAGGACTAGCTAATATTAAAGTTATTGGTGTAGGTGGCGGAGGTAATAACGCAGTAGACAGAATGATAGAAGCTGGTGTTAAAGGAGTCACTTTCGTAGCGATAAATACTGACAAACAACAATTGGAACGTTCAAAGGCAGAAATAAAATTTCAAATTGGAGAAAAGCTTACAAATGGACTTGGTGCAGGTGCTAAACCTGAAATAGGTGAAAAAGCAGCTGAAGAAAATAAATCTGATATCGTAGACCTAGTTGCTGGAGCTGATATGGTATTTATTACTGCTGGAATGGGTGGAGGAACTGGAACAGGCGCTGCACCATATATAGCAAGTATAGCTAAAGCACAAGGAATACTTACTGTAGCAGTTGTTACAAAGCCTTTTATGTTTGAGGGAATGAAAAGATCAAAAAATGCAGAACTAGGCTTAAAAAAATTAAAAGAAAATATTGATTCTTTAGTTATCATTCCTAATGATAAATTATTAGAAATTTCAGACAAAAAGACTACAATGACAGAAGCTTTTAATTTTGCAGATGAAGTTTTAAGACAAGGTATTCAAGGTATATCTGATTTGATTGCTATTCCGGCTATGCTTAATTTAGACTTCGCAGACGTAAAATCTATAATGCAAGGACAAGGCTTAGCTCATATGGGTATAGGATTTGCAACTGGCGATAATAGATCTGTTAATGCTGCTAAACAAGCAGTTCAAAGTCCTCTTCTTGAAACTTCAATAAATGGAGCAAGAGGAGTTATATTAAATATAACTGGCGGATTAAATATGGGTATACATGAGGTAAATGAAGCTGCAAGATTAATTCAAGAAGCAGCAGATCCAGAAGCAGAAATTATTTTTGGTGCTAACGTAGAAGAAGATATGGGAGATGCTATAAAAGTAACAGTTATTGCAACTGGCTTTGGACATGATCAAGAAGATAAAGTAGTTTTTTCCAATGAAAAGCAAAAAGAGAATTCAAACAATGCTAAAGAAAAAGAAAAAGACCCATTTGATTTTGAGTTACCAATTTTTTTAAAAAAATAGTATAAAAAGGTTATAGTAATGTATAATTTGGGATACAGTATAGATATGTATCCTTTTATTATGGTAAGTAATACTAATCTCAAATAAAAAGCCTTACAAAGCGTGATACCACGCTCTATAAAAGTTTGCGTAAAAATCCATAAATCCAAGATTTTCACTTATATTTTAAATGTTTCAAACGAAGTTTGAAACTATGAGGTTTTATAATTGAGACAACTATAAAATATATAAAATATAT
>DDAM01000028.1 GCA_002332905.1 Firmicutes bacterium UBA2058 | reverse complement strand
CGTGAACACAGAGACGTTAGAAGAAATTGTAATTACGTGGATATGCTTCGTAGAATAAGAACGGAGGAATACAGAATGTATGAAAAAGTAAAGGGAAAATGGAATGAAATATTTAAAAAAGAAGAAGAAATAAAATTAATAAGTAAAGAAACAGGAATAAAAGAGTTTGATTATGCTTTAGATTGGTTAAGTAGTGGTGTTGAAAGCGTATTAGATTTTGGATGTGGTAATGGTAGTTTATTGTATAAAATTGCTGCTAGAGGTGTAAAAAAGATTATAGGAATAGATATATCAGAAGAAGGTATTAAAATTGCAAATAGATTGAAAGAAGTAAATAGTGTTGAAAAATCGCAATTTATTGTAGGTGGAGTTGAAAGTTTAGCAAAATTAGAAGATAATTGTGTTGAGGCAATAGTTTTGTCAAATATTATAGATAATTTATCTCCAAATGATTGTAGTAAAGTTTTAAAAGAATGTAAAAGAATTTTAAAAATAAATGGTAAGGTTTTAATTAAATTGAATCCATTTATAACTGAAGAACAAATTAAAGAGTGGAATATTAAGATTATTGAAAACAATTTTTTGGATGATGGGCTATTTTTGTGGAATCAGACTGACGAAGAGTGGGTTGAAACGTTTAAAGAATATTTCTTTATTACAGATAATTTTGAAATATATTATAAGGAGCATGATCAAAAAAACAGAATTTATTTGTTAAGAGGATAGAGCTTTTCTTACAACTCCTTCTAACAACATGTTCACGCAAGGGTCTTAGAGGGAACATCAAGAGGGCGAGTCAGACCACATCACTTCACCGGGTGTGACCACCGCCAAGACGGTCTAGCAATAGGGTACGGTTCAGTGACGTCGTGAACACAGAGACGTTATATGAAAAATGTATGGAATAAATTTAAGCGAATCGAGAGGTCGTAAATATGAATAAAGAAGAAATAAAATTAAGTGGAATTGTTACTGATAAAAATAAAATGCCGTTAGAAAATGCTGATGTCTCTTTAATGAATTTTAACTTTGAAGAAATATGCAAAACAAAAACTGATCAATATGGAAAATATAAAATAATAGCTGAAAAAGGATTAAATTATTTATTAGTTATAGTTAAAGACTATTCAGTTAAATTTTTAGAATATTGGGCATGGAATTTACCGTTATTAGAAGATAAAGAGATAAACGCGAGTATTGATGGATTAGAAGTTTATGCAATAAATGTATTTCGAATACAAGGTTCTTACCCCGCACTTACAGTATATTTTAGACCGATGAGTTTACATAGATTTAGAAGTAAAGAAAAAAATGAAGAATCACAACAAAACAATATAAATGATATTTGTCCCAAATTAGAGAAAAGCGATATTAATGTATTCATTGATAATGAGATGGTAGAAGTATATGAAATTAATAAAGTTAAAGAGTATACTGGATTAGAAGAAGGATGTTCACAATTTATGTATAGTTATTTAATTCAGATACAATTACCACAAAGCTTAAATAAAACTGAATATTATAAGATTGATATAAAAATAAAAGATAGAGAAACTGGGGAATATGGTGAAGGCACAGTATTTTGGAAATAATGTAAGTAACAGAAAAAATAAGCAAGTCTATGTGAGAATCATACATTCATCATATAACAATATGTTCACGCAAGGGTCTTAGAGGGAACGTCAAGAGGGCAAGTCAGACCACATCACTTCACCGGGTGCAAGCACCGCCAAGACGGTCTATCTATGGGGTCCGGTTCAGTGACGTCGTGAACACAGAGCCGTTATCTGCAATCTTTAGCTATTAATTTTTGTAAGGTAATAGTTGATTAAATATATATCATAGGAGCGGAGAATGAATGTAGAATTATTTGATAGATTAGAAGAGCATATTGTTAATTTTTGGGTAGCTACTAAAGATGAAGAAATTAAAAAACTATTTCCATTTTCAAATAATACACTTAATGAGGCTTTGTGTTTATTTGAAGAGACGAAAAAAATTGGTTCATCAAGTTTTGGTAAAGTTATTTATGTAGATGGGAACTATATTGGAGATATTTGGATTTATGGAATTGATGAAATGGTTGAGAAAATGGCTATGCTTAGTATAGTAATATTTGATAAAAAATATTGGAATAAAGGAATTGGAACAAGTGTTATTGAGAAGTTTAAAATGATTTGCTTTGATATATATGATATCGACAAAATATGTGCTTTTACATATTTAAGCAATATAAGATCATTAAGGAGTTTAAAGAAATCAGGTTTTAAGGTTAAAGAATTTTTTGTTGAATATGGAGCAGAGTCAGTTTATCTAGAATATACAAAATAGATTATAGAAATAGGAATGATGGAATAAAGAGGAATAAGCAGTCAAAATATAATTGTTAATATAAAATGATTACAAGAATTAATGTTTAAAAAATTTATTTGAAGTAATAAATGTTGTTTTAAAGTCAGCAGATAACAACATGTTCACGCAAGGGTCTTAGAGGGAACGTCAAGAGGGAGCGTCAGACCACATCACTTCACCGGGTGTGACCACCGCAAAGACGGTCTATCTCTTGGGTCCGGTTCAGCGACGTCGTGAACACAGAGACGTTAGCTGAAAGAGCAACATAATTTCAGAGAGCTACTTTGAGGTCAAAATAAATATATATTATTGTTAAATTTTTAAAGATTATTTATATAATAGGAGGTATGCATTGAAAGAAAAATTATTGTGTTATGCTCTATTGCTAAATAATAATCTAATGTCAGCTGATAAATATAATGAAAATCTAAACGATATGTTTCTTGAAAATCCTAATGATGATTTACTATTAGAATTAGAATTTATATCTTCAGACTTACGCGCATCAATCCGACTAATATTAGAATATTTTTATGAAACTAAAATCAATAAAAAAACTTTTGGTGTAGTATTATTGCAAGAATTGAAAGATGTATACAATACTAAAACAATAAATATTAAAGATTTTGGAAAGCTTACTTACGCCCTATGGAAGCAGCTTCCTAATAGTCTTGCTTTGGATGACCCTTTTCACACTTTATCATATGCGGATGATCCATTATCATGGGGTGATGAAAAACAAACTAAAAAAATATATGAAGATTTATTTGATTTTTATATATAACAAACTAATAAATATTATATGAAGTTATACTTTAATTAGATTATTTAATATTTTAGTAAAAAATATAATTAGTTGATGAAAAAAAATTTATAAATAAAATGTGTTGGAAAGTCATAAAGGAGTTATGTTGCTCCTACAGATAACAACATGTTCACGCAAGGGTCTTAGAGGTAACGTCAAGAGGGCAAGTCAGACCACATAACTTCACCGGGTGCAAGCACCGCCAAGACGGTCTATCTATTGGGTCCGGTTCAGTGACGTCGTGAACACAGAGCCGTTATCTGAAAGAACTATATAATTTAAGAGAATTGTTTTAGGGACTAAGTAAATAAAGCGTAAGTTTTTTTAATAAATAGATAAATATTGATAAAATTGGAGGTAAAATGGAAGAAAAAATACAAGATTTGCTGAATTGTTGTTTAAATACTCTTGATTTTGATAATACGAAATTATCTGATGAATATTATTATAACAGTTTGCCATTTGCAATTATTGATGCAGTTTTTTCAATTGGTGTTAGATATACTTCAACAAGGTCAACAGTTATAAGGTATTGTGACTATTTTGGTTTAAAAAGGATAAGAGAATTAGAAGAATATCCTGATGAATTTTGTCAACATACTATGACAGAATTTATTAATAATTTTGAATCAGTAGATAATTTTACAGAAACTGTACTAAAAAATAAGCAAAGGACTTCGTCAAGAAATGGTATTTTAAAATCAGAGGCAGTTTATAAATGGGCAAAAATTTTTCAAAAATATAATGTTGAAACGCTTCAAACATTTAATCAAAAATATTCATTAGAATTAGAAGAAGAATTAAAAAATATAAAAGGTCAAAGTAGTGGAATTTCAATAGTTTATTTGAAAATGCTTTGTGGTGATAATAACTTTTGTAAACCAGACAGGCATATAATTAATTTTATAACTAACTGTACAAACGCACCATGTTCACAACAAGAGGCGAGTGTATATCTTGATGCTGTTTGTAAATTGTTAAGAAATAAATATTCTAATTTGAATGTACGTCTGTTAGATCATACAATTTGGAGATATATGTCTAATAAGTAGCCAATTACAATAAATTATTCTATTGAAAGTCGTGTAAGCTTATATAGTTCCTACAGATAACAACATGTTCACGCAAGGGTCTTAGAGGGAACGTCAAGAGGGTGAGTCAGACCACATCACTTCAACGGGTGTAAGCACCGCCAAGACGGTCTATCTTTAGGGTCCGGTTCAGTGACGTCGTGAACACAGGGACGTTAGGTGAAATTATCTTATTCATTTCGGGGTTAAATTTAAGGTCTTTTATTTTTAATCTTAAGTTATATATTATTATAAATTTTTAATTTTAAGGGGTGAACGATGTGAAAAATATAAAAGATTTTTATAATAAAACTAGCTCAGATTGGGCTAACAAATGGTATGAAGATGATTCTATGTTACCATTTCTTGAAAATTTAATAAATAGGTTTACTTGCAAAACACCACGTATACTTGATTTATGTTGCGGAGCAGGATATGAAAGTATGAGGTTACATAAATTAGGAGCAGAAGTAATAGGATTAGATTTTAGTGAAGAAAGTATTAAAATTGCACAAGAGCATAACCCTAATATACAATTTTTCATTGGTGATATGTTAGAAGATTATTCTTATGTTGGAACTGTTGATGGTATAGTTGTTATAGCAGGTTTTATTCATTTGCCGAATGAAAAGCTAAGGTTAGCATTTGATAATGCTTATAGAGTTATTAAAGAAAATGGCTTGATGCTTGTAGTTGTTAGGGATGGGACAGGAAAAAATGATTCAAGCAGTTATGTTACGATAGATGAAGAGGAGTATGATAGAGATTTTTATAATCATACACAAAATGAATTAGTAGAAGCAGCTGAAGGTATTTTTAAATTTGAAGAGGAAATATTACCAGATGAAAATGATCTGTGGAAAACATATTTATTTAAGAAAATATAAAATTATTAATTGTATAGGTTATTCGTTGTAGCTGAATAAGGTAACACCACCTAACAACATGTTCACGCTTCGGGTCTTAGAGGGAATGTCAGCGTGACAGGTCAGACCACATCACTTCACCNNTTCACCGGGTGTGACCACCGCCAGGACGGCCAGTTAATGCTGTCCGGTTCAGTGACGTCGTGAACACAAGACCGTTAGGTGAAAAAGTAATATAATTTCAGAGTATAGTTTTGAGGTCTTAAGTTGTGTATCTAAGGTTACGGAAACTCTACATATAGTTTAGTATTTATCAAATAGTTGAAAGGTGGTCTTAAAATATGATTAGATTAAAAAAGGCGATATTATCAGATTGTAGTGAAATTTATGATTTGCAAGTAAAATCGTTTAGGGCGTTACTTGAAAAGTATCAAGATTATGACTTTAATCCTGGTGCCGAAACAATTGAAAAAACAATAAACAGATTTAATGAGTCATTTACAGATTATTATTTTATTTGTATAGATACTAAAAATATAGGTGCATTAAGAATATGTAATTTTGATGATTTATGTAAATTAAAACAGATTTTTATTTTACCAGAATATCAAGGCAATGGCTATGCTCAAGAAGCTATTATTATATCTGAATCTTTATATCCAAATGCAACTCGATGGGAGTTAGATACAATAAAACAAGAAGATAAATTATGCTATTTATATGAGAAAATGGGTTATAAAAAAACAGGAAAAGAGCAGAAGATTAAGGATGGTATGGATATTGTTTTTTATTCAAAATGATACAAGTTTCTGATATGAAATGATTAAATTATAAAAAATGAGTTTAAAAATTTGTGATAGTCAATGGAGCATTATATTACTTCAACACCTAACAACATGTTCACGCTTCGGGTCGAGTGGGAACGTCAGCGAGTAGGAGCATCAAGGAAGAAAGTCACGCAGAGGGCAAGTCAGACCACATCCCTTCACCGGGTGTGACCACCGCCANNTCGTGAACACAGAACCGTTAGGTGAAAGGTTTATATCATTTCAGAGCGCGTTTCTGTGGTCATTATTAATTTTGAATATATAAGTTTTTAGATTTATGAAGAGTGGGAGTGTAAATTAATAAGAAATCAATATATTTTTACATTATTATATTTATTTCATTGATTATATTATATCTATATAATATAGGAGATATTGGAATAACAAAAAATAGAATAGAAGTTGATGCAATAAAATCTCATCATATTAAAGAAGATTGGTTAGTTGTAAAAGATACTACAAAATCAATGTCAGTTCTAGTGTTCTATCCAGAGGACTTAAGTAGTTATACACTTTCAATATATATAAATAGACCAGGATTATCATTTGGATATAAATTTAGATATGGAGGTGGAGGGGATTCAATAGACAAATCGTATATTGAAGAATTCCAAACGAGGGGAATTGATGATAGAGCATTTGTTTCAATAAACAAACATTACGTAAGTAATGTAAAAATAGATGATGGAACACAAATAAAAAACATTGATATAAACAGTAAAGCACCGTTTGTAATAATATTACCAAGAAATTGTGGTATGGTAACATTTTATGATTTGTTTGGAAAACAAATAGAAATAAAAAAAAGAGAATTTTAAAACTATAATAAAAGATTATTATAGATAAGTCATAAAGAGTGATATAAACCCAACACCTAACAACATGTTCACGCTTCGGGTCTTAGCGAGAACGTTGATAGGGCAAGTCANNTTCACCGGGTGTGACCACCGCCAGGACGGTCTAGCTATTGCTGTCCGGTTCAGCGACGTCGTGAACAAAGGGCGTTAAATGAAAGAGTAATATCATTTCAGAGTATGACTTTGAGGTCAAAATATATAATATATGAATATAAATTTTATTTAAATATAGGAGGAGCAATGTTAAAAAAAGGAATAATTTTCGATTTAGATGGAACACTATGGGATTCATCAGAACAAGTAGTTCCAGCATGGAATATAGTTTTTAATAGATATCACGAACTAAATAAATCTATAAGTTTAGCTGATATGAAGAGTTTTATGGGCAAGACTATTGAAGATATTGCAGGTGTTTTATTACCAAATATAGATAGACAAAAGGGAATTAAAATTTTAAAGGAATGTTGTAATGAAGAACAGATATACTTAAGAGAACATGGTGGTAAATTGTATCCTGAATTAGAAAAAATTTTAACTAATTTATCAGAAAAGTATTTTTTATATATAGTAAGTAACTGTCAAGATGGATATGTACAAGCTTTCCTTCAATATCATTTGATGGAGGGGTATTTTAAAGATTTTGAGATGTCGGGGAGGACTGGAAGGAAAAAAGGTGAGAACATCAAATTGATTATAGATAGAAATCAATTAAGTGAAGCATTATATGTTGGAGATACAATTGGTGATTCAGAAGCAGCTGCAGAAGCAGGAATTCCTTTTGTTTATGCTGCATATGGTTTTGGAGAGGTTAAAAATGCTAAATATTCAATTTCTCAAATCAGTGAATTATCAGAATTAGTGAAAAATATCTTAATAACATAAGAAGTATAAAGCGAGTTATAGGGAGTGATATTACTCCATCACTTAACAATATGTTCACGCTTCGGGTCTCGAGGGAACGTCAACGAGGTAGAGAGTCAGGTAAGAAAGTCCCGCTGAGGGCAAGTCAGACCACATCATTTCACCGGGTGTGATCACCGCCAAGACGGTCTAGTCAAGGATGTCCGGTTCAGCGACGTCGTGAACACAGAGGCGTTATGTGAAAGACTAATATAATTTTAGAGTGTATTTTTAGGGTCAATTTTTTTAATAGTTTATGGTACTTAAAATTGTTATTAAGTTAGTAAAGATTATTTATAAATAATGAGATTAATGAGTTAGAATTTGTGGAGGTGAAGTTTTTTGAAAAATATAATTCCATTTGAAGTGAAATATAGTCCAATAAAAAAATTAGCGATTATTCCATTTGAAAAGCATCCAGACAAAATTTATAAAGGTTTTGAATTACAGTTTCTTGAGGGTGACACCTATGGAAAAGGATATAGAATAATTGCATATAGAAATGACAATTATGTTGATGTATATGATGACTTTTCTTTGCTGTTTAAAGAAGATGAAAAATTTGATGTTGCTGAAAATGGGTTGAATAAACATATACATACTTCGATTGAGAATGTTACTTTTGACAAACAGAATAATTGTGAATGCATATCATTTAGTTTTAAAGATATAGAAAACAGAAAGATTAATTTTAGTTTAAAAGAACTTTCTAAAAAGAAAACCACACCTATGAATTTATTGGCGCCAATTGGATATGGTTCGAAAAAACCTAATTTTTTACCATTGTTTTTTTTGTATGATTTTGATTTTATAAGAAGAAGGAATACAGAAATTGATTGCAGAATAAATAATAAAATAATTCTTGTAGATAAATTTCCAATTCCTATGAATCTTCAATTTAGGTATTATGCTAGATATAGTAATAAATGCGAGTTGTTGGAATTTGCCAATACAGATGCTTCAAACTTGCTAGAAGTAGAAATAAAAAACAATTCCTATTTTGATAAAAATATCGAGTATATATTTGATGATTGTAGATTTTTAAGCAATATTATTGTTCATCTAGAAGATAGCAAAATAGATATAATTTTTGATCCGAATTTAAATATGAATGCAAGTTCTCAAGGAAGTTTTAAAATACAACCAAAAAAAGAAATGGGTTTTATTGAGGGATTATATGAGATTAAGAGAAAGGATTTAAAGATTTTTATAAAGCTAATACCAAATGGTGGTTGGACTTCTGTTCCTAACTCGAATATAACAAAGATGATATTGAAATCTAATTCTATATTTTGCAGATGGAGTAAGAACTATGAATTTACTGAGGAAATAGATATTGAAAAGAAATTTGTCAGAGCAAAATGGGAAAATAAAAATTGATAAATTTTGGTTTATAGAGCACATTATTTGAGCATAATCTGAAGTTATAAATTAAAATTTTGACAGCTAGTTAGCTAGCTTATATTAATCCTACACATAACAACATGTTCACGCAAGGGTCCTAGAGGGAACGTCAAGAGGGTAAGTCAGACCACATCACTTNNCACCGGGTGTTACCACCGCCAAGATGGTCTATCTATTTGTGTCCGGTTCAGCGACGTCGCGAACAAAGGGGCGTTAGCTGAAAGCATGATATTATATCAGAGAGTTGTTTTATGGTCAATATGATATAGGTTGAACTAAAATAAAAGGGGGATGTAAATATGTTAGAACAATATAAGAATTATGAGAGATTTAATGAACAATACAATGATATATATCATTTTCTTTTAAAAGTAGCAGATAACGGATATAATGAACATTTTCACTGGGGGCGTTTTGAATGGATGATGAATCATTCTTTGTTAGATGTAAATAATCTAGATAAGATTGCTATTTTTAGAAATAAAGAAAATGAGATAGTTGGTTTAATTACATATGATACAAAATATAAAGACAGAACATATATTTTACATTCAACATCCGATGAAAAATTATTGATAAATATGTTAGATTACATAATTAAAAACAAAGAAAAAAGTATTACTATAAAAGTAAATTCAAAAGATTTTAGTTTATGTAAAATACTAAAGGAAAAATCATTTGTAAGGGAATATAAAGACGAAAGTGTTCTTCAAATTAATTTAAAAAGAGATTTTAATTATGAAATACCAAATGAATATTCCATTAGTCCACCAGATTTTAAAAGTGATAATTGGAAATATCAATTAGTTATACATAAAGGATTTAATCATGAAGGTGTACCACCAAAAAAAGAGAAATGGTTTTTTGATCCAACTCCAAATTTTAATAATTCATTAAAAGTTTTTGTTTTGTATGGAGAAGATTATTGTGCACATTGTGGAGTATGGTATACACAAGGTGAAACAGCGTATATAGAACCTGTAGTTACAATTCCACAACATAGGAAACGTGGATTGGCAAAGGCAGTTGTATATGAAGCTATAAATCGAGCTAAAGAACTTGGAGCTAAGAGGGCAATTGTACTTTCAGAACAAGAATTTTATTTTAGGATTGGATTTGATTTATCTTCAGAGTTCTATGTATGGAAAAGGCAATAACATTAAAATTGTATACTTTTGCAAAAGTTATGGGGAGTAATATCATCCCAACAGCTAACAATATGTTCACGCTTCGGGTCTTAGTG
>DDAM01000017.1:5271-7636 GCA_002332905.1 Firmicutes bacterium UBA2058 | reverse complement strand
AACTTTTGGGGGTCGGTACAATATTTATACACATTCTGGTGCTTTTTTAATTGCTACACTTCACAATTTTTTAATCCAGCAAAATCTACACCATATGTCTTTATTTTGTACTCACCCTTATTTGTATAATGGAAATTAAGATATAAATTGGTAAATTAAAGTAATAATGACTCATAAAAAAATATTTTTTCAAGAAAAATATAATTATTTGCTTTGAAATCCGAACAGAAAATGACATTTTTTCTAAAATTGAAAGAGTATTATATAGTTTAGTGGAAACTTATAGTTAATGGTTTTATCTTCATGAATGTTTGTTTGGAGATTAACATCATAACATTAAGTAGGGGGTTATTATTAAATTTAAAAGGGAGTGTTAGCTTGACGCTACCTTAAAGTCAAAGGAGGATTCTTATGAGAAAAAGAAGTAAGGTATTTTCATTAATTATTATGCTATCAATGTTAATATCTTCAGTTTCAACTGTTTATGCCCAAGTTTTAGATGTTGAAAAACATTGGGCAAAAGAGGAGATTAGTTACATGTTGGATAAAGGTTTTTTAACAGGTTATCCAGATGGTACATTTAGGCCAGAAGACAATGTTAGTAAAGCAGAATTTTACAGAATTATAAACAATTTAATGGGTTATACAGAAAAAGCTGAATTTGGATTTAAAGATGTTAAATCTGAGGATTGGTTTTATAATGATGTAGCTAAAGGCATAAAGGCAGGATACTTAGTAGATGCAGAATTTTTGAATCCAAGAGATTTTATTACAAGAGAAGAAGTAGCTAGAATTATTGGTGTTACATTTAAATTAAGTGAAAATGTGGAATCAACTACATATTTTAAAGATTATACATTAATATCACCAAGTGCTGCAGGCTTTATAGGAACTTTAAAGGATGAAGGATATATTACAGGCTTTCCAGATGGTAATTTTGGACCAACAAATAATATTACAAGAGCAGAGGTTGTAAAAATGCTTTATAATATTTTAATTGCTGAAGGGATACCTCAAAAAGTAGATTTAACAGCTTACAATGCAGCATTAGCTAAAGTTAAACAAGCAGATTACACAAAAGAAAGCTGGACTGCTTATCAAAAAGTAGTATTAGCTAATGTAGTAACAGAAAAAAACAGCCAAGAGGAAGTAGATGCAGCAACTAAAGCAATTATTGCTGCACAGAATAAATTGGTAAAATCAACATCAAACGGAACGGTGTATGTACCAACAAATCCTATACAGAAAGCTGATTTAACAGCTTACAATGCAGCATTAGCTGCAGTAAAGCAATCAGATTATACAGAAGAAAGTTGGATAGCTTACCAGAAAGTAGTATTGGCAAATGTAGTAACAGAAAATAATACACAAGCAAGAGTAAATGAAGCAACACAAGCAATTACTAACGCGCAAAAGGATTTAGTAAAAATAGAAGTACCAGTTGACCCAGCTATTACAAATGTACTACCAAATTCAGATGTATCTCTTAAAGTCGGAGATACGTTAGAGATAAGTTTTAATGCACCAACAGGTGGTGAAGGGTATTTTAATATACTTATGCTAACACCTACTGTGATGACAAATAATAATATTGGCTACACTATGCATGAAGAAGAACCAGGGCTATATAGTGCGATATGGACAGTACCAAAAGAAATAGAAGAAACAGGTTTACAAGTACAAGTAATATACATAACTAAAGAGGGTATAAGATTAGAAAAAATAGCAGAGGGAAGATTAACAATAGTATTTGGAGAAGAACCAGTAGAAGTAGATAAAACAGACTTAGCAGCAAAAATAGCAGAAGCACAAGCATTGAATGAAGAAGACTATACAAATCAAACATGGCAAAATCTTCAAGCTGTATTAATTGAAGCAATAGCAGTAAATGAAAATGCAGAAACAACGCAAGAGCAAGTAAATGCAGCCTTAGCAGCGCTAGATGCAGCAATTAAAGCTTTAGAAGTAAAGCCAATAGAGCCAGCTATTATAAATATTATGCCAAATGAAGACATAACTCTTAATGCCGGAGAGACTTTAACTGTTAGTTTCAATGCACCGGAAGGTGGGATAGCATACTTTAGAATATTATTATCAGAACAAACTCCTATGAGAAATATGGATGACACAAGCATTAATAGTAATGATAATTATAAAAATATGATGAATGAGGTATCACCGGGATTATATTCAGCTTCATGGACTGTATACGACGGTGTAATTGGAAGCTGGGAAATTGAAGTAAATTACGAAAAAGATAATGTTAAATTAAGAGATATTGCAGAAGGAAAAGTAATTATAGTGGAAAAACCAGTTGTTCTACCAGTAGATAAAACAGACTTGTCAGCAGCGATAGTGCAAGCAC
>DDAM01000017.1:0-5141 GCA_002332905.1 Firmicutes bacterium UBA2058 | reverse complement strand
TAGCAGTAAATAATAATGAAGGAGCAACACAGGAGCAAGTAGATGAAGCGTTGTTAAATCTAAACGTTGCAATGAACGCATTGGTAGAGGAAAATATACCGACTCCTTCAATAATTGCAACATTCCATAAAGCTTTCATAGCTAATTTCGGACATGTTTCCGTACAAGTTCAAAATATAGAAAGAGCTGCTAAATTTGATGTAGTATTCCATCTTTCAGATAACCCGGACGGAAGCGAAAACATAGAGCAAACTGAAGTAGTTGATATAAGTCAAAGGGCAGGATTAATATTCTATGATCCTAGTCAATTTAATACTATCACTGTTAGAATTTACGACATAAACAATAACTTACTATATACATTTGAAGATGTACTGCCTGTTATGGGTAATTAAATAAAACTAATCAATCTATCCTTAGACACAGTTCTTAGGGTAGATTGATATACGAATTTCAATAAAACCTATACATAATTAACTTTCGCAGCAAAGTATTAAATAAAAAATAGAATGAGGTAAAAACATGAAGAAAATAAGCAGGTTTTTAGCATTATTGCTTGTTATGGCTCTAATTCTACCAGGATTCACATTTGCAGAAAATTCAGATAATTTAAGCTCTACTGAATCAAAGATAATAGAAAGAGCTATTGATAAATTCGAATCAAGTGTAGAGGCAGAATCAATTAAGCTAAAAAATATCACAGGCGAATACTTTGACGACAATGATGATGTCAGAATTATTGTTGAATTAAAATCTAATCCAGCAATAGCATATGCTACAGAAAAAAATTTAAAATACGAAGAGATGTCTGAATCTTCAATTGAACAAATCGAGAGAAGAATAAACAATGAACAAGAACAAGTAAAGAGAAGCATTGAGTTAAATAATGTAAGGATGAAGTACATAAATAGTTTTAATATTGCATTTAACGGATTCAGCGGAACAGTTAAATTTGCAGATATTGAGCTTATTGAAAAATTGCCGCAAGTTAATAAAGTTTATATATCGAACGAATATGAAAGACCAGATATAAAACCAGATATGGATACTTCAAAAGATATGATTGGAGCAATTCCAACTTGGGATATAGGATATAAGGGCGAAGGAACTGTAGTTGCCATTATAGATTCAGGTATTGATCCGGGTCATAGAGATATGGTACTCAGCGAAGGAACTAATCCTAAAATTACACAGGAAACATTAATAGGAAAGAATATGCTCGGTAAATATTATACCGAGAAGGTTCCATACGGGTATAATTATTATGATTTGAATTATGAAATAAGAGATATTGGTCCCGAACCGTCAATGCATGGTATGCATGTTGCAGGTATAGCGGGAGCAAATGGTGATACCGACAACGGCGGAATTAAAGGAGTGGCTCCGGAGTGTCAATTGCTTGCTATGAAGGTGTTTTCTAACGATCCTATATATTCCACTACATTTAGCGATATATACATGGTGGCAATAGAAGAATCTGTAAAACTAGGTGCAGATGTTATTAATATGAGCTTAGGTTCAACAGCGGCATTCTATATGCCTGAATCAGCAGAAAATGTTTCCGTAACAAATGCTACCAACAATGGAATAGTATGTTCAGTTTCTGCTGGCAATTCCGGTTCTATGACCTATGGCTGGACTGAAACAAATTCAGGATATCCAAAGAAAGAAAATCCAGATATAGGCTTAGTAGGAGCACCGGGACTTAATAAGGATACTATACAAATTGCATCAATTGAAAACACTCATCAAAAAGCAAATTCAATAACTTATATAAAAGACGGAGAAGAATTTAAAATCCCTATGGCAATAGCCGGAGATATTATTCCATATGAAATACTGTCAGGTTCACAAGAACTTGTTGATGGTGGTTCAGGCCATCCATCTGAACTTACATATGTTTCAGGTAAAATTGCTTTGATAGTCAGAGGCGGCTTAACACCTAATTTTGTGGATAAAATACAAAATGCTCAGAATGCCGGTGCGATAGGAGTCATAGTTCGCAATCACGAGGCAGGAGGAGAAGTTTTAATTAATATGGCTACACCGGATACGCAAACTATACCTGCTGTATTTATAGGCTATAGAGGTGGATTAGCATTGATGGGATTGGAAAATAAGGAAATTACATTTACAGATGAGCTGATGACAATACCTAATCCGAATGCGGGTAAAATGGCAACTACTTCATCTTGGGGATTGACACCTTCATTAGAATTAAAGCCTGAGCTTACAGCTCCAGGATCAATGATATATTCTACACTTAATGACAATGAGTATGGAACGATGAGTGGTACCTCAATGGCTGCACCTCATGTATCGGGAGGAGCAGCTCTTGTAATGGAATATATTAAAGAGCATGAAATTTACGGACAATTGAGCTTAGCAGAGCAGGCAAGACTTACTAAGGTATTTTTGATGAATACTGCTGTTTCTATATTAGATGAATATGACACAGAGTATTCTCCAAGAAGACAAGGTGCTGGACTGATGAATCTTTACGGTGCTGTATCTACTCCTGTAAGAGTAGTAAATGAAGAAACAAATGAAGCTAAGGTTGAGTTAAAGGATTTTGAATCCACAGTCTTTACTATGAGATTTAAAGCTATAAACGACTCAGATACAGATACAACTTATGATGTAAATGTTGCTGTTTTAGAGGACTATATACATACATCAGGATTAAATATGTTAACGTCAGATTATATTTATGATGCTGATATAGATTGTCCAGAGTCAATAACAGTTCCGGCAAACGGAGAAATTACATTTGAGGTTAGAGTGGATATAGGAACAGATGAGACTATATACAGAAATATGTTCGTTGAAGGTTTTGTTACTTTAACAGATCCGGCTGATGAAAATCCAAGCCTCTCAATTCCGTATGTAGGTTTTTATGGTAGTTGGGATGAGCCAAGTATTCTTGATGGAATGAGATTTATCGATCCTCAAGGCAGCTCATATTTTAACAGAGCCGGTATGCTTTGCTTTGATCCGTATGGCAATGGATATTATTATACTACACCTCATATTTTCATGAATCCTGGAACTTCATCAGGTTACTTAAAAGGTACTGACAATATAATGCCTTATTTATCATTTATGAGAAATGCTGAATACGTTAACTATAATATATTGGATAAAGAAGGAAATTCACTTAGAACTATATTAATACAGCAGTATAAGAGGAAGAACTATATCAATGGCGGCACAGGTAGCCCTGCAGGAATGGTTTCTGCTGCACGCTGGGACGGAAAAGTAAACGGAGAGTTTGTACTTGATGGAGATTATCAATATGAAATAGCTGCTAAGATTCACTATCAAGGAGCAATGGTACAATCTAAGAGAATCCCTATAACTATCGATACTATCGGTCCGGAAGTAAGCAATATAGCATACAATCAGCAAACCGGCAAGCTTACTTGGGACTCAACAGACAGAGGTATAGGTATATTAGGATTCATGTTTAATATAAATGGTGTGGAGATAGATCCTGTTGTTAATGGAGAGGCAGGAAAAACTTCATATGAGTTTGATATGACATCATTTATAAACGCTGACACTAAAGAGTATAATATTGAAATAATATCTGTAGATAAATTATATAATGTGGGAGTTGCTGAATTTAGCTTTAAAATAAGCGAGGCTAATCCATACATATATTTGTATAGTCCAGTATTATTTGAAATGTTTGACACGAATGAAGTGTTATTTGAAGGATATGTTGCAAATTTACCATCACTGGAAAAAGTCCTTATTAAGAATATAGAAGCTGATCTTGAATTTATAGAGAATGTAGATTTGTATCATCCCGAAGATCCAAGCACAATTATCTACTCAGGACCTGCGTTTAAGTTTACAAAGAATTTGACTTTAGAGGATGGATATCAAGAAATTAAGGTAGAGGCGGTATCTAATATAGGAGCATCTGGAAGCATAGTAAGAAGATTTTTTGTAGATACCATTGCTCCTGAATTAGATATAGATGTATTAAGTGTAGATCAGGAATCAAAGACAGCAAATTTACAAATCAATATGAGAGATAATTTAGGATATATTGAGTTGTTCCAAGGGGACAGCCAGATATTTATTTATGATTATCCGCTTGTTAAGCCTGAGCCTGTTAATAAAACAATAAACCATACTGTAAATTTGAATGAAGGAGAAAATTATTTCGTATTCACTCTGAATGATAATGTGGGACATAGTACAACCAAGTCTGTGATTGTTAATCTTGGTGAAGAACCACAAGAGCCTGCCATTAGAAATATTAAGCCTTCAAGAGACATTGAAATTCGTTCAGGAGAATCAGTAACTATAAGTTTTAATGCTCCGGTAGATGGTTCTGCATATTATAAAATATTGCTTCCTGTTGAAATAAATCAAAACAATTATCTAAACCAAAGTAATTATGGAACTCCTATGACAGAAGAAACTGCAGGATTTTATTCAGCTGTTTGGACAGCACCGCAAGATCTTGTAGCAACAGACTTAATTGTGGAGCTAGTATACATTGCTCAAGACGGTACTGAAATAATCGAAAATGCTGAAGGAAAAATAACTGTAAAAGGCTCTGTAGAAGATATGCCGGTTAATACTGTTATCATAGGAGAAGAAGCTTTTGATATGGATTACTTAAATAAAAATGCAGCTGCTCAAGCGAAATTATTAGAATGGCACAATGCAGGAAGAACAGTTTATATCAAGCTTCAATCTGATCTTATAGTAGATCAAAATGGAAAAGAAGTAGAATTTAAAGTACTTCCAAACAGATTGCTTCATATAGATATATCTGGAACTGTAAGAATATTTGAGAAATAAAAATAAATAAAAATATAAAAATACGAGAAAAGCTATACCTAACATCATGCAGACAAAATTTAGGAATAGCTTTCTTGTACTGTTTATACTAATTACAAAAGTGCATGGAATAAGTGATGAAAGGTGATAAATCATTAGCATCAGCATATATATGTATATGTATGTGGTTTTTTCTTTTTAAGTTTATATTTTTTCTACTACATATGTATTTTGTAAATAGGTTTCACCTGAATTTACTTACTACATAATAAAAAGGAAGGGAGGATAGCGTGAAAAAAGCGAAGAAAAAACACTCTTCGCTCTATGGAAAAATCAAAAAA
>DDAM01000061.1:54251-78359 GCA_002332905.1 Firmicutes bacterium UBA2058 | reverse complement strand
ATTCATAGTTGGTCTCCTTTCTGTCAATATAATGATATAACGTTAAATATATTATTGTTTTTATGCATTCACTTGTAAATAAATTAAAATTTCAATATGTTTTTTATGCATAAAATATGCTTATGATAACGTTTTACTTATTAAGTATATACATACCGTCTGAAAAAGTCAACTTGATTTTTTTAGAACATTTAACTAATATCAATACATTTTATTTATTATATATTTTGTTTTATTATTTTTAAATTATTTTAATTGGTTTTTTATATTTAATAATTATTTTATTTATACAAAAGATAATTTTCTAGAATAAGCAAACGTGTTGTCGAATTGTATATTTATTAGTCGAATTTTATCGAATGATTATGAATTTAATTACATAAATATTAGTACTATTTTATTTCTCAAGTTATAGAATATTACAATTTTATTTTATCTATAAACCATATGAATCCCATATAAATATTTTGTATCAGATGATAATATTAACAGATTATAATCATACCTCGTAATTAATACTAAAATCGGCTACCGTGTATCTTAAAGCATAGTAACAATCAAGTTAAATTGTTACTCCCTTTTACAGTTGTAAGCCTAAAATAGTTCCTTTTAATCTGTTGAACATTTCTCTTTGCTATGGTAAAATCATTTTATATATCTACCAAATAAAATTTTTTCGAAATGGTAGTGAGCGAACTTAACGCTTTGGGAGCGAATTAATATAATCCTACTAACAGATAAACCAAATGTGAATTTAGAGCGATTGTGAGGTGATAGAATGGAAAATATGAATATTGATTTTGTAAACTTAACAACAGAAAACCTTGTAAATGAGCATTTATGTTGTATTATCCGCAGTAAAAAGCCCCATCAAGGTATTGATGCAAAGCGACAATGGCTTTCTGACCGACTAAATGAAGGTCATGTCTTTAGAAAGTTAAATGCAAGAGCTACGGTTTTTATTGAGTATGCTCCTCTTGAAACTGCTTGGGTTCCCATTACTGGTGACAACTATTATTATCTGTATTGCTTATGGGTTTCTGGTAGTTACAAAGGAAAAGGGTATGGGAAATCTCTGATGGAGTATTGTTTAGCTGATGCCAAAGAAAGGGGTAAATCCGGCATTTGTATGCTTGGATCAAAAAAACAAAAATCATGGCTTACTGACCAATCATTTGCAAAAAAGTTTGGCTTTGAGGTTGTTGATACAACCGATAACGGATATGAATTGCTTGCACTTTCCTTTGATGGAACAACACCAAAGTTCGCAAAAAATGCTAGAAACCAAAAAATTGAAAGCAAAGAGCTAACAATTTATTATGATATGCAATGCCCTTATGTCTATCAAAACATTGAGATGATAAAACAGTATTGTGAAATAAATAATATTCCTGTATCTTTAATTCAAGTGGATACGCTAAAAAAAGCAAAAGAATTGCCTTGTGTTTTTAATAACTGGGGTGTGTTTTATAAAGGAAATTTTGAGACAGTGAATTTGTTGTTAGATGTCGACTACTTAAAGAGAATACTCAAAAAATGATTACTACGAAAATGTAGGCAACCTCACCATTTTTACGGTTTGATTGCCCTCTTTTCATTTCGTCATCACATATCAAGTATAGTCCAAATATAAACTATTTTTTTAGTCTAACACTTTATATTTTCTTTACTTTTATAACAGTTAGTTTTTGCTAAAGTTTCAGATAAATAACAGCTTAAACTAACTAACAATATATCAATGCCAAGTCTTAGAAGTGTATCAATGAACGTACCCGAAAATATAATTGGGACAAAAATAAGAAACGCAAACCAATTAATACCAAATATTGTAATCCCAAATTTTATTGCACTTAAAGGCTTTGATTGTGATTTAGTAGCATTACCTAATAATAGATATGTGATACCTATACATGTACCCATTAATAAAGTCCAAATGAAAGTAAAATAAGGTCTTCTCTCATAACCTGAATCTATAATTTTTGTGAAATAAAAAAAGTAACGTCCAAATAAAAAGGTACTACTCATCCTATCATTCTAACTTCAATTTGTTTATGCTACAGTTCACTATAAATAATTTTAAATTTATGCACAAGAGAAAAAAATAACAATCGAAGTTTCATGGTAAAGGCTATTCTCCGTCATTTGCTTTTTATAATTTTAAAATTAATTTGCTTGCTTAAGTGAACTCTTTAAATCATCTTCTGCAGTACTTATTGGTTTTATATCAAAGGTATCTACTAAATATTGTAATACATTTGGAGATATAAATGCCGGTAAACTTGGTCCTAAATATATTCCTTCTATTCCAAGTGACAATAGTGCTAATAAATCAGCCACAGCCTTTTGTTCATACCAAGAAAGTACAATGGTTAATGGTAAATCATTAACACCTGTATCAAATGCATCTGCAAGGCCTGTTGCTATTCTAACAGCTGAATATGCATCATTACACTGTCCTACATCTAGTAGTCTTGGTAATCCAGCTACTGTTCCAAAGTCTAATTTATTAAATCTATATTTTCCACAAGCTAAGGTGAGGATTACACAATCTTCCGGAACCATTTTAGCAAAATCAGTATAATAACTTCTTCCAGGTCTTGCTCCATCACAACCACCTATTAAGAAGAAGTGTCTTATTTTTCCTTCTTTAACTGCATTCACTATAGTTTCTGCATTCGATAATGTTGCATGATGCCCAAAGCCTACTAGTATTTCTTTTTCTTCTTCATCTTCCTTAAATCCACCTAATTCTAATGCTTTATTTATTACTTCACTAAAATCCTTAGTTCCATCTTCTAAAATACCTATGTGTTTTACCCCATCCCAACCTACAACACTTGTTGAAAATATCCTATCTTTATATGTCTCTCTTGGTCTCATCAAGCAGTTAGTAGTCATTAAAATACACCCAGGTATTGCATCAAATTCTTTTTGTTGATTTTGCCATGCAGAACCAAAATTACCTACTAGATGTTTGTATCTTTTTAATCCTGGATATCCATGTGATGGTAACATTTCCCCGTGTGTATAAATGTTGATTCCCTTACCTTCTGTTTGCTCTAAAAGCATTTCCAAGTCTCTCAAATCATGGCCAGATACTATAATAAATGAACCTTTTTTAGTATTAACATTTACCTTATGAGGAGAAGGATTTTTGTAGGTTTTAGTATTAGCTTCATCTAGAGTTTGCATTACCTGTACAGCCATATCTCCAACTCTCATAGTCATACGTATCATATCTTCTACAGTTAAATTATCATTTGTAGTAGACTCAAGTCCTAAAAAATAAATATTATCCACTTGCTCATTATTATAGCCTATAAATCTTGCTTGATGACCATAAGCACTTACGCCCTTTAATCCATATAGTATAGTTGATCTTAAAGAACGAATATCTGCATCTAGATTCTGATCATACATTATTCCAGCTTTTACTGCATCCTTTAGCATATCCTCTTTGGTATCACTTAGATTATATGTAGCAGCATCTGGATATTTACCTTCTGGAGCTTCATCTCTTAAAGATTCTTTTATAACTTGTGATTCTTTCAATAATCTTACATGAACTTCTGCATCAAAGTTTACATTTGTTAACGTTGTAAATAAACCATTCTCTACAAACTTAACTATTTCTTTATCTATAATTTTACCTTGTTCAATTAAAGGTTTTGCGTAACAAGAAATTCCCTTTAATTGATATATTAATAAGTCCTGTAAATTTGCTATTTCTGGTGTCTTTCCACATACACCACTTTTTGTACATCCCTTCCCCCCAGCTGTTTGTTCACATTGATAGCAAAACATTGAATTTTCCATATAAATCTCTCCTTTTTAAAAACTTTTTTCTAATATAAAAATTTTTTACAATTTATCTTCAATTTTTTTAAGAAGTTCATCTGCTGTATCAGCTTGAATCATCTCATCATCAACTAATGCATAGGGACCTACTGCACAGTCACCGCAATAACCCAAGCAACCCTCTATTGAAACTTCAATATTTTCATACTTTTCTTTTAATGCTTTAGCTACTTCTTCAGTGCCAAAACTAAAGTTATTTTCACAAAACTTAACTTCCATCTCTTTTCTCCTTTACTTAATTATTTTCTAATTATCATTTCATCTTTACCAAATATCTTAGATAAATCGAACTCATTTATTGAAGTTTGATTTTCTATAGCTGATTTCAAAATAGGTGACTTTTTTGTATCCCCAATAACAATTGCCCCAACTATTTTATTATCATGAATAAAGATTCTTTTGTAAGATTTATCGTCTTCACATTCTTCAATTAAAGAGTAATGGCAATTATCCTCATCTACATTTCCCATAGAAAACAGGGAAATTCCAAATGCATTTAATGTTGTGACTGGAACAATATTTTTATAGACTCTATCCATACCAATCATGTTGTATCCTGCAGACTTCCCCTGCTCAATAGCTATGTTCCAAAGCCCAGATATTCTACCACCAAGTTCCACCACATCTCCAGAAGCATAAATATCTTCAACACTAGTTTCCATCTTATTATTTACTATTACTCCCTTATTAAACTGTATAGGAGTATCTTTTATATATTTTATATTGGGGCGTATTCCTGCATTATAAACTATCATATCACAACTTATTTCAAATCCATTTTCTCCACTTACTCCTGTGACTTCATTTTCCCCCAATATTTTGTACACTTGCATCTCCAAATATACTTTTATATTATAACCTTCAATTATTTTACGAAGTATTTGTGAAGCCCTTATATCAAGTTGCATAGGCATAAGCCTAGACTGAATTTCAGCAATGGCAACTTCTTCACCATGTTGATTTAACTCCCAAGCAGTTTCTAATCCCTGAATTCCACCTCCTATTATTAATAGTTTCTTCTTTGCACCTACTACCTCTTTTATATTCCATGCATCTTCTAGATGTCTAATTGTGTAAACATTCTCTTTTTCTATTCCCTCAATAGGGGGTGTATAGTTGTGAGCGCCAGATGATAGTAGCAACTTACTAAAATTCAACTTATCTCCATCATCTAAAATTACTTCATGCTCCTTTACATCTATCCAAGTTACCTCTTTATTTATATGCAAATTAACCTTATTTATTTCATACCATTCTTTCTTTTGCAGAAGTATATCTTCACTTGAGAGATTCCCAAATAAGCCCTTAGTTAATCTTAGTCGATTGTAAGGATAAAATTTTTCATTTGAAATCATATGTATATCAATTGTACTATTAGTTTCTCGTATTGCTTTTATAGCACTAATTCCAGCGATACCTCCACCAATTATAATTATCCTATCATTCAATACAATCACCACCAAATCAATTTAATAATTAACTTAATTCATAAGTGTTAATATTATTTCAATATTTTGTTGAAATTATGCATTATATTCATTATCCATTAATCATTAATACTTGATAATTAGTATAATTTAAATAAAAATATCTGTAATTTTCATGCTTGTAACCGAATATTTGTTTGGTATAATTTATTTAGGATTTAACAAAATTAAAAAGAATTCTGGTAAACAAATAAGATACCTATCTTTTTTTATTCTATCATAAAAAATTGTTTTTATTCCCATCCTCGTCTTAATACATTTTTTATACAAAAAGAGATAAGATACATTCATCTTACCTCTTATTTTAATATTACTATTTACTTTATCGTTTCGATTTAATTGTAATACGACAGTAGTTTTTATTTGTGTTACATTATTCAACTGTTACAGATTTAGCTAAATTTCTTGGTTTATCAATGTCACATCCCCTTTGTAGCGCTGCATAGTATGCTATATACTGTGCTGATATAATAGCAACTAAAGGTGATAGCATTTCATGTACATCATCAATTACTATTTGATCAGTTTCTGTACTTAGTTTCTTCATTGTTATTACAAGAGTATTTGCTCCCCTAGCTTTAACTTCCTTGATGTTACTTCGTGTATTTAGGTTTATTGCTTCTTGAGTAATAATTGCAATTACTGGTGTTCTATCTTCTATTAAAGCAATTGTACCATGTTTTAGTTCACCCGCAGCAAAGCCTTCTGTTTGAATATATGAAATTTCCTTAAGCTTAAGTGCAGCTTCTAAACAAACAAAATAATCAATATGTCTGCCGATATAGAAGCAGCTTCTTTGCCCTAGCAAGTAATCTTCAGCTAATTTTCTATATAAATCAACATTATCACATAAACTTTCCATTACATTAGCTATTTTACTTAACTCTTTAAATATATCTATTGAAATTGTATTGTTAACTAATGTAGTTAATATAGATAATACTGCAATTTGAGCTGTATATGCTTTTGTAGAACAAACCGCAATTTCAGGTCCTGCATGCAACAGCAACGTATAATCTGACTCTCTTGACAAAGTTGAACCCTTAACATTTGTAATAGTTAACGATTTATAACCCATTTTCTTAATCTTAACTAGAACAGAGCGACAATCTGCAGTTTCACCACTTTGAGATATAAATAAGAATAATGGTTTTTTACTTAATAAAGGCATATTATAAACAAATTCACTTGCTATTATTACTTCTGTTGGCTTATTAGCTATTTTTTCTAAAAGCTGCTTGCCTACTAATCCAGCATGATAACTTGTGCCGCAGGCAATTATATATACCTTGTCACAATCCTTTACATCATCTATGATTTCTTTTTCTATATATGGATAACCATTTTCATTACTGTACTGATTTATTATCTTTCTTATAACAAAAGGCTGCTCTTCTATTTCTTTTAGCATATAGTGAGGATAAATTCCTTTTTCTATATCAGATAAGTCTATATCGGCTTTAAATGGTTTCTTATCAATCTTAGCACCATATATTGTATAAATATCTATGGAATCCTTAGTTATTTTTATAAATTCCTTATCCTCCAGCTCATAAAACATATTGGTACGACTTATCATAGCCATAGCATCACTACCAATCATATTGAATCCTTCACCGATTCCAGCCAAAAGAGGCGATTTATTTTTAGCTGCATATATTGTATTTGGATCGTCTTTGTCTAAAATTGCTAGAGCATATGACCCTTGAATTTCACTCATTGTATGTCTTATTGCTAATTCAACCGCTTCACCTTCATCAACAAATTTCTGAATTAATTGAACTATAGTTTCTGTATCTGTGTCACTTTCGAAGTGTACATCACTCAAATACTTATTTCTCAAATCTACCTCATTTTCTATTATACCATTGTGCACTAAGGTAAATCTCTTAGAACAGCTTTGATGAGGATGAGAATTTATTCTATTTGGAACACCATGTGTCGCCCATCTTGTATGACCAATACCTAGGTAACTTTTTACATTTTCATCTACAATGCTTCTTAAATCTTTTATTCTTCCTTTGTCCTTAAATATATTAACTCCGTCTTCGTTCACAAGAGCAATCCCCGCTGAATCATATCCTCTATATTCAAGCTTTTCAAGTCCTGATAGGATGATTTCTTTAACATCCTCATATCCAATATATCCTACTATTCCACACATTCTTTAATCTCCTTTAAATAAAATTTAATTAAACTACATATAAAACCATATGCAGCTTTTCATTAATTTATAATTTTATTTAATTAGTTTTAAGCGTATTTATCTTGCTTATAAATTTCATATTGTTCTTCTGGTCACCCAAAATATTTGGTGAAATTTTATCGACTAAGCTTGCCGCAGAGTTCCCGCCGAATTTTCGAATTACTCTGTCCTCGTCAACTTTATAACATGCAAATAAAAGTTCTGGCGCTATAATTTTAATTATTTTATTTAAATCCTCCTTTATTAAATAAATACATCTTAATAGCATAATAAAATAAAATTACTATGAGCCATAAACATATACAACACAAAAGTGTTATATATGTTGGCTATAGTAATTTTATCATAAACTACATATAATGTATAGCATTTTATTACTAACTAAATTACTCTTAACGCAGAAAGAACCAAAACACTGCTAATATTATTGCTAATACTATTAATAGTGCAGGTAACAATGTTATAAAGCCTGCTATTAATAGTGCTGCCATGTCATTCTTTTCCAGTTCTATTCTTTCTTGTTCATTATCAATATTAATTTTTTTTGCATTTAAAACTTTATCTACTTTTTTTCTAAAAAACATATACTACTTCTTTCTTAAGTGGCAAGCAACAAAATGGTCTTTTTCATATTCTATGAACTCAGGAGTAACTTGTTTACAAATATCCATACATTTTGGACATCTTGTGTGGAACTTACATCCCTTCGGTGGTCTTATAGGACTTGGTATGTCCCCTTCTATAAGAATAGCTTCTGTTTGTTCTTCTTCAGTTGTAGGTATAGCAGACATTAATGCCTCAGTATAAGGATGTAAAGGATTCTTAAACATCTCTTCTGAATCACATAATTCAACTAAGTTACCAAGGTACATAACACCAATACGATCACTTATATATTTAACAACACTTAAATCGTGTGATATAAATAGATATGTTAAATCTTCTTTTTCTTTAAGATCCAAAAGCAGGTTAATAACTTGTGACTGAATAGAAACGTCAAGAGCACTAACAGCTTCGTCGCATACTACAAATTTTGGTTTAAGAGCAAGAGCTCTTGCAATACCTATTCTTTGTCTTTGTCCACCTGAAAATTGATGAGGATAACGGTGAAGCATATATCCTGAGAGTCCACAATCTTCCATGATTTTCATTACGTAGTCTTGCATATCAGCATCATTTTTCTTAAAGAATCCGTGTGCAAGTAAGCCTTCACCTATTATTTGTCCAACTGTCATACGTGGATTTAATGATGAATATGGGTCTTGGAATACTATTTGTAAATCTCTTCTTAACAATCTCATCTCTGAGTAATCAAGCTTAGCAAGATTTATTCCGTTATCTAGATTTGCTTCGTATTTCTCAAACTCTGCATTGCCCTTATAGCTTTCTTTAGCTTTATTTATATTAAATCTATACTCTTCAGCTTCTTTTAACTTAGCTGCTGCAGCTTGCTCTTTATTTTTCTTATCTTCTTGCTTTGTAGAAATTTCTGCTGCTTTATTTAATCTGTACGCTTCTAATTTAGCTCTATACTCTTTTAAAAATAAATCAGCAATCTTATCTATATCCTTAGCTATAATAAATCCACCGATTATATTTGTTATATCATAAAGTAATTCAGTAGATTTTTTTGTTGCCTCTTGAAGATTAGCCATTATTGTATAATCGTTTGGATTTTTATCATTTTCAGCTTGAAGCTTAACTCTTTCTTCTTCTAACTTATGATAAGTAGATATATCTTGCTTTATATTTTTAAGCATATCTTCTATATATTTTGGATTGAACTCTTCAAGAGTTCTTCCATAATACATAGTTCTTCCAGCTGTTTGTGGGTATAGTTGTAGTAAAACACGACCGAATGTTGATTTTCCACATCCACTCTCACCAACTAGACCAACAGTTTCTCCCTCATAAATATCAAGTGTTATACCATCATTTGCTTTAACACTTAATTTTTCTTTCTGGAAAAGCTTAGTTTTCTTTATAGGAAAGTGTTTTTTCATTTCACTAACACTTATAAGCACTTTTTTATCGTTCATTTTTTCTCTCCTCCTTATTAGGATAGAAGCATCTAATTGAATGATTGTTCTCTACCTTTTCTAATGTAGGTTCCTCATTTTCACATTTTTTGGTTGCATATTGACAACGAGGAGCAAATTTACATCCCTTTGGTAAATCAAGAGGATGAGGTACAGAACCAACTATAGCCTCTAGTCTATCAGTTTTCTCAGTATTCAGTCTTGGTATTGATTTCATAAGACCTTCTGTATAAGGGTGAGAATAAGAATTCTTACCAAATATAGTTCTAACAGGTGCCATTTCAACAACCTGTCCACAATACATAACAGCAACGTCATCAGCCATTTGATTGATAACACCCAAATCATGTGTTATGAATAGTATTGAAGTACCCTTTTCTTTTTTTAAATCATTCATTAACTTTAATATTTGAGCTTGAATAGTAACATCAAGTGCAGTTGTAGGCTCATCTGCTATTAAAAGATTTGGCTTACAAGCAAGTGCCATTGCTATCATAACTCTTTGTCTCATACCACCTGATAACTGGTGAGGATATTGCTTAGCAACATTTTCAGGGTTAGGAATTTTAACATCTTTAAGCATATCTACTGCTTTTGCATATGCTTCTTTTTTCTTCATTCCTTGGTGAATCATAAATGACTCTCCAATTTGTTTTTCCACTGTAAATATTGGGTTTAAGCTCGTCATTGGTTCTTGGAATATAACAGATATATCATTACCACGAACCTTATACATTTCTTCTCTTGTTAATGTAGTTAATTCTCTATCATTAAACTTAATACTACCGCTTTTTATAAATCCATTACCATCTAATAATTTTAATATACTCATAGCAGCAACGCTTTTTCCGCTACCACTCTCTCCAACTATTCCAAGAGTTTTGCCAGCTTCAACAGAATAAGAAACTCCATTAACAGCTTTTACAATACCTCTTTTTGTCTCAAAAAATGTGTGTAAATCTTTTATCTCTAATAATGCCATCTCTATAAATCCTCCTATCTATCATTTGATTTAGGATCTATTGCATCACGCAATCCATCACCAATCATGTTTATACTAATAGTGCACATTGAAAGAGCAAGTGCTGGGAATACCCATCTCCACCAATAATTTGCTATAGTATTTGACGACTGAGAACCTGTAAGCATATTACCCCAAGTTGGGTTTGGCTCAACAACACCAAAGCCTAAATATGAAAGTGAGGACTCTGTCAATAAGGAAGTAGCATATGCTAAAGTAGCATTTACTATAACTACTGTAATAACATTTGGTATTATATGTCTAAATATTATAACTCTTTCTCTTATACCAGTAGCTTTAGCAGCAAGTACGAACTCTTTTTCTCTCTCCGCTAAAATTGAACCTCTAACAAGACGTGCCAAACCACTCCATCCTAGTATACCTAGTATGAACATAATCAAATAAACTCTTTGAGTTTCTGATAATTTATTACCTATAACAACAGTTAATGTCATTGCAAGCGGAATAAAAGGTATAGCTCCTACTATTTCTGCAAATCTCATAAGTAGGTTGTCCACTTTCCCACCATAGAAACCTGCAAAACCTCCAACTATAACTCCTAGTATAACTTGAATAGAAACCGCAACAGCACCTACAGTAAGAGTAAGTCTACCACCTGCTATTAATCTTGTAAAAACATCTCTTCCATATCCATCCGAACCCATTAGGTATCCTTTTAATCCCCATGTTGTTACTTTACCGTTTGCATCAACAGCATAGTTCTGGAAATATCCCGAATATACTTTTTCTATTTTCGTTTTTCCACTTTCAATATTTGAAGGCACTTCTAACTGTTTGTAGTTATTTCTACCCCAAGCATAAACCTTGCCTGATGAATCTGTTGTTGTAAAGTGCGAACGTCCACCTGATACGCTAACAAGATCACTTGGTAAATCTTGTGGAACATCCATTAAATTATACATTGGGTTACCCCAAGCATGAATTTTTCCATCAGAAGTTAAAGCAACCATAACGTTATCAGTTGAAGCAATATCAACTACATTTGATAAATCAGGAACATTTTTATATGCAGGGCTTTCAGCTCCCATAACTCTAACTGTTCCATCTTTTAGTAATGCTATAACGTTATCCGTACTAACTTCAACTTTATCTACATTTCCTTGAACATCTTCAGGTATAGTCTCTTGATATAAAGAACCTAAAAAGTTAGTATTACCCCATATATACATATATCCTTCTTCTGTCACAACTACAGAGAATTGATATCCTGCTTCAACCTGCTTAACATTTTTCTCACTTGCAAGCATAGTCGGTATTGTATCTAATTTAAATCTATTTGGAGCCCAAGTAATAGCTTGACCATCTTCTGTTACAGCTATTATATGGTTAAGTCCTGCAGAGGCTGTTTTAAATTTATATTGATTTATAGGATTTTCTTTTAACTTAGAAGTTAATTTACTATCCAATTTACCCCAAGTATACATTTTCCCATTATTATCTATTCCTACCCCAAATGTAGAGCCAACGCTAATTTCTTTAACATTACCATTTAATTCTTTTGGTAAACTCATTAAATTAAATCCAGGAGAAATATCCTGTTGTGTTGTATCTTGAAAAACTTTATCAAGAGGAAAAACAGCAGGTAAAGTAAAGCATGATATAAATATTGCTAAAAATACTACTAAAGCAACTACAGAAACCTTATTATCAAAAAAGTTTCTAATGATAGTTCTTAGAGGACTTTGCATTTGTTCTTCTTCTAATACAGATAGTTCAACCTTATTATTTCCGAAAAACATTCCCTTAAATGTGTTTGAGAGCATTTTAAAAAGACTATTTTTCTTTTTGCCTTTATTATTTTTATTATCCATTTACAAATATCCTCCCTATGACAATTTTACACGTGGGTCTACTAACATATAGCTTAAGTCCATAACTAAATTTCCCACAAGGCTCAATAAAACGTAGAACATGTTCATAGTTAAAACAACCGCAAAATCTTGCTGTCTAAGTGAAGTAATAAGAACTTGTCCCATACCGTTGTATAAGAAGGTGCTTTCAATTACTATAGAACCACCAAATATTCCAACAAACCATGCAGTCATAATAGTAACTACAGGTATAAGAGCATTTCTAAATGCATGAGAATAGATAACAACCTTTTCTCTTAAACCCTTTGCTCTCGCTGTTCTAATAAAATCCATTCTTAAAACTTCTATCATAGCTCCTCTAACATATCTTGTTATACTAGCTAAGGAAGCCAATGTCATAACTATAATTGGCAATGCCATATGTTTTAATTCATCAAATACCTTTGCCATACCTGTAAAGTTAGCACCAGGTGTTTCCATACCGCTTATAGGGAAAATCTGAATTTTAACACAAAAGAAATAAATACCTAATAGTGCAATAATAAACATAGGCAAGCTTACTCCTACAACTGTAACTACTTGTACTACGTTATCTAAAATTGAATTTTTTCTAACTGCTGTAGCTATACCAAGCGGTATAGTGATAGCAAAAACTAAAATTAAGTTAATAATATTAATCTTCAACGTTGCCACCATAGGAGCCTTTATTACATTTACAACCGGCATACGGTATTGAACTGAATAACCAAAATCTCCAGTTAACATTTTAGTAATCCATATAGCATATTGAACATATATAGGCTTATCCAATCCCAATTCCTTTTTTGCCTGTTCATAGGCTGCTTGATATTTAGCAGGATCCTTTGCTGCTAATTCAGGATCAATCATCATTTTTGCTGGATCACCAGGAACCATTTTGAATATGCCAAACATTATTATTGACAATATAAAGAAAACAAAAACTAAGTACATTAGTCTTTTTAAAATATATCTTAACATATAAACCTCCCTCAATTGTTAAAAAAGGATGATAGCAGTCCACAGGCTAACCTGATGTCCTGCATCACCCTAAATGTTACAGACTTACTTAAAACTTAAACTATTATTCTTCTATATAAGCATATAATACAGCATATCTGAATGTCCAGAATGGATCAATCTCAAAATTCTTAACCTTTGTTGAGAAGAATGCATGATATTCATCAGAATATAATGGTAGATCTGGAACCAATTCATTCCATCTTCTTTGGAATTCTAACCATTTTTTAGCATATCCTTCTCTGTCATCACTTGGAGTTTGTCTCATATCTTTAGCAAGATTCATTAATTGCTCATCTCTTAAGAAGTTACTGTTAGGATTTCCCATAAATTGTTCATCTGTATGATATGTGTAGTATGGGTCGAATGCTGGATAATAACCTGAAGCAAGATTCATCATGTTATAAACTCTCTCTGGAACATCGCCATACAAATTGTCAAGAACTACTGGGAACTCAACTACAGTTTGCTCATATTTCATACCTACAGCTTCCATGTTAGATGGTAGCATACCTGATAATAAATCAGATACTGCGTTTTGAGATGAAGCTAAGTGTTTGATTACTAAAGGCATAAGTTTTCCATCAACCATTTTGTGACGTAAAGTATCTGTACCTTTAACAAATTCTCCACCATTAGCATTTAATGTCCAACCATCTTCTATTAAAAGCTCTTCTGCTTTACCTAAGTCAAGAGCGTATTTGTTAAACTCTTTTTCTATAGTAGCTGCATTTTCTTGATACATCCATTGAGCAACACCATATGCACCATAAACAACTGATGCATATCCGCCTGAGTACTGTCTAGCAAACTCAGGAACGTCTAAACAGTGAGCTATAGCTTGACGAACTTTAACAAATTGAGTAGGTCCTATATCACATACGAATACTATTTTACCATATCCACATCTTGGGAATGTAGTTACAGAAATTTTTCCTTCGTCAACAGCATCTAAACCTGGAAGTATAAGGTCTTTACCGCCACTAGCATCAAGCATATCAACAGTACCTGCAACTAACTCATCAATTTCAGTAGCTTTGTTAACTTTTTTGAATATAAGCTGTGCAATTTGTGGTTTTTGTCCGTTATAATCTCCCTTGTAATTAGGATTGTACTTTAATATAGCTATTTTAGTAGATACATCAAAGCTATCTAACATATAAGGACCAGCTGTAACTTTTGGATAGAAACGATATCCTGTTTCAGCGTTGTTTATAGTTTGCTCTAAAATCTCAGAAGTGAATTCTCCAGTTATTTTAGCACCATTGCCTTCATCAACTATATCAGCATTTGGAGCTATAACAGCCAATGGATATGGTCTAACCTGAGCATATGTTAAATCATAGAAATAAGGTAAATTTTCAGCTTTAACTGTTAAAGAGAATTTGTAATCTCCTAATAATCTTATACCAGCAAATGTATCAGAAACTTGTCCTTCTGTTGCTCCTTCTGGTCTTGTATTATAATCTTCAAATCCTACATAATCAATACCATCTGTAGCGTTAGCACCTATATCAGTTACTTCTGGGTGAGATGTTAATAAAGCTGAGAATACATAATCCTTAGCAGTAATAGGCGAACCATCACTAAATACTAAATCACTATTGATTTCAATTTCAAAAGTTTTAGTTCCGTCAGCATTTTCAATTTGCTTTAGCTCTTTTACAACTGTGTCATCAATTTCATATGAACCAGTTTCTTTTTGATAATCAACAGTTTTATATCCGTGAATTAAATCCTTAACTATAGCATCTGCTGCGTTATTTCCCCACATAGTTGTAAAGAAATTACCGTTCATATCAGTAGTACTACCATAAGTTAAGCTACCAGCAGCTTCTCTTTGTTCATTAGCTGGCTCTTTAGATGAATCATCATCTTCTTTGTCCTTGTCATTTGGTTGATTAACATCTGTACCTGTTTCTGCTGGTTTACTACAAGCTGAGAAATTAAATACTAATGCTAAAACAAGCAATAACACTAAAATTTTCTTCATTATAAAACTCCCTCCTAAAGATTGTAATCTTCCACAATAATGAAAGATAATGTTTTTCGCACATTAAGTATGTATTTATAGGAAAACATTAACCTATATGCTATGTGCTTCTATAGTATATTAGCATATGAAAAAAAAAAATGCAACAAAAAATTTATAGTATATAGCAGTTATTACGAAATAATACTTTTATTTACATAAAAATCCATTAATAAACATAACATAAAATGAATTTTTACAACAAAAAATATGTTAGATTATTTTTATTTTAAACCAGAAAATATTTCCATTACACATATCACTTTCCACGCCATACTCTGCACTATGCATATCAAGTATGCTCTTTACTATAGATAGACCTAATCCTGTACCTACAACCGCTCTTTTATGCAAATTGTCTATCTTATAGTACCTATCCCAAATATAGGAAATTTTAACATCAGGTATACCATCTTCAGTATCAATTATTTCAATCTTAATTTTTTTATCATTAATTATTTGCTTAACAAGTACAGTTTTGTTATTTCCGGTATATGTTTTTGCATTATTAATCAAATTATATACAACTTGAGAAATTTTTAGTTCGTCACCCAATACTACAGCAGAAGAGTCATGTTCAAATATAATCTTATATCCTTCTTGTTGAACAAGCATTGTATACCTACTTAAAATATTATCTATTACTATTGTTTAAATTATATTAACTACATTTTTACACTATTTTTTTTAAAAAGCAATTATTAACATCAATATTAAAAATTATTTTGGTTAATATAATATTATATTATTTGAGTAAATAAAAAGTTTTAATAAATTTAGCGATTAACTATTTGAATTATTATATCCAAATAGAATCAAAATAAATTTATAGAATTTATTTCTAGACTAACATTTATTTACATGATTAAAAAAAATAATCTAACAAATAATATAACTACATCTACAAAAGAAAGGAGTGAAATATATGAATACAGGATCAAACAATATAGTTGTTCCAGAAGCAAAACAAGCTCTTAACCAAATGAAAACAGAAATAGCTAATGAATTAGGTTTAGCTAACTACGAATCAATGGATAAAGGAAATTTAACAGCTAGACAAAACGGTTATGTAGGTGGTTACATGACTAAAAGATTAGTTGAAATGGCTCAAAGACAAATGAGTGGAAAATAACATTTTAATTAATGAATGTTAATTGATTAAATGTAGGTGACCAAGTCTCCTACAGTCGTAGATGATAATCGCCTACAATTGTAAGCGACGGGTCAACAGTAATTGACTAGGTCATCTACATAGAAATTAACAAACCTTAATAACAAAAATGCCGGAGCGCTAGCTCCGGCTTTATCTATTTTTTAACTCTTATTTTCTTTAACTCTTCAATAAATTGAGGAATTATTTTGTTTATGTCACCAACAATTGAAACATCTGCAACTTCAAAAATAGGTGCAAATTCATCCTTATTAATTGCAATTATAAGGTCTGATTCTTCCATTCCTGCTATATGCTGTATAGCACCTGAAATACCGCATGCAATATAAAGATTTGGTCTTACAGTTTTACCTGTTTGCCCAACTTGTCTATCCTTAGAAATCCAACCTGCATCAACAGCAGCTCTTGAAGCTGATATAGTACCGCCTAAAAGTTCTGCTAATTCCTCAAGCATTGCAAAATTTTCAGATCCACCTATTCCTCTACCACCTGACACTATTACCTTAGCATCTTCTATTTTCATTTTTTCTTGAACTTGTTTTATAACATCAAGTATTTGTACATTTAAATGTTCATTTGGTATATTTAATTCTAGTTTTTCAACATTTACTGTTTTGTTTCTATTAATTGGTGCTTGCTTCATAACTCCAGGTCTAACTGTTGCCATTTGTGGTCTATGATCTGGGCAAGCAATTGTAGCCATAATATTTCCGCCAAATGCAGGTCTTGTCATCATTAAATTGTTATTTTCTTCTACATTTATATCAAGTGAAGTACAATCTGCTGTTAAACCTGTTTTAACCCTTGCAGAAACCCTTGGCGCCAAATCTCTACCTATAGCAGTAGCTCCAAATAACACAATTTCTGGTTTAGATTTATTTATAACCTCAACTAATGAATAAGTGTATGGCTCAGTCATATATACATCTAAATTTCTATTTTCAACGTATATAACTTTGTCAGCTCCATAATAGTTAAGTTCTTTTGCCTGTTCATCCATTTCATGTCCTAGCAAAACAGCTGTAACAGTTGTATTTATAACTTCAGCTAATTCTTTAGCTTTTCCGATTAACTCTAAAGAAACTTTTTCAACTTTTTTATCTCTTTGTTCTACAAAAATAAAAATACCTTTATAATCTGCTATATTCATATTAACCTCCTGCTAAATTAAATAATAAATTTCTCTTGTAAGGCATTTATAATAACATCTGCTGCTTCATTAGCATCTAAATTATTATAAATTTTTCCTGCTTGTTTAGCTTGCTTTGTAAAAGACTTTTTAACTTTAGTAGGAGAGCCTTTTAAGCCTATATTGTTCATATCTACATTTATATCATTAAGTGTCCACACTTTAACAACTTTTTCTCTATAAGCATCAAATATTCCACCCGGAGTCATATATCTTGGTGCATTTAACTCAGTTAAAGCAGTAATAAGCACAGGCATTTTAGCTTTTATTATATGATGTCTATCTTCAAATTGTCTTTTAACAATTATGCTATCACCTTCAACATTTATTTCCTCTGCATAGCTTATATTAGCTAAATTTAAATGTTCAGCAATTTGAGGTCCAACTTGTGCTGTATCTCCATCTATTGCTTGTCTTCCTGTAATAATTAAATCATATTCTAGATTTTTTATAGCAGCAGCTAACGTAGATGAAGTAGCCCAAGTATCAGCTCCTCCAAATGCTCTATCTGATACAAGTATAGCTTCATCAGCTCCCATAGCTAGTGCTTCTCTTAATGCAACATCTGCTTGTGCAGGTCCCATTGATATTACTGTAACATGAGCACCCATTTTATCTTTTATTCTAAGTGCAGCTTCTAAGCCTGCTTTATCATCTGGATTTATTATACTTGGCACACCATCTCTAATAAGAGTATTAGTTTTAGGGTCAAGCTTAACTTCTGTTGTATCTGGTACTTGTTTTATACAAACTACTATATTCATAGTATAGTCCTCCTTATTATTCTAAATACTTCATCACTATTATTTTAACATGTTTGCACTTATGACCATTCTTTGTACTTCTGAAGTACCTTCATATATTTCAGTTATTTTAGCATCACGCATCATTCTTTCAACTGGATACTCTCTTGTATATCCATATCCTCCGAATAATTGAACTGCTTTTGTAGTTACTGCCATAGCAGCTTCTGCAGCAAATAACTTAGCAGTAGCAGCTTCTACTGAATATGGTTTTTTTGCATCCTTAAATGTAGCAGCTTTATAAACTAATAATCTAGCTGCATCTACTCTAGCTTGCATATCTGCTAATTGGAATTGAGTATTTTGGAATGCTGAGATAGATCTACCAAATTGTTTTCTTTCTTTAGTATATTTAACAGTTTCATCAATAGCTCCTTGAGCTATACCAAGAGCTTGAGCAGCTATACCAATTCTACCACCATCAAGTGTTTTCATAGCTATTTTAAAGCCTTCACCCTCTTTTCCAAGTAAGTTTTCCTTTGGAACAATACAATTTTCCATAATTAACTCACAAGTAGCTGAACCTCTGATACCCATTTTATGCTCTTCTTTGCCTACAGAAAAACCTGGGAAATTTCTTTCAACTATAAATGCAGAAATTCCTTTTGTACCTTTAGCTTTATCTGTCATCGCCATTATTATATATACATCTGCATGAGTAGCGTTAGTAATAAATATTTTACTACCATTTAATATATAGTTGTCGCCCTCTAATACAGCCTTAGTTTGCTGTCCAGCAGCATCTGTTCCAGCTCCAGCCTCAGTTAGACCAAAAGCTCCTAAATAAGTTCCGTTTGCTAATGGAACTAAATATTTTTTCTTTTGTTCTTCTGTACCAAATTCATAAATAGGTGATGCACATAGTGAAGTATGAGCTGATACTATAACACCTGATGTTCCACAAGCTTTTGACAATTCTTCTACTGCTAATATATAGGTTAAGTTGTCTGCACCCTGTCCACCGTACTCTTTTGGAAATGGAATACCTAAAAATCCATATCTCTTGAATTTTTCTACTGTCTCAACCGGAAATCTTTCCTGCTCATCAACCTCTTGAGCCAATGGTTTAACTTCATTAACAGTAAATGATCTAAATAATTCTTTTGCCATTTGCTGTTCTTTGCTTAATTCAAAATTCATAATCTCACTCCTTTAAATTTTTTGCCTCTTTTATAAGCAACTAGCGCAGTTCGCTAAATTTTTAACAAATTATTTCATGCCTATATAATTTAATTATAACTTATAAATTAAAAATTTCAATACAATAATATTAAATTGTTACAATAATTTTATTATGCATGATTTCCATTAATTTGTATAAGTTAAACAAATTTTTAGATTTTATATAAAAAATGATTCATGTTTCAAAGTAAAAAAATTATAAAACATTTGGAATATACTGAAATATTTTATTATAATACTTCAATATTTCGACAAAATTATAAAAAAAATATTGACACATTATTAACAATAAAATGCATAAAAATACTAACTAGCAGTTTCAATGTACAATGTCTATTACTTCATCTTCTTCATTTTCTAAATCTATCTTATCATTATTTTTAGTGAATGAAAAAATGCTACGCATTTTATTAATAAAATAAAATGCATAGCATTTTTTCATTTAATTCTCTCTCTTCACTAAATATTTACACATCTCTATTAACATTATTGATTTATCACCAAATATACTTAACGATTCAATCGCTTCATTTGTAAGCTTTTCTTGCAGCTTTTTAGCTTCTTCTAAACCTATCATTGATACATAGGTCTTTTTATTATTGCCCTCATCACTACCAATAGGTTTTCCAAGCTTTTCTGCATTTCCTTCTACATCTAATATATCATCTTGAATTTGAAAAGCTGAGCCAAGATTATCGGCAAATTTTTCTATAGCCTTTAATTCTATGTCTGTTGCTCCTCCTAAAAGCCCGCCAACTACAGCACTGGATCTAATTATTGCTCCTGTTTTATGTTTTTGTAGATACTCTAAGTCGGAAATATCATTTATACTTTCTTCACAAAACATATCTACAACCTGTCCGCCAATCATTCCTTCTGTTCCGGAGGAGTCAGCTATAATGCTCATAGCCTTAATTAAAAGCTCTTTGTCTATATCAATCTTAAGACTTTCTCTAAGCATAATTTCAAATGCCATGTTTAAAAGTCCATCCCCAGCAAGTATTGCTGTTGCTTCTCCAAATTTTTTATGGTTAGATAATCTTCCTCTTCTATAATCATCATCATCCATTGCTGGCAAATCATCGTGAACTAAAGAGTATGTATGGATCATCTCCATAGCACACGCAAAAGGAAGTACATTTTTATAATTCTTACTAAAAATCTCATTAACGCCAAGCATAATAACAGGTCTTAGTCTTTTTCCACCTGCAAACAAACTATACTCCATAGATTCATATATTATCTTTTGCTTATTATCATTTTTAGTAAAATTATCTTTTAGTGCTTTTTCTACGATTTCAACTTTATTATTTAACCATAATTCAAAATTCATTTTTTCCATCCTCATAATGCATAAAATTTGATAAAGAATCGTTTTTGATTCTTTCATAGAGGCTGTTGCAAAATATTTAACAAATACACTATGTACAGTATACTTATTGTATTTTGCAACAGCCTTTTTTATCTGTGTAATATCGGAGATAATTTTTTATATATAAGTATTGTCATTGCAGAAACTAATAAACCTTTTACTAGATTAAATGGTACTACTGCATATAAAACCAATGTCTTTAAATCAACTATATATTTGTTTATTACATTTCCCATATCAATAAACGATTGTAATGGTGCCCCATAAGCAGTTGAAAAAACAGGTAATAAAACAAAATAATTAAGTATCGCACCAACTATTGCTAATGAAAATATTCCTACTATAAGTCCAATTATAGCATTTTTAAAGGTTTTATTTTTTCTGTAAATAATAGCTGCTGGTACAACCAAAGAACAACCTATTAAAAAATTACTTATCTCACCAACTCCAGCTGTTACTGTTCCATTCAAAACAAAATTAAGTAAAATTTTTATAAACTCAATAGCGATCCCAGCTATTGGACCTAGCGCAAATGCTCCTATTAATACAGGTATCTCGCTAAAATCAAGCTTATAAAAGCTTGGTGCAAAAGGTAACGGAAATTCTAGTATCATAATAACTGCAGCTACTGCTGACAGAACTCCTACCTTTGCTAAGGTTTTTGTGTTTACACAACTTTGTAAATTTGCTTCTTTTTTCATCTTTTCCTCCAAATAATTAAGAATTTCAGAGGTATAATAAAACCTCTGAGATCCTCAGAGGCTATTATTTCGATAGAATATGCATACAAAAATATGCGTGTATATAATCCTCTACCATCCAGACTTTACTGTCGGTATTGGAATTTCACCAATTCAACCTTTCGGCTCGCAGACTATAACTGCCGGTCGGGACTTTCACCCTACCCTGAAGATATTACATGTTTATTATAACACTATATTTTGATTTGTAAAGCTATAATTTGTTAAATTTTTATTTAACAATTTATCTATTTTCAGCTCACTTAAATCTATAGTTGGAATACCAAGCTTTCTTTCCTTAATAAAATCACCATGACAATCTGAACCTCCAGATATCATTAAATTATTTTTATCACAAAATTCTTTATAGTACTCTGATTGCTTCTTATCATTGTATGGTGTATAGCACTCTACACCATCAATTCCAAGTTCTAGCCACATTTTCAACTCTTCTATAGGCATAACAGTTTTTTTGTAATGATATGATGGATGTGCCAAAAATATATATCCGCCACTTCTTTTACAGATATTTATAACCTCCTCAGGTGATTTAAAGGTTATCGTTAATCCTGATTTTTTAATGTCTTCAAAGTGCTCCGCCATATCTTTGTGAATTTTTTTATCTATCAAATAATTAGAGGATTTCCAGCCACCTCTTGCACGATCTTCCTTGTATTCTAGGAAGTCTTTAAATGTTATACTTTCATGCAGTGTTGACATGTAGTGTATAAATTTATCATTATAATCAAGTCGCAAGTCTCTAGTCCACTTTAAAAACTCTAATAATTCCTTATTATTAATATCATAATTATATAGTGTCATGTGATATTCTTTATTATTATAAGTTGCTGTAACCTCAACACCTTTAATAAATATTAAATTATCTTCTGGTGTTAATATATTAGACATATTTTCAATATTACCAATGTCATCATGGTCAGTGATAGAAAATATTTTTATATCATTTTCTTTTAGCTTTTCTTTAAGCTCATATACATCCCAAGTTCCGTCAGAAACATTAGTATGCATGTGCAAATCTGTTTTAAGCATAATTACCTTATCCCTCAATTAGTCTATTAAAATATCATCATTTATTTTCGTATAAAACTTTTCCTTTACTTCATTAAAATTCTTTGATTGTGATAAAATCCACATTAGCTTTGTTACTGCTGCTTCAATTGTCATATCATATGCTTGTAATACAGAGTAGTTTTTAAGTGCCTTCATACCTACTTCATATACTCCCATATCACTGCCTTCTAGTGCTACTTGTGTTGCAATAACAACTATTTTACCATTGCTTGTAAGGTTTCCTAATTTATTTAAAAAATTTCTTCTGTCATTAAATGGAATTCCGCCTACACCATAGCTTTCAATTACAATACCTTCGTATTTTTCTCCAATATAATCAAGTACATCAGGCTCCATACCCGGTACAAGCTTAAGTAAAAAAATACTTGGATATATTTCGTCATAAAATTTAATTTTATCTTTTACATCATCGCTTTTAGTAAATCTAGTAATTTTATTATTATCTATATATGCTGCATAAGGAAAGTTGATACTTTCAAATGCACTGTAACTTTTAGAGCGAGTTTTCTTAGCTCTCGTACCAATTATAGCTTTACCATCAAATACGACAAATATTCCTTTTACTCCATCTTCAACCGCAAATCTAAAGCTATCAATTAAATTTTTCTTAGCATCTGTTGCAGCTTCAGCAATTGGTTTTTGTGATCCAGTTATAATTATTGGCTTGTCCACATTTTGCACAAGATAGGACAAGGCAGCTGAAGTATATGCCATTGTATCCGTACCGTGAGNNCATAACAAATCCATCGTATTTATCATAGTTTTCTTTTATAGCGTCGACCATTAAAAGCCAATACTCAGGTTGAATATTAGTACTATCTATATTTAAAACCTGTACTGCATCTACGTTGCATAATTCTTTAATTTCCGGTATATATGATAAAAGTTCAGCTGACGATATAGCTGGAGCTAAGCCTTCTCCGTTATTTTTTGAGGCTATTGTTCCACCTGTAGCAATAAGTAAAATATTCTTCATTAATTATTTCCTCCATAATTAAATTATAACGACATTTTAATAACTACTGTTAATTTATTATTAATTTATT
>DDAM01000061.1:0-54126 GCA_002332905.1 Firmicutes bacterium UBA2058 | reverse complement strand
ATTATTAATTTATTATTAATTCTTTATTATTCTCTTAAAATCCTCTGGAAAATCAGCCTCTATTTTTATCCATTTTTTTGTTATGGGATGAATAAAGCTCATTTCACTACAATGCAAAGCTTGCCTATTAATTAAGCTACTTTCTTTATTATATAATGTGTCTCCTATAATTGGATGTCTAATATGCTTTAAATGAACTCTAATTTGATGAGTTCTGCCAGTTTCAAGCTTTAGTCTTAAAAGTGTCATATCATTAAATCTATCAATAACCTCATAATGAGTTATGCATTCCTTACCTGATGAATCAACAACTCTCATTATATCATCTTCATTTAATCTGGCTATAGGGGCATTTATAGTGCCACTATCTTGAATTATTGTTCCTTCTGCTATTGCATAATAATATTTTTCTACTGTATTCTCCTTCATCTGCTTAGATAACTCATTGTGAATAAAAGAGTTTTTAGCAATAATAACTATACCAGAAGTATTCATATCTAGTCTGTTTACAAGTCTTATTTTACTTTTTATATTTTTAGAATCATAATAGAATCTAACACCATTTGCTAAAGTATCATTGAAATGCGATTTAGTAGGATGAACAACCATAAATGGTGGTTTATCAACTATAAGCATACTATCGTCTTCATATAATATATTAAGCGGAATTTCTACTGGATCGTACTCATCCTTTTGTTCATCTTCAAAATAAACAGTTATAACATCATCTATATATACTCTTTTTTTAAGTCTTACAGGCTTTCCATTAAGAAATACTTTTTTATTCTCTTCTAGCTTTACAGTAAGCCTTCTAGAAAAATTTAGTTCATCAAGCAATATTTCCTTTACACTTTTATCATTTTCTTGTATTGTATAATTAAGACAATTATCAAAATCTATATTGTCACTCATTAATTTTACTCCTACACTATTTTATTTAGTTTATAATAAATTAAATATTTTGTATTAAACTATAAATGACTCAACGTAGTTGAGACAATAATATCGACAGATATTTAAAATGGCTCAATGTAATTGAGACAATATTACCAATCTATAATAATATAAAAATTTCTTTATGTAAAGAGGTAAGTAACATTATGGAAAGAATAATAAATTGTTTACCAAATTTAGAAAGTTACTCAAAAATAATAACAAACGATTTAATAAATATATTAAAAGCCGAAGGCTTTACTCCATTTGAGGGCTTTAGTGAAAGCGCTGAACTTAATGTTACTATCGGTGGTGATGGAGCTTTTTTGCACGCTGTAAGGCAAAGCAGGTTTTCACAAATACCGTTTATAGGTATAAACACTGGAACACTAGGTTTTTTCCCTGAGATTACTCCAGATAATATAGAGAATTTTGTAAAGCTGTATAAGGAAGCTAGATATCAAATTAATGAGATAAATATAATTGAATGTATTGTACATAGCAAAAATTCAATATTTACTACTTACGCTGTAAATGATATAGCCATAAAAAGACGTGATATGAAAACTGCTCACTTAAATATGTATTTTAATGATAATTATCTTCAAACTGTAAGTGGTGATGGAGTCATAATTTCTTCTCCTTTAGGCAGCTCTGCATACAACTACTCAGCGGGAGGATCATTAGTTTATCCATCATTAAAAACATTGCAAATAATGCCTTTAGCACCTCTTATATCAAATGCCTATAGGTGTCTAAACAGCAGTCTAATAGTGCCACCAGAATTTGAGGTAAAAATAGTACCTGAAAGCGGAAAGGATTATTCATTAACACTTGTAGTTGATGGTATTGGTTATGAATTTGAAAATATTGATTCTATAAAATTTTTCACATCAGCAAAGACTATAAAACAGCTTACAGTTGGTGAGTTTAACTACTGGAATGTTATAAAGGATAAGTTACTTTAATTAAATATGTCACCATTTACCCACAAAATTATATTTTTGTGGGTATATTTATTTTCGTATTATTTGAAAAATTTTTTTGAATAAAAAAGCAACCAAATATAACATAAATGATAGCTTTAGTTGGTAGACTTTCAATAATACCAACAATATAATAAATTTTATAAATATGAAAGGTATGAAAAATATGATTGGAAAAAATTTAAAGAGATTAAGACTATTAAACCAATTTACTCAAGAGGATGTTGCAGAAAAAATTGATGTCTCAAGACAGGCTGTCGCTAAATGGGAAAGTGAAGAAACTTCTCCCGATTTAGATAGTCTTATATCTCTCGCAAAACTATACGATGTTACAGTTGATAATTTAATCAACCACTCAGAGGAGTCTACAGGTTTAATTATTCCTCCTAAAGGAAAGCATTTCTTTGGCTCTGTTACTGTTGGAGAGCGCGGACAGATTGTAATTCCTAAAAAAGCTAGAGAGTTATTTAAAATAAAAGTCGGAGACCAGTTATTGATACTTGGTGACGAAGAAAGAGGGCTAGGAATAGTTCATCAAAGAGATCTTATTAATTTTGTTGGATGTATGGGAATTGTACCAGACGAAAAAAAATAATTGGAGGTTACAATGGAAAGAAGGAGAAAAATTGCTATAATAGGTAGCGGCATTGCTGGTTTAACAGCAGCAGTATATGCTGCAAGGGCCGGCTTTGAGACAGAGCTTTATGAACAACATACAATTGTAGGCGGTGAATGTACAGGCTGGGATAGAAGTGGATATCATATCGATAATTGCATACATTGGATGATGGGTTCTACACCTGGTACAGATTTATATAAAATATGGGAAACAGTTGGAGCGGTAAGTAAGGATATAGAAATAAAACGCTGTGACAGAATGTACACATCCATTCTTGATGGACAACAGCTTTCTCTCTGGAATGACGTTGATCGTACCGAAAGAGAAATGATTACTCTTTCTCCAGATGATGAAAAAGAAATACGTAGCTTAATGAAATATTGTAGAATAGCAAAAGATGTAGCTATACCTGCAAATATACCTTCTGAATTAATAGGAGCAAAGGAAGGTATTAAGATGATGATAACTATGAGAAGTGCTTTGAGAATATTCAAGCATTATTATGGAATGAATGTACAGGACCTTATGGATAAATTCAAGCACCCACTTATCAAATGCCTTATCTCAGATTTTACCCCATCAGACACTCAAGCAGGTTCATTTCCTATGGCATATGGTAACTTTATCTCTGGTGATGGAGGCATACCTGCGGGAGGTTCTAGAGCAATGGCTTTTCGTATGAAAGAAAAATTTGAAAGCTACAGTGGCAAGGTGTTTTGTGGGAAAACTGTATCAAAAGTATTAATCGAAGGCAGTAAGGCATTAGAAATACAGCTTGATGATGGCACTAAGGTTACTTGTGATTATGTAATTCCAACTTGTGATACATCTGTCACTTTTGGAAAATTGCTACCTAAAACATATATGGAGCCGTTGATGAAAGAAATGTATGAAAATCGCAAGGCATATCCTGTTTATAATACATTCCAAGTAGCATTCGCAGCAGCTACACCTATTGATTCAATCGGTGCTGAGACAATTTGGAACTGCCCAGAACTAATCTTCACAGAAGGAATGAGTGAACGTATTACAGTAAAATCATATAGTTATGAGCCTGATTTTGCTCCAGCTGGTAAGCAAATTATTCAATCATTACAAGGCGGATGTGAGGATGTTTTTGAATTTTGGACAGAGCTTTATAAGGATAAAGAGTTATATAAGAAAAAGAAATTAGAAATAGCGCAAATAACTATGAAAAAGATTGAGGAGCAATTTCCTGAATATGAAGGTAAATTATCTATTCTAGATATATGGACTCCTATTACATACACAAGATATTGCAACGCATATAAAGGCTTTTACCAATCCTTTATGATTTCTAAGGAAAGTGCAAAATTGCCTTATCCATCAGCGTATATAAAGGGACTTGATAATGTAATACTTGCAGGACAATGGATTAGTCCTCCAGGTGGATTGCCCAGTGCAGCTATTACAGGAAAATTTGCTGTACAAAGAATCTGCAAGCTTGAAAATAAAGATTATAAATTTTAAGAAAATATCACATATATAAAACCACTAAATATATATTTATTTAGTGGTTTATTATATTTATTTATTGAAATATTTAAACACAACCTCAGCTATAGCTATATTCATTGTCGGTGCTTGAGCTAACTCTTCAATAGTTTTAGTTTTTATCGCTTCTACTGAACCAAAGTATCTCAATAGATTTATCTTTCTCTTTTCACCAATACCTTTAATATTATCTAATTCTGACTTAAATATTGTTTTATCTCTTAGGTTTCTGTGATAGCTTATGGCAAATCTATGGGCTTCCTCTTGAATTTTCCACACTAACTTATAAACCTCGCTAGTTCTCTTTAGTGGGATTTCTTGTCCTCTGTACAGAAGTCCATTAGTTGTATGCTTATCATCCTTTACCATACCACATACCGGAATATTCAGTCCGTAGTTTTCTACAACTCTTTCTGCAATTCCTGTTTGACCTTTACCACCATCTATAAGCATTAAATCAGGCATTTTGTTAAAGCCATTTTCATCCTCACTGCTTAAGCCTCTATTTAGACGTCTTTCAATGACTTCCTCCATACTCTTGTAATCATCTGGTCCTATAACTGTTTTTATTTTAAACCTTCTATAATTACTCTTGCTAGCCATACCTCTTTCAAATACAACCATTGAGCCTACCGATTCAACTCCTTGAATGTTTGAAATATCAAAAGCCTCTATTCTAAGTGGTAAATCATCTAGGTTAAGCAAATCCTTTAAATCATTTAATGCTACTTGACTTTCCTCCATGTCCTTTTTAATTCTAGCACTGCCCTTTTCGAGTACCTCAAGCGCATTTTTCTTAACCATTTTTACCAGCATGTTTTTATCACCTTTGACAGGAGTTTTTATTGTTACCTTATTGCCTCTTTTTTCTGACAATAGATTTTCAAATAACTCCCTATCCTCTATTTCACATTCTATTAGTATTTCTTTTGGTATATATACTGTTCCTGTATAGAACTGAGTGATAAATGATGTAACTATTTCTTCTCTTGTTTCGTTCTCTATGTTTGTTAGCAGATAATGCTCTCTACCAATTATTTTTCCATTTCTAATAAAGAATACCTGAACACAGGCTTCTTCTATGCCTATAGCTGTTCCAATTACATCTTGGTCTGTGGTTGTAGCTGCTGCATCAATCTTTTGCTTTTCGTGTATTATTTCTATGGATCTTATCTGATCTCTATATTTTGCCGCTAATTCAAAATCTAATTTTTTAGATGCCTCGACCATATTCTCTTTAAGTAAGGCTACTATATCCTCTCCCCCACCATTTAGAAAATCTATAACTTTATCAACTTCTTTTTTATATTCTACTTTATCTACACCGCCCATGCATGGAGCACTGCATTTATTTATGTGATAATTTAAGCATGGTCTTTGATTTTTCTTTGTTCCATCAAGCCTAAGACTGCACTTTCTTAGAGAAAACAAATTATTTACTATGTGGATTATTTCGTTTACAGCATAGTTACTTATATATGGGCCATAATATTTTCCACCATCTTTTTTTACCTCTCTAACCTTTATAATTCGCGGATACTTCTCATTTGTACTTATTTTTATATAAGGATATTGCTTATCATCACGAAGAAGTGTGTTATACTTAGGCATATATTTTTTTATTAAATTTGCTTCTAGAATTAAAGCTTCAACCTCATTATCAGTCATTATATATTCAAATTCATTAATATTTCTTATCATGTTTTGAATTTTAGTTGAATGATTTTTAGACTGAAAATACTGTCTAACTCTTTTTTTAAGGTTTTTGGCTTTACCAACATATATAACCTCGTTAAAGGTATTTTTCATCATATAAACACCAGGATTATCTGGTATTTTTTTTAGTTCCTCTTGTATATTAAAATTACTCATAGTTACCTCTATAGTTTAAACAATGTTTAAGACTTTGCAATTTATTTGCACAAGAATGTCAACTCCTTCTGAAAAAAGGTTGTTAAACATTTGTGCATGGAGTCGGGAATTAATTCAATTTAAAAAGTGCTATAATATTTATTTAAATTAAATTTTATAGCACTTTTTATAAAACTTCAAGGTAATTTTAATTTTACTTGTTTTTTAATTCTTTTATTAAATTAACAGGATTAATTATTTTTACAGTTTTTCCTTCAAACTCACTATCCATTTGTTTTATATCATAGCCTGTAGACAATGCCATCTCCCAAAACAGACTAGGTGTAATTTCAGGATAGACTTGACAAGCTAATGTATAAACTCCACTAATATATGGTATAACCATACTCCATGCTCCTCTGCTATACATCATATAGTCATCTACTCCAATATGACATGCTAACCATCTGGCATCCATTGGTGCCAATAAAATTTCTTTTGCATCATTGTATACATCTAAGTAATATGCACTATAAGAGTTTATGTCATTAGGATCACTTAATATTTCTCTGCTAGCTCCACCGAAATAAAGTCCATCATGATCATACAGTCTTGCTGTTACAACAAAAATTCCATCTTCCTTTGCTTTTTCTATAGCGCTAACTATCGCAGCAGCCTTATCGCTATCAGGATCCCACCCGGAGGAAATTGACAAAACTCTTATTTTTTCATCCTGAGGAAGTTCCTTATTTATTTCAACAATTCTTTCTATAGCCTTTGCCAGATAAATATATGCTTCTTCATAATTTCCACTATTATGCAATTTATCATTTAGATATGAAACAAAATATACTTTTGCTTCTGGTGCAATACCCACTTCTTTGCCGCACAATATTGAAGTAATTGGTGTCCCGTGATAAAAAGCTGTCTCATTATCAACTAAATCCTCACAAAGAACTATATTATCCTTTATCTCATTATGTTCCTTTAGCAATACTCCATCAATTACTGCTACATTCACACCTTTTCCCGTTATGCCCTCTTCATGTAAACTCAATATAATCAAGCCCGGATCTTTACCATAGCTTACAGCCTTTTCAAAATCATATGTATCTAAAAAATTATTTGGAAATTTAGTTTGAGTATCCAACACAAAATTTATAAGAGGTTCTAAATCCAATACAGCTAAATCTGATAAATCTTGACCTCTAAAATCATACCTCCCTGTTTTGTCAAGGTACTTTTCAATAGTTGTTAAATCAAATTCTACTTTTTGTTTGCTATCATCCTCTTGTTGTTCACCAACTACTATTTGCTGTTCATCATCTAATGGTAATGTTTGATTATTGCAACCAACAAATAATATTAATAGTAATAAAGCGCTAAATGCTAAGCTTATAAATTTTTTGAACATAAATTTATCACTCCTTTTTTATATAAATTTTGCATAACAGCATATATCATAGTCTCGGCTACATTGAGCCATTTTAAATATGCTAAGCATATTATATCATTAATATTATTTTTGTCATCCGCTTAGACATGAATTCGAGAAAATAGCCATGAAAGCATGCTCTAGATTTGGTTAGACTTTCGCCTAAATATTATTTTGTCTTTGAAATTTTGTTTAAATAAGATATAATATGCTTAGCATATTTTAAATGTTTCGGTTCACCAAAACTATGTTATAATATTAATAAAAATTGTTGATTAATATGGAGGATGAATATGATTAATAAGGAAAGACTAATAAATACTTTTTTAGAATATGTTCAAATTGGCAGTGAAACTCTTAATGAAAAAGCTATGGCTGATAGACTTGAAAAGGATTTAACAGAGCTAGGATACAGAGTCTATACAGATAATGCAGGTGCAAATTTCGGCTCTAATGGCAGAAATGTATACTGTTATTTAGATGGTGATGAAAATTATGAACCTATTATGTTAAGCGCTCATATAGACACTGTTACACCAGGAATTGGTATTGAACCTATAATTGAAGATGGATACATAAGAAGTAAAGGAAATACGATTTTAGGTAGTGATGATAAATCTGGGGTTGTAGCAATAGTAGAAGCTCTAAAAATTGTAAAGGAACAAAACTTAAAATGTAGACCTATAGAAGCAGTTTTCACAATAGCAGAAGAGGGAGGGCTTAAAGGAGCTAAGCACTTAGGGTTAGATAAAATAAAGTCTAAAAAAGCTCTAATCCTAGATAGCAGCGGAGATGTTGGACATATAATAGTTGGAGCACCAGGACAAACAAAAATTACAGCTGAAATCGTTGGAAAACCAGCACATGCTGGCATTGCTCCTGAAAATGGAATAAGTGCAATTATGGTTATGTCGGAAGCAATTACTAATATGAAGCTTCTTAGGATAGATGAGGAAACAACTGCTAATATAGGGACATTTAATGCACAAAGTGCCACGAATATTGTATGTGAAAAGGCTACTATGATAGCTGAGGCCAGAAGTCGCAACAATGAAAAGCTTGAAGCCCAAACTAATCATATGGTTAAATGTCTACAGGATTCATGTACAAAACACGATGCGACATTAAATTGCAACATTGAAAATATGTATATGTCATATAAGGTTGACGAAAATGATGATTTTCTAAAATTCGTAGAGGATAAATGTAACGAAATAAATATTACTCCTTCTAGACATACATCTGGTGGTGGAAGCGACTCAAATGTCTACAATACAAAGGGAATAAAGGCAATTGTTTTAGGAACAGGAATGGATAAGGTTCATACTACAAACGAGCAAATTGCTATAGAACAGCTTGAAAGAATGGCAGAGCTTACGTTGAAAATAATGATGATTTAAAAAATAATGCGAACTATTGAAGTTCGCATTATTTTTTTATTAGTATTACTCACTATAGTTTACTGCTTGTGAATTAAACAATTTATAATATAAGCTCTCTGTTTTTTTCATTAGATTTTTATGTGTATCAAAATCTGAAACTTTACCGCCATCTATTATTAATATTTTATCACAAAATACACTGCTTGACATTCTATGAGATATATATATTGCTGTTTTATCTCCAATTAAATTATTAAAGTTTTCATATATTTCTGCTTCTGCTAATGGATCTAAGGCACTTGTTGGCTCGTCAAGTATAATAAGTGATGCATCTTTATATAATGCTCTTGCTATTGCGACCTTTTGTCCCTGACCACCGGACATTTCTATACCCTGCTCGTCATAGGCTTTACCAAACATTGATGCTATACCATTTGGCAAGCTTTTTATCTTTTCTTCAAGTCCAACGTCTTCAATTAGCTTCATAACCTTATTGGTGTTTGAATTTTGTGCATCACAGCTTATATTTTCATCTATACTGAAGGCAAACAGCTTATAATCTTGGAATACTGTTGCTATACCTTTCATATAGCTATCGTAATCATATTCAAATATATCATGACCGTTTATATATATTTTTCCGCTTGTAGGATGATATAATCTACATATAAGCTTAATTAATGTTGTCTTGCCTGCACCGTTTAAACCAACAATTGAAATTTTCTCGTTTTTATTGATTTCAAATGATATATTATCAAGCACTGTTTTATCACTCTTAGGATAACTAAATGATACATTTTCAAATTTAATGCTTTCAACAATTCCTGAAAACTTAATTTTTCCTTTTTGGTTGCTTTCATCAGGTAAAGACATAAATTCCATAAAAGGATCAAGATATCCAAGCATTTGACCTATACGAGTTATGCTGTTTCCAAGCTCAATTGATGATTTTGTAAAGTTTATGGCAGACGATACATACATAGTAAATGAACCAAGTCCAATTTTAGGTCCTAATTTATCTGTTATAACTCTAAGTCCTACATATCCGTATGCTATTGCAGCTTGTAAATCGTTAATTATGCTGTTCATACCTAAATACTTTCCCTGTCTTTTAGAAAACACACTATCCCATTTATATATTTCCATATTATAAAATGTTATTCTATCAATAAGCATTTTATTCATGTCAAACATTCTTATATCCTTTTGCAAGGTATCATTATAAGTAAGATTTACATAATATCCATATTTACGGTTTACAGGTATTAGCTCTTGAAAAAATTCAGCCTGATAGTTCATAAATGATTTATATAGTAATAAAGTAATAACAATAGATATAGCAAGCATCAAAACTAAAATCCAACTCAATGTAAACATTATAGCAATCAGACCTATAATAGTTACAATACTCTTAAAAAATATCGTGATATTGTTTATCAAATTTTCCATGGCACTCATATTATTTAATGCAAAAATAGATCTTTCTTTTAAATCTAAATAGTATGGATCCTCCAAATATGCAAATTCCACATTCATAATCTTTTGTGCCATAGTTTGATTCATTTTTTCACGTACATATATGCTTTTAATATCTAACAGCCGTTTTACAGTTTTTTCTAAAAAAGCAAACAACAAATTTGATAAAACAATCAAACCACCAAATATAATAAGTCTTTTTATATCACAAGCACCAACAAGTTCATCTATCAAATATTTAGGAAGGATAATGTTTAAAAATATTTGAAAGCTAGAGATTATGGTATTACCTATCAATATAAAAATATAAGCAGGTGATATTTTCCATGAAAGAGCGAAAAACATCTTTATCTTTTTTAGGCTATTCATTAGTTATCTCAACTCCTTCCTTATAATATTTGCCTTGTATAGTAAACATCTCATAATATTTACCTTGCTTTTTCATAAGTTCATCATGATTTCCGTACTCACACAAGCCATCATTGTCGAATAAAGCAATTTTATCACAAAACTTTGTGCTTGCAAGTCTATGAGAGATATACACTGCAGTTTTACCCTTTATAAGTTCACTGAAATTTTCATATATTTCTGCTTCTGCTAGTGCATCCAATGCCGCTGTAGGCTCATCCATAATAACCATGTTGGCATCCTTATATAAAGCTCTTGCAATCGCAAGCTTTTGCTTTTCTCCACCTGAAAATTCAGTTCCATCTTCCTCAATAATTTTTAGCATCATTTGGTCAAGTCCTTTTTCAAAACTTAATACCTTATCTCTCAGTCCAACCTTATCCAATGCTTCTACAACTCGTGTTTCATCAATATTTTCGGATACACAGGCTACATTTTCCTTGATAGTAAACGCCATAACATTTATCTCTTGAAACACAACAGAAAACATTGAGTATAAAGCTTTTTTATCAAATTCCTTAATCGGAATGCCGTTAATTAGTATTTCACCCTCAGTTGCATCAAACAATCCAGTCATCAGCTTAACTAGTGTTGTTTTACCTGCACCATTAATTCCAACTATAGCCAAACGCTCGCCCTTAATAATTTTAAAATTAAGATTTTTAAATATGTATTTTTCTGTTTTAGGATATTTGAAGCTTACGTTTTTAAATTCGATTTCTAAAGTATCATCTGCTATAGCCTTTCTTTCTCCACCTTTTTCACCATAATCTGTTTCCATCATTTCATAGAAATCATGAACATATTGACCTTCAACATATATAGTTGTCATATCTTGCACTAAGGTTTTAAGCATGAGAGATAATGAAACTATTGCAGTCAGATACATTGAAAAATCAGCAATAGACATACCATTAGCAGTTTTGTATATAAGTATACCATAGGTTAAAGCATCGCTTATAAGTAATGATACTAACCCAATAAAGCCTAGAGCATATTCTTTATTTTTAATTTTTTTGTGTACACCAACATAGCCTTTTATTTCTTTGTTGTAATTATCTAAGATTCTGTTCTTAAAGCTATAAACCCTTATATCCTTGCCATATCCGAAATCATGAGTAGTTGTATAGTAATAATAATTTCTCCTTTCAGCATGAGCTAATTCTTTCTTTTTCTTATATGTATACTGATGTACACCTTTGTTTATAAGCAAGGTTATTATCAAATTAGCGAACATACCTACAAGTATCCATATATTGAGCATACCTATAAATGTTATAAAAGCAAGCGTAGTTAATAATACAGCAGGTGTTTCAAATAACTTATGATAAACCCCTTCAACTCCGTTATTATTGCTACTGCATGCTCTAAAAGCTCTTTCATTTTCCTCATAAAATGTAGCGTCTTCTGCATATTTATAATCAAAGCTTACCAATTTATCTGATATATCTCTTACATAGTCAATTCGCAACAATGTAATCTTAGGCTTTGAATAATTTAGCACATATGTCTTAATATATCCAAATATTGCAGTCAGAACAAAATATCCCGCAACTATATAAACTATATTTTCAATACTAACAAGGCTACCCTTTGTCAACTCATTTATTAATACTTTAGGTAAAACAACTGAAAAGAAAGGATAAATAGCTGCTGTCAATGTAAAAATAGCAAAATACAAGTATATTTTTTTATTTTGCTTGTTTACATTTTTCAACATCTTCTTAATTGTTTTGCCCAAAGGATAGGTAATTTTCTCTTCCATAATATCTCCTACTTTTCTATTTAATAATACTATTTAATGCTTCTGCCAACCTAGCAATTTCAGTTTCATTTAATTCATAATATATTCTTTTATTTTTCTCACTATCAAGTATTATTGAAATAATATTATATTGAAGTAACATATTGATGTGGTGAGATACATTAGCAGCTGTTAATCCCAATTTATCTGCAATTTCTTGCATATACATAGACTTTTCAGAAAGCATACAAATTATTTTATATCTTGTTGTATCTGCTAGTGCTTTTAAGCTTGCTACCATTTGAGCATCATTGTATTTGTTTTCATCGCTTAACTCACATAATTTAAAAATATGAATACCTGCGAATATTGCATTTTGGTCATCATAAGCTCTCATAGATAGCTGATTAAAAAAGAAAATATTTATATAAACATCTATATAACCAATCACCATAGTATTAATATTCACGTACAACTTCATAACTTGATATAAATTATCAATATTACTAAGGAAATCATATGTTTTATTAAATTCTTCTTCAATTATAAAAAAGTACTTTTCACATATTGGGGCAAATTCGTTAAGCAATTCAACAATCATCCTAGTTAAGTTGTATCTGTCCATGTGAAAATTTATAATTTGCATTTTTATATCGTTATCTAGCTGTGCTTTGTTTAGAAAAACGATTACATCACCTATTTCAGCAAAATTGTATTTAGACTCTTCTTCATCAAGTAAATCATGAACCATTCCATTTAAATTATCAATAATCATCTCATCTATATCAGCATCACTAATATTAGAATTTAACTTGCTGTCATAACGTTGAACATATCCTACTATAATTGGATTACCTAAATCATTTTGCTTAAAAAATGGTTCTAAAGTACTGTATTTTTTATTAAAAATAGGTAAAGCCTCATTAAGAACTGCACTTTTATAGGTAATATACTTATCTAAATAACTGTTCATTTGTTCTTTTGTATATCCAAATTTACTGCTATTCTCAACAATTTTGTCTTCTTCACTCTTGTAATGGCTGGCTATACAACAAACTGCCTCAAGATTCCACATTGGTTTATCTTTAACTACATATTTCGTTGTCATAATATTCCTCCTTATATTAAATATATATCATATAAGTTGATATTTGTCAAACATATTAAATATATTTTTAATATGTTAAATATATTTTTAATATAAATAATCAAATCACACCAAAAACTAAAATAGTGCTATAATCAGCACTATTTTAATTTTATGATGTAATTATTTATTAATCTTGAAACTGTATTATTACTGTATATTCTATACTTTCACCAGCTTCTGAAGTTATTTTATACTTAACTGGATTTGTAAAGTCAACATTAGATTTACTATATCTACCAAATAAATCCACCTCATCATTTACAGAAGCATGGTTATGCACATACATTGTAACTTTCAATTTAGATATATCTGTGTTTTTAGGAAGCATAATTGATATAGTTTTATTTACATCATCAATTACACCCTCAAAATCTTCATAATCTAAAGTCTGAACACTAATATTTCGAATTTGATTATCATCCAATATTAATATATCAAATATTTTATACTTTGTATTATCTGCAACAGATGTGACTTTAACAGTAACGATTGAACCCACTTGTGCATCGCTAAGTATTGATACTGCTGGTTTTGTTTTTCCGTCTGCATAGTCCTCTTTATTAGTTATTATAACTCCTGTTCCATTTATTATTGTACAGGTAACATCTTGAGATGGAAATTTGCCATCCTTACCTATTACCTTTATCTCAGGGAAATAATATGAAAACTTACCATTTCTATTATATCTATATACTGATTTATCAACACTTACTGAATCAACTTCAACATCCCCTGGTTCAGGAACTACTCCACCATTACCTTCAACAATAACATTTATTGTTGGTAAAACTACACCTGCAGCTAAACTATATTCTTTTGGCAACATAGGTGTAAATACATAAGTTGTTTCTACATCAGGTGTTGCATTATAGCCTAACTTACACTCCCACGTTATATCCCATATATATTTGTAAGTATCTGGATAATTTGTATTTTTTGCCTGTAAATTAGTTATTAAATCAAGTTCAGTTTCTTTTGTTCCATTTTTAACTTTTATACTATTATCATAGCTTAATAATGGCTTAAATTCTGTTATTATTATTTTATCATCACTAGGATCAGGTTCTAAAGTACTACCTTTTACAGTTACTATAACTTCAGGTAATTTTACACCTTCCGCTAAAACAAATCCTTTTGGTAATTCTAATCTAAAAACAAAATCAGTGTCTACAGTAGGCTTAGAATCATATACCCCTACACATTTCCATTTAGCTGTAAAATATTCTCTAAAGTAATCATCATCTGCTTCAATTTTATATGATACGCTATAAGGAAGCTTATACCCTACTGAACTTTCAGAAGTTCCATTATCTACTGTAATTGCTGTTTCACTTAGAGGTTCAAAACCTAGAATCACCTCATCAGGTTTAGCAGTCACAGTAAAAGTATAATTTCTCTTGTTGCCTTTTTTATCTGCTACTGTATACACAACAGGTGTTTTAAAGCTACTAGTACTATCAATAAATTCTCCATCATATTTTTTTACTCCAGGAGATACTGTCGAATCCGATTTTACAGATATTATAGTTTTCAAATTATCTAAATCAAACGAGCCTGCAAGTTCAACATTTACAGTGTTTTTAGCTGTATTAGTTAAACAATAAACACCTGTATCTGTAGAATTATCACTTCTTTCTTTTATGTAGAAAGATTCTATCTCATTGTCGTATCGTACAGTAATTTTTGTAGTAGCAAATTTTTTAGAATCTACAGCAGAAGTTGCTTTTAATATAATTTCTGAGCCCTCTACAGCATCTTCAGAAATTTCAATAGCTTTTTTAGTATTTCCACTATAATCCACAGTATCAACAATACTTGCTTTTCCTGAGCCTTCAACTGTCCATATTATCTCTTGAGAAGTTTCATCTAACACAGTAGCATCAATAGTTTTTTGCTCACCTCTATATAGATTTTTAGAAAAATATCCAATTTTGACAGAATCACCATCTCCTCCAGGTACATCAGGAGAATCACTTTCTTCAATGACTAAACTATACTCCCTTACATCCCCTAATGCGTTTGTTATTTTATATGTAACAGGTCTAGTAAAATCACTTACATTATCTATACATCTTGTACTATATGACGAAGTCCTTTCCCCTGGATTTATAGTAGAATCTGTTTTAACATAGAACTCAGCCTCTATCTCATCATATGCAATATTCTTTGGTTTTTTTACTGTTATTGTAGAATTTTCTTCATCTATTATGCCTTCATATGTAGTATACGTTCCTTTTAGCTTCAAATCAAAAGCAGAAATTTGATTATCATTATATACTTTAACTGTAATTAAATCATATATTTCTGGATTTGCAGCTGAGGCAGCTTTGACAATGATATTTAGCCCCTCTATAGCATCCTTATTAACCTTAACAGTTTTTTCAATTTTTCCATCATAGGTTTCATAGTTAGAAATAACTGCTTTTCCATCATTTTCAATAGTCCAAATTATTTTTTGAGATGGAGTATATCCTTCTTTACCAATTACCTTAGCATTGATAATACTAAAATCGCCTCTATACAAACTTATTATTTTATCACTTGTAATCTCAACGCTACCAACCTTATCAGATTCCTGAACAGTGCCCGAGCCTTCAGCTTTTACTACAACTGTTATTGTAGGTAATACTACTCCTTCTTTTATACTAATATCGCTTGAAATTATAGGATTAAATATGTATGTTGCATCCTCTTTAGGTGTACTGATATATTTAGTTGTGCACTTCCATCTTATTATGTTAACTTTTATATCATTATTTAAAAGACTTTTACCTACTATTGTTGATGGTAAAGTAAGCAAGCTTTCTTCTGTACCATATGCATAAATTTGCGAAGATATACTGCTATCTAAAGGTACAAATTCCTTAATAATAACCTCTTCATCCTTAGGATTTAGCTTCAATGTATTATCAATCTCTACTATAACTTTATAGTTACTTACTTTTCCCTGTGCATCTGTAACTACAAAATTAATAGGCTTAGAGAAATCTCCGAAATATACATGTGAACTGTAATTTTTATTACCTGGATATGCAGTAGCCAAACTACTAATCTTCATCTCTGCTGTCAATTTCGAAACATTTAATCCGTTTGGAATTTTAACTTTTATTTCTTTGTTTACTTCATCAATTTTACCATAGTAAATTTCTCCATCATAAAGATCACCATAATACAATTTTAGTTCTGAAATTTGATTATCCCTTAAAACTTCAATATCTATATAATCAAACTTTTCTTTATTTTCTGTTGCTATGGCTTTTACTCTAAAAGTAGAACCTTCTTGAGCCTTGTACGAAACACAAACAGCATTTTGTTTGGAATAATCGTCATATACAATTGTAGCAGCATTTTCATTTTCAACTAACCAAGTTATTTTTTGTGCTACATTTTTACCAACTACTTTAGCCTTAATAACTTCACTTTGATATCTGTATAATTTTAAGTTCTTATTACCGTCAATTTTAACTGATTCAACTGCATTATTTATTGGAACATCTATTTTTTCAACTACTTTTACTGTAGCTGTATCATAGGCATTAGGATTAGAAACTGATGTTACCTTTATTTGTAATACTTCCCCAACTTTTGCATCCTTACTTATTTTAAGTAAACCACTACTCGTAATTAAAGAGTTATCTTTAGATTTAAGTTCAAATTTTACCTCTTTTAAATACTGTCCAGTTCCCTCAAACTGCAGAGTAAATTGCAATTGATCACCAGCAACAGCATTACTTTGTTTTGGAGAAATAAATAGTCTTGTTACTTCGTTTATCACTTCTTCTACAACTTCTACCTCAGCTGTTGCATATATAGATGAATTTTCTTTAGAGATAGCCTTTATGACTATTTTAGATCCTATTTTTTCATCATTTGCAACCAACAAAACACCATCTTTACTTATTTTTGATGTTGAATCTGATACTATAGTCCAATCTACTGATTTAGAAAAATTTCCAGTTCCTTCAACATTAGCCGTAAACTTAATATGTTCTCCTTTAGTAGCTTGTAATTTATTAGGCGTAATATTTACTTTTAACACTTTACTATCTTCTTTACTTGGAGCACTACTACCTCCACCAGTAGTTGAAGTATTTAGGCCAACACCATCTGCAAACTTAATATTACTTGGTTTTTTCGCAAATGTAACACCATTTTCATTTATTAAAGCATTTTCTATTACACCATCACCTACAAAAGCAACTGATGAATTAGCTATAACATTTGCTACTAAAACATTTTTTGATAAACTAATATTAATTCCACTGGAATTCTTAGTAGTAGATAGTATTTTAATTTTTCCACTATCTAGTTGAACATCTGATTTTCCATCAAGCTCTAAATTGTCAATATTTGCTTTTATATAAACCTTATGATTTTTATTTATATTACCAGCAACTTTAACATTAACAAAAGAAGATTGATTTAAATTAGATTGTTCTAGTATAGCACCAGATTCTAAAAACGTATTATTTATACAAGTTGAACCTTTTGTCAATAATCTTATTTTTCCACTTTCTTTGTTAACCTTAACTGTTTCAATTTTCGACGAATCAATAATAATTGAATTTTGACCTCCACCATTAATTATTAACTCTCCAACTACAGTTACATTTTTTAGAGTAACTTCGCCTTCTCCCACTTCTTTTGATATTACCAATCTTTGAAGTCTTTGATTTTCTACTACAGTATCCTTTTTATTGATAATTAAACTCATAGCTCTATCTATCATCGATATAGCCTCTGCTCGCTTTAGATTATCTTTAGGATTTAGTTTTCTATTATTACCATTTAAATAACCTTGTTCTACACACGCTCCAACTAAACCAACTGCCCAATCTGAAACAGCATTTTTGTCTATAAATGTAGTAATAGCTTCCGGTTTTACTGATAATTGCTTTACTCTTGCTAAAATCACGGCTGCAGTTTCTCTTGTAATATTTTCATTAGGCATAAATTTATTTTTTTCAACACCTTGAATATATCCAGCATTAGTAGCTTTTAGTATTTCATCGTAATACCAATCGCTTTCTTTTACATCATCAAAATCTAAAGAAGTAATAGAAAACATACCATCTGTATTTTCATATCCAAATACAGTATTAATTATTTTAATAAATTCTGCCCTTGTTATTTCTTTATCTGGTTTAAATATTCCACTTGAGTATCCATTGATATAACCCTTTTCAAGCCAATACTCTATTGTATCCTTTGACCAATGATTCTTATAATCCGATTCTACAGCCATAACCGGTGTAAATGTGGATATTATAAACATCATTACTAATAATATAGAAACAATTTTTTTGCTCATATTTCCTCCATATTTTTTAATTGTGTAAAGGTTATTTAAATAACCTTTACGCTGGTATGTACTATTATTGGTTTAGCATTTTATAAATCATTTTAACAGCCTCTGCTCTTGAAGTATCCTCTACTGGTCTAAATGTTAAATCTGGGTATCCATTTATTAAACCATTCTCCTTAGCATAGCCAATATATTTATAATCCTCGTTACTTTCTAAAACATCAACAAATCCAGGATTATCAATGAATTTAATTTCCTTACCATTTAGCAATGCATGAGCTTTTGAAATTATTTTTGCCATCTCAATACGTGAAATTATACCTTCTGCATTGTATGTTTGTCCTTCTATTAACTTAGCATCCTTAGCCAAGGATAAACTGTTTGCATACCATTTATCATAAGATATATTACTAAATCTACCGCTTCCTTCACCTTTTAAATTTAATGCCCTAACAACCATCTCAACAAATTCTGCTCTTGTAACTATATCTTCTGGTGCAAATAATTTTTCTGTTTTACCTTTCACAATATGTTTTGATGCCATTATTTCTATAAAATCTTTAGCCCAATGACCTTTAATATCATCAAATGTCTTATCATATATCATTAATGAATAAGGACTAAAGTGTGGTGGATAAAATTCTATAACATCATCTTTTAAATATGTCATAACATATTCTAATTCATTGTTAGAGTTTAATGTGTAAACACCTATTTTTTCTATATTATCTAATTTTTCTATAGGTAGTTGCACCATTATAGCTTTATCTGTATTATTTATCGATTTTGAATCAATAGTAATATCTAAATCAAAATTATATTTTGTTGGTAAATATGACTCATTAGAGCTAATAACTCCACCCTTATGCATTTTTATTGATAACTCACCTGCTTTATTAGGTGTTACAACAAATGTAGCAATACCTTCATAAGTAAGTTCGATAGCCATTCCTTTTTCATATAAAAGTTTAGTTATACTCTTCTGAGCTAAAAATTCAACATCTTTAGCATTTTCTTGCAAACGGCAACTTACTTGTAAAGTTTTAGAAGATGACTTGTCTATCATATCTTTAACTTTTTCATCTAAAGTTATAATTGATTTTTCTTCCAATTTGCTTGTTCCTATCAACTCTGTAGGAACTTGTATTTTGCCATCAACCTCTGCAATTGAACTACCTGTACTGGGTTTAGAAATTGTTGTATCACCAGGATTAGATGGAACTTCTGGCTGGGAAGGTACTTCTGGTTTTTCAACATATTCGATCTCTACAAGCTCATAATTATCATTGCCTGCAAAGTCTGACACAATAAATCTAACCTGTTTTGATTTTGTTATTTTTGATGTATCAAATGTAAAAGTATTTTCTTTTGATGATATATCCAATCCTACTGTTTGTATTACTTTATTAGTTGAATTATCAATCATAGATGCATATTTTAGATAATGATTATCAGTTGCCGTAATCTTACATACATTATCTTCAAGCTTTATATTAACAATCTGAGGTTTTTGTGTATCTACAAATACCGGTATATCTTTAGTTTGGAATTTGGCTCCTGGATAATCTATGACAGACCTTATTCTATAATAATACTGACCATCTTCTACAACATTACCACCAGCATCCTTTCCATCCCAGCTACTCAACATTTGGCTAAGTGGTTTGTCCACATCATAAAATGATTTCCTTTGATATGTTTCATTTAGGCTTGATGAAATTTTTCTCATTACATTTTTATCCTTGTCAAGAATATAGACAAAAACATGTTTTGCATTTCTTAATAGGTTAGCCCTCATTCCAACATCTTCTAAGTAATTATCACCATCCGGCGAAATCGATATCCAATTCCAGTTATAATTATCATTTTCATTTATACTTTTCCCGATTTTATAATGACCTGAAACTTTACCATCCTTATCATATGCTAGAGAATAAGCATATGAATCAGCTCCATAAAACACATCATAATCATTATCGTATCCATAAAATCCATCAAAAATCGGAGGCCTTGACCAATCCCCGTAATATCCCATATATGGAATGCTTATATTTCTTTGATTCGCTTTTTTATCCACTGGCATTAATTCTATGAACCCTTCTACAAATAAACCATTTGTAAAATCTTCTAACAACTTGTCCATTTCAAGTTCATCCATCTCTACATTTATGTTAACACGGACAGTTTGATTAGCTCCAATTGTAATAATAGAAGAACCGGTTGTAATAGAAGAACCACTTGTAGTTATAGAGGTGTTATTTTTATTAATGTTAATATCATTGTATGACATTATGCTATTGCTAATATAGTCAATATCATATGATATTAATGAATAACCATCATCGTGTTCAACTTTATCTGTAAACATTGAAGATAAAATTTCATACTTATATTCTTCATCTCCTAAATTGACAACATCAAAGCTAATTACAAATTCATCACCAATTTTATCACCAAGTTCTATTTTTGTTTTACCAGACACTTCATTAACAAGATAAACATCACTATTTGTAGCAGCCTCAACATCTAATAAACCGGCACCTTGTCTTCTTGGAGAATATTCTCTATTAAATTCATTATAAATTATCTTTGCAGTACTCATCATCAATGATTCAATAACATCTGCTTTTTGTTGCGAATTTAGAAAATCAAATTTATCCGATCCTTTTACATACTGCTGCATCAATGCTGATGCACCAGCTATATGAGGACAAGCCATTGAAGTACCACTCATTGATTCATATCTGTTGTTGGTTATAGTTGAATATATATCTCCACCTGGAGCAGTTATTTCAGGCTTCAATTTTAAATCTGGACTACAACCCCAAGATGTAAAATCACTCATTTGATAAGCAGTATTGTTCTCAAATTTTTCTTCAAATTCAATATTTATTTCTACAGTTTTATCTTGAGCATTTAGTAATAAAGTGCCATCAGTATTGCCTATAAAAATAGCTGGTATTGTAACACCCTCTAGCTTCATACTAGTTAATTCATTTCCACCTGCTTCGTGGTTGTATATTATAACACCCTTAGCGCCATTATCCTCAGCATTTTTAACTTTCTCGGAAAACGTTATATCACCTCTTATAATAAGTGCTATCTTATCATTAACGTCTACATTAGCAAAATCATTAACTGTACCACTTTTACAGTCAACATATTCAAGTATCTGCTTATCAAACGTCTCAATAAATTTTGCATTATCGCTATAAACAATTTTATTATTAGAAGAATCAATAATATATTTCATATATCTATTTGTATTTTCTATACTAGCAACAGTTGATGCATGGTACTTTGCCGCTGGTGAACCTACCAATGCTGTGTCTGGATTTGATGAATATGGAAGATTATATCCTTCTTTTTCTCCTAAGCCCATTCTATCTTCATTACCGGAAGCAACAGCAACTATAATACCTGCGTCTCTAGCTTTCTTAAATATCTCTTCATAATCATCAAATGGTGCTTCTTCATATGTAAATCCAGCTGTACTACCTAGACTTAAATTAATTGCATCAGCTCCTAATGTAATAGCATCTTCTACGGCTGCTATGGTATTGGATGCTGCTGCTCCATCCTTCTTGTCATGAAACACTTTCATACCTAATATTTGTGTTTCTCTAGCTACACCATCAAATAAAACCTTTACCTCTAAATTAGGATTCTGTGCCTTAGCAGCTGTTCCATTGGCTCCAACGGTACCAGCAACGTGAACTCCGTGATCATTTCTTCTTGCAAAGGCATCAGCGTCTGTATCACCATAATCAAAGCAAAATGGAAATTTTGCACTATAATATACATCTTCTGGTGTTATACCTAGCCCTACTTTTTCTGAATACTCTGCTGCATTTAGCTGGTAAAATATATTTTCAATATCTTCAGATTTCAATCTTACATTGTTTTCATCAGATAATTTCATTAATTCATGGTTAACATCTACTCCAGAGTCAACTATAGCTACTACTGTTTTTTCACCTTTATAAGGAAAGCTTGACAAATCTATAGGTAAATTTATCATTTGCTTACTTGTAGCCATTTTGGGTTCTAAAACATTTTCTGTTATAGGCTCAGGAATATCATATATCACGTCTAAGAAAACGTTTTTTACACCGTCAAGATTTTTTATCATTTCTATATCTTTTAACTTTACGATTGCTACAAAACCATTTATGGCATTTGTATATGAATATTTAAATATTGCATTTTCGTTAACATTTGTAAGTATATCTAGCTGCACGTCATCTTGTGTTTTAATAATATCCTCTCTTATCTCGCTTGCTGCATATGTAGATAAGAATTCCTTTGCTCCAAGAACTTTTGCCGTATCGTATTCTAACAATGATTTATCATTTAGCTCTACTATAACCGTTACTTCATCTTCACCATCTGCTAAATTAGTATTGAGTAATTCAATATCATCTTTTATATAGCTTGTTGCAAATACAAAGTTAATATTTGAAAATACCATAACCATAATTAAAATTAAAGATACTACTTTTGCATTAATTTTCCTCATACAACTCCTCCTAAATTTTGTTTAATATTAGTTTATATTATCTATATAAAATATTTTAAGAAACTTATAACTTAAAATATCAAATTTAAATATGTTGAAAATTATTATATGACTATTAAAACAAAGTAATATTATTTTTAATTAAAATGTAAATAGCAATGAATTTGCCTATTGCAGTTACAAATCAGTAACATTGTGACATTAATTGTGTCACTATATTATATTTTTTTTAGAACTTTTATTTTAAAAAACAGTATAAGTAAGTAAATTTTAATCAATATATTTACACTAACCATGTTATATATATTTACTTTTAAAATATTTAAACTTAAACAATTAAATAAATTATATTAAAATTTATAGCTATTTAGACAGTTATTGTGTCACTTTTTAGTAAAATTTTTTATATTTTTAAAATAAATAATATGTTAGTTAAATTTCTGCTCAATTATTTTGTGTCATATTTAATGCCACTTTTAGATAAAAAAATTTGAATTATTTACCTAATAATGTTATTAATTGAAGTTTAACAAAACATTGTAACAATTGCAATAGTTTTTTATAAATATTCTCAAATTGTATATTAATACATTTTACATAGCATTTGATAAGCAAAAAATACTCAATAAACTAAGGTTATAAAATTTGATAAAAAAAAGCAAATGGTATATTAATGGAGTTCATAAAATCTTAGATTTATAGAATCATGTTCCCATACACCCATTTGCACTTACAAATTTTCACTTTCAACGAACAGAAGTAAATTTCTTATTAACAGTATCTTATATTATTTTTTCCTAAAAAAAGATAACATAATTTCACAATAACTATTCAGCTGCAATATAGCATCTACTATTTCTAAATGTATATCATGATATTCAAATGCCAGTTTTTGCATAATACCAAATAAACCACTTGACATTGTACGATAAGCAAGCTCATAATCGATATCATTACGAATACTACCATCAGCTAATCCATTTTGCACAGCTTTCCACATTGGTCCATCGAATTTTTTTAAGCTACTTACTCGCTTAGTAAAAGATGTATAAATTACATTTTTCTTATGCAAAAATAAATCTGCTTCTTGAGCAAGCATCAAGAATTGTTTATTTGTTATAAACACATCTACATAAAGACCTAATACATAAGCTAGTTGATCTATACCCTTACTTTTTATATATTCTTTAGTATTTGTTTTCCTTTTTATAATCTCAAATTCTTTTTCCCAAAACAAATACGCTGCATTTAGAACAATAGCTTCTTTTGTTTCAAAATATCTATATATTGTCCTAGTTGATATCTTAGATGTTTTAGCAATAGTTTCCATCGATGTATTTTCTATACTTGAATTAGCAAAGCAGATTAGAGCTGATTCAATTATACTATTTCTTGTTTCTTCTTTATTTTCTTCCCTAGACATAAATAATTTATCCCCTTACTTAATTTAACATATTAATTATACCAAAAAAGTTATTTAATTACAATTAATTATTGACTACTATATATTTATTAGCACATATATGTAATCATTTTAATTACAATAATAAATCTACTATTTTATTAGTACTATTAAACAGTAGATTCACAGTTTTTTTATGACTCCTCATTATAAATCGTATGAATTTCAGGGCTAAATGACCCATTTTCATCATACACATATAGCGGCGGATCAAATTTCAATTCTTTATTGCCATTTTTAGAGGCTTGAATTATAACCATATTAGGCTTTTCATTAACCTTAGGATGAATGAATCTAATTTTTTTTGGTTCTAGCTTATACTCTCTTAACAAGCACATTATATCTACAAGTCTATCTGGTCTATGAATCATATAAAACTTACCATATTGTTTTAATAACTTGCTTGCATTTTTTATTACATCCTCAAGCGTACACATAACTTCATGCCTTGAGATAGCCTTTTGATCTGATGGATTTTTTATCCCGCTATTGTATAGCTTATATGGTGGATTCGAGACTACAGCGTCAAAGGAATATGGTTCTAGATGATTAGTAATTTCCTTCAAATCAATATTTAAAATTTTAATTTTATCTTCTAGGTTATTAAGTTTTATACTCCTATCAGCCATTTCTGCAACTTCTGGTTGTATCTCGACACCTATTGCCAAGGAAATATCTTTTTTGGCATATAATATAAGAGGTATTATACCAGTTCCAGTGCCTAAATCAATTACTTTTGAACCTTTCTTTAACTCACAATAATTTGCTAAAAGCACTGCATCCATACCAAAACAAAACCATTTTTTATTTTGTATTATTCTTAACCCTTTACACTGTAAATCTTCTATTTTTTCATTTTCTTTTAATAAAATATCTGTCAAAACCCTTTTCTTCCTTTTGTTTATATATTTAATTCCATCATTATGTCTGAAATTTCAAATCTTGAATCTTTAAATGGTATAAATTCGAATCCTAATTTTTTATATATGTATAAGGCATTTTCAAGTTCATGGTTTGAGCATAAAAGCACCTTTTTGTATCCTTCTGATTTAGCAACCTCAAGGAGTTTTTTTATCAGTATTTTACCTATACCATTGCCCTGTGCTGACTCTTTCACACCAAATTTTAATATTTCACATTCATCTTCATTCATTCTGTCAAGAGCTACTGTGCCAACTATTTCACCATTTAATTCTGCAAAAAATATATGTCCACCTTTATCGATTACCTCTTCTTTAGGACTTCTTAACATTACGTAATCTTCATCCTCAAGTAAATTATACTTTAAAAGCCATTCCATTGAAATGTCCATTAAATCCTTATCATACTTGCTATCGTATTCTACTATTTTCACATTTTTCATAGCATTTCGCTCCTATAAAAATTAATTTCTAAATTGTGAATTGTATAATCCAGTATATACGCCATTTAGTTCCATTAGTTTTTCATGAGTACCTCTTTCAAGTATTCCTTCATTGCCAAAAACTATTATTTCATCTGCATTTTTTATAGTTGAAAGTCTATGAGCTACAACAACTGTAGTTCTTCCTTTACATAAATCCTCAAGAGACTCTTGTATTAAAAGTTCAGTTGCATTATCAAGTGCTGATGTTGCCTCATCTAGTATAAGAATAGGTGGGTTTTTCAAAAATACTCTCGCTATAGATATTCTTTGCTTTTGTCCACCAGAAAGCTTCACACCTCTTTCTCCTATATATGTATTATAGCCATTTTCAAGGGACATAATAAAGTCATGGATGTTAGCTTTTTTAGCAGCCTCTATAACTTCCTTTTCAGTAGCTTCAACATTTCCATAAAGTATATTGTCATATATAGTACCAGTAAATAAAAATACCTCTTGCTGTACTATACCAATGTTATTTCTAAGTGATGCTCTTGTCATATCCTTTATGTTTATACCATCAATTAATAATTCTCCGCTATTAATTTCATAAAATCTTGGTATTAGGTGACAAAGTGTTGTTTTTCCACCGCCAGATGGTCCAACCAAAGCTACTGTTTTACCCATAGGTATGTTTAAGTCTAGATTAGTTAATATATTTTTATTATCTTCATATGAGAAACTAACATTATCGAATTTAATTTCTCCTTCTAACACTCCTACTTCTCTAGCTTTACTGTCTTCATCTTCAGGTTTTTCATCCATAATTTCAACGAATCTCTTAAATCCTGTCATACCTGACTGATATTGTTCAATAAATGATATAAGTCTTTTTATAGGCGATGAAAACATTCCTATATATAATAAAAATGCAGTAAAATCACCAAAATTGATTATACCTTTAAAGTAAAATATCCCTCCGCCAGATAAAGCTACAATAGTTAGAAAATCAATAATAAAATTAGTACCGGTAAAAAAATCTGCCATTACTTTGTATGCTTTTTTTCTTGCTTTACCAAAGGCGTTATTTCCTTCTTGAAATTTCTCGACTTCATAAATGTTATTATTAAATGCTTTTGATACTCTAATACCTGAAATACTATTTTCAAGATTTGCATTAACCTCTCCAACCGTTACTCTAGTCTCCATAAATGCATCGCTCATTCTAATTCTTTGCTTCATAGAGAACCATATTAACAATGGTATAAATGCAAATATTATTAGTGTAAGTGGTATATTTATAGTACATAAAATTATAAAAGAACCAATTAACATAATAAATGAAATAAATAAGTCCTCTGGACCATGATGTGCAAGTTCAGAAATCTCCATTAAGTCATTAATTACCCTTGACATTATTGTACCAGTTTTATTTTCATCAAAATATGAGAAAGGTAATTTTTGAAGGTGTGTAAAAATATCTCGTCTCATATTAATTTGCATTTTAACACCCATAACATGTCCATAATATGTAATATAATAATTTAATCCTGCTTTTATTAAATAAATTGCTCCTAAAGCTATAAGCCAAGCTACTAAAAGCCTGAAATTCTGATTTGGCACATAATCGTTAATTATATTTCTTGTTATTGTAGGATACATTAAATCGCACAATGCTACTAAAAATGCGCATATAAGATCAGTAATAAATATCCCCTTAACAGGCTTATAATAAGATATAAATCTTTTTATCATACGTTTATAACCTCCAAGTTGCTCTATCAAATTACGTTTAAAAATTAATTTTGTTTGTTCATAAAAAGCACTTCTATAATATATTCTTACAGAAGTGCTTAAACATTTTAATTATTATTCTTGGTCTTCTTCCTCGTCTTCGTCTGAATACTCTTCTTCCATAAGTTCATCGAAAACTTTGGCAACAATATCATACTCTTCATCAGATTCTATAGAAATTAGATCTAACTCACCATCTTCTGTTTCTTCAACACCGTATAAGAATACTTCTCCATCTTCAGAATCAATATCATCTACAGGTATTAAAGCTATATATTCTTTTTCTTCTACAGGGAAAATTCCTATTATAGCACACTCTATCTCAGTACCATCTTCTAAAGTAAGTGTCATTATTTCAAAATCGTCATCACAGCAATCATCGTCGCCACAGTTACAACCACAGTTACAATTATGTTTATCGCTCATATTCAACATCCTTTCTTATATAGCCACTGGCATTATTTTATATTCTTAAATATCAATTTTATAAATCTAAAAAATATTATGAATATACTAATAAAACTCTATCAAAGAATACCATAAATTGCAAGGTAATTTTTATTTTTTTTCAAAGAAACTGCACTTAAAATATATCCATAAAAAGCACTTTTAGAAAAATTGTAGTTATTTGTCTAAAATTGTAATCATGTGTTCACAAATTTTATTATTATACTATTAATAGTAAATATAATAAAAAAATATATATGAAATATATTTAACAATTCTTGTTCATTTTGAATTAATTTAAAATTCATTTTTGCAACTTGTGATTTTTTCATTGCATATTGTATTTGTTTTTTCTTTAATTAATATTTTTTTTAATTATTTTGCATTTAGTTATTTACGTGTAACATAAAACATGTTATTATATTATTATAACTAAGCATTGGAGGTACGTTATGAATAAGAAAATGAATGATTTTAATGAAGTAATTGCAAAAATTAGTTTTACTACGTGTGGAAATGTTGCATGTATTCATAATATTGATAGTAAATGTATCTTAAAAAAATGTGATTTATATGAAAAAGGCTTAGAACAAGAACATTAAAGAGCAGTAAACCTGCTCTTTATTATTTAGGCTTATATATTATAAATTTTAGAATATTTGTCCTTTAGATAATTTACATAATACATAGGGTTAAACTCTTCCCCAGTTGCTATCATTAATAGCTCCTTAGGATATTTAGTTCTACCATATTTATGTATTTTTTCTTTTAACCAATCATTAATTTCCTTGGTTGTTCCACTTGATAATACGTTTTCAATATCAATTTCCTGTTTCATTTTAAAATATATTTGAGCTGCATATGCAGAGCCAAGAGCATAAGTCGGGAAATAACCAAAGGTTCCGTTTGACCAATGAACATCCTGCAACACTCCCTCACTAACACTTGGAACATCTATACCTAGATACTCCTTAACCATCTTATTCCAAATATTAGGCAAGTCAGAAACTTCTATTTCACCTTTCAAAAGCATTCTTTCAATATCATATCTAATCATTATGTGTAGAGGATAAGTAAGTTCATCTGCTTCTGTTCTAATTAATGAATTTTCAACCTTATTTATAGCTTTATAAAAGTCATATAGAGTTGTGTATTCTAGCTGCTCCTTAAATGTTTCCTGAAGCTTGCCATAGTGTATTTTCCAAAATTCTAGACTTCTTCCTATAATATTTTCATAAAACCTAGATTGCGATTCATGCATAGCCATTGAAGCACCACCGCCAACAAATGTATCGTCTAATTCTGGGTTACACTGTTGCTCATAGGTAGCATGACCTAATTCATGGATTGCAGAAAATATGCTAGATACAAGTAAATCCTCATAATAATGAACTGTAAATCTTACATCTTTTGTAGATGTGCCTGATGTAAATGGATGCTCACTTTCCTTCATCAATCCATGATTTGTATCATAGCACATTACTTGTTGTATGTATTTAGCAAAATCTATTTGATCTAATCTCGGGTATGTTCCTTTTTCAAAGTCGTTATTATAATTTAATTTTGTACTTGTAATTTCCTTAACAAATGGTACTAATTCTTTTTTTAATACTCCAAAAAACTCATCATATTCTTTTGATGTAAATCCTGGTTCAAAATCATCAAGTAATACATCATAACCTTTAAGAGTTTCTGTTTCTAAATATTTTGCATATTTTCTAATGAAGTAGACTACTTTCTCTAAGCAAGGCTTAAAAATTTCAAAATCATTTTTTATTTTCGCTTCTGTCCAAGTATTTTGACTTGTAGCTAAAAGCATTTGAAATTCTACATATTCCTCCATAGGTATTTTTAATATCTTATCTACACCTTTTTTAACCTCTACAATCTCATGAGCCATAGTATTGTTAAGCTTATCCTTGTTCTCAAACAGCTTAGCTACTATTTCTATATACTCTTTAGATGTCTCCAATTTATAAGATTCTTCAGATAGTATGCCAGTATACTTCGCTCTTTCTTCAAAGCAGCCTTTCGGCGCTTCAGTAGACGAGTCCCAGCTTATCATCCACATAGCATAGTTATATGCTTTTAGTTTTTTTCTGTATTCTTCATACTTGCATACAATATCTTCGATATTGTTTTCAATATCTTCGATTTTGTTTTCAATATCTTCTAATTTTTTCATAAAGCCTCCTAAGTTTATTTTTATTAAAAACTCAACAATGATAACGTTATTATATAATAATTTTAACATTAAATTTGTAAATATTCAAATATTTTCTATATGTATACATATTAAATTTATTATTTACGTAAATATATCCCCATGCAATTATTTGTAAAAATGTCATTAATCATTTGTGCATGGAGTCGGGGTATATTTTAATGTTACTTAAAAATTCTTTTACCCTTGTTCTATTACTTGCAAATTATATATCAATAATGTATACTTTAATTGAAATTAATATTAATTATAGGAGGAGTTTAAAATGGCTCTAGTTACATCAACTGAAATGTTTAGAAAAGCTTATGAGGGCAGATACGCAGTAGGAGCTTTCAACGTTAATAATATGGAAATAATTCAAGGCATAGTTGCAGCACATAAGGAAGAAAATGCACCATTAATACTTCAAGTATCTGCTGGTGCTAGAAAATATGCTAGTCCTATATATTTAAGAAAGTTAGTTGAAGCTGCCATTGAAGACACAGGCTTAGATATTGTGCTTCACTTAGATCATGGTGACGATTTTGAAATTTGCAAATCATGCATAGATGGTGGTTTTACTTCTGTTATGATAGATGGCTCAAAATATCCACTAGAGCAAAATATAGAATTGACAAAACGAGTTGTTGATTATGCACATTCAAAGGGCGTAGTAGTTGAAGGTGAGCTTGGAAAGCTAGCTGGAGTTGAAGATGCTGTTAATGTGAGCGCAAAAGATGCTACATATACAGTTCCTGAGGAAGCTGTTAGATTTGTTAAAGAAACTGGTGTTGATTCCCTTGCAATTGCTATTGGAACCTCACATGGAGCTTATAAGTTCAAAGGTGAACCAAGTCTAGATTTTGATAGACTTGAGACAATTACTATGCTTTTACCTAACTTCCCATTGGTTTTACATGGAGCTTCATCAGTTCCTAGAGAATTTGTAGATTTATGCAATAAATACGGTGGTGCAGTACCCGGAGCTCAAGGTGTTCCAGAGGAAATGTTAAAAAGAGCATCTAAGCTAGGAGTTTGTAAAATCAATATAGATACTGATTTAAGATTAGCTATGACAGCTTCTATAAGAAAGATTCTTTCAGAAAATCCAGCTGAGTTTGATCCAAGAAAATACTTAGGACCAGCTAGAGATGCTATCAAAGATATGGTTCGACATAAAATAGTTAATGTACTTGGATGCAGCGGAAAAAGATAATAGTGCGAAAAAAAACATTTCGCGCTATAATGAGAGTATAATATGAATTTTAAAATTTATTATGTATATCATAGCTGTTTTATATTAGAATTTGATAGCTGTTATATGATGTTTGATTACTATAAGCACTTCGATTATAAATATGAGCAGGATTTTGATTTTAATAGTTTAATAAAAACTGTTTTAGAATCTAATAAATCTTTTTATATTTTTGTTTCCCATAGCCATAGTGATCATTTTAACAAAAAAATATTTGAATTTGATTCCTCAAATACATTTTATATATTAAGTGATGACATCAAACTTGATAAAGTTTCAGCTTTATCTTCATCTAACATAAGTTTTATTGGCTCAGGAAATACTCTTAAATTAGGAAACTTAACAATAAATGCATTTTCTTCAACCGATTTAGGTGTAAGCTTTATGATTGAAGTGGAAAACATAGTAATTTTCCATGCCGGAGATTTAAACTGGTGGGCTTGGTCCGATGACACTAAGGGAGAAGCTGAGTATATGGAAAATTTATATAAAAATACTATAGAACAGATTAAAAAAGTTAATGAACCAATTGACATTTCTTTTTTTCCTGTAGATAAAAGGTTAGAGGAAAACTACGCTATGGGTGGAAATTACTTTATAAAGCACTTAGAGCCGAAAGTTTTTATCCCAATGCATTTTGATAACGAATTTGAAATAACAAAAACATTTTCAGATAATTATCAAAACATTTATCCTAAAACTAAAATAATAAAAATAACAAGTTTAAACAAAAAAATAATTTAGCGACTATGCGCTAAATTATTTTTTTATTCTACCTCTGGTGCTTCAGAAACTGCACCTGTGTTGGCATCAATGAATGCTAACCAATAACCATAATCACCAGGAATATCATTGCTTTTGTATGACCAATTTTTAAAACCAGTCACTCCTCGATATGGTTGTTGATCTCTTGTAAACTTTCCAGGTACACCATATACATATTTTGCTATTTTTCCATTTTCCTCATATATTCCAAACAAATAGTACCCATGTTTTTTCAATAATGTCTGACATGTAGTTATATGATTTGACATAGGGTATGGATAATATGTAGTTATTATCTGATTAAAGTATGGTAAAAATCCTTTATATATACTATTCTCATCGTATGTTACCTTCCACCAATTCATGCTTTTTATATTATGAGCTAGGGGTTCTACAGATTCGAACTCTTTAAGCAATGTAAACAATTTTCTCTCATATTCGTTATTAAAAACTCTACCACACTGTTCAACAAATTCAGATTCTTCATCATCCTTAGTTATATTTATCTCTATTTCTTCTACATTATTATTCTCTTCCTGATAATTATAATTTATCTCTTGATAACTATAATTTACCTCTTGATTACTCTCATAATTTTGAGGCTCTACATTAACATGTAAATCGTCTTCTAATTCATCTTCGCACTGAATAATCTTTTCCTCTGCTATTACTTCAGGTTCTGGAATATATTCAGATACAGCTTCTTCTTCATTTAATAAAATATTAAGTTGACTTACTTGAGGTGGCATAAATACTGGTGCATACATTAGTATTTTATCCTCTATAACAACACCGCAAATATTATAATTTTCAATAGGCTCATCCTTACCGTTTAATACTATACTTCTTTGAAGTCTACCTCTTTTTGAATTAATTGGTCCAATTTTAATTTTTTCATCTTTGTTTTTGAACAGATAAACTTCACTTGCAGTTTTACCATCACTAAGATTCTCTACATTTACTGTTATAGAACCTCTATTTCCTCTCATATCAATTTTAACATAGCCTTTTCCATTACATGATTTATCAGCTGCTTCAAAGAATTTCATTATTCTATAATTTTTATTATTATTCACAAAAAACCTCCCACATATATAGTAGTAAAACTGTTAAAATATTTAATTAATTAATATATATGCAGGTGCCTTTATTATATACTAGAATAATTTAGCTTTACCAGTTAAAATAAGGTATAATGATAATAACTCTAGCATAAGCGATAAAAAAGTGAACTACGTTCACTCTATCTAATAGGTAAGAGAACTTTCCTATTAGATAAAAAAAGCAGATATGTTTTACATATCTACTCTAATTTAATATACAAATTATTTTTTAAAAATACCATAAGCCAATATTGTATCAAAGAATGTGTTCTTTAGTTCTATTCTCTTTTTTTCATCTTCAATTTTATTTTTTTTACAATACATATATATATTGAAGGTCGATGTTACATAAATATACAAAAGATATTCAAAATCAACATTATCTATAAGCTTACCCTCTTGCTGGAACTTTTCCATACTTCTTCTGCAAATATCAAAAAGTCGATTGTCATATTCTCCAAAATAAAACTTACGCATAACATCATAAGGAACATAATACCATGTATCATAAAAAGCTAATTCTTTTTCGGATATGTATTTGCTTATATCTATATTGACATTGTCTTTTAAGTGTATATAATTTACATTTTCTGCATAACACATTTCAAGAATTTTTAAATCAATTTCAAAAAACAAATACAAATATAAGTCATCCTTATCATAAAAATACTGATAAAAGCTTCCAACAGGTATACTAGAACGTTTTGCTATGTTAGAAATTAGGACATTTTCGTAACTATTCTCTATAAACTCATCAATAGTAGCATCAATGATTCTTTGCCTTTTTTCCTCTGACAAATTAAAAAAAGTACTTTTTGGCATTTATTCCTCCCGATAAAATAATATCTTTGTTTATTTCTGATAAGCTATTTCACCATTTACAATTGTATATTCTACAATAGCGTTAGTATTAAGACCTGGTATAGCATTGAATATAGCAAAATCAGCATCTTTTCCAACTTCTATCGAACCTACTCTATCCGAAACACCGCAAATTTTAGCTGGATTTAATGTTATCATCTTAATTGCAGTTTCTACATCTAACCCAAATCTAACTAATTCGCCTGCTTGAAGTATAATCCCATATGGTAAAAATAAAGGTCCATCCGTAATAAGTGAACATAAAACTCCTCTTTTATCAAGTTCTATAACACTATCTATATCTACTATTCCACATTCTCCGGGAGTCATGTGTATTCCTATAGGACCAAAGTTAACTCCCTTCACACCTGAAGCAGCTATTTCATCAATGAAATTACTTGCTCCCCAGCCATGCTCTATTGTAAAATCAACATTAAATTGTTTTGCAATTCTTATTATAGTTAAAATGTCAAATTGCTCACAATGAACTTTTAATGGAATTTCCTTTTTCAAAACTTTTATAACATTTTCCATTCCTATATTATATTGTAAATTTTCTTTTGCTTCAATACCTTTTTTTTCCAAATATGTTTTACCTTTATTTAAAGTATCGATTAAAATATCTGCTATTGCCATCCTTGTCATAGGTGCTTTTCCATTACCACCGTAAGCACCCTTCGGATTTCCTCCAAATGCTACTTTTAGTGCAACTGGATTTTTAATACACATTTCATCTACACTATTTCCATATGATTTTAAAGCGAAAGCAGTACCACATACAACATTTCCGCTCCCCGGAGTTATTATGCTTGTAGTAATACCTGATTCTAAATTTCTCTTAAAATCTCTAGTACTTGGGTCAATTGCATATATAGCTTCGACTTCAGGAGTAGAAGGATTTGTCATCTCGTTTAAGTCAGGGCTTGTAGTATCTACTCCAAATCCTCCTACGTGAGAGTGAGCATCGACTATACCAGGTATTACAACTAAGCCTTTTGCATCTATAACCTGTGCATTATCTACTTTTATATTTTGTGAAATTTCTTTTATTTTACCATCTTCAATTAATATATCGTGATTTTCTAGCACTCCTCTAGCGCTAGAAGTAAATATTTTAGCGTCTTTAATTACCAGCATGATGTTCTCCTTTCCACCTTCATTATATCTTGTCCAGAAATAAATGAATTTGTAACCTTAGCGTCAAAGGTTAGTATAGGATTATTGCTCCAAACAACTATATCAGCATCTTTTCCAACCTCTATAGAACCAACTCTATCTTCAACTCTAAGTATTTTAGCAGGGTTAAGAGTCAACATCTTAACAACTTCCTCAGCATCAATTCCTCTTTGATAGTATAGGATACCATTCCATAAAAGTGTCTCTTTGCCTCCACCATTACTATCACCACAAGAGCTAATTGAGAACAACACACCTTTATTGATCATTTTATTTATTGCATCTATGTCCATTTTGTAGTTATATGTTAACATACTATCTGTTAAATTACCAAGAACTACTTTTTTGAAGCTATAATTATCGCTATCAGTTATGCAATATGCACCTGTTAACACTACGTCTAAATCAAATTCTTTTAATAATAAGTTTATAGAATCTATATCCGATTTAGTAGTGCAATTTATAAATAATTGAAGCTCCTTATCTATTACTCTTTTAAGCTCAGCATTTTTAGAATTGTATTCACCATCAGTTCTATAATTTTTTGCATCAATTAAAGCTTGTTTTAACAATGCATAAATTCCTAGCTTTGTCATAGGGCACATTTTTTTATTGCGATATACTAACTTTGCCGAAGATGATACAGATGCTACCATTGCTGCATCTTCCTTAATCAGCATATTGTATGGATTATGTCCGTATGTTTTAAATACACAAGATTTACCACCTATAACATTATATATAGATGGAGAAAATCCAAAGCTTGTGACACCATACTCATAAACGCTTTGAAAATTCATGGCATCATGGTCAAAGGCATAAACTGAATTCAAGTGAGGTGCTATAGGATCTGTGTGTTCTCCTAAATCATCATCTCCCCAAGCTGGGCCTTTTGCTCCCCAAGAATTCATAGTATCAATAAATCCTGGGAAAACAACCTTATTTGTGGCGTCTATAACCTCGAAATCACATTTTACTTCTATATTTTTTTCAACTTTTACAATTTTATCTTTATCTATTAACACGTCGCAATTATTATAAACTTCTCCATTGCCAACATGCACTTCGCCATTTTTAATTAATATCAAATTTTCATCTCCTTAATAATTATAATTGAAGTTTATTCTAGTCTACAAAAGATGACAGCTGGCAAAATGACCTTTCTCAACTTCTTTATGATCTGGATATTTTTCAAAGCATTGTTTTGTAGCCTTAAAGCATCTAGGTGCAAAATAACAGCCTGGTCCTGGATTAATTGGTGTTGGAGGTTCTCCATCAATTCTTATAGGCTCTTCTCTATCTTCAAAATCTATAGAGGCACAATTAGATATTAAAACTTGAGTGTACGGATGCTTTGGATTTTGAATAATTTCATCACTTTCACCCATCTCTACGATTTTACCTAAATACATAACTGCAATTCTATTTGATATATATCTTGTTATTGTTATATCATGACTTATAAATACTAATGCTGTATCATTATTTTTCACTAGACTTTGAAGCATATTAATAATCTCAGCTCTTACAGAAACGTCAAGCATAGATACTGGCTCGTCTGCTACCATAAATAAAGGTTTTAAAAGCATTGAACGAAGTATAGAAATTCTCTGTAATTGTCCTCCTGACAATTCGTGAGGATACCTGTTTAGAAAATCTTCAGCTGGTACTAATCCCGCATCCTCTAAGGTCTTTTTACATATTTCAAACCTTTCCTCTGTTGAAAATCCTATATTATGAATTTCCATAGCTCTTATAAGTATTTTACCTATTGTATGCTTTGGTGCAAAAGTATCAAAAGGATTTTGGAATACCATTTGCACTGTTCTTCTGAATTCTTTTTCATTTTCTTTTAATAACATAGAGGCTTCTTTTCCATTTACAATTAACGATCCCCTTGTTGTCTCCTCTAAGCCTACTAATATTCTACCTATTGTAGATTTACCACAGCCGCTTTCTCCGATTAGCCCTAAAACCTCTCCTTGATTTAAACTAAAGTTAATTCCATCAGCTGCTTTTATAATTTTTTTCTCTTTTGAAAAAATTTTATCACTTTTTTGGTAATACCATCTTGTTAGGTCTTTTGCATTTATAACTTCTTTTTTCATTTATACCTCCATAGTGTGCAATGTTTTTTATTTCACACTTTTGCCTTCCGCAAAGTGGCATGAAACCATATGTCCAGGTTTTATTTCTGTATTTTTAGGTCTGCTTGTCTTACAAATGTCTTGAGCTCTATCACATCTTGGTGCAAATATACATCCTTCATACCTATTTGATAGATTAGGCAAAGAACCGGGTATTGATTTTAATTCATCTTTTGGTGCTTTCATCAATGGATAAGATTTTATTAAGCCTTGTGTATATGGATGCTGTGGCTTTGCAATAACATCTTTAACCCATCCGAACTCAACTAATCTACCCGCATACATTACTGCAACCTTATCGCAAACTGTAGCTACAACCGACATATCATGAGTAATCATAATTCTTGTCATATTTATTGTTTTTTCTAACTTTTTGATTTCACTTAAAATCTGACCTTGAGTTACAACGTCAAGGGCTGTTGTAGCTTCATCCAATACTATTAACTCTGGATTGTGAAGTAAACTTAATGCTATAGATGTTCTTTGAAGCATACCACCAGATAGTTCATGAGGATAAAGGTTATATACTCTATCTGACAGGTTTACTAGCTTAAATAATTCTAAAACTCTGCCTTTAATTTGTTCTTTTGTAGCTTTAGTCTCATGTACTTTGTAAATATCTTCTAATTGATCTCCTATTTTATGTATAGGACTTAAAGTGTTCATTGATTTTTGAAACACAACAGATATTTGTTTCCATCTTAGCTTATTAAATTCATCCTTAGACATTGCCAATAAGTCATTTTCCTTAAAGTAAGCATTACCGGATATCTGTGCAGTTTTTGGTGATAGAAGTCTTAGAATTCCCATAGCTAACGTAGATTTACCTGATCCTGACTCACCTACTATTCCAAGAGAATCTCCACTTTCCATGTCAAATGATATATCATCTACAGCATACACTTCTTTTTCTTTATTTTTATATGTTATATTTAAGTTTTTTACTGATAATAATGCCATTATTTGTTCACCTCACTATTCTTTAGATTGTAGCTTAGGATTTAATACTACATTTAATCCATCTCCTATTAAATAGAAACTAACAACTAATACAACTGTTGCTAAACCTGAAAATGTAGATATCCACCATGCAGATGCCATGTACGCTTTTCCTTCAAAAATCATTTGACCCCAACTAATTATGTTTGGATCTCCTAATCCTAAGAAGCTTAAGCTTGCCTCTGTAAGTATTGCTCCTGCTATACTAAGAGTAGTGTTTGCAATAACAGGGAATATACCATTTGGTATTATATATCTAAATAAAACAGATGTTTTTGATTCTCCCATAGCCGTAACACTTTTAATAAAGGTTCTTTCCTTTAATGCCATAGCTTGTACTCTCATAAGACGAGCATTACTTGGCCAAGAGGTTACCCCTATTACAATCATAACATTTGCCATGCTGCTGCCAAATATTGATACTATTATAAGTATTAAGAAAAATGATGGTACCATTAAAAATATATTAATTACTTCAGAAATAAATCTATCTACCTTTCCACCGAAAAAGCCCGCTATACCACCTATTACTGTACCTAGAACACCAGAAATTATGGCTGATATTACCCCTATTGTTATTGAGGTTTTTGCTCCGTGTAAAATCATACTGTACACATCTCTACCTAGTCCATCAGTTCCTAAAAAATGTTCAGAAGATGGAGATGCTAATAGTTCATCTCCCAGTACACGCGGATCATGTGTAGCTAAAATTGGTGTTAGAAGCACTACTAATATAATAAGTCCTAACAAAATACATCCTATTCTTAATTGTGTATTTGAATTAATTGCTTTAAATATCTTTATAAACTTATTGTCTTTGTTATTTTTCATCTTTATCCCTCCCATTAATTATTGTATCTGATTCTTGGGTCTACATAAGCATATACTAAGTCAGTTATAACCATCATAACAGCTATTGAAAGGGATAATATTAAGTAAATAGCCATTAGTAGTGGATAGTCTCTTCTCATAATAGAATCCATCATCATACGTCCCATTCCAGGCCATCCAAATACCATTTCAACCAGTGATGAGCCTGTAACTATATATGCTAAATTTATACCGAAAACAGTAATTACAGGTAATATAGCGTTTTTGAACACATATTTATTGAATATTTTCTTTTCATTCATTCCAACAGCTCTGAAGGTTGTTATAAAATCCTCAGCTAAAACCTGTGTAACTGAACTTTTTGCTATTTTAAAGTACATAGGTATTTGAATTAAAACTAAGGTTAAGCATGGCAAGAATAAATGTTTAATAACATCTAAAACGTATTTTATGCCTGTATAGGAATTTCTCATATCTGTCATGCCTGATGTAGGAAATAATTTTAAATTTGTTGCAAATATCATAATTAACATAATAGCTAGCCAGAATGAAGGCATTGAGTTTAATAAATATGAAATTCCTGAAAAAAATACATCAATAATTGAATTTTGATGACGAGCTGCATATAGCCCTAGCATAGTACCTATGAAAAGTGCAAGTATTGTACCCGTTAAGGCAAGCAGTAAGGATGGACCCATGGTATCCCATAAAAGTTTTGTTACTGGTTCTCCATATAGTATGGAGTTTTCAAAGTCTCCTCTTAATACATTTTTTAAGTAGGCTACTAACTGTATATGAATCGGTTTGTCTAAACCATATTTTTCGTAAAGTGCATCTATCATTTCTTGAGATGGGTTATCTCTTCCGGCTATAATTTTGATTGGGTCACCTGGTGCTAATCTAATTATAAAAAAGTTAAATGTGAATACAATCAAAACTGCCAATAAGCCTGTAAGTACTCTTTTTAAAATATACTTCTTCATTGATTTCACTTCCTTAAGTCTAAATTTGTCTTATACTAACCTCAATTTAGATTAGTATTATAGAAAACAATTCAATACCTTCATTGTTTAATGAGAGTATTGAATTGTATCTACAATCTTATATCGTTAATTTAAAAACGAATGGGGGGAGTTTCGTTTTTTACTCAATATCAATATAATAGTAATCTCCTGACCCTGCTTTATCTGTTAAATCAGCATAGTGTCCAGTGATATTATCCTTTGTAACTACTATATAACACCATTCTGTTAATGGCATTACTGGTAATTCTTCAGACATTATTTTTTGCATTTCATAATAAACTGCTGGTCTTTCTTCTTCGTTAGCATTTCTTCCAAGTTTAAATAACTCTTCTATTCTATCATTTTTATATTTCATGAAGTTAAGAACTCCATTTTCTCCAATACGTATAACCATATTGTCTGGATCTGGACCATGATATCCACCTATTACTGCTATATCAAAGGCTCCTGACTGTAATTTTTCTTCCCATGCAGCATACTCAAGAGTTGTTATTTTACAATCAATACCGATTTCTTTTAAGTTAGCTTGAACTATTTTAGCTATGTCTGAAAATACAGCAAATTGGAATATTACTATTTCAGCATCTTTAATTCTTATACCATCTTTATCAGGAGTAAATCCAGCCTCGTCAAGCAATTGTTTTGCCTTTTCTATGTCCTTTTCAGGCATTTTGTATTCATCCGCATAAGCCCATTTAACTGCTGGTGTATAGAAACCTATAGCTTTTTCTGCATAACCTTTGTGAGCTTTAGTAACCATTTCGTCTCTATCAATTGCTAATGCAACAGCTTGTCTAACTTTTACATCGCTCCATGGTGATTTTGCTAAATTAGTAATCATATATTGTCTATCAGCACTAATCATTGTTGATATTTTAGTATTTGGTTGATTTTCCAAGTTAGGCATTGCAGCTGGAGAAATAGCTCCTGCTAAGTCCATAACATCTATTTCATTGTTTATGTATGCTTGAACAATTGTATTTTCATCTGGTATAGTTTTAAAAACTATTTTATCTACATTTGGTCTTCCTAAGAAGTAATCATCAAAAGCTTCTATAGTAACATTAGTTCCTTTTTTATGTTCAACAAATTTAAATGGTCCTGTTCCTACAGGGTTTTGATTTGCTGGATTCTCTAACCAATCTTGTCCTTCATATAAATGCTTTGCTAATATTTTTACTTGAGGTAATAGAGCTATTAAACCAGCACTTTTTTCTGATAATTTAAACACTACAGTATTTTCATCTGGACATTCGATTTCACTAATACATGCTAATCTTTCTACATTGTTACCTTTGTTTTCTTGAATAGCCTCAAGAGTAAACTTTACATCCTCTGAACTAAAATCTTTACCATCATGCCACTTAACATTTTCATGAAGATTAAATGTATAAGTTAATCCATCTTCGGAAATAGTGTAGTCTTTACATAAATCTGGAATGATTTCGCCAGTTACTGAGCTTTTGAAAAGACTACTGTAAATATTTACTGCTGCAAAATTTGAACCAGCATTTGTAGCGTTCATGTTAAAGTGCAATGGTTCCTGTGTTGCTGCTACAACTAAAACTTTTTCCTTTCCGCTGTCTGTAGAATTAGAATTGTTACCTGCAGGTTTATTCGCAGATTCACCACAGCCTGTCAACATTGACATAACCATCATGATAACTAATAAAATACTAATTTTCTTCTTCATAATTCCTCCGTTTTTTTATTATTTTTTTAGTCAAGCTCATACTGTATTATTGTCTAGCTAACGCTTTCATAAACACAATATGAATTCATTCATATGAATTAATTCATATTATATTCCCACAACTAATCAGTGTCAAGGTTTTTTTCATATATTTACTAAAAGTATATTTTATTATGGATTTTTATAATAAAAAACGTTTTGTAAAAAACAAAACGTTTATAAATTATTTATATATTTCTTCTGCTAATTTAGCAAAATCATAAATTGTTAGCATTTCTGCCCTGATACCTGGGTCTAAATTTGCATTTTCTATAGCTTCTCTAATTTTATCCTTATCAATATTTAGATTACTGCTTAGGGAGTTATGTATAGTTTTTCTTCTTTGCCCAAATGCTGCTCTTATAACTGTAAATAATGCTTTCTCATCCTTTACAATAACCCTAGGCTCATCTAAAATATCTATAGTAATCACTGCTGAATCAACCTTAGGTCGAGGCATAAAAACCGTGCTTGGAACAATTAATGAAACTCGCGCATTTGCTCTATATTCAACAGCCAAGCTTATAGCACCATAATCCTTATTTCCAGGTTTAGCACTAAGTCTATGTGCAACTTCCTTTTGAACCATAACGGTAATGCTTGAAAAATTTAGCTTATCTTCAAGTACCTTCATAATGATAGGTGTTGTGATATAGTATGGCAAATTAGCAACTAACTTAACCTTTAAGCCTTTAAATTCTTCTTCTATTAATTTATTTACATCAACCTTCATGAAGTCATCATAAATTATTTTAAGATTATCATAATTTAGAGTTTCAAAGTGTACTGGCTTTAAGCTTTTGTCAATTTCTATCGCTACAACTTTTTTTGCTTTGTTGCAAAGTCCCTGCGTTAAGGTTCCAAAACCAGGTCCTATTTCAACAACTCCAGTACTATCATCTATTCCTGCTGCATCTACTATTTTATTTATAATATTTCCATCAATTAAAAAGTTTTGACCCAAACTTTTACTAAATTCAAAACCATGTCGGTCAAGTATTTCCTTCATTATTTTGGGTGAATATAATTTTTTTTCATCCATAAGTTATATATCCAACTCCTCATCATGCATATATTTTTCTATTGCATTTTCAAGCTCTTCTCTTGTGATTCCATAATTATTTAGCCTCTTTAAAAATTGCTTTGCACTGCAATATCCTATGCCAAGCATATCACCTAATTTGCTGCGTCTTAACGAGGCATTATCATTTCCAACTAATTCATAATATATCATATCCTCATTTGAAAATTCTACCCTATTGTCTGTTATCTCTGCTCTAGCATTTTCAAGTGCCTCTCTGATAGCTTCAGGGCTTGCATTTTCAACACCTATATTACCTTTTTTATTAGCCTTATCTCTTGGTATAAAAGCATGCTTACAATTTTCAACCTGAGATGAAACTATATTTCTTATTTTTTTGCCCGGAAAATCAGGGTCAGTTAAAATTATTACACCTCTATTTTTAGATGCTTTTTTTATTAAATCAATTGTTTTTTCAGTCAATCCAAGCCCGCTAGTCGCAATTATCTCTGCATCTACTGCTCTTTTAACAGCCGATATATCATCCTTGCCTTCAACAACTATAATCTCTTTTATCAAAATATTTTCCTTCCTTAAACTAATTCAAATCAAACAATTTCTTGAAATTTGCATTAGTCTTTTCTACTACTTGATTGTATTCTATATTCTTAATTTTAGCGATTTCTTCTGCAACATACTTAACATAAGAAGGTTCATTTCTTTTTCCCCTATTTGGTTCTGGAGCCATGTATGGTGAATCAGTTTCAATAAGTAAATATTCTAACGGAATTTCTAATGCAACCTTTTTAGCTACCTTTGCATTTTTAAATGTTACAGGTCCGCCTAAGGATATCATGAAGCCCATTTTTATAAACTCTCTTGCCATTTCAACGCTTCCTGAATAGCAGTGCAATATACCTCTTACACCGCTATTCATTTCTTCCTTCATAATGTTAAAAATATCCTCATGTGCCTCTCTATCATGAACTATATATGGCATATCAAGAGATTTTGCAAGTCTAATTTGCTCTCTAAACCATTTTTTTTGAACATCCCTTGGTGAATTATCATAATGATAATCAAGTCCTATTTCTCCAATGGCTATAACCTTATCTTCCAGAGCATATGATTTATATATTTCTAAAGTGTCATCATTCATATCTTTAGAATCATGAGGATGTGTACCAACAGCAGCATATATCATGCTGTATTGTTTAGCCATATTTACAGATATTTTTGATGATTCTAAATCGTAACCGGGATTTAATACTAGCTCTATCCCACTTTTTATTAATGAATTAATAACTTGTTCTCTATCATCATCAAATCTCTCATCATTTAGGTGAGCATGACTATCTATTAGCATATTTTTAATTCCTTTCCTCTTACTTGTTGTTTTTCTTTTTCTTTGTCTCTTTAATAGGTATAATATTTTTGTCAGCTAATTCCTTAAATGCATTGTATTCATCCATTTTTTTCTTAAATACAATCTCAATTGTCATCTGTTTATTGTAGTTATTTTTATATAATATTCTTACCCTTAATCTACCCTTTAAATCTGGCTTTAAAAAATCTATGGCAACAACATTTTTCCAGTATATTAAATTTGCATTTCTATAGATTCCTATATTAGAAACCTTTGTTTTTGATGATAACGGAATATATAGAACAGCAAAGAAAAACAATGTCAATATAAGCTCCAAAAGTTCATTTTTTATAACCAATCCTTGGTTATACGCTTCTCTAAATGCTATACCACTTGTTATAATCATAAAAAACAGGAAAACACCACAAATATATCTGATAGATTTATTATCCTCGGTCAATGCAACTATATCAGTCGGACTTAATTTTTTATATTCTATATATTTTCTAACTGTAGATATAGTATAGATAACAGCAAAAGCTATTGCTATTAAGAAAAATGCTTTCATAATAACCTCCATTATTCTAGCTTATTTTAGCACCACTATTTATATCATCTAATGTAGAAACTAATGTCAGTTTTTTACCCTTTGTTGCTGCAAGTACCATACCTTGAGAATGCACTCCTCTAAGAGTTACTGGTTTTAAGTTATATACCATTACAACTTTTTTACCGATTAAATCTTCTGGCTCATAGTATTTTGCTATACCTGAAACTACCTGTCTAGTTTCTTCTCCAATCTTTAACTGTAACACTAAAAGTTTATCTGCATCAGGATGCTTTTTAGCTTCAATAACCTCTGCTAATCTTAAATCAACCTTATCAAAATCATAAATTGATATCATTCCATCTTCATATTCAGCAGTTTCTTTTGCTGAATTTTCTACTGTTTCTACCTGTGCAGAATTTTCCTTACTTGCTGCATTTGCTACTTTATTATCTTCCACTTTTTTCTCCTTATCATTTTTTGATTGTTCAGTTTTTGTGCCTAGTTTACTTTCTATTTCTTCAATTTTTTTAGCTGCGTCGATTCTTGCAAACAATATCTCAGGAGTACCAACCTTGCTTCCAACAACTGTTCCGTCAAATGTACTTAACGAATCCCAGTCGTATTTTGATGAATTAATTTGCTTAAATATATTTTCTGACGTCTCTGGTAAAAATGGTTTTAATAAAGCCGTAGCAATACGAATTGATTCAAGTAAATTGTAAAGAACAGTTCCAAGTCTTTCTTTTTTACTTTCATCTTTACCCAAAACCCAAGGAGTCGTTTCATCTATATACTTATTACTTCTTCTTAGCAGATTAAATATTTCATCTATAGCATCAGAAACCTTTAAATCATCCATTTTAAGCTCAACTCTTTTTGGTGTTTCTAATGCTAATGCTATAAGCTCATCATCAATTGGTTCTTTATCAGCTGGTGCCAATATTTCACCATCAAAATATTTGTTAACCATTGTAACTGTTCTATTTACAAGATTACCAAGAATATTTGCTAAATCAGAATTAATTCTTTCGATTAATAATTCATAGCTTAGTGTTCCGTCATTTGCAAAAGGCATTTCATGCAGTACATAGTATCTAACCGCATCTACACCAAAGAAATCCACTAAATCATCTGCATAAATTACATTGCCCTTTGATTTACTCATTTTTCCTTCACCAACCAAAAGCCAAGGATGACCGAATACTTGCTTTGGAAGCTCTTCTCCAATTGCCATTAGTAATATAGGCCAGTATATTGTATGGAATCTTAAAATGTCCTTTCCTATTAAATGAACATCTGCAGGCCAATTTTTCTTGTATAAATCACTGTGGTTTCCATCTATATCATAACCTAAAAATGTAATATAATTACTTAATGCATCAATCCAAACATAAACTACATGCTTATCATCAAAAGAAACTGGAACACCCCAATTAAATGATGTTCTTGAAACACATAAATCTTGTAAACCCGGTTTTAAAAAGTTATTTAACATTTCGTTTTTACGTGATTCAGGCTGTATAAATTGAGGATTATCTTCTATATGCTTTATCAGTTTATCAGTGTAGCCACTTAGTTTGAAGAAATATGCTTCTTCCTTTGCTTTTTTAACCTCTGCTCCACAATCAGGACATTTACCATCTACTAATTGACCCTCTGTAAAGAATGACTCACAAGGAGTACAGTACATTCCTTCATAATATCCTTTATAGATATCTCCTTGATCATATAGTTTTTTAAATATTTGCTGAACTTTTTTCTTATGTTCTGGATCACTTGTTCTAACAAACTTATCATAGCTTGTGTTCATAGTATCCCAAATTCTTTTTATTTCTCCTGCTACCTCATCAACAAACTGTTGAGGAGTTTTTCCTGCTGCTTCAGCCTTATCTTGAATTTTTTGTCCATGCTCGTCTGTTCCAGTTTGAAAATAAACATCATAACCATTAAGCTTTTTAAATCTTGCAATACTATCTGCAAGCACTATCTCATATGTATTGCCAATGTGTGGTTTTCCAGATGTATATGCGATTGCAGTAGTAATATAATATTTACCTTTATTCATAATAAAATCTCCTATCTATATTAAATAATTTTTTTCTTTAATGTGGTTAGGCATAAAAAAAGTCTCATAATCCATTAGGATTAAGAGACGATGATATCGCGTTACCACTCTTATTTGTATAAATCTCGCGATTTATACCTCTTTAAGTTCCCAAACTTAGAATAAGTTTGTTATAAACTTTGTAATATAACGGTTACAGCCGTAATACCTTAAAATTTTCAGGTATTAAGCTCCAAGGCCATCTTCTTAATAAACTCTACCGCTGATTTTCACCGTCCACAGCTCTCTATTGGCTTCATTTAAAAATACTCTTCTTTTCATAGCTTTCAAATATTATTTGTATTTATTATTAAAACTATACAAAATATATTACAATTTGTCAACATAAAAACTATTTTTTAATGAGAAAAACAATTTTTATAATAAAAAATTAAACATAAACAATGTTAAGTATATAATAATGTTTATATTTAAAATATAAACATTATACACTTAAATATACTCACTATAATTCCTATCAAAATAGCTGGTACAAGTAGTATAAGACCTAATCCTAAACCTAAAGGCAATAGCATAACTATTACAGCTCCACCAACAACAAGTCCTAATACTGTAAATAAAATTTTAAGTAACAATACACCAGCTTTTAATGCAATACCTATAAAAAGAATAAATATAAAAAGTCCTATTATTATTTCCATATTTTACTTTCCCTCCAAATATCTTTATACTACCATAGTCTCAAACTCTGTTTGAGCTATTTTTAATATCATAGACTTAAGCTATGCTTAAGTCTATGATATTATAATAATACAAAAAAATTTGATTGTTCTTAGTCATTGATTAAAATTTGATTAGAAATTAAATTATATTTTTTTATTTTTCTATAAAAAGTGGCTCTACTTATTCCTAATTCTTCACATATTTTATTAACAGCGTTATTAGCCAAGCCATAGAGCTTAATTGCTTTTTTTAGTTCATTTCTTTCTAATTCGTCAATAGTATGCAAGACATCATCTTTTGCTAAATTATTTTCTTTAAATTTATTTTTTTCATTTTTAAGCTTATAAGGTAAGCTTTCTAAATCTATATACGCCTTATCAGTCATATTAACAGCATATTCTATAGCATTTTCTAATTCTCTAACATTTCCATTCCACTGATAATTTTTAATAAGACTTAAAGCATCATAATTAATATTTTCCACAGCTTTATTAAGCTTACAGGAAAATTTGTGTGTAAAATATCTGGCAAGAAGTTCAATGTCCTCTGTTCTTTCTCTAAGAGGTGGAATATTGATTGGAATTACATTTAATCTATAATATAAATCCTCCCTAAATTCCTTGTTTCTAACTTTTTCCTCTAAATTACAGTTTGTTGATGCTATTATTCTTACATCCACATCAATATAGCCTTTTCCACCAATTCTCATTACCTTACTATCTTGTAAAACTCTCAATAGCTTAGGTTGGAGATTTAATGGCATGTCGCCTATTTCATCTAAAAGTAGTGTTCCCTTATGAGCAAGCTCAAATTTACCCGGATGACCACCTTTTAATGCTCCAGTATAAGCACCTTCCTCATATCCAAACAATTCACTTTCAAATAAATTTTCAGGTATTGCACTGCAATTAATCGCTAAAAAAGCTTCCTTTTTTCTACTACTGTCATAATGTAAGGCTCTTGCAAAAAGCTCTTTACCCGTACCGCTTTCACCTGTTATAAGCACGGTTGAATCAGTTTGAGATGCCTTTTTCGCCAAGGATATTACATAATCCATTTTGCTGCTTATATACTTAATGATATTAAATTCAGTTACAATATTAGTACTTATAATATTTCTGGCTGATGATATAATTTGTCTTAACTCTTCAATTATAAATACTACAGCCTCAATATTATCATAATTTTCATCACTAAAATAAATCTTTGCATTTATAATACCTCTAAATGAGGTTATATTATCCTCGTAGCTAAATTCTTTATTGTATATTTCTTTCCCACTTTTAAATATTTCACAAACGTCTATATCAAGTAGAATTTCATTTATATTTTCATGATTTAAAAGTTTTATGTTAAATAAATTATCTGCCTTATTATTAAAATAATTTATTCTACCGCTGCAATCAGTTATAATCACTGATTTTTCAATAACATTAATTACAGTTTGAAGCTGTGATATTAAAACCTTTATTTCGTTTGACTTTTTCTTTTCAATAATCTGGGAAGCCACTAGATTTGCCATCTTATCAAGAAAATCTATTATATTGTTTTCTTTTTTTAAAAGTAAATTTTTTTGATTTTCATCAAATGCAATTAAACCGATTACACCATAGGTTTTACTATTTATTGTTATTGGACTAACTATTTCAGCATATTCTGAACAATCCTTATTATTGCAAGCTTTGCATACTTTTTCTTCTTTAGGATTTCTAACTATATATGGTATACTATTTTTTAAGCAATATGCAAAAACACCTTGGTCATTAACTTTTTCACCTATTGATAATTTATACTTACCAGTTCCAGCAATTCTAACAAGTCTATCATCTGTAACCGTTACATCAACACCAATAACACTTGATATAGCTTCAGCTGTTTTCTGAACATTATCTTTTATATTTAATAAATCCATATTTACCTCCATTACGCTGTTTCACAGCGTAACAAAACGTGAAACACATTTCACGGTGCGAAATGCTCTTTTTTCACACACTATTTCCTACTTGACTTTCTAAAGTAAATATATCATATATCATTTGTAAAATCAAGGTACATAGAATATTAGTAAAAAGCAAAACAATGTATAACGTTTGCAAATAAATATTCGTAAGAAATTATAAATATTTATTGACAAGCCCTAGTCATTATAGTATTATTAAAAATTATTATTATTTTTAAACTTTTTTTAATTATAATAAATTATTTTTATAAGGGAGGAATTATATGATGGAAAATGAATTGAAAAAAAAATATGGGCTATTTACTGCAATCGCAATGGTAGTAGGTATAGTAATTGGAAGTGGAGTATTCTTTAAAGCTGAGAAAATACTTACAGCCACTGGCGGCAATTTGCCACTGGGAATATTAGCATGGATTATGGGTGGAGCTATTATGATTATATGTGCATATACATTTTCAATAATGGCGACTAAATATGAGTATGTTAACGGTATAGTAGACTATGCAGAAGTAACTCTTGGAAAAAAATATGCTTATTATGTAGGTTGGTTTATGGCAACTATTTATTATCCTACATTAACATCTGTATTAGCTTGGGTATCCGCTCGATATACATGTGTTTTATTTGGTTTTAATATTGTAGGAGGAGAAGCTATGGCTATTGCATGTTTTTATTTAATAACTAGCTATGCTCTAAATTCTTTATCCCCTATTATAGCAGGAAAATTTCAAGTTTCAACAACAATTATAAAATTAATACCGTTATTATTAATGGCAGTTATTGGCACAGTCGTAGGACTTTCAAATGGTTTGATTATAGATAACTTTACAACTATAGCAAAAGAAGTTAATTCAGGAAACGCACTATTTACAGCTGTTGTAGCTACAGCATTTGCATATGAGGGTTGGATAATTGCTACTAGTATAAATGCAGAGCTAAAGGACTCTAAAAGAAATCTTCCAAAAGCTTTAGTACTTGGAACATTTATAGTTATGGCAGTTTATATACTTTATTACATAGGACTTGCTGGTGGAGTTAGCAACGCTACAATTATGGAAGGTGGCGAAGCAGGAGCAAGAATTGCGTTTGAAGGTATATTCTCAAAGTCTGGCGGAACTATATTATTTGTATTTGTAGTTATCTCTTGTTTAGGAACTTTAAATGGTTTAATGCTTGGTTGTACCCGTGGTATGTACTCACTGGCTGCTAGAAATCAAGGGCCAAAGGCATCTATATTTAATCAAGTAGATAAAGAAACTAATATGCCTTCAAATTCAGCAATAGTTGGATTGTTACTGTGTGCTTTTTGGTTATTATATTTTTATGGAACACAATTAACTGACTCATGGATTGGACCTTATTGGTTTGATTCATCAGAACTTCCAATTGTAACAATTTATGCATCATATATTCCGATATTTATTATGTTAGTAGTTAAAGAAAAAGATTTATCAAGTTTTAAGCGTTTTGTAATGCCAGTATTATCGGTTTTAGCCTGTATATTCATGATTATAGCTGCATGTTTCGCTCATAAAATGGCAGTAGTATGGTACTTAATTACCTTTGCAATAGTTATGCTACTTGGTTCTTTCTTTTATAAAAAGTAAAAATTTAACTTGAATATTAGTAGAAGTAAAATTACTTCAACATATATTTACTACCAAAATAAGAAAAGAAGATAATCAAAGAAAAATAAAGGAAATATTTCTTTGATTATCTGCATTTTTGGCAAAGTATATCATTATCTTTCTGTTCCTAAAAAGAACAGTGCTATTGTTCCTGGTCCTGAGTGAGAGCCTATAACCGGACCTATGTAATTCATTTTTATATCTTTTACGCTTAATTTTTCTTTAACAAGATTTGCAAGAAATTCTGCTTCTTCTAAACAGTCTCCATGACTTATAAATATTGTTTGCTCTTCAGGATTAATCGCTGTTTTTTCCATCATTTTTAACATAGCAGTAATTGATAGCTTTCTACCCCTTACTTTTTCTACTGGTATTAAATGTCCCTCATTATCTACATGTAATACCGGCTTAATATTAAGCATTGTTCCAACTATAGCAGCAGCAGATGATAATCTTCCACCTCTTTTTAAGTGGTGTAAATCATCAACTGTAAACCAGTGGCATAAGTTAAGTTTATTATTTTCAACCCAATCCTTTAAATCATCTATGTTCATGCCTTCTTTTTTCTTATTGGCTGCATGATACACTAAAAGTCCCTCACCCATAGATGCGGATAATGAATCTACTGTGTAAATTTTACTGTCAGTATATTTTTCAGAAAGTATTTGTGCAGCAATACAAGAAGAATTATATGTACCACTTAACCCTGAAGAAAATGCTATATATAAAATATCTTTTCCATCTTTTAGTATTGGTTCAAACAAATCAGTAAATGCAGCTGTATTGATTAGAGAAGTAGTTGAATTTTTTCCGTTTCTTAAAAAATCATAGAATTTTTTATAACTAATATCACGTTCATCTGAATAATTTAAGTAACTCTTTCCGTCTATATTAAATTCCATTGGTATTACAGTTATATCAAGCTCATTTATAAGTTCTTGTGTAAGATCTGTAGTAGAATCTGTTATAATTACATAATCACGCATAAAATTAACTCCTTTATAGCATTTTTAAAAATACACTTTAAATATATCATATACTGACATGAATGTACATATTAATTTTAGCCAATAATTTTAATTAATTTAAATTATAAATTTAAATTAATATAGTAATATCACTAGTTTTTAATTATAATATAAACTAAGAACATTGCGGAGGTAATGAAGGTGAAAACATATAACATAAATGAAGCAAAGAATGTTCAATACTTAACATCACCTAGTTTAGATAGCTATAATGAAATCTTTCACTGCTTCACTACTAAAATTGGTGGAGTTAGTAAGGGGTGTTATGAATCTTTAAATCTAGGTCTAGGAACGGATGATGATATACAAAATGTATTAGAAAATTACCATATTCTTGCCAAAGATATTGGAATTGAAGCTGGTGATTTTGTTACTAGTTTTCAAACACATACTAAAAACATACGAATTGTTACATCCATTGACAAAGGAAAAGGTGTAACAAAAGAAAGAGATTATAGAGATGTAGATGGCTTAATTACAAATGAAAAAAATATTGCCCTTGTAACTACACATGCAGACTGCGTTCCCTTATTTTTTTATGACCCAGTAAGCAAGGTGGTAGGCATTGCCCATTCAGGCTGGAAAGGTACATTATATAAAATAGCAGAGGAAATGATTAATAAATTTGTACAAGATTATAATTCAAATCCAAGCGATATATTAGTATGTATAGGTCCTTCTTTGTGTCAAGACTGCTTTGAAGTTGATGTAGATGTAAAAGATATGTTTTTAAACGAAAATCAACATTACGGAGAATACATGTATCATATAGGTAAAAAATCATATATTGATTTGTGGTCAATTAATGAATATATATTAATAAACAATGGTGTTAAAAAAGAAAATATTGATAACATGAATATATGCACAAAATGCAATATGGATAAGTTTTTCTCTCATAGAGGTCAGCATGGAAAAAGAGGAATAATGGCAGCAGTAATTATGTTAAAAGGTAAATAAGAATTTAACTTAGTAAGCTTAGTAGATAAATTATTACTTCGATATACTCTTATTACGAATCTATGGGAAGCAAAGCAGAAAAAAATGTTTCTGTTTCCGTAATTCGGTTTCCCTAGATTTTTATGAAGGAAGGGAAAGCCTCATTAAGTCACATAAACATTTTTTATCTACTTCGCTATTCATAGCAACCGATAATCAAAGAAAAATAAAAGGATTTTTCTTTGATTATCTATGTTTTTGGCAGGTTTGTCTACTAAGGTGTGTTAGTTGACAGCGTCAAAGATTAAATATAGTTTAATATATCTCTATTTAATCAAGTTCGCTAATTGCACAAGTTTAAAATAGTTAAAATTTACCAAT
>DDAM01000016.1 GCA_002332905.1 Firmicutes bacterium UBA2058 | reverse complement strand
ATATTGAAGCAATATTATTAATAATATATACTTATATTTTATATAAATAATTAAAAATATCAAGTTTTTTATGCCAGTTTTTGGTATAAAACTTTTTCTCATAAAAAAAATGCAGATTTCTCTGCATTTTCAATTTATATTATTTTTATATTATTTTGTTTAATAAGTCGATCTTATTATATTTATATCATCAATAAAATTATTTACACTATACATTATTAAAATATCGTCAAATTCGTACATTTCCATAATCTCACTTACCTTTTGAGAATTCGAACGTAAATCTAGAACATATACTTCATCATAACTATGTGTTAAATATGGTACAAATGAATTTCCAAATGAATCTTTAATAATTAATACACGTGATATATCTTCTTTGTTCACAGAGCCTTTATTAGTTATAACTGTTAAATCATTATTACCATATAAAAACGCCGCATATTTATCACGTTCCTTAAACTTATCATATTCATATATATCTTTATACTCTTTGCCTGCAAAGGTCATTTTATCTATATTTACATCATAGTAGGTTATCTTGTCAAAGTCAGAATTAAATTTCAATGCTTTAGAAAAATATGTTCCTAAAAAACCTTCAACATCATGAGCGTTTAATACATTTATATCAACATATGGCTTATCAACACTCTTCATATACTCAACATATGCATAGTAAGCACCTAAGGTTGTCCAGTGATGATCTGTTTTATAATATATATATTCATCATCGTGTGAATTTAACAAATCAATAATATTTAAAGTTTCTACATTTTCGTATTTTGAATATATGTTATATACATTATTTATTAATTCACTTTGGTTAAATAAATTTAAACCATAAGGTAGTTTCTCACTTAATACTTCAAATGAATTTGGAATTAGAGCAAACTTAATATTTTCATCCTTATACTTTTCTATAAAATTCTTAATGCTTTCAATATTCTTTTCAAGCTGTTTATCATTTATAGTTTGAACCTTATCAAACATGTAATTGTCTTTACCATAAACTATACCATTATTTTCAGCTTTACCTATATAGTATTCACATCTTGATTTTAAATCTATCCACTTATTCCTTAATATAAACTGTTCATTAATATATTTTTCATACTTAGGAACATATTCATTATAATAAAAGCTATTTAAAGTGAACTTAGGCTTCATTTGCAAATACTTGTTTTCAAGCTCTGAAATTTTTTTATCTGGTGTTAATACATCGATAGCTGTAAAAACAAGAATGAATGTTAAAAACAGCACTATAATTGGATAATTTTTTACTTTTTTTAATTTTGTTATAAAGTCTTTCATCTTAACCACCTCTTAAAATCTAAAGTACAAGAATGGATTATAAGTTGCATCTACTAAGTATGCTACAGAAATAACCAATATTATTCCTACTATAGAAATTCTAATCCACATTGCATCTTTAGAAATTCTATTATAAAAATTTCTTAATAAGGGTGTAGATAAAACTCCTGCTACTATCAAAATAATTACATAATTTTTTAGATAGTAAATAAAATCTGTTCCACCTGTAAATACAAACAATTTTTTATAAAACATTCCCAATTGACTTAAATCCGTTATGCTAAACAGCGCCCAGCCCATCAATGTCATAAATAAAAGATAAACGTGAGAGAAGGTTCTATGCTTGTCCAAAATTTTAATAAAACCAGATTTTTCAATCACCAATAACACTGCATAAAACAGTCCCCATAGCATAAAATTATAATCTGCTCCGTGCCAAAATCCCGTTAAAAACCATATAAAAAATATATTAAAGTACATTCTTAAAGGCTTAACTCTGCTACCACCTAATGGTATATAAACATATTCTCTAAACCATGAACCTAAAGTCATATGCCATCTTCTCCAAAACTCTGTAGCACTTCTTGAAATATATGGATCATTAAAGTTTTGAGGAAAATTAAAGCCAAGCATTTTTCCAAGTCCAATAGCCATCAATGAATATCCACTAAAATCAAAGTATATCTGAAATGAGTATGCAATAATTCCTAACCATGCTAAAGGTGTGGAAATGTTATCAAATCCTAATGCTTGTACCTCTGTCCATAACATACCGGCACTATTGGCTATAAGAACCTTTTTTCCAAGTCCCATAACAAATGTCTCAATACCATCTTGAATTTGTGAATAATTTATTTTTCTTTCTTTTAATTCTACATTAATGTCAGTATATTTAACTATTGGTCCTGCTATTAATTGCGGATACAATGTAACGAATGTTCCAAAGTTAATTATATTTCTTTCAGCACTAACCTTTCCTCTATAGACATCTATTGTATATGACATAGTTTGGAATGTATAAAAACTTATTCCTAATGGAAGCACTAATCTTAATAGGCTTATATCAAGACCAAATACTGCATTTATATTTGATATAAAAAAATCATAATATTTAAAGAAAAATAGCATCCCAAGATTAAAAATCACAGAAGCTGTAAGTGCTAGCTTGCAAACAATTTTTTTATCTCTATTATTATCAATAATAATTGAGGCCATATAATCTACTACTATAGATGCTATCATAATAATAAAATACTTAGGCTCACCCCATGAATAAAATATCAAGCTTACAAACAACAGTGATAAATTTTTGCACTTATTGGGAATTAAATAATATATCAATAAAACTATAGGTAAAAACCTAAATAAAAAAACAATACTACTAAAAACCATATTTTAATACCTCTCAATTAAAATAAAGCTATAGACTTTTTGAGAGTATTTTAATAGTCTCTGTATATAGCTTTTATAATATTTATTTGTTAAAAAAAACTATTTACTATGTCTTCAGCCTTCTTAATTTCCTCTTGTGCTTTAGCGGAGTCAAAATCTTGACCTTCCTCTACCATTGTATCACCTAATACCATTAAAGCAACATAATTTCCATTTGTGTATATTTTGCCAGCATTAGCTTTTTCAATCTCAGCAGGTAAATATTGACCTTGAATTATAGTTTCTTTCCTTTTTTCTAAAGCAGCTTTTACATCTTCAACTTTTCCTTCTTTTACTTTAACAATTAAAAAAGTGTCTGAAGAAGCCATAACCATTGACATTTGTCCTGTGTACTCTTCTATATCTTCTTTATTAATTCCAAAGATATCTTTTAATACAGTATCATCTACTGGAGAACCCATTGCTATTCCTATTTCAGATTGTATTTTGTCTACTATATCTGATAAAGTTGCACCATCTTTTAAACCACTAGATGTGTTATTATTTTTCTCATTATTGCATCCTACTAGCATTGTAGCAACAAGAAAAATTGCCATTAATATAAATAATATTTTTTTCATAATTACCTCCATGCATTTTTTTGCACAAATTACTGTAAAGATTTGTACATGGAATTTTCACCTTTTTCCTTAATAAAATTTTATCACATAAGTGTTAGACGTGAGAAAAATTTATTAGTTTCAAAAGGTTACAATGTAATTTTTTCCAACTCATCTATCCATATTTTTACTACTGCATCACTTGGCATTCTTAAGTCTCCGCGAGGAGAAACACAAACTGAACCAACCTTAGGACCATCTGGTAAGCATGAACGCTTAAATTGTTGAGCAAAAAATCTAGAGTAAAAATTTTTCAACCATTTATATATAGTTTCTCTATTATATACATTTTCAAAGGCTATATTAGCTAAAAACAATATTTTAGATGGCTTATATCCAAAACGCATTACATGATATAAGAAAAAGTCATGTAACTCATAAGGTCCAACTAATTCCTCAGTTTTCTGTGCTATATTTCCATCTTTATCAGGTGGTAAAAGCTCTGGACTTACAGGAGTTTCTAATACATCATACAATGTATTTTTTATATCATCTTTAAATTCATAATCTGCAACCCATTTAATAATATATCTAATTAAAGTTTTTGGAATTGAAGAATTAACACCATACATTGACATGTGGTCACCATTATAGGTAGCCCAGCCTAAAGCAAGTTCAGACAAATCTCCTGTTCCAATTACTAAACCATTTTCTTGATTTGCTACGTCCATAAGTATTTGAGTTCTCTCTCTAGCCTGTGAATTTTCATATATTACATTATTATTATTTATGTCGTGTCCTATGTCTTTAAAATGCTGAGTAACAGAATCCTTTATACTTATTTCTTTAAATGTAGCGCCAACTTTATTAATCATATCTACAGCATTATTGTATGTTCTATCAGTTGTTCCAAATCCAGGCATTGTAACTGCCTTAATAATTTTTCTATCTAGTCCTAGCTTATCACAGGTTTTAGCACACACTAATAAAGCAAGGGTTGAATCCAATCCTCCTGAAATTCCCAAAACCATTGATTTAGCGTTAGAATGTATTATTCTTTTAGCTAATCCATTTATTTGTATATTAAATATCTCACTGCATCTTTCTGATATTTTATTTATACCCTCTGGTATAAATGGTGATTTATCTATATTTCTTACTAGAATATCTACTTCAATATTTGCATTAAAATATACCTTTTCAAAATTATTGTCGTATTTAGATGAACAATCAGCATAAGTATTATTTCTTTGTCTGTAAGCTGATAATTTTTCTAAATCGATTTCTGTATATATAAGCTGATTATTTAAGCTATATTCTTTACATTCAGCTAATAACGCTCCATTTTCATAAATCAAGCTATGCCCGCTAAACACTAAATCAGTAGATGATTCACCAAAGCCAGCAGAAGAATAAATATATGCACACATACACTTTGATGACTGACTATCAATTATTGTTTTCCTGTAGTCACTTTTACCTACATAATCATTAGATGCTGACAAATTAAGTATTACGCTAGCTCCAGAAATTGCTTGAAATGTACTTGGTGGTATTGGACTCCACAAGTCCTCGCACATTTCTATTCCAACGCATAAATCCTTAATACTCTCATGTTGTATTAATACATTAGTACTTATAAAGGTATTTTGACCACAATAGTTTATATTTATCTTGTTAAACTCATCTGCCATAGTAAACCATCTTTTTTCATAAAACTCTCCATAGTTTGGAATAAAAGTTTTTGGAACTATACATAAAATTTCACCCTTGTACATTGCTATAGCGCAATTGTAGAGCTTAAAGTTCACCTTAATTGGAGCACCTACAGTTATAAGCATGTCAATATCTTTAGTTAGTGTAAGTAGTTCTTCAATTGATTTTTCACATTCTTCTAACAATGCTTGCTGATAAAATAAGTCAGCACAAGTATATCCAGTAACACATAATTCTGGGAATGTTAATATGGATATTTTATTTTTCTCAGCTTCTTTTATCAACTCAAAAATACTATCTATATTATATTTGCAATTTGCCACTTCTATTTTAGGAACACCTGCTCCTACTCTAACAAATCCATAATTTTTCAATTTATTACCTCCAATTATATTAATTGAAATTTAACATATTTAAATTTACCACAATATCTCTATTATTGTCAATTTTAATAAAATTAAAATGTTTTAATAAATTAAAATCTGATTTAATTTTCATAAAAAAATTTTTTGCTATATTTTATCTCATAAATTAGGATTTCGTCCGATATAATATAAGTATTTGTTTGTTGCATTTACATTTTTGCTACTATATAATGTACTTAATGTTGGAGGTTTTAAAATGGAAAATAGATATAGTAAAAATTTAAATTGTATAACAGAAGAAGAATGTAAAAAACTTCATGGTTTTAATGTGTGCGTTGTTGGGTGTGGCGGAATAGGTGGTTACGTAATTGAAATGCTTGCAAGAATTGGCATATTAAATATAACAGGCATAGATTATGATGTTTTTGAAACAACTAATTTAAATAGGCAAATTATATCTCATACCACAAACATCCATGAAAAAAAAGCACTGGAAGCTAAAAAAAGGGTTTTTGCAATCAATCCAGACGTATACTTTATACCTGTATGTGAGAAGCTTACATCAGATAACGCAATAGACCTATTAGCAGGAAATAATATTATAATTGATGCCTGTGATAATATATCTACTAGACTAATACTAGAGGAAGCATGTAGTAAGCTTGAAACACCACTTATACATGGAGCTATATCCGGATGGTATGGGCAGGTAAGTACTGTCATGCCTTACGATAACACTCTATCAAAAATATATACAGATATAAAAGACGAAGATATCGATACGAGTCTTGGAAATCCATCATATACACCTGCGCTAGTAGCTTCAATACAAGTTAGTGAAGCAATTAAGGTTTTGCTTGATAAGGGTGATACATTACATAACAAATTACTAAGCATTGATTTACTTAATATGAATTTTGAAATAATGAATTTATAAAATAATAACTTTTAATATAAATAAGCTAAACTTTTTTATTGACAAAGCATATTATGTATTCTATAATAGCTTTAATTAAAAACTGAATCATTAAGCTATGAAATCAAAATGCTTTGATAGGAAATAGTAAATACATATTCTATTTTTAGAGAGTTACCGGTTGGTGAAAGGTACAATGTGGATATATTGAACACATCCTTGAGCAAGTCACTGAAAAATTTAGTAGGCTGACTCGGACTTATCCGTTATAATAGGCAAGTATAAAGAGTGAAAAAAGAACTTCACTCTGGTGAAAAAAGAACTTCACTCTGTACTTGATAAGGTCAACATCGTGAGGTGTTGATAAAAAGAGGTGGAACCACGGAAGTTTACCCCGTCCTCTTAACATTATGTTAAGAGAACGGGGTTTTTATATTTTATTAAATATTTGGAGGTATTAAAATGAAGGTAAATGTTAACCCCGCAAAAGGGATGAGAGATTTCTTACCCGCTGAAAAGGAAATAAGAGATTATGTTGAAAATGTTATTGTAAGCACTTATAAGCAAACTGGCTTTGAGCTTATTGAAACACCAGTTATAGAAAATATTGAAAACCTTGTTGGAAGTGACGGAGGAGAAAATTTAAAGCTTATATTTAAAATTCTTAAACGTGGAGAGAAGCTTGATGATTTGGGCATGGACATAAATATGACTGAAAAGGATTTAGTTGACTTAGGTCTTAGATATGATTTAACTGTTCCATTAAGTAGATTTTATTGCAATAACAAAGCTAAATTGCCATCAGTATTTAAAGCATTACAGGTTGGAAATGTATTTAGAGCAGAAAGAGCTCAAAAGGGAAGATATAGAAGCTTTAAGCAATGCGATATTGATATAATAGGTGACAAAAGCTCAGTAGCTGAAATTGAGCTTATTACTACAACATCAAAGGCATTATCTGCATTAAATGTTGATAAATTTTCTATTAGAATTAACGACAGAAGGATTTTAAAGGGTGTAATATTATTTTGTGGTTTTAATGATAAAGAATTTGATAATGTGTGTATTATAGTAGATAAGCTTGATAAAATAGGAATGTACGGAATAGAGCAGGAGTTAATAGCTAAGGAATATAAAGAAGATAGTGTTAAAAAATTAATAGAAGCATTAAATGAAATCAATAAAACTGGAACTAAGTGCTTAAGTGAATATGGAGTTGAAGCTGAGGTTATAGATAATATTGATTATATAGTCAATTCGGTTTCGGAACTGTCAGAAGAAAAATACAAAATTAAGTTTGATTTTACTCTAGTTAGAGGTATGGGTTACTACACAGGAACTATATTTGAAATAGAATATGAAGGACTTGGCTATTCAATCGGTGGTGGCGGAAGATACGATAAAATGATTGGAAAATTTATAGGTGAAGATATACCTGCTGTTGGATTTTCAATAGGCTTTGAAAGATTGGTAAATCAGCTAATAGAAGAAAACTTCAAAGTACCAAACCTTCAAAAAATAGTATTATTATTTGACAATGAAAACAAATTCGTTGACGTTCTTAATAAAGCAAACGAGTTAAGAGCTAAGGGCTATACAGTATCAGTATACGAAAAAGCTAAAAAGCTTGGAAAACAATTATCACAATTTGAAGGCTACGGATATATGGGATATGCAGTTTACGAAAGTGATAATACTGAAATTAAAGAGTTTAATAAGTAATTATGTTTTTATTATAGCAAGTAAAAAGATATTGGAAATAGTTAAACTTAGCTATTTCCAATACCTTTTTATATTCTATGTATTGTTTTTGTAAAATCGTTTATTATTGTTTTGCAAAAGCTATTTTTATCTTTTCTACGGCACTGTCAAGCTGCTCTTTTGTAATAACGATAGGTGGAGCGAATCTTATTGTCTTTTCATGTGTTTCTTTTGCTAAAACTCCGTTTTCAATAAGTTTTTTAACGTACTTATAAGCGTTGCATTCAAACTCAACACCAATTAGTAAACCCTTTCCTCTTATTTCTGCTATGTCATCATTTTCTATTTCTCTAAGCTTTGACATGAAGTAGTTTCCTTTTTCTTCTGCCATTGCAGGGTAATTGTCTCTTACCAGTATTTCCATGGCTTTTATAGATACAGCGCATGCAAGTGGGTTTCCGCCGAAAGTTGAACCATGAGATCCTGGAGTAAACACATCCATAATATTTTTGTTTGCAGCGATTGCAGAGATAGGCATAACTCCGCCACCTAAGGCTTTACCTAAAACATAGATATCAGGATCTACACCTTCCAACTCAGAAGCAAACATTCTTCCTGTTCTTGCAAATCCTGTTTGAACCTCATCAGCAATAAACAATACGTTATTTTCCTTACACAGTTCGTAGGCTTCCTTCATAAACCCTTTAGGAGGAACTATTATTCCTGCCTCTCCTTGTATAGGTTCCATCATAAATGCAACGGTATTGGGAGTTATAGCATTTTTAAGAGCTTCTATATCTCCATATTTAATAACTTTAAAGCCTGATAGAAACGGGCCATAGCCTGCTCTTGCATCAGGATCTGTACTCATAGAAATAATTCCTATTGTTCTTCCATGGAAGTTGTTGATACAAGTTATTATCTCTTGCTTTCCTTCTTCGACTCCCTTTACAAAATTCCCCCAGCGTCTTGCAGTTTTAAGTGCTGTTTCAACAGCTTCAGCACCTGTATTCATAGGCAATACAGCCTCTTTTTTTGTAAGACCGCACAACTTTTCCAAAAAATCACCCATGATTTCATTATGGAATGCTCTAGAGCTTAATGTGACCCTGTCAAGCTGATCCTTAGCAGCCTGAATTATTTCTGGATGTCTATGACCGAAATTCAAAGCTGAATATGCGCTTAGCATATCAAAATATTGTTTACCCTCCGGATCGGTTACAATACATCCTTCAGCAGTTGAAAATACAACATCCTTTGGACTGTAGTTGTTCGCTCCGTATTTCTTACACTTCTCGATAATTTGATTAGTTGATAGCATTTATTTCCTCCCATGAGATTTTTATTCAATATAAAGATAGGTTTTGCCTAACTTTAGATGACAAATGATATTGAGAATATGCTACTATTCTATTTTTTACCAATATTTGTAAATAAATAATTATACGTTTGACCTTAATAAGCACACAATTTATATTATGGCCAGTGTAGCATTGATGAAAAGGTTTGTCAATTAGAAAACCATAAATTTTACAGAACGTAATTTATGTATAAATATCCACAAAAAATATATTGTTTCGACATAAAAAATATCCTTTTAAAAACAAGATATAACTTTAGTAACTTTACAATTTAACATAAAAACTATTTTCCGTAAGAATAATAAATATGCATACAAATAAAAGCTGCATGAACAATTCATATTCATACAGCTCTTTTTTAGATAGATTAAATTTGTAAAAATCTTTTATCTTTTTTAAATACGATGAAATCTATTATATTTATTTCATAAAGTTCTCTATATCATTTACTGTCTTAATAATATCTTTTGATAAATTAATATTTCCGTCTCTAGTTACTAAGATATCGTCCTCTATTCTTATACCTATGCCTTCTTCAGCTATGTATAAACCCGGCTCTACAGTATATACGTTGTTTTCAGCAATTTTTTTGTCTCTGCATCTTAAGTCATGAACATCTAATCCTAGAGGATGACCTATTCCATGGTAGTAGTATTTAGATACTTCACTATCGTCTTTGATAAGCTTTATTACTTTTAATTCTTTAGCAAAATATTTTATAACAGCATCATTAACATCTTTTTCTAAAACTCCAGGTTTCATCATATCCATAGTAACATCCTGTGCACCTAGAACTATGTTGTAAATATCCTTTTGTCTAGCTGAGAATTTGCCGTTAACAGGATATGTTCTTGTTATATCTGATGCAAACATATTTGACAATGCTCCTAAATCACAAAGAACCATGTCACCATCATTAATTTTATTTTGTAGATCAATATAATGTAAAATTACTGCATTTTTACCTGAAGCAGCTATCGTTGCAAAGCTTGGGCTTGAATTTCTGAGCATCAATTGATACTCATAATAAGCTCTAACCTCATATTCATACATACCAGGCTTTAAATTTTTCATTAAAAATTCCAACGCTTCTTTTGTATACTTAATTGAGGCTTTTATTTCTTCTATTTCTTCAGCTTGTTTATGTACTCTTAATTCCATTAATATTAGTAAGCTATTTAAAATATTAACTGTTGGGAATTGATTTCTTACTTTTTTAGCAAGTACCTTGTATTGATCCTCAATTTCATCCATAGTAGCTAATGTAGTAACAATATATAAATTTTCATATATATCCATTGAACTAAGCTTTGATGCTAGGCTATTTTCAAACTCTTCTCTGTCAAGTATACTACTAATTCCAGATATTTCTTCTGCTTCATTATGTCTTAAAAGTATGCCATACCATTTTTCGTATAATTCATTAACCGGTGGTATAAATAGCTGTTCAGTTATTACACCATTTACTTTAGAGATAACTAATACCATGTTTTCTTTATTAATTCCAGTTAGATAAAAGAAATTTCTATCAACTGAAAATTTATGACTTTGGTCTAAGCTTTCTCTTGGTGCAACATTTGAAAAGAAAACTGCTACTGAATAATCCTTCATTTTTTCTGTAAATTTTTTTCTATTACCCACAAAAAATTCTTTGTTCATAATTAACTCTCCTCAAATTAAAATTATTTTAATATGCTAATATTTCATACCCACTTTCAGTAACAGCAACTGTCACTTCCCACTGTGCAGAAGGTTTTCCATCTAAAGTATAAGCAGTCCAACCATTTTTTTCATCAATATATATATATCTTGAACCCATATTCACCATCGGTTCAACTGTAAATATCATTCCAGGAACCATTAGCATTCCAGTTTTAGGTCTAGATACAAAGCTTATAAACAGCTCCTCATGAAATTTTAGACCAACTCCGTGTCCGCCAAATTCTTTAACAACTGTATATCCATTTTTAACAGCATATTTGTGTACAGCATATCCTATATTACCTATAAACCCCCAAGGCTTTACATGCTTTAACCCTTCTAACATTGCTTCTTTAGCAACTTTAATAAGTCTTAATTTTTCTTCATCCACATCACCTATGCAAAACATTCTAGATGAATCAGAAAAATAACCATTATAAATAGTTGAGACATCAATATTAATTATATCTCCATTTTTAAGAATATCATTCTTTGAAGGTATACCATGACATACTTGATTGTTAATTGAGGTGCATACACTCTTAGGAAAAAAGTTATATCCAAGCTGAGCTGGTATGCCTCCTAATTCTTTAGTTTTATTGTTTACAATACAATCTATTTCTTCTGTAGACATTCCTACATAAAGTTTTTTAGCAATACAGTCCAAAACTTCAATATTTATTTTTCCGCTTTCTCTAATACCGTCAATTTGCTCTTTAGATTTAATAATATCCTTAGTAGGTACTATATATCCGCGTTTTTTATAATTTCTAATTTTGTCCCCATAATTTTTCACATCTTGTCTATTCATAATAAATACTTAGTTTCTATAAAACGATATCTGATTTATTAAATAGTTTAATTTCAAAAGAATTTTTTCTATATTGATAAGGTGTAATGCCATAATTTTTAACAAAAGCCCTTGTTAATGCCTCATGTGACGAGAATCCGCAATCTACTGCTATATCTATTATCCTACGGTTTGTATTTTTCATTTCCAAAGCAGCCAAACTTAATTTTCTTCTCGCAATATACTCCTTAAATGTCATACCAATACACTCATGAAATTTTGAAGAACAGTAGAACATTGAATAACCTACAAAATCTGCCATATCCTCTAAGCTAGGTTCATTCTTAATATTTTCTTCTATCCAATTTACCATTGTTTCAATCGTTTTAATAGACAACCATTTCACTCCTTATATATATAATTGCAAATATTACTATTCAATTATATATAATATCATTATTCTAAATTAGATACTTGATATAAGTTGCAGTAATTTATTATTAAGACTTATTCCTGCCAATTTTTAGACCTTTCTATGGCTTTTTGCCATCCAGCATAAAGCATATCTCTTTTTTCATTAGTTATTTCAGGTCTAAATTTTCTATCTAAGCTCCATTTTTGAGCTATTTCACCCTTAGACTTCCAAAAGCCTGTAGCAAGCCCTGCTAAACATGCAGCTCCAAGAGCAGTTGTTTCGGTTGTTTCTGGTCTATCAACCTCTACACCTAGTATATCCGCTTGAAATTGCATTAAAAAATTATTTCTTGTTGCACCACCATCTACTTTTAGAGCTGTTAAGCTTATCTCAGAGTCAGAAATCATAGCATTTATAACGTCTTTAGTTTGATAAGCAATTGCCTCTAAAGCAGCTCGAATTATATGATTGATATTGGTACCGCGAGTTAAGCCTATTAGTGTTCCTCTTGCATACATATCCCAATGCGGAGCACCAAGACCAGCAAAAGCAGGTACTAAATAAACACCGCTTGTATCGCTAACCTTCTTGGCAAAATATTCACTGTCAGCTGCCTCATTTATAATTTTCAGCTCATCTCTAAGCCATTGAATTATTGCACCACCCATAAATATTGAGCCTTCCAAAGCATACTCAACCTTGTTATCTATACCCCAAGCTATAGTAGTAATTAAACCATTTTTTGAAACAACCGGTTTTTCTCCTGTATTCATAAGCATAAAGCAACCTGTTCCATAGGTGTTTTTTACCATTCCTTCTTGAAAGCAAACCTGTCCAAACAGAGCAGCTTGCTGGTCACCAGCAATACCAGAAATCAAAATTTCCTTACCAAATACACTTTCATCAGTGCTACCATATATTTCAGAGGATTGTCTAACCTCCGGTAATAATGATGATGGTATTGATAATTCTTCTAGTATTTTTTCATCCCATTTCAGCTCTCTTATGTTATATAGCATAGTTCTCGATGCATTAGAGTAATCAGTAATATGAATTTTACCTTTTGTAAGATTCCAAACTATCCACGTATCCATAGTCCCGAACAAAAGCTCTCCATTTTCAGCTCTTTCTCTTGCACCCTTAACATTATCTAAAATCCATTTTATTTTTGTACCAGAAAAATAAGCATCAACTACAAGTCCAGTAGTTTCTTTTATATAATTTTCTAATCCTCTTTTTATAAGTTCCTGGCAAATATCAGCAGTTCTTCTACATTGCCATACAATTGCATTACATATAGGTTCCCCAGTTTTTTTATCCCAAATAACTGTAGTTTCTCTTTGATTTGTAATACCTATTGTAGCTATCTCATCTACGGATATTTTGCTTTTATCAATTACTTCCTTAGCTACCTCTAATTGAGTACTCCAAATTTCATTTGCATCATGCTCTACATACCCAGGTTTTGGGTAAATTTGAGTAAATTCTTTTTGAGATATCCCGATAATAGAAGCATTTTTATCAAATATTATAGCACGAGAGCTTGTTGTACCCTGATCAAGTGCTAAAATATATTTTTTGTTCATATCACACCTCCTCTTAATTATATAATCTTTTCAGCCATTTTAAATATTCTGTGAATATTTTACCATATTATTATGCAGTTTAAAAGATACTAAAAACATAATTACAAAAAATAAATAATAATAGTACCTTATTCCAAATAAAATGTTCCAATTTTATTATATAAAGCACTATTACTATATAAAATATAACATTTACAAACCAATATAAAAATGTATATTAACTTGTACTAATCCATATTATGTATTTATTTAATATTTGTTACATTTAATAATATTCAGTATTAAAGAATAAA
>DDAM01000004.1 GCA_002332905.1 Firmicutes bacterium UBA2058 | reverse complement strand
ACCTAGAAGGAAGCATATCATAGTAACAGCTCCATTAATTCTGATAAAGTAATTGAGTTATATTACATGTTTCATCTGCTTTTTTTTTAATTAGTGATGGGAAAAATGATTTAACCTTTAAATAATCCACCTAATGCTCCACCAATACCACCTGTAATTTCACCTAGAGGATTGTTAAATCCTTTGTTTTCTCCTTGATGACTTCCTTGAGCTGATGAAATTCTATCAGCTAATCGGCTAAATGGGAGTGATTGTAACCAAACATGACCAGGTCCTTGAACTGTAGCTAAGAATAAGCCCTCACCACCAAATATACCGCTTTTTATATCTCCAGCGAACTGTACATCGTAGTTTACAGTTTCACTAATTGCAACTAGACAACCAGTGTCAAGCCTTAACATTTCTCCTGCCTTTAGTTCCTTTTTAATAATAGTCCCACCTGCGTGTAAGAAAACTAAGCCGTCTCCTGTTAGCTTTTGCATAATAAATCCTTCACCACCAAAGAATCCAACACCTATTTTCTTCTGAAAATGAATTCCAATAGAAACACCCTTTGCGGCACATAAGAATGCAGACTTTTGACAAATTAAGCTTTCACCAAACTCTTTTAGCTCAACTGGTATAATTTTACCTGGGAATGGAGCTGCAAAAGCAACATGAGCCTTTTCATATCCAACATTTTGGAAGGAAGTCATAAATAAGCTTTCCCCTGTTAATGCCCTTTTACCAGCGCTTGCGAGCTTACCCATAAACCCTTTGTTATCATCTTTTCCGCTTCCATCACCAAATATAGTTTCCATTTTGATGTTTTTGTCCATGTAAGTCATAGCACCAGCCTCTGCTACTACACTTTCACTTGAGTCAAGTTCAATTTCAACTAGCTGCATATCATCACCATAAAGAACATAATCAATTATATCTGTTGGCTTTTTTATGTTTGATGCTACACTTGTTGGTACATCCGCTAATTTATTGCCGCATTTTGTGCAGAACTTAGTTCCTTCCATTTGATTACTTCCACAATTACTACAAAACATATTATACCTCCATAAAAATATCAAAAAATCTATTTATAAAATTCATATGCTCTTGTACAAACAATTACAGCCATCTCGCGTGTAGCACTACCTTTAGGATCAAAGAGATTATTACCTATACCTGTCACTATTTTTGTTTTACTACAGTAATAAACTCCATCTTTCGCCCAAGATTCCACTTTATCATCATCAGCAAATTTAGTCGGGTTAGTTGTAGAAAAATCTGCAGTAGGATTTATTACCTTTAAGGCTCTTAATAATATTGTTGCCATTTGTTCTCTTGTAACAAGTGAATTTGGCTCATATTTGTTATTACCTACACCTGTTACTAAACCAAGATTTGCAGCTTTTAAAATTTCTGGGTTAGTTGTGTCTGTAAAACTGGAATCTCCGACAGTTGCTGTATTACCAGTATATATTTCATATAATTTCACCGCAATTTCAGCAAATTCTTCACGTGTAATCTTAGCTGCCATATCATCTTTGATTCGCTCTGTAATCAATCCATATTGCTGTGCTTTGTCAAGCTCTGCTGTTGCCCATGAGCTAGCACCTTTATAGAAGCTGCCTGAACCTATTGACATCTCATTTGAAATTGGTGAGTATATTGGTTCGACATTGGGCCAACCTTCATAATAATCATAATAAACTCTTATCTTATAGGTATAAATATGATTTTCTATATTAATTTCTTCAAGTCCACCTTCGTCAATAGGATTAAAATTAATAATAAAAGTATCATCACTGCCTGCAACTTTTGCTTCTTCTGATTCTGTTATTACAGACAGATATCCTCCTCCACCAAAATCCTCCCAACTTCCATTATCTAGCTTAACAGAATATTCCCAAAATACAGAGCCTCCTGCAGGCTGTTCCCTATCTATATCCAATACACTTTGTGGAATTTTTACTTGAGCCTCAAAATAAGGAATACCATCTTCATTTGTTTTTAATTCAATTTTTTTAATAGAAGGGGCTTCTAATGATGAAGGTACACCTTCGGTTAAGTTTGCAAATACATAGTTACAAAACATAGTGGATGTAAGAAATGTAACAATCATTAAAATAATAGTTCTGGTTAATCTTTTTTTCATAATAATTCTCCTCATATAATAATTTTTTATTGAATGCTGTTTACGATAATTTTATTATTGCCCTAACATAAAAATAGTAACATCTGCTCCTGCATTACCGTCTGTAATCTCAATATAGAATGTTTTGCTTCCATAGCGAAATACTATTTCCATAGTGTAGTGACCTGAAAAATAACCCTCCTGTACAGAAAAACCTCTCATTTCCTTAAATCTTTGACGATAAATTGGACCGATAGTATCAAGCCATAGCCCATCTTCAGTGTAGGTGAAAACAGGGGAAGTTAGTACGTTTTGTTCATAGCAGTAAATAGGTGCGGTTAATGGTATAAAATCATTAGGCAACCATAGACACTGACCTTCTAATTCACTAAAAAATCCTGATGTGCCTTGGATTATAGCAAGTTGTTCTTTAGTAAGCTCAATTCCTGCCATTTCAGCACCTTGAAGTGCAGCTGACTCCAAATCATAATCATTTTTAGCTGGTGGCACAGTTGCATAAGTGTATTCAGAACGGTATAAATCAAGATTCTCTTCATAAATACGATTAATATCCTTATTGTTATCAATTAGCTTACCTTCGAATATACCTTGACAGCTACTATTTGGCAATTCCACATAAACTGTATCACTTGAAACAGTAAATAAAACAATTTGTCCTTGACAATCTACCTCTGACATATGGGTTAGTGTTGGAAAAAGATTTTCCATTTGACCTCCAATTTTTAGATAGGTCTCCTGGTTAAATGGAAGAAAGCTTAGCTCAATTGGAGATTCAAATACACTACAATTATTTGTCATTGATTCAGCTATTGGATATTGTCCTGATTTTTCTTCTATTCGTGTTAAATACATATTGCCTTTGAAAGTGTTTTTGTCATTTTTTCCAAGAAACAGTAATCGCCATTGATCCTGTAAGTTATTATCTGCTTTAGCGCCAAATCCATTGTCATCAATATATAAACAATCTGAATCTATTTTGGTTGGAATGGATTGGTTATTCATATCAGCTAGCATTTTCCATTCTCCATCAACAGCAACCACAGAAAGTTCGTGAAAATACAAAAAGAGCTTTCCTATATCATCATCTACAATTAATAGATAAGGGATATCTTGTTTATCGCCGTACTTTTTCGTAAAATCATATGGAATCTCAAAATCAAAGGTATTTTCAACACTGTACTGCTCTGAATGTACAGCTGTTGAAAGCACACCGTAATAACGTTGACCACTATAGTCTTTAGCTAGTTGATCCAAAGCGGTTTTCGTCTCAGATGATAAGAAAATTTCTGAAGAATTGCTTTTTAGTATACTTTTATAAGAGATTAAGATATATCCATCATTTAGCTGATTGTTAAAGGTTTCTTCATTTGATTGCGGAAATTTACGAATTATTTTTGCTGTTGCATTATAACCTTCAGTTTCTTTTTCAAAAACTGCAAACACCTTGCATTCTCCTTGGCCATAGGTAGGGCTCATGTTTTGAGGATCTGCTGTATTTACATCAAATACCAATACTTTTTCATCCGCCTTTTTGTTGACAAGTGTATTGCTTAAATTATCCTCTGATAATTGTAAAGCGTCAGTTTTTGTTGGATTTAAACCGATATCTGGACTTATTGTACGTTCGCAACCAATCTGAAAAAGAAGAAGGTTAAGTAAAATAAACATAAGTAATGGTAAAATTCTTTTTTTCATAGTTACCTCCAATCTTAATTAATATTTGGTGAACAGAAGCAACACATACCAGAATTTATGTTATAGTCGTCATCACAAACATAATTCCCACAGCATTGGCATTTGTTAAAATGAGACTTTGCGTTTGATATAGCAAACTCAAGGGCAATATCGTGTTCAATGTTCCATTCAGTATGAGAAAATCTTCCTAATCTAAATAACCACGGTTTTTTGTACAATGAATATTTAATTAAGGATGATTCGACGGGCTTACAGCATATGTCGCAAAAAAATATAAATTTGAAGCCCTTATTTGTGCTGTTATCAATAAATTTTTTTGTAAAGTGTTTTGTCAAATTCACCACCTCTTTTTATTTATAGAAATTAATATGACTTCTCCTTAAATGATAAAATTGAAGATCCTCAACACAATCATAGTATTAATATATTTTAAATAATAAAATAAAACATCACCCTAAAATAAATAATATTATTTATTTTAGGGTGAAATTATTTTTATCTAATTTATAATTGATATTATCAAATAATTATACTACAATATATACTATAAATAGTAAAAAGAGGTAGATTAAATGAATAAAAAAAGTATATGCATTGTTGTAATTTTATTACTTTTGTTGACAGGCTGCGATAATAATAAGACACTATTAAATCCAGATAGACCTGTAACAATAACTATTTGGCATTACTATACCTCACATTTACAAGAGGTATTTGAAAGAATGATATCTGAATTTAATAATACAAGGGGTAGAGAATTAGGTGTTATTATTCAGCCTAAATATCAGGAAGATATTGATTTGCTAGCTAATAAAATAAAATCATCAGGAGAAAAAAGTTTAGGCTCAGAGCCACTACCTAATATTATATTTGCATATACAGGAACGGTATTAGAGCTTGATAATTTAAATGCAGTTGTAAATTTAGAAGATTATTTTTCAGATAAGGAACTTAGTGAGTTTAATAAGGCATTTATTGAGGAAGGCAAAATAGGTAAGGATAATAAGCTAAAAAGCTTTCCAGTAGCAAAATCTACAGAAGTTTTATTCATAAATAATGTGGTATTTAGTAAGTTTGTAGATGAAGCAAATAAAAGTGGAAAGTTTGATAAAGTTAGTGTAGATGATTTTAAAACCTTTGAAGGAATAGAAAAACTTGCAAATGTATATTTTGAATGGTCAGGTGGTAAATCATTTTTCGGAGTTGATGCTACACCAAACTTTATATCAATTGGACTTAGACAATTTGGTAATATTCCAGTGATAGTGGAAGATGGTAAGGGTATATTAAATATAGACAAGGATTGTTTAAAAGTATTATGGGATTTTTATTATAAAAATATTGTTAAAGGAAGATTTGCTGAAATAGGAAGATATAGAGCAGATGATATGAAGACTAATGATGTTGTTGCATATATTGGTTCATCAGCAGGGGTTAAATACTTTCCTGAAGAAATAACAATAGATGCTAATATTACAGAACCGACTCAGCTTTTAGTTATGCCATATCCAGTGTTTGAAGGTCAGAAAAAAGTTTCAATTCAACAGGGAGCTGGAATGTCTGTTATAAAAAGTGATGAAGCTATGCAGCTTGCATCCTGTGAATTTATAAAATGGTTTACAGATCCGAAGCAAAACGTTAGGTTTTCATATGAAACAGGGTATCTTCCAGTTAAAAAAAGTGAATTTTTAAATGAATTTCAAGAAAAAGAAATGTTTAACTTACAATTATCATCACAATCTAATGCAGCTAATATAATAAAGGTTTTAGAGGTCGCAACTAAACAATTTGATGAATATGAGCTTTCTGTAGACAAGGAATATAAAGGAAGCTTTGATTTTAGAAACGCAATTGGCATGAATTTATCATACATTTCTCAAATATTTAGAGAAGCCTTTTTAAATGGAATATCCTCTGGTAAAATCTATGAAGAGGTTGAAACTACATGCTTAGATGACAAGTATTTTGAAGAGTATTATGAATCAATAAAAAGAGCATTTGAAGATATTGCTAATAAATAGAAATTTATTCAGGAGGGGAATATGAGTATCAAAAATAAGACTAATAAAAACAAGTCTTTGCGAGTTAAAATTATGATTCCGCAATTTATTTTGTTATTCATAGAATTCTCCTTATTGCTTGGATGTATAGTTGGACTTGGCCTTTTAGAAAATGTAAAAAATAATGAATATCGAAAAATTGAAACAATAGCAAAAAATAGAAGTAATGAGCTTCAAAAGTATTTTAATATTATATCTATTAATTCTGCTTCAGTTGTTGAAAAAATAAATGATAAATATAACTATTATATGCAAAAGTATAAAATTGATAGCACCAAAGACACTTTAAACAGTAGCATAAATGAAATGTATTTGAAGGATATAATGCCTTTACTGCTAAATTCATCAGAACATTTAAGTGTTTCAGGTGCTTTTGTTATTTTAAATGAAAATACTAATGAGAATAATAGACCTTCTGTTTATATTAGAGATATTAATGTTGATGTTATAAATAAAGATTATTCAGATATACTGTACAGAGTAGGTCCATTTAGTATTGCACATAGTGAGGATATTAAACTTGATAGTCTATGGACATATAATTTTGATTTTAATAAGATTGTGGAAAGTGAAGACTGTGATTTTTATGCAATGCCAATTAAAGCAGTTTCTGAGGATAATACTAATCCAGTTAACTTGTATGGATATTGGAGTAATACATTTAAGCTATCAAATTTAGATAGAGAGATAATCACATTCACAGTACCTCTTATAAATATGTTAGGCAAGGTATATGGTTTATATGGTATAGAAATTTCAGAGGATATAGTGCTTAACAAAATGCCAACAGCAGAAATACCATATGAAAACTCTATATATATGTTATATAAAGCAGATGAAAATAATAATATACTTATTAATAATTCATTGCACACTGGTGCATATTTTGATGTTCTTAATGACAAAAGATATAGTAGTTTTTTATTGTCGTCAACAAATAAGTATGAAAATCTATATATAATGAAAACAGATACTAAAAATAAGCTTGATACATTATGTATGGTAAATGATTTAGAGATTTATAGTTCTGATTCGCATTTTAATAATGACAAGTGGAGACTAGCCTGTATTGTGACTAAAAGCGAATTGTTTAAGGTTTCTGATAGAATAACAAATATTTTTTTAATGGCATTTTTATTATCTATTGTTTTAGGTATTATCGGTATTTTGTGTGCTGGTGAGATGTTTGTAAGACCTATTAAGGAACTTGTCAAAAAGGTAAATGCTATAAATCCTAAAAAGCCAAAGCAATTAGAAAAAATTGGTGTAAATGAGGTTGATGAATTATCTAGTGCTATTGAAAAGCTTAATTATGATGTCGCCTTAGCAGCTTCAAAATTATCTCAAACTATAGATTTGATTGGATTACCAATAGCAGGATTTGAAGTTGACTACAGTATTAATAAGGTTTTTTTAACTGACTCTATGTTTAATTTATTGTCTATTGATAGAAATAAATCAGATAATAATGTGGTAACATTAGAATTTTGGAATTTTATTATTAAGGCTATAACTAAAAACAAAGAAGAGGGTTTTGATGATACATATTACTTTAACAGTGCTTACAGTTCTAGATGGTTTCGAATTAAGACTATTACTGCACCAAATCAATGTTTGCTAGGTGTTGTGTCAGAGGTAACAGAAGAAATATCTAGACATAAGCAGCTTGAATATGAAACGAAGCATGACCTTGCTACAGGTTATTTGAAGGTAAATTATTTTATTAAGCAAATAAAAGAGCTGCATGACAATAATTATTATGGAGCATTAATACTAATAGACTATAAAATCAGTAATAATCTTGATTATATGTATAAAACAGATTTATCTATAAGCTATATAAAATATGTTTCTGAGTTCTTATCACAAATGGAAATAGAAAGTAAGTTATATGGAAGAATGACGGATAGTTGTATTGGAATATATATTTATAATCTTAAAAATCACAATAAAACTATAGAGTATTTAAAAATTTTTATTAGGGAAATACAGAATAAAATTAATACATTGTTGCCATGCTCAGTTGAAATAATTGCAGGTGAAGTTGTCTATAGTAGTGATGCTAACAGTGTTGATTTAATGCTAAAAAATGCTGAATTTGCGTTAAATGAAGCAAGACATAGCCAAAATGAAAATGTAGTAGTATTTAATAAAAAAGCATATTTAGAAAGTATTGCTATACTTGATAGACAAAATGCATTGTATGATATATTAAGTAGTCCATGTCTTAATTATATGTATGAACCAATATTTTCAATTATGGAGCATAGAATAATTGGATATAATGCAATACTAAGAACACAAAATAGTATATTAAAATCCTTTGAGGAAGTAGTTACTGAAGCAAGATTAAGCAACAAGCTTTTTATATTAGAAAGACTAGGGCTTAAAAGTGTATTTAAGCATATTCGTGACAAAAATAAAGAATTTGGAGACAGCAAGATATTTTTTAATTCAATCACAAATGAAATGATTAGTAATGATGCTATTTCTGAAATAGATTTTGAGCATGCTGATTTATATAAAAATATTGTTGTTGAAATTATAGATAGCGAGTATTGTGATGATTGCATACTAAAATCAAAAAATAAAGAATTACATAAACGAGGAATTGAAATTTCACTAGGTAAGTATGGTACATCATATTCAAATGAAGCTATATTATTATGTGTTAATCCCTCTTACATTAAAATATCCTCTTTATTAGTTAGAGGAGTGGATAGGGATGAAAACAGACAATGTCTTATTATGAATATTATAAGTTATGCAAAATTAAATAATATTAAAGTAATAGCTAGTAATGTAATTAACAAGGGAGAGTTTGAAGCTTTAGTTAAAATGGGAGTAGAATATTTTTATGGTAATTATTTTTGCAGTGGAATGTACAACATAGGTGAAATTATTAATAAAATGGACGAAATATATGCTATAATTGATGAAGTAGCCCATAAATATAGATTAATTAATAGAAATAATACTGATTTTTTTACTAGTTTAATTAAACTTCTTCCAATTGACACTCAATTGACAAAGAGGGAGGAAGAAATAGTTAATCTACTTTGCAGTAATAAGACAAATACAGAAATAGCAAATTGCTTAGATATTTCCTCTAATACTCTTAAAACACATATTAGAAATATTTTCAATAAGTTTAATGTTAAAAGTAGAAGGGATTTGCTAAATTTATGTGGTAGCTGTAATAAGGAATTATCTACTAGAGAAAATGAGATATTAAGGTTAATTGAAGAAGGTAAAGCAAACGAAGAAATAGCGGATATTTTAAATATTAGTATAAACACTGTACGAGTGCATGTTTGGAATATATGTACAAAACAAAATGTTAAAAAAAGAGATGAACTTAAAATTTTAACTATGGAGGAAAATAAATAATGAACGCAGCTGTAATTTATTCAAGTAAATACGGAACGACTAAAACCTGTTCAGAAAAGATAGCAAAAGGACTTAATAATGCTAATTTGGTAGATATAAAAAAAGTTAAAGGGTTAGATTTATCTTTATATGATACAGTTATTATTGGGAGCTCTATTCGTATGGGTCAAATAAATAAAAAAATTAAGATGTTTTGTGAGCAAAATGCTGAAGAGCTGATTAAAAAAAACTTAGGATTATTTATTTGCAGCGGAATGGAGGAAAATATAAATAAAGACTTCAATGTTAATTTTGAAAAAAAACTATTGCAAAATTGTACATATAAATCATGGCTAGGTGGAGAAATAGATTTAAAAAAAGCAAAAGGTATAGATAAAATTATAGTTGGAATGGTAATTAAAATGTTTGAAAATGATGGACATAAAACTTATCCAAAAATAAATGAAAAAAATATAGAAGAGTTTATAAAGATAATGAGTAATAATTAGAACTTAAGTTTGCTAAGTTCTTTTTTTATCTAATAGGAAAGTTCTCTTTCCTATTAGATAAATGAAGAATCGGAACGATTCTTCCGTAGAGTGAACGTAGTTCACTTTTTTATCTAATAATATTTTAAATGTTTTAACAAATAATATTTTAAATATTATTTATAATAGTATTAAGATATATTTCATGAGGTGATTGAGATGAAAATTAAATACTTATTTTTATTAATAGTTATTATATTTTTAGTTGGATGTAGTTCAAATATAGTTGGAATTAAAGATATTGATTTAATCAATACAAGGACTAATGAAAAAACTACATTAAATACAAATAGTCAAACTGCAAAATTAATAAAAGAGGCAATAAATAAATCTGAAAAAATTAAAAATTTTTCTATAGAGCCTGATTTTGAAGCAATAATAAAGCATAAAAATGGAGAGGATGATGCCTACTTTTTCGCATTTAACTACGATAATCAAAAAACATATATTTTGAAAGATGATAATATATATGAAGTAAAAGATTATGTATCGAAAAAATTTTTTCTAAATGATGATTTTGTAGATTTATATGTTAATAATACAATACCAAGTGTTGTCTTTAAGAAAAATGAAGAATTATTAGATTTAAGCGGACAATATAAATGGACATTTAAAAGAGTAAATAATAGCTTTTTTGAAAAAGAAGGCATTGTCGATAATAATAATAACATTCTTAATGTAACAAATGGTGATAATTTTTCATTGAATTTTGATATAGAACCTGATAATTATATTTTTAAAATATATGATAATGGTGAAATTGTAAGAACAGCAAAATCTTTTAATGATATTGTAAAAAATATAAATTCTGACGGTGAATACTATGTAGAACTAGTTGCAAAATGGAATGAAAAAATTAACAGAGATTATTATGGAGAGCAAAATATTAATTTTGTAGCTAATGTAGATTTACCTACTGAATTAGTGCTATTGTCAAACGATAATTATCCTGGCAATGCATTGTCAGTAATGATAAAAAATTCAAATGCTGATGAAAGTCTAAAAATCAGCTGTACAGCTGTTGATTCTGAAATTGAAATATTTAAGCATGAAGAAGGATATATAAGCATAATGCCTATTAGTCTTGAGACTGTACCTGGTGAATATGAAATAAATTGTACTATAAATGAAGGAAAGGATAACGAATATAAATTATCCAAAACCTTTACAGTTAATAATAAAAGCTTTAAAACACAGTATCTAGAAATTTCTGATGATGTCAACAGTCAAACTAGAACACAGGAAGCTAATAAAGAGTATGTTGAATATGTTAAAGCTGCAAGAAATGTTTCATCCTCAGAAAAGCTATGGGAAGATAATTTTATTATGCCGATTGAAGGTATACTAACAACAGACTTTGCTGAAATTAGATATGTAAATGATGAAAAAACATCTTCAAGACATTCAGGTATAGATTTAGCAGCACCTAAAGGTACCAAAATAAAGGCATCCAATACTGGCAAGGTTGTATTAACAAGATATATGATTTTAACAGGCAATACTATAGTAATAGACCATGGATTTGGGTTATTTACGACTTACTATCATCTTGATACTATGGATGTAAAAGCTGGAGATGAAGTAAAAAAGGGAGACTTCATAGGAACTGTAGGATCAACAGGATTTTCAACTGGACCTCATTTACACTTTACTTTTAGTATACACAATAATTATGTAAATCCTTATCAACCAATGATAAACTTATTTGAATAAAAAGGGTAAATTATATTTACATTATTATAAAATTGTAGTATAATATTGGTAGATATTAAAAATGGTTCAAATGTATAGGTATAGATTATACATTTGTAGTCGAGACTATGCTAATATATATAAGGGAGGTGTTAGTATGGAAAATATGGGCTTAGCATGGATAATAGTAATGATTTCATGCATAGTCATAGAAGGGTTGACAATGGGTGTAGCCACTATATGGTTTGCCTTTGGTGCTTTAATAGCGTTTTTGACCTACAGCTTAGGTGCTAATTTATTAGTTCAAGTTACTGCATTTTTCGTTGTTTCAATCGTACTTTTAATTTTTACTAGACCTATTGTCACTAAGTATCTCAAAATTGGAAAGACAAAAACAAATGCTGAAGGGTTAATAGGAGAACGAGCAAAAGTTATCTCTAGAATTAACAATTTAAATAATGAAGGTTCAGTGCAGGTAAAAGGGCAAATATGGTCAGCAAGATCTCTATATGACAATTTAGAGATAGAAAAGGATGCAGTAGTTTACATCAAAAAAATAGTCGGTGTAAAGCTAATTGTAAGTAAAGATGAGTAAAAATTTTAATAAAAAATTAAATTATAAATTTATAGGAGGATATTTAATATGCCAGGATTGATAGGAATTATAATTTTAGTAGCATTAATTTTAGTAGTGTCAAATATTAAGGTTGTTCCACAAGCTCATGCGTTTGTTGTAGAAAGACTTGGTGCATATCAGGGAACATGGAGTGTTGGATTGCATTTTAAGTTACCACTTATTGACAAAATTGCAAAAAGAGTTTCATTAAAGGAACAAGTAATTGATTTTCCACCTCAGCCTGTTATAACAAAAGATAATGTAACAATGCAAATTGATACAGTAGTATACTTTCAAATTTCTGACCCTAAGTTTTATACATATGGTGTTGATCATCCAATGTCAGCTATAGAAAACTTAACAGCTACTAGTTTGAGAAATATAATAGGTGATTTAGAGCTAGACGAGACACTAACATCAAGAGAGTTAATAAATACTAAAATGAGAAGTGTGCTTGATGAAGCAACTGACCCTTGGGGAATTAAAATTAACAGAGTTGAATTAAAAAATATTATGCCTCCTTCAGAAATCCAAGATGCTATGGAAAAACAAATGAAGGCAGAGAGAGAAAGAAGAGAATCAATACTTAGAGCAGAGGGTGAAAAGAAATCAGCAGTATTAATTGCAGAGGGTAAAAAAGAATCTGTGATATTGCAGGCAGAGGCTGAAAAAACATCGGCTATACTAAGAGCGGAGGCTAAAAAAGAGGCTGCTATCAGAGAAGCAGAGGGTGAAGCAGAGGCAATACTTAAGCTTCGTCAAGCTGAATCTGAAGGATTAAAAATGCTAAAAGAAGCTGACCCAACACAGGAAGTTTTAACTTTAAAAAGCTTCGAAGCTTTAACAAAGGTAGCGGATGGTAAATCAACAAAAATTATTATACCATCAAACTTGCAGAATGTTGCAAATCTTGCTACTGCATTTGTTGAAACTATAAAAGAAGATAATATTAATATAAATTAATATAACAAAAAAAGCTGTACGACCTAACAGCTTTTTTTGTTTGATAAAAACCAGTTGCCAACAATTTATATATTATTTATAAATACATCCATTTTAGTAGCCATTATTAATAAAATGGTTAAATTAGTTGCAATGTTATACCACATATATGTAAAGGGGGAATTTACTAGGTATAGTATTGCAACTAATTTAAATTACAAAACCTTTGTGCAGAGATAAAGTTTCTAGTCTAATTTTTAACAAATATAAGATTTTTGTTGTATATATAGAATATTTGTTATATTATAGAATTATAATGATGATTTTTGAGTATAACAAATAAATTGGCAAAACGTATATGTATGTCAAGTTATTTGTTTTCTTATTTTAAGTATAATAGAAAATATTCTAAATGTCAACTATAAATTTGAAAGTTTTCTAAATTATATCAAAAGAGGTGATATTTTGACATTGTACGATAGAATCAAAAAAATTGCAGACGATAAAAATATGTCTATAGCATACATAGAAGAAAGCGTTAAGATAAGTAATGGTTCTATTGCTAAGTGGAAACAAAATATTCCCAAAGTAGATAATTTATATAAGGTTGCAAAGTTTCTAGGATGTAGCGTTGAGTTTTTAATGACTGATGAACCAGCTGATATAAACACTAATGACTTAGAAAGCAGTTATGTAATAAAAGAAAATATAGAAGACTATAAATCATTAAATGAAAATGAAATCGAGATATTAAATATCTTAAAAAGATTTACTGATTATAGAAATCAAATTAAATTTATCGCAAGGGCAGAAGCTTTAGCTGAAGAAATGTTAACTAATATAGAAGAAAACAAAAAATAAAGTAGTGAACATAAAATATGTATCACTACTTTATTTTTTGTTAAAATAATATTAGTATCTTTTTTTCTTTTTATATAAAGACTTTGAAAGTGTTATTGAATCTCTAGTTTTAAGGTATTTATCAGTCATTAATTCTTGTATGACAAGTATTATGCCTACAAAAATTATAATATCACCTATACTTAATATAACATCATATATATAATATTGATTTAAAGAAAATAGTTTGCCAAGAGCGCTTAAATTTGCATTTTCTGCAGGCATGAAAAATTTTACTTTATTTGCCACAAGTAAACTGTGCATCTCTTCGCCGTAAAGACTAAGAATTATATCACTTTTAACTGGTATTTTGAAGCTATTGACACACATACATATAAAGTTCATCATTACACCAATTAAAGGTAAAAACATGAATTTTTTGTCTAAGTTAAACGTTAATACTATTATTATAAGAGCATATGTAAGTATTAAAAAGACATTATATAGACTTGAATTAAAATCTAACAAACCTAAGTTCATAACAATTATTGACAAAAATGAAATTAGAGCTAAGATAATGAGCGGTGAAAGATTAACCTTTAAATACTCAAGCCTAGAAAGCTTACCTTTTCTAATTGTACCAATAATTATACCTATAATAATAGCTTCTATAATCATAATAAATTCCCTTTCTTCTAAATATTTCCTAATTTAATAATATCTTATATGACAAATATTATCAACTATAAAATTTATACTGTATATAATTCTACAATTTTTAATAAAATATCAACTACTCTTTCCATTGACTGAACTGGTATGTATTCATATCTGCCGTGGAAGTTATATCCGCCTGTACATAGGTTAGGACATGGAAGTCCCATAAATGATAATCTTGCTCCATCAGTACCACCTCTAATTGGTATAATATTTGGAGTTATATCAAGTTCAACCATTGCTTTTTTAGCAGTTTCTATAATATGCATATGAGGTAGTATTTTTTCCTTCATATTAAAGTATGAATCAGAAAGCTTTAATTCAACTGTAGTTTCACCGTATTTTTCATTTAAATAATTAGCAATTTTAACAAATCTTTCCTTTTTGATATTGAATTTATCCATATCATGGTCTCGAATTATATATTGCATTTTAACTTGCTCAACATTTCCAGACATATCATTTAAGTGATTAAAACCCTCATAATCTTCAGTAAACGCAGGATTTTCAAACACTGGTAACATATTATGTAGCTCCATACCTATAAGCAGGGCACTTACCATTTTACCTTTTGCGCTGCCTGGGTGTATGTTAGTGCCGTTAATAGTTATTTTTGCGCTTGCTGCATTAAAGTTTTCATATTCAAGCTCACCAAGTTCACCACCATCTACAGTATACCCAAAATCAGCACCAAAATCCTTTAAATTAAAATGATCAGCTCCACTGCCTACTTCTTCATCAGGTGTGAAACCAAGCTTTATAGTTCCATGCTTAATGCTTGGATTATTTATAAGAGTTTCAGCCATAGTTAAAATTTCAGCTATACCAGCCTTATCATCAGCACCAAGAAGAGTAGTACCATCAGTTACAATTAAATCTTTGCCAATATTACCTTTTAGATGCTCGAATTCTGATATTTTCATGATGATATTTTTTTCTTTATTTAAAACTATATCATTTCCATCATAATTCTTTACTATTCTGGCTTTTATATCTTTTCCTGACAAATCAGGTGATGTATCCATATGTGCAATAAAAGCAATTGTAGGGATTTCTTTATCAATATTTTTTTCTATTGTACCATAAACATAACCATATTCGTCCATATATGCGTCTTTTATACCTATTGATTTCATTTCTTCAACTAAAAATCTAGCTAAATCCTTTTGCTTTTCACTAGTTGGAACTGTACTAGACTCTGGATTAGATTCAGTATCAAAAGAAACATACTTTAAAAATCTTTCAGAAACATGCATAATTAAATTTCCTCCGTTTTATATATTATTGTATATATTATAGCATTTTATTAAAAAAAATAAATAAGAATTTAATAGAGTAACTTTTTAATAAAGTATGCTGTTAAAAAGCTTAGCAGGCAGTAAGTTGCCTCGATATACCTTACTATTCATAGCGACGAAAAAACAAGAAAAATAAAAAGGATTTTTCTTGTTTTTTTGCGTTACTGGTATGTTTGCCAGCTAAGCTTTTTAAGACGTAAATAAATTTAGCAGACCGTTACCCAAATTGTAGACATTCAAAGAAAAATCCTTTTATTTTTCTTTAAATGTCGGTTGCTACAAATAGCAAATAAAATAAAAAACGTTTTTTATTTTTTTCGCTTTACTTTGCTTCACAGTACAGTTTAACGGAGCAGTTAACTTGTCTGCTAACCTCTAATGTAACAATATTTTTTGCTTTCAGCAGTTAATCTATTAAATTCTTATTTAATTTAAATACTTTGACAACTTAATATTGAATATTGGTAAAAAAATGTATTACAATTCTTGTGTTGTAAAGTACTATTATATTAGGCAGCAAATGCAATTATTGAATGTTTTTTTAATTCTCGCGGCAAAACATATTTGTGCGCAATTGTTAAAACTACAAATATACCATCCCAGAAAGTTATTGAAAAGTTAGGTTTTATTTTTATTGAAGAACGAGAAATTGAGTATGATTACAAATCAACGATATTAAAATATTTCCAGGTATCCGGAAAAAATTAAAAATTAATTAAATAATAGGTAGGTGAATTTACATGGCAAGACAACCAAAACAGGTACACATATATTTATTTCGTAAAAAAGAAAATTGTTATGAATATGCAATTTTTCAAAGAGCAGATATGCCTTTTTGTTGGCAAGGAGTTTGTGGTGGTTTAGAAGATAAAGAAACAGTAGAAGAAGGTGTTCGTCGAGAATTGTTTGAAGAAGCTGGAATTAAGGAAACCTTACCACTTTTTCCGTTAGAAAGCATCAGTTATTTACCAGCTAATATATTCGGGACTGAAGCACAAGCAATATGGGGTAATGATGTTGTTGTAGTTCCAATGTACTTCTTTGTTATGCCATTCAATGGACAAATTATCCTATCTGACGAACATACACAAGTAAAGTGGTTGTCATATGAAGAAGCGTATGAATTGATTTATTATTCTGATCAGAAAACTGTACTTTATGAACTCAATGAAAAATTGCTACGCAACATTTTTTATAAGTGAGAGTATGAGCATAATCTTACTTAATCGAAGTAATTTACAACTGACCTTCGTAGTTAAGATTTAATAATGCGTAAATAAAAAAGGATGTAAACCTAGGTTTACATCCCTTTTATATTAAAATTCCGGCTCAATTAAGCCGTAATTGGCGTCTTTCCTTTTATAAACTACATTTACCTCCTCAGTATCTGCATTAAGGAAAACAAAGAAGTCATGCTTTAATAAATCCATTTGTAAAACTGCTTCTTCTATGCTCATAGGTTTAATTGCGAATCTTTTTGTTTTAACTACTTTAAAATCTTCTTCAACTTCATCTAAAGGTTCAACATTTTCAAATTTTATTGATTCACTACTATGTTTTCTATCTTCAAGTTTTGTTTTATGTTTTCTAATTTGTTTTTCTAATGATTCAACTGCATCATCTATTGATGAATACATATCTTCTGAAGCTTCTTCCACACGTAGTATTCTTCCGTTAAATGGTATGGTCACTTCTACCTTTTGTCTTTTTCTTTCAACGCTTAGAACAACTTTAGCTTCAATATCCTTGTAAAAAAATTTATCAAGTCTACTTATTTTTTTTGTTGCAACTTCCTTTAATGCATCAGTCAGTTGAATGTTTTTTCCATAAACGATTATGTTCATGCAATCAACTCCTTTCAAGTTTTATAGAATCTTGTATCATAATTATACCCTTTAAGGATAGAATTAAACACTAATAAACAATATTATTTTAAATATATTTATCTAGCTAATGTTAAAGCATAAACCTTGTTAGCACCATGAAATTTCAATATCTTACTGCATTCATTTATAGTTGTTCCAGTAGTAAATATATCATCAATAATTAATATATTTTTTCCTTCTATTAATCTTATGATTTTATTATTTCTTATAGTAAAAGCGTTTTGAAGATTTTTTTGTCTAGCATATTTTGATAAATTGCTTTGCTTTTCTGTATTATTTACTCTTTTCAACACATTTATGTAAGAGATATCAAAATACTTTTCAATATATTTTGCTAAAAGCTTAGACTGATTATATCCTCTTTTCCTTAATTTAATCTTATGCAATGGAACAGACATTATGTAATCGAAGTTTGTATAATCATTTTCTTTCATAAATTGTACAAGTAAATACCCAAAAAGTTTGTAATAATATGTTTTATTACAATATTTATAATCATGTATAAGTTTTTTAACGGTTCCTTTATAATAAAACGGACTTTTTGATACCTCAAAGCTTCTTTTATCTTTAGTGCATTCCTCACAAATAATTAAATCAGGATTATGACTTAAGCTCTTATTGCATATTTTACATACAGGTCCATTAATTTTTTCAAGCTTTGATAAACAAGATTTACATATATAGGTATCACTAATGCTACTATCATATGTATTGCAAATCTGACATATATTTTTTTCAGGATATAATAGCTCTAAAAAAGACTGAATATATTTAATCATACATTATCCACCCCATTACACCACCCCACGGTTTCACTATGAAGAATCGTTTTTTTGATTCTTCCATAGAGCGAAGAGTGTTTTTTCTTCGCTCTATTCCCAATTATAAAATTCCTTTACTTGTTTTAATCTTAAATCAAGGGCTGAATATCTATTGTCAATTTTATCGTTTTTTATCATAAACTCTAAGTATTTTTCTTGTCCGACAAGCACTACAAGGTTTTTAGCACGTGTTACTGCTGTATATATTAAATTTCTCGTTAAAAGCATTTCGGGAGCCCAAGTTATAGGCATAATAATAATAGGAAATTCACTTCCTTGACTTTTGTGCACAGTAGAGGCATAGGCTAATATAAGCTCATCTAATTGAGAAAAATTGTATAAAGCTTCTTTTTTATCATCATATTCTACTATTAACTCTTGGTCTTTTTCGTTTATAAAAATTATATATCCAATATCTCCGTTATATATTCCTTCTCCCTCAATATCTTTGCCATCTTCTATATGAATGTTCCAAGGTAATTGATAATTATTTTTAATTTGCATTACCTTATCACCAACTCTAAAAATCACTTTTCCAACTACTTTTTCAGCTTTCAGCTTTGAAGGTGGATTAATAATTTCTTGCAATTTATTATTTAATTCTATAACCCCAGCATCGCCTTTTTTCATTGGAGATAAAACTTGAATATCCTTTACTGGGTCGATAGAGTATTTTAGAGGAAGTCTTTCTGTATATAATTCAACAATTAAATCGGATATATCCTTATTGGTTGATTTTTTCATAAAGAAAAAATCTGAATCCTTTTCATTGCATGTAGGCATATTGCCGCTATTAATTCTATGTGCATTTTCTATAATGCTACTACCTTGCGCTTGCCTAAATATTTTGTCTAGTCTTATAGTATCAATAGCTTCACTATAAATAATATCCTTCAATACATTGCCAGCTCCAACAGATGGAAGCTGGTCCATATCTCCAACTAGAATTAGCCTAGTTCCAAGCTTAATTGCTTTTAAAAGATTATTCATTAAAATTATATCAAGCATTGAAACTTCATCAACTATTACTGCATCAGCATCAAGAGGGAAGTCCTCATTTTTATTAAATGTAAGATTACTGTCACTTTCTCCATAGGCATATTCTAACATTCTGTGAATAGTTTTTGCTTCCCTACATGTCGATTCAGTTATTTTTTTAGCAGCTCGGCCAGTAGGTGCACTAAGTAGAACCTTTTTATTAATTTTTTCAAATATATCTATTATAGTTTTTATAATTGTAGTCTTACCAGTACCAGGACCACCTGTTATAACAGTAACACCATTTTTTATTGCTTCTTTTACAGCTAAATTTTGAGTTTCAGTTAATTCTATACTATTATCTTGTTGAGATACATTTAAAAGCTTTTCAATCTCTTCTTCGGTTAATTCAAAATCTATTGAACTAAGTGATATTAGCTTATTACAAACATTAATTTCTGCATTATGATAAGGTATATAGTAAACACATTCCTGACCATTTATATTTTCTATATGCAGCTTATCCTGAAAAGCCATATTTCTAATTTCAAGTGTTATTACTTCCTTGTCTGCACCAAGCAGTGCTACCGCCATATTAATTAGTACGCTTTGAGGAAGATAAGAGTGTCCTTTAGCAGCACCCTCCATAAGCAGGTACTTCAATCCAGAAGCTATTCTAAATGATGAATGCTTTTCAACTCCAATTGAAGATGCTATTTTATCTGCCAGTTTAAATCCAATTCCAAACACATCCTCTGCTAGTTTATACGGGTTTTCGCTTATAACAGAAATTGTGCTATTGCCGTATTGCTTGAATATTTTTACGGCATAGTTAGGACTTATATTATGGCTTTGTAAAAACATCATTATTTCTTTTATATCAAGTTGATTAATAAAGCTTTCTGATATAGTTTTAGCCTTTATTTCGCCGATTCCTTCGATTTCTGTTAATCTTTCAGGGTTATTTTGTATAACAGAAAATGTATTATCACCAAAGGTTTCTACAATTTTTTTCGCAGTAGATGGGCCAATTCCCTTTATCATTCCTGAGGCTAAATAGTTTTCAATCGCATCAAGCTGAGTTGGCAGTAATATACTATAAGCTTCTACTTGAAATTGTTCACCATATTTTGGATGCTTTACGTATTTGCCGTACATTTGTATAGTTTCATTAGTCAGATCTGATGGGAAGCTACCAGTTATTGTTATTATATTTATATCTGTTTCCAATAAAGCAACTGTATAACCATTCTCTTCATTTCTGTAAATTATATCAAATATTATTCCTTTTAGCTCTTCCATTAAAATCCTCACTTGATTTTGTTTTATGAAAATTAATAGAGATTTCTCGATTATGCATACATATTAATCTTCTATAGTGATATTATAATTATAGTCTCAACTACGAATAGTCTTGCACAATCTCAAGCTCTGCTTGAGTCTATGCATATTATATCATACAATTATATGTTATCAATACTAAATTGTATTTTGAAATTTTAATAATTTTTTTCTTTTATTATAATTGCTTTTGTGGTAAAGTAGGAACTAGTAAATATATAAAGTAGTAAAATGGGAGGACTTTGGTTATATGTCAAAGGATAATTTTGTCAAGGGTGCAGCGGTGTTGGGACTTGCTGGTTTAATAGTTAAAATTTTAGGAGCAATTTATAGGCTTCCTTTAACCAATTTAATAGGGACAGAAGGTATGGGATATTATCAACCTGCCTATAATATATATAATCTTTTGCTTGCTATATCTCTTGCGGGATTTCCAACAGCTATAGCAAGGCTTATATCTGAGAAAAGAGCATTAGGTAATTATAAGGGTTCTTATCAGGTATATAGTGTTTCATTAACAATAATGTTTGTTTTAGGCTTAGTTTCTTCAGTATTTATATTACTATTTGCAAAACCGGTAATGGATTTTATGGGATCTTCTAGTTCATACTATTCTTTATTAGCATTAGTTCCGGCTCTTTTAATAGTACCTTTACTGTCTTCATATAGAGGCTTTTTTCAAGGCTCACAAGAAATGTTGCCTATTGCAGTATCTCAAATATTTGAACAGCTATTTAGAATAGCTGTAGGATATTTCCTTGCCTATACTTTAGTAGATATAGGATTAGAGGAGTCAGCTGCTGGAGCTACTTTTGGTGCCTCAATTGGTAGTATTGTAGCACTTGTTTTAATTTATATATTTTTTATTAGAAGAAAAAAACTTACTAAAAAAGAAATTAACGAATCAGATAATAATAAATTAGAAACGAATAAAAGTATTGTTAATACACTTTTAAAAATTGCTATTCCTATAACTATAGGTGCATCAATAGCACCTTTGATGGGAATTGTAGATAATTATTTTGTATTTAACAGATTAGCACTGCATGGATTTACTGAATCTCAAATTGCTGATATGTATGGTCAATTAAGCGGTACTGCTCATACTCTTATTAATTTTCCACAGGCATTTTCAACAGCAATAGCCATGAGCTTAGTACCAGTTATAACAGATGCTTATGTAAAAAAAGACAGACTAAGATTAAATCAAACATCAGATATGGGTGTTAAAATATCTTTAATTATAGCATTACCATGTGGTATAGGAATGTTCATGCTAGCAGAACCAATAATAGCCTTGCTATTTCCTAGTATAGGTGCTGATAAATTTGCTTCTTCTGGTATATTATTGAAGATTTTATCAATAAGCGTAATATTTTTGATATTAGTTCAAGCGTTTACAGCAATGCTTCAATCAGTAAACAAACAAATGATACCTGTAAAGAATCTTTTTATAGGACTTATAATAAAGGTAATATTATCATATATACTAATAGGAATGCCTTCGGTAAATATTAAAGGAGCTGCATTTAGTACTGCTGGTACATATTTTATTGTTGCTATATTAAACTATATTGATATTAAGAAGTATACTCCAATTAAATTAAGTAACTTTATCAAAATTTCAGCACTTCCATTACTATCAACAGCTATAATGGCTATAGTAGTATGGGTAATTTATAAGTTTGGTGGAATGGTAATAAAATCTGGAGGATTAGTTACATTATTATCAATAGCAATTGGAGGTTTTGCTTACCTAGTAGCATTATTTGTGACAGGTGCAATAACAAGCGATGATTTAGAGCTTATACCAATGGGAAGCAAATTAAAAAGATTTGTCAGAAAATAAATGACGCCATAAAGCGCGTAATGAGAGGTAATAATGGATACAATACAGATAATCGGTTTAGGCATAGGGGGAACAGATGATTTAACATTAAGAGCCTATAAGGCACTAACGGAAAAAATACCAACATATTTAAGAACAAATAGACATCCAATAGTGGAACAATTGGAAATAAATGGCATTAAATTTACTACTTTCGACAATATTTTTAATGAATTTGTCGAATTTGATGAAATATACAATAAAATTGTTGAAAAAATAGTTGCAGAAGTTAAAAAATATGGTAAAATTAATTATTGTATACCAGGTAGCCCATATTTAGGAGATGTTGTAACTAAAAAACTTCTAGATGGTTATAAGGATACAATACATATTGATATAATAGATGGTGAGAGCTTTTTAAGTAAATGCATCAAGCTCTCAGGGTATTCTGATTATAAAAATATAAAAATTATAGATCCTAATGAGATGGATGAATTTTCATTTGATGTTAATGCAGTAAATTTTATTACACAAGTAGATAGTAAATCGATTGCTTCAGAGGTTAAAATCAAACTTATGGAATCGTATTCCGATGATTGTGAAGTGCTGAAAATAGACGTTTTGAGCGATTCGGTAGTAAAAATGCCGCTTTTTTTGATAGACCAAGAAAATAATTATGGATTTTCAACATATTTTTGCATTTTGCCTATTGATAAATATAAAATAACGTTGTATAATATAGACAACTTATGTAGGATAGTAAGGTATCTGCGTGGACCAGAGGGTTGTCCATGGGATAGAAAGCAAACTCACGAATCTTGTAAGGATAATATTATAGAAGAAGCAAATGAAGTTATAGAGGCTATTAATAAGGGCGATATAGATAATTTTTGTGAGGAACTTGGTGACTTACTACTACAAGTAATTTTTCATAGTGAAATGGCTTCAGAGGAAGGTTATTTTAACATAAATGATGTTATATCTATGGTGTGTGATAAATTAATCAGAAGACATCCACATGTATTTGGGGAGGGTGTTGCAGACAAAGATATTGTCTATACACCGGAACAGGCTATTGAAGCTTGGCAAAGGGAAAAACAAAAGGAAAAAGAAAATTAATAACTTACGTTAAAGATTCCCTTGGGAATTTAAATAAAAAAATTAATAATTTGAAGGAGGGTTTTTTTGTGAATAAAGCAGAATTAATTGCTAATGTAGCAGAAAAAACTGGATTTACTAAAAAGGATGCTGAAAGAGCCATTAACGCTATGATGGACAGTGTTAAAGAAGAATTGGTAAAAGGCGGAAAAGTTCAATTAGTTGGATTCGGAACTTTTGAAGTTAGAAACAGAAAAGAAAGAACTGGAAGAAATCCAAGAAATCCTAAAGAAGAAATTGCAATACCTGCATCAAAAGCTCCAGTGTTCAAAGCTGGAAAATCTCTTAAAGAAGCTGTTAACTAGTATTTCAAATAATCAGATGGAGTTTGAGCTCCATCTGAGACAATTGCAATTATTTTTAATTTTATGCATAAAGCATAGATTTTAGAACTAACTAAAATTCATGCTTTATTTTTTTTGCTATATTTTAATAGTTGGGGGTACAAATTTATGTTAAATTTATAAATTTCATATTGACATTTATCGATATTAATTATATAATACAATACATCGATATAAATCGATATGACAAATAAAATTATAAAAAAATGCAAAATTGAGAGGTGAAAAATAAAATGCAAATTATTAAAAATATTTGGTTTTTCTTTCAAAACCAAGTTCTTGGAATGAAATGGCTAAATTCTTTAATTGGTAATATATTATCAGTTTTTGGAATTGATATAACTGAACATATTGGTGGTAGCATTCAGTTTTTTATATATGATACTATAAAAATATTTGTTTTATTATCGTTTTTAATATACATTATATCTTATATTCAAAGTTACTTTCCTCCTGAAAGAACAAAAAAAATACTGGGAAGATTTAAAGGTATTACAGCTAATGCTTTAGCTGCACTATTAGGCACAGTTACACCATTTTGTTCATGTTCGTCTATCCCACTTTTTATGGGATTTACTAGTGCAGGACTTCCAGTAGGTGTTACATTTTCGTTTCTTATATCTTCGCCGTTGGTAGATTTAGGATCATTAATACTTCTTATGAGTATTTTTGGAGGTAAAATAGCTGTTGCATATGTAATAGTGGGATTAGTTTTAGCAATAATTGGTGGTACTCTTATCCAAAAGCTAGGAATGGAAAAATACGTTGAAAGTTTTATTAAATCAGCTGGTAGTGTTGATATTGAATCACCTGAATTAAGCAAGCGTGAAAGAATGGTATATGCTTGGGAGCAAGTTCAAGCAACAGTTAAAAAGGTTTTCTGGTATGTTATAATAGGTGTAGGAATTGGTGCTTTAATTCATAACTGGATTCCTGCTGAGATAATACAATCTATTTTAGGTAAAAACAATCCTTTCTCAGTTATAATAGCTACTGTTATTGGTATTCCAATGTATGCTGATATATTTGGTACAATTCCTATTGCAGAAGCTCTATTTGCAAAAGGCGTAGGCATGGGTACGGTTCTTTCGTTTATGATGGGTGTAACAGCACTTTCTTTACCATCAATGATTATGCTTCGTAAGGCGGTAAAACCAAAGTTGCTATGTGTATTTGTAGGTATTGTAGCCGTTGGAATTGTTATTATCGGTTATATATTTAATGCATTTCAATTTATTCTTATTTAAGGGGGAGTAAAATTTGTCTAAAAAATGGTATCCTGTTGTAGACTATACTATTTGTAAAGAATGTGGAGCATGTATTAAAAAATGTAATCATGGTGTTTTTGATAATAAAAAATCACCATCTCCTGTTGTTGTATATACTAATGGCTGTGTTGAACATTGCCATGGGTGTGGTAACCTGTGTCCAGTTGGAGCAATTACCTATGTTGGTGATTATTCAGGTTGGATACCTCCTAACGGAGAGAAAATAAAAGAAGAGTCTTGCTGTTGTTCCGAGAAATCAAATGATAAAAAAGTGGTTGTAGAATATTTATATCTTGACTTAAAAGTTTGTGATAGATGTATAGGAACGGATAGTGTACTAGAAGATGTTCTCGCAATTATAATTCCAGTATTACAATTAGCAGGGTATGAAGTAGCATTTAATAAAGTTAAAATTGATACTATAGAAATGGCAAATAAGTATCGTTTTGTATCTTCACCTACTATTCTTGTTAATGGTCAGGATATATGCAAGACAGTTGAAGAAAATAATTGTGATTGCTGTGGTAAAATCAGCAATTCAAAAGTTGATTGTCGAATATTTAGACATAATGATAAAGTATATGAAATTCCACCTAAAGAAATGCTTGCAGAAAACATTTTAAAAATAGTTTTAGGTTCTCAAAAGACAACCTGTAGTTGTGATCAGTATATTTTGCCTAAAAATTTGGAGAATTTTTTTGCTGGTAAAAATGAAAAAAATAATTGCTCCTGTGGAGGTAATTGCTGCTGATGGGTAATAAGAAACTAATAAAATTTATAATTCCAATTATAATAATTATAGCAATTGCGATTATTTGGTTTGTAAAAAATGGAATTTTAATAAAAACTCAAAAATTATCTGAAAATAAAGACAAAAATGAAATAGCTACTGAAGGAACAAATAAGGAGTTCCAATTAGAAGCAACATCAATTGACTTAGAAAAGTTAAAGTCTTATAAAATGCCAATAATAATTGATTTTGGTGCAGATTCATGCATTCCTTGTAAACAGATGGCACCAGTTTTAAAAAAACTTAATAGTGAAATGCAAGGAAAAGTTATTATAAAATTTGTTGATGTATGGAAAAATGGAGATGCAGCAGCAGAGTTTCCAATACAGATCATTCCTACACAAATATTTTATACGCATGATGGCAAACCTTATGTGCCAAGCAAAGAATTAGGTATAGAGTTTTTAATGTATAACATTAAAGAATCAAACGAACATGCATTTACTGTACATCAAGGTGGCTTAACAGAAGAACAAATGAGGATTATTTTAAAAGATATGGGGGTAAAATAATGACAGTTATTTTAGATAATTTGTCGAAGATGATACTTGAAAATATGTGGCTTACACCATTATTAGCATTTGTTGCAGGTGTTATAACATCAATTACCCCTTGTTCGTTATCAAGTATTCCTTTAGTTATTGGATATGTTGGCGGAACTGGTCAGAAGGATACAAAAAAAGCTTTTTTATTATCAATAATCTTTGTGTGTGGCTCTGTAGTTACATTTACAACTCTAGGTGTCATTGCATCTACTGCTGGCAGATTAATTGGTACTTCAGCATCGTGGTGGTATATAATATTAGGAGTTTTAATGACACTAATGGCTTTACAGGTTTGGGGTGTGTATGAAATTATACCATCAAGCTATTTGCTTTCTAAAAATACTAAAAAAGGGTTTTTAGGAGCATTTATAGCAGGTATCCTCGGTGGCATATTTTCTTCACCTTGTTCAACTCCTGTTCTGATAGCATTACTTGCTATTGTTGCTGGCAAAGGTAATATTATATGGGGAATTTTACTTCTTTTATTATATTCTTTTGGCCATGGTATTCTAGCTGTAATAGCAGGTACTTCTGTTGGATTTGTACAAAAAATATCAAGCAGTAAAAGATACAATAAAGTTAGTACTTCTTTGAAAATTATTGTGGGTACTGTTATTTTAATAATAGGCTTTTATATGTTTTATTTAGGATTTTAATTAAATTAGATAAAAAAGGAAGATTATATTATGGCATTTTATTTTGGTCTTTATATGGCATAGTATATGCGTATATGCTCATATACTAATATTAGGAGGTAAAAAATTGATTGATATATTAAAAGCACTTGCAGATGAAACGAGATTGAGAATTGTTGGTATATTATTAAATAATGAATTATGTGTATGTGAAGTAGAAAAGTGTTTAAAATTAACCCAGTCAAATGCGTCGAGACATCTAAGCACTTTGAAAAATGCAGGAATATTAAAAGATAATAAAAAAGCTCAATGGATTTATTATACTATTAACGAAGAGTTTATTAATCAAAACAAAGAGCTATATGACTATTTGTATAATAGATTGAATAAATTGTCTGATTCTGACAATGATAAAATTGAACTAGAAAAAATTAAAACTGAAAATTTGTGTTCTAATAGTATGGAGGATTAAAATGAGTAATAAAAAAAATAAAGGAATTAGTTTTTTTGAAAAATATCTAACTGTATGGGTACTTCTTTGTATGGGTGTAGGGATTCTTATAGGAAAGTTTTTACCAAGCATACCTAACTTTCTTGAACAATTTGAATATGCGGAAATATCTATACCTATTGCAGTACTCATATGGATAATGATTTATCCAATGATGATGAAAATTGATTTTCAGTCAATAAAAAATGTTGGAAAAAATCCACTTGGAATAGTTATTTCTAGTGGAACCAGTTGGTTGATTAAACCATTTCTTATGTATGGGCTTGCGTTCTTGTTCTTTAATGTGCTATTTAAAGCCTATATTTCAGCTGAAATAGCCCGTGATTATGTAGCTGGTGCAGTTTTATTAGGAGCAGCTCCTTGTACAGCTATGGTTTTTGTATGGAGTAATCTAACAAAAGGAGACCCTGCACACACACTAGTACAGGTTTCAGTGAATGACTTAATTATTCTTATTCTTTTTATCCCTATTGTTTCTTTCCTTTTAGGAGTTTCTGACATACAAGTGCCATGGGATACTTTATTCTTATCAATAGTGTTATTTGTTGTTATTCCATTAGTTGCTGGTGTAACCACACGTACTATAATGATTAAGAAAAAGGGAGAAGAATATTTTACACAGAAATTTGTTAGTAAATTTGACAATATTACTACAGTAGGTTTGTTATTAACATTAGTTATTATTTTTTCATTCCAAGGTGATGCAATAATTGATAATCCAATACATGTATTGTTAATTTCAATTCCACTTATTTTGCAAAATGTTCTTACAGCAGCATTTGCGTATTTCGTATGTAAAAAGTGCAAACAACCACATAGCATAGCTGCTCCTGCTGCCTTGATTGGAGCATCTGATTTCTTTGAACTATCAGTGGCAGTAGCAATTGCACTATTTGGACCAGATTCGCCAGTTGTACTTGTTTGTACAGTAGGAGTCCTTACAGAAGTTCCTGTAATGTTGATGCTAGTTAAATTTGTTAATAAAACTAAACATTGGTTTGTCCAGCCAGAGAGTGGTAATAAATAACTATTGTAATGGGTTTGTGTTTGAATAATAAAGTTATTTTACATACTGGTGGTAAAGTTGCATTAATACAATGGAGCCTAGAAGAAATAAATGGCGATAAATTATTTGATTTGATTAATTAAAATTAATACAAATAACTTGGAGAGAAAAAATGAATAATAAAATAAAATTAAATACGTCTGGTAAACCTAAAGTAGCATTTGTATGTGTTCATAATTCATGTAGAAGTCAAATAGCGGAAGCGATAACTAAATTATTATATAGTGATAAGTTTGATATATATAGTGCAGGTACAGAGTTGAAAACACATATTAACAAAGATGCAGTTAGGCTTATAAAACAAAAGTATGATATAGATATGAAAAAAACTCAGTACAATAAATTAATAACTGATATTCCAGAACCAGATATATTAATTACTATGGGATGTAATGTAACATGTCCTTTTCTACCACATCAATACTTTGAAGATTGGGGACTTGAAGACCCAACTGGTAAGAGTGATGAAGAATTTGAAAAAGTAATTGAATTAATAGAAACTAAAGTTAATCAATTGGCTGAAAAATTTAGTATATTATAAATTTTGAAAATAAAATAAAAACACTTTATGAAAAAAATTATATGCTACACATTGACAATTATCGATATGTAGCATATAATAAACATACCGATAAATATCGATATAAGTAAGGCTGTGACTCTGGAATTGTACAGAGTAGGAACGAAGTAAATGGAAACATTATTCTATTTTAGAAAAGTAAGGAGGAACAAATTATGTCATTATTTGGAAATAAAAATAAAAAAGTAAAAGATAGTTGTTGCTGTGGAAGTTCATGTGATGAACAATCCATGGAAAAAGCTATAGCAGAGCAAAGTGAGGGTGTTTTTATTAAAGTATTAGGTTCTGGTTGTTCAAAGTGCAGAGAGTTAGAAAATAATACTAAGATTGCACTAGAACAATTAGGGATGGATACTACTATTGAACATATAACTGATTTTACACAGATTGCTTCATATGGTATTATGACTACACCTGCACTTGTAGTTGGTGGAAATGTAGTATCATTTGGTAAAGTTTTGAAAGTAGAAGAAATTATAAAATTGTTACAGAAAATTTTATAGTTAGTAGCATTGGTTGGGATGATAGGAGTATAAAATTTTTATGAACTATTTGGACAGATATTGTTAATCCATCTTATTGAACAATCCAAATTAGAAGGTATATGAACATTACAAGTAAGCATTATGCAGAATAATGCATCAAGTATTAATTTATTTAAAAAAAGTGTGGTTTTGATGAAAAATATCCAAAATTTAATGGATAAATCAGTATTATGAGGTGAACGAATGAAAAAAGATTATGTTGAAAATATTCGTATTTTTAAAGCGTTTTGTGATGAAAATCGTTGGAAGATTTTAGAGATTCTTCAAAGTGGAGAAAAATGTGCTTGTGTCTTACTAAATAAGTTAGATATTCAACAATCTACACTTTCTCACCATATGAAAATTCTCTGTGATTCAAAGGTTGTCATTGGTAGAAAAGATGGAAAATGGATGCACTATTCAATCAGTGAAGATGGTATGCAAGATGCAAAACGAAAAATAGATACACTTTTAGATCAAAATTTTCTTAGTAAATCTGAATGTTTATGCCAATCCACTCCAGAAATAGAAAGCAACGTACAATCGGAATCTATAACTGAAGATAATGCTATAGACAAAAAAACAAATCTATATGTTTTAACAGGATTTTTAGGCTCTGGAAAGACTACAATTTTAATAAAGTTATTAGATTCTTTAAAAGGTAAAAAAGTTGGTGTTATTCAAAATGAATTTGGTAAGCTTGGGATTGATGGTACAATTCTTCGCAATGATGATATTCAAATGGTAGAAATTAATAGAGGTTCTATTTTTTGTTCTTGCTTAAAGCTATCTTTTGTTCAAGCTCTTGCTGAAATGTCTAAACATAAATTTGAATATCTGTTCGTTGAGAGTTCAGGATTAGGTGATCCATCAAATGTTGAAGAAATTTTAGAGGCGGCTAGAGTAATGTCTGGTGACCAATATGAATTCAAAGGTGCTATTTGTCTAGTAGATGCTGTCAACTTCTTTAATCAGTTAGATGACCTAGAAACTGTTCATAGACAATTAAAGCATTGTCATCTTGCTGTACTTACCAAAGTAGACTTGGTTAACGCAAATATGATAATAAAAATAAAAGAAAAAATTAAAGAAATTAACCCAGCATGTAGAATAGATTTAAGTTCCAATGGAAATTTAGATTTAGGATTTCTGCATGAAAATCTTATGCAATACAAATGGGCTGAAGGTGAAGAAACCACTAATAGCGAAGAAACTAAGCCTAAAACTTTATTTATGAATTTTGATGGAGTGGTTGAAAAAGAAAAATTAGAGCTATTTTTGAGGGAAATAGAAGCAGATGTTTATAGAATAAAAGGCTTCTTTAACCTATATGATAGTGGGTGGAATCAAATTGATTTAGTAGGAAAACAAATTGATTATAAACCTTGTAATCCGCAAGAAAAATCACAAATTGTTTTTATATCAAAAATTGGTCCAAATTTAATTAAAAGGATTCATGATTCTTGGAAAAAGTATGTTGGATTAGAAATGCAACTAAAAAACTAGGAGGTTCGGTATGATTATAAAAGTAATAGGAACTGGTTGCGATAAATGTGACCAATTATATGAAAACACCAAATCTGCTGTTGAAGAACTAGGTCTTAATGCCAATATTGAAAAGGTAGAAGATTTGATTGAAATAGTTAAACTTGGTGTTATGTCATCTCCATCATTGATGGTTGACGGAAAATTAGTAGTGAGTGGGCGTATAGTTTCAAAAGAAAAGATTGTTGAATTGATAAGCAAATAATTCTAAGTAGTATAAAAGAAATAGAATTGATTGTGAAATAGAAGAGGGACATAAAGCATGAATTTTAGAATTACTAAAATTCATGCTTTATTTTTTTATCTAATAGGAAAGNNCTTTCCTATTAGATAAATGAAGAATCGGAACGATTCTTCCATAGAGTGAACGTAGTTCACTTTTTTATAAATGTGTGTAGTTATATATAAAAGGCGTGCAAACTCCTTTTAAACCGCTATTTTAACCAGATGTGATCATCTGATGGTACTACAGCGTTTCTAATAACTGTAGCTATTCTAGAAACGTTAATTAGGTGTTTATAGTCTAAGTTCTCAGAAATTATGTTATTTCCCCATGTTCCACAGCCTAGAGTTGTAGTAGGCGCTAAACCATTAGTTAAGGAACCACCTGCTGTTGTAGATGAGGATGCATTAACTATCAATCTGCTTATAGTCAATTTTATTCCTGCCAATTCGATATGATTATTGTTATTTGAGTGTATAGCAGCTGTATGTCCTTTTCCTTCTAAATCTAAGTTTGTTTGTGCTATTTTTATAGCATCTTCAAAAGTATCATATGCAAATGTAGCCATTACTGGACACATTTTTTCCTTACATAATATATCTTCATTTCCAATCCCTTTTGCTTTTAATAATATAACTTTTGTATCACTTGGTACATCAACACCAGCTAAAGCAGCAATTTTTTGTACTGATTGGCCAACGACATCTTTGTTTAACATATTATCAATAAATAAAGTTTTTCTAAACTTATCTACTGTAACTTCATCGTCTGCATAGTATGCACCATTTTTTATTGCAGCTTCTATAACTTCATTGTACTTATTACGAGGTGCTATAATTGTTTGTTCTCCAGAACATATTATTCCATTGTCAAATTTTCTGCCTGCAATAATCTTAGCAGTAGCATCAATAAAATCAACATCATCATCTACTATTACTTGAACGTTGCCTGCTCCAACTCCAAAAGAAGGTTTACCAGAAGAGTAGGCTTCTTTAACAACACCCATTCCACCAGTTGCTATAACAACATCTACAGTGTGCATTAGCTCAGATGTTTTAGCAATTGTTGATTCCCTAATAATTTGTATTGCATTTTCAGGACATCTAATTCCTTTTTCTTTTATATTTTTGTTGATTAAGTCAACTGTATACGCACTACATTTTTGTGACCTTGGATGAGGTGCTACGATAATTGAATTTCCACCTTTAATAGCAAACATTGAATTACACATAGGTGTTACAATAGGGTTTGTTGTAGGTGTTACAGCTCCAACAACTCCGACTGGTTTTGCTAAAAGAGTAAGTCCTGTAGTTTCATCTTTACCTATTACTCCAATTGTTTTTTTGTCTATTATGTGATTGTAAATTGTTTTAGATTTACCTTTATTTTTAGCTACTTTATCCTCATAAACACCCATTCTAGTTTCATCAACTGCCATGCGTGCTAATTCCTCTGCATTGTCATATACAGTTTTAGCTATTACCTTAACTATTGCATCAATTTCTTTTTGACTATAGGTAGCTAATTCTTTTTGCGCTACTTTTGCTTTTTCTACTAATTCTGAAATAAAACTTTTGTCATCCATTTCTATATATCCTCCGAATTTTAATTATGATTGTGTTTAGGTCATGGGTATTGTTAATAATTTAACAATACCCATGACAAATGTAGCGTAAATATGCATTTATAGGGAGAGCGTATTATGCTACATTTGTTTGTATATTGCTTTATATAGCCCATGAACAAGTCTTTTTTTAGGAAAGACTGCCTATTTGTTAAAATAGAGCATGAGCATAAATATGAAAGAACTAACGGTTTTTAATAACAGATTTTATTTTATTTTAAAATAAATTTGAGTAAATATTTATTAAATCCTCTTTATCAAATGCTACATAATTGTTGCCTAATAATCTTTGTTGAGTAGCCATGACATTTTCTGAAAAAGTAATAATTTCTTCCTTTTTCATACCATATTCTCTTAGTGGTCTTAAGCTTAATAAATTGTTTAATATTTTTTCTAATTCATCAAATGCATTTTCTTCGCTGCAATCAATTATATTAGCAAATAGTTTTTCTATTTTCTCTATTTTACCAATTGGTTGTTTCTTTTTATAGTATTTGAACACTTCTATAAAGAACTGATAATTTGCTTCCCCATGAGGAACATGATATACTCCTCCCAGTGGATATGACATAGCATGAACTGCGGCGCAGCCTGCATTACCAAATGCTATACCAGCATAGTTGCTTGCAACTAAAAAATCTTCTATGATATTTCTAAAGTGTTCTTGACCATTTTTTATAACATCCATATAGCCTTTAATTATCATTTCCATAGCTTTTATACTAAAAAGCTCTGAATATCCACTAGCCTTTGGAGATAAGAAAGATTCTGCGGCATGTATTAATGCATCAACTGAACTTGTAACAAATACTTTATAAGGCAATTTAACTAGTAGCTCTGGAATTAGGACTGTATAGTCAGCACATAAAGCGTTATCTGCTAATCCCATTTTTGTATTTTTCTTAGTAAGTAAAGCTATAGATATATTTGTAACTTCACTTCCTGTACCACAGGTAGTAGGAATTATTATCAAGCTTTTTTCCTTAATTATTGGAACTTCCCTTAAGAAAAGTTGTTCGGAACGCTGTGCCTGCTTTAATACAAACAACTTAGCAATATCAACTATACTTCCGCCTCCAATTGCAATTACTCTATTATACTGAATGCCTCTTAAATCATATAGTATTTTATCTATCATTTCATCTGTCGGTTCGCCAAGTGCATATTTTTCAGGAAAAACAACATTAAATTGTTTATTTTTATCCTTAAAATATGTATCAAAAATTGGTTCTATTGTTAGTATTAAATCTTTTTCGTTAACATCAAATTCTTTATAAAACTCTTCAAATGTGTCAACCTTATGGATTTCTGGTACTAATAAAAATTGCTTCATTAAACTGCCTCCTAAACGCTATAAGCTTTCTTTAAATCTTTCTTTGTATTCTTTTGCTAATTCATCCTTAAAATCAGGGTGTGCAATACTGATTAGCTCTTTTGCTCTTTGCTTTAAACTTTTTCCTCGTAAATTAGCTATACCATATTCTGTCACAATGTATTCAACATCATTTCTTGATGTAGTTACACATGAACCGTGGTCTAAGAATGGTACTATTCTAGATAATTTACCTTTAGCAGCTGTTGAAGGCATTGCAATTATAGCCTTTCCATCCTCAGCCATGCTTACGCCTCTTATGTAGTCTACCTGACCACCTACACCGCTAAACTGTTTCAGTCCTATAGCTTCAGCACAAACCTGACCCATTAAGTCAACTTGTAGGGCTGAATTTATAGAAACCATTTTATTATTTTTCATTATAGTAAGAGGGTCATTAACATAATCAACAGGATATAGTTCTACAACTGGGTTATTATTGACAAAATCATATAGCTTTTTACTGCCCATTAAAAATGTAACTATCATTTTTCCAGGATGTAGAGTTTTTTTGCTGTTATTAACTGCTCCTGAACTATACAAATCTACAATCCCATCTGAAAACATTTCTGAATGTATACCTAAATCTTTTTTATCTTTTAAAAATAGTAAAACTGCATCTGGTATTGCTCCTATACCAAGTTGTAATGTAGAGCCATCTTCGATTAAGGAGGCACAATACTCACCAATTGCCTTTTCAACATCTCCGATAACTGGGGACGGTAGCTCTATAAGTGGTTTAGAAACTTCTACTATAAAATCTATATCCTTAATATTTATAAAATTATCACCATAGGTCATAGGCATTTGGTCGTTTACTTGCGCTATAACTATTTTTGCTAAATCAGCAGCAGGCTTTGTAAAATCACAAGATACCCCAAAGCTGCAATTTCCATTTTCATCAGGTGGTGAAACCTGTATTATTGCTACATCAACAGGTAGTTTAGTTTTAAATAGTCTTGGTACTTGATAAAAAAATGTCGGAGTAAAATCTGCTCTTCCATCATGCACTGCTTCTCTAGTTCCAGCGCCTACAAACAAAGCGTTATGTCTTAAATGACCTTTCATCTCAGGTCTTGTGTAGCCGCAGTTACCCATGGCTACCAAATGGACTATTTCTACATTTTCATATTGCAAATAATTTTCAACCATAGCATCAACAATAACTGTTGGCTCGCCAGTGGCATGACCTGTTACAACTCTGCAATTAGAAGGTATATGTTTAACTGCTTCGCAAGCTGTAGTCAATTTTTCTTTATATAATTTCTTGTAGTCCAATATATCATCCCTTCACATGTAGTATGTTAACTATTCTTTTATACCAGCAATTTTCTTAGCCATATCTTTCTTCGCTTGTAAATTGCCTTGTCTTGCTATCATTATTCTTTGAGCCTGTGGTGAACCTGCTCCATGCATTGATTCAGTTCTATATCCTACAGCTGATGAGCCTAAACACATATTTTCAATAAATCTTAAAATTCTCATTCTGTTTTCTGTAGAAACACTGTCTACACCTCTGAAGTACTTATCGCATATATCTCCTATTTCTGGAGATCTAAAGTCAGCTTGTGAAGGCATTGTTACCATAAGTCCGCCAGCAATATCTTCAGCAAGTCTAGTTATTTCATAAGGAAATCTTGTAACGTTTTGCTTACATACATTTGCTAAAAGCATATCGATTTGATAGTTTCCGGCAGCAGTTTTAACACCCTCAGCAGAACATGCTATACCGCAGCAATATAAAGTTTCATTTAAATGTGTCATTTCAATCAACTTGTCTTTTATATGAGATGCTTTACTTACACCGTTATAATCAGCAGCAACTGCAGCAGCTCCTATTAAAACGTCACCAACACCAACCTTACATCCACCATAGCTTTGTCTATGATATCCAGCAAATCTTTCAACCATAACTCCGGCAAATTCATATTCTTCACATAGGAACACTTTATCCCATGGAACAAATACATCATCAAATACTACTAAAGCTTCTTGTCCACCAAAATTTTTATTTCCTAAATCTACATCAGCATTTTTTTCAAGTTTTCTAGTATCGCAAGATTGTCTTCCGTATATCATAAATACTCCATCAGCATCAGAAGGTATAGCAAATGATACTGCATAAGCTTTGTCTTCTTCCTTCATTGCTATAGTTGGCATAATTAAATGTTCATGAGAGTTAATAGAGCCTGTTTGATGAGCCTTAGCCCCTCTAACTACTATACCATCTTCTCTTTTTTCAACAATATGGACATACATATCAGGATCTTTTTGCTCTGATGGAGATAAACCTCTATCACCCTTTGGATCTGTCATTGCTCCATCTATAGTTAAGTCATTTTCTTGAACAAATTCTAAATAATCTCTAAATCTTTTATGATACTCAGTACCATATTTTTTATCAACCTCATATGTAGTAGACCATATAGCGTTAAAAGCATCCATTCCAACGCATCTTTGGAAGCATGATGCTGTTTTTTGTCCTAGTAATCTTTGCATTTTAACTTTTTTAACTAAATCATCAGTGCTTTGGTGTAAATGACAAAATCTATTTATTTTATTACCTGTTAAATTAGATGTAGCTGTCATAAGATCCTCATACTCTTTTTCATGAGCTAAATCATATGTCATGGCTACAGAATTAATAGATGGTCTTATAATAGGGTGATCAACAAAATTTTCAACTCTTTCACCAAATACATAAACCTTTGTTTTAAGCTTTCTCAAGCTTTCAATATACTGTTCACCAGTCATTAATGCCATATTACTTACACTCCTTATATTTTATTATATATTTTTTTATATTTTATTTATTTTTGAAACTCAAATATATTATAAGCAAATTATATGCCAACTTATTTTATCTTTTGCCATTTAAAATATCTTTAGCAAAATTTATTAACTCATCACTTACACCATGATATAGCCTAACACCGCCTATTTCAGGTATTTCCTCTCTTATTTTAGCTTCAATAATGTTTTCTAAAGTTTCTTGAGAACAAGGACAGCCACCACATGCACCAAGCATTTTTATATATACAATATTGTCCTTAATTTCAACTAATTCTGCACTTCCATAATGTTTATTAAGAAGTGGGTTAACTTCTTTATATAAAATTTGATTAACTTTATTTTCCATGATAAACTTCTCCTATAATGGTTTTTCTGTTTCTCTTTTGCAACAAATAAATATATTTTATGCAAAAGAGATGAGATATTGTTAAATCTTTAACATTTTGTCGTATGTTGCATTTTTGCAGCAGTGTTGCATATTTGCATCAGCATATTTTTGCCTTTTTCTCACGAATGTTGATGAATCAATACCTAAAGCTTCTGCAGCATCACGTACATTTTTATGTTTCTCATATGCCTTTGTTATCATTTCATATTCCAATAAACTGACTGCATCCTTGAGCGTACTACCTTCAAATCTATTAATTACTTCAATTTCTTTTTGCTTTAATATATTCGCTGGAAGATCTTTAAGACTGATTATATTATCATCATTAAGCAATATCATACGTTCTATAGTATTTTTCAGCTCACGCACATTACCTGGCCAGTTATAGTTATGAAGTATATCTATAACAGTATTATCAATTTTTTTATTTGAATTGTACTTTTTATTATAGTAGCATTCAAAGTGCTTTGTTAAAAGTAATATGTCATCCTTTCGTTCTCTTAGAGGAGGTACTAAGATAGGAATAACATTTAACCTATAATATAAATCCTCTCTAAATTGACCTTCTTCAACTAATTTTTCTAAGTCCTTATTTGTAGCAGCTATAATTCTAACATTAATTTTTATTTCTTTACTTCCACCGATTTTTGTGATTGTTTCTTCCTGCAGCACTCTCAGTAATTTTACCTGCATATTAAGAGGTAGTTCTCCAATTTCATCTAAAAAAATAGTACCATCATTGGCTAACTCAAAAAGTCCTGCTTTTCCTTCGTTTTTAGCACCTGTAAAAGCTCCCTTTTCATATCCGAAAAATTCAGTTTCCAAAAGGTTTTCAGGAATTGCTCCGCAATTAACCTTAATATAAGGCTTATTTGCTCTTTGACTATTTGCATATATGTATTTGGCAATACCTTCCTTGCCAACTCCGGTTTCACCTAGAATTAGAACAGTAGTATCAACATTTGCAATTCTTTTTGCATTTTCTAATAGCTTTGTCATTGATTTATGTTTTGCAATTATTTCACAGCCACCAACTATTTTTGATTTTAACCCTTCAAGCTGTTGCTTTAAATCCTCAAGTTCGCTTATGTCTCTTACATTTGTTACTACTAAAATAATATTGTTATTTTCATCAAATATTGGAGTACTTGTTACTATAACTGATTTTCCAGTCTTAAATGTTTGGCTCAAGGTTGTTATATTTTTATCATTTAAGGCTATTAAAGTTGCAGACTTAGAAATAATATTAGACTTTTCTAATTCTAGCATATTTTTACCTAATACTTCTTCTTTTGTTATCCCAGCAATTCTTTCATATGATTTGTTTACATATAGAGCATTTGCGTTACCATCAGTTATAAAAATACCATCATAAGATGATTCAATTACAGCTTCTAAATTGTTCTTTAATATTAATTGAGAATTTATAACCTTTTTTTCCATAATTAATATCTTTCATCCTTCATCTTAATAATATTTTATTAACATCATCCTACCATTTAGTTAAATATAATACAACATATTTTGAAACATTAATTTTAAATAAACAAATTATTAAAAACAAATTATTTAATAAACTTATAACGCAAAAACATTTAATTATAATTATAATGAATATTTAATATTGTCAAAAGTTTAACAAACAAAAGGTATAAATAGTTTTGTGTAAAAATATAGAAAAGTATAGAAGTGTTGAAATTTTAATATTTGTGAAAATAAATTATTTAAAATAAAACTTGCATAACTCTTGATAAATTTCTGTCAAGATATTATAATTATAAGGATTCCATTTAACTCTTGACAAATTTGTAAATTGGAGTAGTATTATAGAGAATTTTATAATTTAGAAATTTAAGAGGTAGAAAAATGGAAACAAGTACAAACTTTTTATTTGATCTAGCAATAATTTTACTGTGTGCAAATATAGGCGGAATAATTGCTGTTAAGTTTAAGCAACCTTCAGTTTTAGGACAAATTTTAGCAGGGCTTTTAATCGGGCCTTCAGTTTTTGGCTTAATTGGCCAAAGTGAATTTATAGCAAGTTACTCTGAGATAGGAGTTTTGCTATTGATGTTTATGGCAGGAATGGAAACAAATATTGACGATTTGAAAAAATCTGCTGGTAGCGCTTTAACAATTGCAACTGGTGGAGTTATAGTCCCATATATTTTAGGATTTTTAGTAATTAGAATATTTTATAAGGAAGCTTCAACGTCAGCAGCTATATTTTCAGGAGTTATTTTAACAGCTACAAGTATTAGTATAACAATCCAATCTTTAAGAGAATTTAACAAAACTAAGGATAGGGTTGGAGTTAATATTTTGGGAGCCGCAATTATTGATGATGTTTTAGGTATTATTGTTTTAGCAGTTGTAGTTGGTATTGTTAATCCAGCACAAGGCGAGAATCCATTGCTTGTTATTGTAAAAATTGTAATATTTTTTATTTTGGCGGTAATAATAGGAATGATATTATTATCCATGCTGTCAAAATATCTATATAAACTATCTGCTGTTATAACACCATCAGCTATAGCTTTAATATGTTGTTTTTTAATAGCTTTTTTAGCATCTGAATTCGGTATAGCAGCTATAATTGGTGCATACTCTGCAGGTATAATATTCTCCTTATTACCAAAAGCACGAAACAAGATAGACCATGATGTAAGCATTATAGCTTATACTTTGTTTACTCCTGTATTTTTTGCTAATATAGGACTAGAGGTAAATTTATCTGGTATATCATCTGTATTATTATTATCATTTATGTTCTTGTTAGCTGCAATTATAGGAAAAATTATAGGTTGTGGATTAGGAGCTAAATTATCAAAATTTACGAATAAAGAATGCCTGCAGGTAGGAATTGGTATGATACCGCGTGCTGAAGTTGCACTTATAGTTGCAAATCTTGGTAAAAATTCTGGGATATTATCAGATGCACTATTTACAGCAGCTATAGTGGTAGCTATTGGAACAACTTTAGTTACACCACCGCTTTTAAAACTAGTATTTACAGAAAAGAGCAAAAAAATAGATACGAAATAGATCATTTAAATAGTTTATCGAAAGGATAGGTGAAATGTGGACAAAATAAACACAAAATTAGTAAAAATAGATCCAAACAATATAGATTATGAGATTTTGTCTGAAGCTGCTTTAATAATTCAAAATGGTGGAACTGTAATTTTTCCTACAGAAACTGTTTATGGGTTAGGTGCAGATGCACTTAATGAAGATGCTTGCGATAAAATATTTAAAGCAAAGGGTAGACCAAGTGACAATCCTTTGATTGTACATATAACTACAATGGAAGAGTTAAGTGAATTAGTTGATGAAATTCCTCAAAATGCTAAGATTCTTGCTAAGCATTTTTGGCCTGGGCCATTAACTATGATATTAAATAAAAAAGATATTGTAAGCTACAAAGTAACAGCAGGACTAGATACTGTTGCCGTTAGAATGCCTAAAAATAAAATTGCATCTGAGCTTATAAAGTTAAGTAAATGTCCTATCGCTGCTCCAAGTGCTAATACCTCAGGCAAGCCTAGCCCAACTAATGCTTCTCATGTTGTAGATGATATGTTTGGAAAAGTTGATATGATAATTGATGGAGGCTCATGTGAAATAGGACTTGAATCTTCAGTTATAGACATTACCAGTGAGACACCGACGATATTAAGACCGGGTGGAGTAACTAAAGAGGATGTAGAAAAGCTTTTTGGTAAATGTGATTATGATCCTGCTATAATAAAAAGTGACGATAAGATAATTCCAAAATCACCCGGACAAAAATATAGACATTATTCGCCTAAGGCTGAAGTTATATTATATAAAGGTAATTTATATAAAATAGTTAATACAATTAAAAATGACTGCAAGAAATTTATAGATGCCGGCAAAAAAGTAGGAATCATGGCTACAACTCAGACAAAGGATTTCTATAATGATGGCATTATTAGAATAGTTGGGGATAGAACTAATCCTATAACAATAGCTTCTGATTTATTTAATGAATTAAGAAATTTTGATGCATTAGGAGTAGATATAATACTGGCTGAAGCATTTGATGATAGAGGAATTGGAAAAGCTATAATGAACAGGCTTGAGAAGGCTTCAAGCAAAAAAAATGAGCTCGGAAAAATAAAAATTTTATTAGTATGCACGGGAAATACTTGCAGAAGTACTATGACAGAGGGTATAATGAAGAGTATTATCAATGATAAAAACTTAGATATAGATGTATCTTCTGCTGGCATTAGTGCTATTAAAGGTGACAAAGCAAGTAATAATTCAGTACTGGTTTTAAACGAATTAGGTATTGATTTAAGCTCTCATAGAGCGAAACAAGTTACTGATAAAATGCTTAGAGAATCCGATCTAGTGTTGACAATGACTAAACAGCATAAAGATATTTTATTAAGAAGTTTTAAAGGTTTAGATGATAAAATATACACATTAAAAGAATTTACTAAAGACAATAAATCATTTGATATACAAGATCCTTATGGCGGTAATTATGATGTATATAAATCTTGTAGTATAGAATTAGAGATTGAGGTTAAAAAAGTATTAGATATACTGAGTATTTCTAATACTACTGAACCTTGCAAATAATCTGAAAGGAATTAATTATGAAAATATCATTAGGTTGTGACCACGGTGGTTATGAATTAAAAGAAATTATAAAAGAACATTTAAAAAACAAAGAATTGGAAATAATTGATGTAGGAACATATAGTTTGGATTCTGTTGATTATCCAGACTACGGAGGTAAAGCAGCTGAATTGGTTGCAAAAAAAGAAGTTGATAAGGGAATAGTGATATGTACTACAGGTATTGGTATTTCTATTGCAGCAAATAAAGTTAAAGGAATAAGATGTGCTTTATGTACGAATGCATACATGGCAAAAATGACAAGATTGCATAACGACGCAAATATGTTAGCCTTAGGAGCAGGAATTGTAGGAAAAAATTTAGCTTTGGATATAGTTGATACATGGCTTGACACTGATTTTGAAGGTGGAAGACATATTAAACGAGTAGAAAAAATTACGGATATAGAAAATACATTATAAGATAGCAATACTAACTAAGATTAGTATAATGCTAACTAAGCTTAGTATAATACTAATCTTAGTTAGCGTTATTGAGGGAATAATTACTATGGATAAATTTTATATAATAGCTTTCTTTTGCGCATTTGTTATTGCTTTTTTAGTTACACCGCTTGCTAGAAGGTTAGCTCTTAAAGTTGGAGCACTAGATGTTCCAAAATGTGAAAGAAAGATTCATAAGAGTCCTATGCCATATTTTGGTGGAATTGCTATATATGTAGCGATTATGGCATGTATGTTTGTTTTTTTGCCACATAACGAAATAAATATTTCAATAATGATAGGTGCAACTATACTTGTTCTAGTTGGCATCATAGATGATATGTACGATATGCCTGCAAAAATCAAATTAGCTTTTCAGATTATTGCAGCTATTATAGCAGTTTCAGGCGGAGTAAGAATATACTTTATAACTAATCCGTTTCATGTTACAGGATATAGCTTTTTAGATACATTATCAATTCCTATAACCATAATATGGATTGTAGGAGTTACAAATACAATTAACCTAATAGATGGATTAGATGGATTAGCAGCAGGAGTATCAGGAATAGCAGCATTTTCTTTACTCCTAACAGCTCTTACAAAAGGGTATGATTTTATAATAATTCAATGTGCAATTGTAGCAGGTGCAGCACTTGGATTTTTACCGCACAACTTTAATCCTGCAAGGATTTTTATGGGTGATACAGGATCAATGCTTTTAGGATACATGTTATCTATTGTTGCAGTGCTTGGAGCAGTAAAAAGTGTAGCTGCTATAACATTAATAGTTCCAATATTTGCTATAGGTATTCCTATATTGGATACTTTTTTCGCAATTGTTAGAAGATTAATAAACAAAAAGCCTATAATGGAACCAGACAAAGAACATCTGCATCATCAGTTGATGAAAAAAGGATTAAATCAAAAACAAACAGTTTTAGTTTTATATGCAATAAGTATATTTCTTGGTTTAACAGCAGTGTTTATATCTAATGCTAACACGCAGATAGGTGTATTAACTGGTATTGTTGTTGCATTAATTATATTTGTAGTAGCAAATAGATTAAATCTAATAAAAAAAGTAAACAAAAAATAAATATCATCAAAATTTGTAACGCCATTTAAAGGGCGTGATGGAGGTAAATTATGAATAAACAAAAGATACTCATGGTTTTCGGAACAAGACCTGAGGCGATAAAGATGGCTCCATTAGTTAAAGAACTAAAAAAAGAAGAAAGCATAATTACAAAGGTATGTGTAACAGGACAACATAGAGAAATGCTAGATCAAATACTAAAAGTTTTTGATATAAAGCCTGATTATGATTTAAATATCTTTAAGCATGGACAAACTCTTACAGAAATTACTCACAAATCTTTAGTAGGGGTTGAAGAAGTAATAAAAGAGTTTAAGCCTGATTTATTATTAGTGCAAGGAGATACTTCAGCAGTTTTTGCCGGTGCTTTGGCCGCTTTTTACAATGGTGTAAAGATAGGACACGTAGAAGCTGGACTTAGAAGTGGAGACTTGTATTCTCCATATCCAGAAGAGGCAAATAGAAAACTAACAGGAATTTTAACTAATTTTCATTTTGCACCAACACAGCATTCTAAAGAAAACTTATTAAGAGAAGGTTATGATGAATCAAAAATATACATAACTGGCAACACCGAAATAGATTCTCTTCATATGGTGTTAGATAAAAATTATAAATTTGAAGACGACTTAATAAATAATATAGATTTTAAAAATAAAAAAGTAATCGTTATGACTGCACATAGAAGTGAAAATATAGGTCAAAATATGGAAAATATTTTTGGAGCTATAAAAGATGTAGTAGATAACAATGCGGATGTAGAAGTAATATATGCTATGCATAAAAATCCTAAGGTTAGAGAAATAGCTGTTAAAATTCTTGGTAATAATGATAGAGTTCATCTAACAGAACCTATTGACCATTTGCCTTTCATGAACCTTATAGCTAAAAGTTATATGGTGGTAACAGATTCAGGAGGAATACAAGAATCTGCTCCAGCTCTTGGAAAGCCTGTATTGGTAGTAAGAAAAGAAACTGAAAGACCAGAGGGAATAGAGGCTGGAACTGTAAGACTTGCTGGAGTTGATAAAGCTGGAGTATATGAGCATATAAATTTACTTTTAAATGATAAGGATGAATATGCTAAAATGGCCAATGCAGTTAATCCTTATGGTGATGGTAATGCAGCAAAAAATATAGTAAAAATCATAAAAGAAAACCTATAATATAAAAGAATTTTAGTATTTATAATAATGTAAATACTAAAATTTTTTATTATGTTTGTTATTTATTAAATAAGATAAAATATGCAATATTTTGGTTGTCTAATTTTTGCAATTATTATATAATATATTATAAATATATATGCAAATTTTGTCGAATAATATAAATTCTAAAAAATAAGCATGAAGTGAGCGATTCTGTGAATAATAAATTCCAAATATTTAAAAACTTAGCTTTAGTAACACAAATTGGATTAATATTTGTAATTTCTATATTATTTTCAATTTATTTGGGTAATATAATTGATGATGTATTTAACACTAATAATATTTTTAAGATTATATTTATTTTAATTGGTGTAATTTCTGGTTTTATAAGCGTTTATAAAATTATAATGAAATCTATTGAAAAATAACTTAAAAGTGTGATGAAAAAAGCTCGTCACACTATGGAGGTTAAAATTGTGAATGATCTTGTCAAGTTGCAATATAAAATCATATTTTTTGATGTAATAATATTGTTAGTATTAATACTGCTATCAATTTTTTTTAGCAGTGAACCTATGCCATGGATTAAAGGATACATATTTGGCGGATTAATTGGTATATTAAATTTTCTTTTGCTTGGTAATACTATGTATAAGGCATCTATGATGCACCCAGCAAAGGCGAGGGTTTATGCAGGTACTAATTATTATATACGCTTATTAATCACAGCATTAGTAATAATTATAGCATTAAAAGCTGATTACTTAAATGCAATTAGTGTAGTAATTGGGCTTTTATTAATAAAACAAATTATCTTTTTTTCACAGGTATTTAGTGATAAAGATTTTTTCAAAAACATCATTAAAAGAAAGGAGGATAAATAATGGAAAGTGGATTTGGACCGTTGATTGTCTTTAATTTGGATATCCCTTTTACAGATATTAAAATACCTATATCTAATACTGTAACTGTAACATGGTTTATTATGATTATATTAGCTATTACCTGTATACTTGTTACAAGGAATTTTGAAAAAATACCTAGAAAAGCACAAAATGTTATTGAGATGCTAGTGGAGACAATTATCAACCTGACAAAACAAACTATGGGAGCAGACAAGGCTAGATTTGCACCTTATATTGGTACAGTGTTAATTTTTTTAGCGGTGTCTAACACTATTGGGATTATTGGCATTAGACCACCAACAGCTGATGTTAATACAACTATGGCATTAGCAATAATTACATTTTGCATGATAAATTATAACGCTGTAAAATCTAAAGGATTGGGTACTCGTTTAAAAGGATTGACTGAACCTATGTTTTTATTAACACCTATTAATATAATAGGAGAAATTGCAACTCCTATATCATTAGGATTTCGTCTATTTGGAAACATAGTTGGAGGATTAATAATAATGGAATTGTTCTATAATATGTTAGAACTTTTTAGTACAGCAATTTTTGGAGCCAATGCTTTGCCAATATTCCAATTAATTATACCATTGCCATTTCATATATATTTTGATTTATTTGCAGGATTACTTCAATCATTTATCTTTGCAATGTTAACAATGGTAAATGTTTCGATGGCTATGGAATAACTTAACTCTAACGAAAATTATTAAATTAAAAACAAAAAAAAATTATTTAAAATTATTTTATTAGGAGGAAAAAAAGATGTCAAATATTACAAATGAAGGTTTAGTTTTAGCATGCTCAGCAATCGGAGCAGGATTAGCAATGATAGCAGGTATAGGCCCTGGTATAGGTCAAGGATATGCAGCAGGTAAAGGTGCTGAAGGTGTTGGTAGACAACCAGAAGCTCAAGGAGATATAGTAAGAACAATGTTACTTGGAGCGGCTGTTGCAGAGACAACTGGTATCTACGGATTAATCATTGCGTTAATATTATTATTTGCAAATCCACTTATTAGATTATTAGGATAAAATTTTATTACTAACCAATAAAAATAAGGAGGCAAATAATGATTGCTCTAGCAAAATTAGGCCTTGTTGAACCAGATGCTACGTTTTTTATAATGCTAATAAACGTTGGCATTTTATACTTTATCTTAAAGAAATTTCTTTTTGTACCAGTTACTAATTTTATGGAGAAAAGAAAAAAGGGTATAGAAGATTCTATAAATGAGGCAGAAAGAAAAGTTAAAGAAGCTGAGGAATATAAATCAACATATTTAGAAAAGCTAAAAAAAGCTGATGAAGAAAGTAAAGAAATTGTTGATAAAGCTATTTCAAATGCTAATTTTAAAGCAGATAACATTATAAAAGAAGCTAAATCTGAAGTTTCTGCACTTAAAAACAAAGCAGAAAAGGATATAGAATTAGAACGTCAAAAAGCATTAAATGAGGTTAAAAATGAAATTTCTTCTATAGCTATTTTAGCTGCTACTAAGGTTTTAGAATCTGAAGTAGACGAAAAGAAAAATAGTGAGTTAGTAGATAAATTCATTGAAGAGGTAGGGGATTTGAAATGGCAGAATTAATTTCTACTACATACTCGACTGCTTTGTTTGATGTTTGTGTTGAAGAAAATAAAGTTGATGAATTTATAAATGAAGTAGGATTTGTAAATGAAACTTTAAAGAATAATGATGGGTTTTTTGAAATATTAAAAACACCAAGAATTAATATCAATGAAAAAAAGAAAATTGTTGATAATGTATTTGGTGATAAGGTAAACAAAGAAATAATTAATTTTATTAAGATTCTTATTGATAAGAGAAGAATTGGATATATTATTGATATAGCCAATGAATTTGAAAGAATGGCATGTGAATACAAAGGTATTGTTAAAGCAAAGGCTTACTCATCTATTTCTCTTAGCAGTGAACAAATTATAAAACTAGAGAAAAAACTAAGTGAACAATCAGGTAAAACTGTAGAGATTGAAAATATTATTGACAATAGTTTACTTGGTGGCATTATGATTAAATTTAATGATGTAGTAATTGATGGAACTTTAAAAGGGAAATTAAAAAATTTAGAAGATAACTTAAATAGAATAATTGTGTAGGATTAGAGGTGAGAAGCTATGAATCTCAGACCAGAAGAGATAAGTCAAATTATAAAAGAACAGATTAAAAGATACGAGAACAAGTTAGATACTGTAGATATCGGTACTGTAATACAGGTTGGTGATGGTATTGCAAGGGTTCACGGACTTGAAAATTGTATGTCAGGCGAGCTTTTAGATTTTGGTAATGATGTATATGGTATGGCTCTTAACCTTGAAGAAGATAATGTAGGTTGTGTTCTTCTAGGAAATGATGAAGGCATTAAAGAGGGCGATACAATAAAAAGGACAAAGAAAATAGTTGAGGTACCTGTTGGAGAGCAAATGATTGGCAGAGTTGTAAATGCTTTAGGGCAGCCAATAGATGGCAAAGGTGCTATTAATACTGATAAATTTAGACCAATAGAAGCAGTGGCTTCAGGGGTTATATCAAGAAAATCTGTTACTGTTCCGCTACAAACTGGAATTAAAGCTATAGACTCGATGATTCCAATTGGTAGAGGTCAAAGAGAGTTAATAATAGGAGATAGACAAACTGGTAAAACAGCAATTGCAATAGATACAATACTTAATCAAAAAGGACAGAACATGATTTGTATTTATGTCGCAATAGGTCAGAAAAAATCAACTGTAGCAAAAACATATGAAACATTAGCAAAAGGTGGAGCAATGGATTACTCAATTATAGTTTCAGCTACAGCAAGTGAAACAGCTCCATTACAATATATAGCTCCTTATGCAGGTGTAGCTATGGCAGAAGAATTTATGTATAACGGAAAAGATGTTTTGATAGTATATGATGATTTATCAAAACATGCGGTTGCTTATCGTGCAATGAGTTTACTTCTTCGTAGACCACCAGGACGTGAAGCTTATCCTGGAGATGTTTTCTATCTGCATTCAAGATTACTGGAGCGTGCAGCAAGATTAGATGATAAATTTGGTGGTGGCTCAATAACAGCATTACCAATAATAGAAACACTAGCAGGAGATATTTCTGCTTATATACCAACAAATGTTATATCAATAACAGATGGACAGATATTCTTGGAAAGTGAGCTTTTCTTCTCAGGACAAAGACCTGCTATAAATGCTGGACTTTCAGTATCTAGAGTTGGTGGTTCGGCTCAAATTAAAGCCATGAAAGGAGTTTCTGGTTCATTGAAGCTTGAGCTTGCACAATATAGAGAACTTGCATCATTCTCTCAATTTGGTTCTGACCTTGATAAAGAAACTAGAGAGACACTAGAGCATGGTCAAAGATTAATGCAAGTGTTAAAACAGCCACAATATAAGCCAATACCTGTTGAAAATCAAGTAATGCTGATATATATGGCGAACAAAAGATATTTATCGGATGTGCCAGTAGACAGAATTAGTGAATTTGAAAATGATTTCTATAAATATATGGATATAGAGTATCCTGAAGTTGGTTTAACAATAAGACAAAGTGGTCAATTATCAGATGAAACAAAAGAAAAATTAGATGCTGCAATTGAAGCTTTTAAAAAGAGCTTTAATTAGGAGGTGTAAGAGTGAAAAAAACATTTCACTCTATGGAAAAATCAAAGAAACGATTTTTCATTAAATTTTATGATGCCACGAAGTGGCGTAATGGGAGGAAAATATGCCTCAAGGATTAAATGATATAAAAAGACGTATAAAAAGTGTTAACAGTACAATGCAGATAACAAAGGCTATGGAACTAGTTTCAACATCTAAGCTTAAAAGAGCTAGAGTTAGACTTGATAAATCAAAGCCATATTTTGAAACTGTATTAGAAAGTATAAAAGATGTGTTAGCTAATGCAAAAGGTATTAAGCATCCTTTCCTAGAAAAAAGAGAGGTTAAAAATACTCTTTATATATTGATAACATCAGATAAGGGTCTTGCAGGCGGATATAATGCAAATGTGAATAAACTATTGCAAAATGAAATTAAAGATAAAGAAGCTGCTAAAATTATAACAGTAGGAGTTAAAGGAAGAGATTACTTTAGAAGAAGAGGATATAATGTCATAGAAAGCTTGACAGGGATATCTGAAACTCCTGAAGCTTCAGATGCAAGGCACATAGGAGAAAAAGCGATAGACCTTTATAGAACAGGTGAAGTTGACGAAATAAAAATTGTTTATACTCAATTTAAGAGTACAATTTCATATGTTTCAGAAATAATAACATTATTGCCAGCAAGATTTGAAGAAAAAGAAATATCTTTGGATAATAAAGGTCATAGAGCATTAACAAGATTTGAGCCATCAGAAGAAGCAGTTTTGGATTATTTGATACCCAAATATATAGGCAGTACTATATATGGTGCTATGATTGAAGCATCAGCTAGTGAATCGGGCTCAAGAAGATTAGCTATGGAAAATGCAACTGATAATGCAGATGAAATGATAAGATCTCTTGAACTAGTTAAAAATAGAGCAAGACAGGCTGCAATAACTCAAGAAATATCAGAAATAGTTAGTGGTGCAGAAGCACTTTCTTAATTAACAGTTTTAAAAACGTACTAAATTACAATTGAAAGGATGTGAATATTCTTGGCGGAAAAAAACATTGGAAGAATAAAGCAAGTTATAGGTCCCGTAGTAGACATAGAGTTTGAACAAGGATTTCTACCAAACTTGTTAAATGCTATAGAAATTAAGCTAAATGGCAAAACAATTATAGTAGAAGCCGCTCAACATATTGGAGATGATTCTGTAAGATGTATATCAATGGACTCGACAGATGGATTCGTTAGAGGTATGGAAGCAGTTGATACAGGAGCACCAATAAGAGTACCGGTAGGACGCGAAACGCTAGGAAGATTGTTTAACGTTACAGGTCAGACAATAGATAATAAAGGTTCTTTAGATCATGTTCAAAAGGCGTCTATACATAGGCAAGCACCATCTTTTGAAGAACAGCAGACAACAACCGAAATATTTGAAACAGGTATAAAAGTAGTTGACCTAATGTGCCCTTATTCAAAGGGTGGGAAAATAGGTCTATTTGGTGGTGCTGGAGTTGGTAAAACAGTACTTATACAAGAGCTTATCAACAATATAGCCACTGAACATGGTGGTTTATCAGTTTTTGCTGGTGTTGGAGAAAGAACAAGAGAGGGTAATGATCTTTATCACGAAATGATTGAATCAGGTGTTATTGATAAAACTACAATGGTTTTCGGTCAAATGAACGAGCCACCTGGAGCAAGAATGAGAGTTGCTCTTACTGGACTTACTATGGCAGAGCATTTTAGAGATGAAGAAGAACAAGACGTACTACTATTTATAGATAATATATTTAGATTTACACAAGCAGGTTCAGAGGTTTCAGCACTTCTTGGTCGTATGCCTAGTGCTGTTGGATATCAGCCTACGCTTGCAACTGAAATGGGTCAATTACAAGAGAGAATTACCTCTACTAAAAAAGGCTCTATTACTTCAGTTCAAGCAGTTTATGTGCCAGCAGACGACTTAACAGACCCAGCTCCTGCTACAACATTTGCTCACCTTGACGCTACAACAGTTTTATCAAGAAAGATTACAGAAATGGGTATTTATCCAGCAGTTGATCCTCTTGATTCATCATCAAGAATCCTTGACCCACAAATTATAGGTGAAGAACACTATAGAGTAGCACGTGGAGTACAAGAGGTATTACAAAAATACAATGAGCTTTTAGACATCATAGCTATACTTGGTATGGATGAATTATCAGATGATGATAAATTAGTTGTAACAAGAGCAAGAAGAATACAGAGATTTCTTTCTCAACCATTTACAGTTGCCGAGCAATTTACAGGTATGAAAGGTCAGTATGTTCCTCTAAAAGAAACTATAAGAGGTTTCTCTGAAATATTAGAAGGGAAATATGATGATTTGCCAGAGCAAGCCTTTATGTTTGCTGGTACAATTGAACAAGTTGTTGAAAAAGCAAACAAAATGAGGGAAGTAAACTAAAGAAGGGGTGTTAGCGTGAAAAGAGCGATTCACGCTATGGAAAAATCAAAAAACGATTTTTCATTAAATTTATGACGCCACAAAGTGGTGGCGTTATGGAGGTTTATTATGGCAGAAAAAGAATTTTTGCTTGAAATAGTTACACCTGAACATGTATTTTATTCAGGAAATGCAGATAGAGTTGTTGTAAGAACATCTACAGGTGACGTATGTATATTAAAAAATCATGAACCATATGTATCACCACTTGGTATCGGTAAAATGAAGGTAGTTCATAATGACGAGGATAGATATGCTGTATTATCACAGGGATATATTAAAGTAGACCGAGAAAAGCTTACTATACTAACTGATACTGCAGAATGGGCAGACCAAATAGATGTAAAAAGAGCAGAGGCCGCAAGAGATAGAGCGAAAAAACGTCTTGAATCGAAGCAGGATGGAATTGACTTTGTAAGAGCGGAAGTTGCACTTAAAAAAGCTATACAAAGAATTGATACAGCAAAGTTAAAATAATGACAAAATAGGACGACTAAATAAGCCGTCCTATTTTATTTTATGACATTAAAACATATAATTCATTACATTTTTAATTTTAAATCATATTTTTATGCTAATATAACAGTACTAAGATTAAATTGTTTTGATATGCAAATAATAATTTAGTACCCTTAGAGATTTGGAAGCACTAGGATGTTAAGTTTGTTGATTTATTTTAATTTAATTAATATAAAAATAAACGAAAGGAAGTGAATCCATTGAAAAATTAAATTTTTCTTACTTTTATAGATTTTAAATTTAAAAAATATTAAAAATATTATAAAACTTATGGAGGAAAAATTTATGTTTAAAAAAATATTATCAGTATTTATATTATGTTCATTAGTTTTAAATATGGGTACGGCATACGGATTTGAAAAAATAGATAATGATAGAGAAATTGGTACATATAGAGCATATCCGTGTCCAAATGATAATTGTAGTGGTTTTTTAATTAGCTCCACTTCTTATGGATCTTGGTACAATACAGGTACAAGCAGAACATGTACACACTTTCCATACGGCTTAGATTATTTATTTGAGAGAGCTGTTACAAAAACAACAAGATGCAATACATGTAGTTACGGGTATTCAAATACAACCTATGAAACAAAATGGGTATGCTACGGTGGCAGCAGATAATATTATAGTTAATATAAATAAAGATATTGGATATTAAATCATTCAATATCTTTTTTTTATATAATAAATGAATTGTTATGACAAAATGAATATAATTCATGCTTAATTTTTCCTGTATTATGTAAATTAAGTTGAAAATTGTTATAATATAATATATGATATTATATATTATATTATATTGGGAGTATATTATGATAAATATTGCGATATGTGATGATAATCCACAGATCTGTTTTTATATTGAAAAAATTATATCAGAACATTGCAAGAAAATATTTAAGATAGTAAATATAAATACATATTTTAGTGGGGAGAGTCTTATAGATGATATTGAAAAAAATGACATATATTATGATATTATTTTTTTAGATATCCATCTTGACAAATTAAATGGCATAATAATTGGGGAAAAAATACGAACAGAATTAAAAATCCTTTCAACTCAAATTGTATACGTTTCAGCCTATAGCTATCATGCTATGGAGTTATTTTCTTGCATTCCTTTTGGTTTTTTGATAAAGCCTTTTAGTGAAAATAATGTAGAAGAAATAATTGATAGGTGGATTAAAATTTTTAAAGATAAAACAAATAGCTTTACTTATAAAAATGACAGAGAAATATTTAAAATAGAGGTTAGTAAAATATTATATTTTGAGAGTATCGGTCGTAAACTAAGGATAGTAACTAATAATACAAAGGATACTTTTTACGGAAATTTGAAAGATGTATTTGTTAAACTTGAAAAATTTAATTTTATTTGTATACACAGATCTTTTCTAGTTAATTATAATCATATCATAAAATTAAGATACAATGAATTGACGATGTCAAATTCAGATGATTTACCAATTAGTCAATCTAAAAGAAAAGAATTGAAAAGTCTGTTTTTTGATAATAATATCATAAAGTAAATACTTCTTATGGAGGCTATTATGTATAAAATTTTAATAATAGAAGATGATATGACAATTGCTAATACACTGAAGGAGCACCTAATTAAGTGGGAGTATCATGTAGAATGTGTAACTGACTTTAAAAATATTATGGAGCAGGTTATTGAAGCTAAACCACATTTAATTTTACTAGATATAATGTTACCATTTTTTAATGGATTTTATTGGTGCAGTGAAATAAGAAAAGTAACAAGCACTCCTGTTATATTTATTTCCTCAGCTGCTGATAATATGAACATTGTCATGGCTATGAATATGGGCGGAGATGATTTTATAGCAAAACCTTTTGACTTAAATGTATTAACCGCTAAGGTTCAAGCTTTAATTAGACGTACTTATTCATTCCATGGACAAATGAATGTGATAGAGCATAATGGTGCTATATTAAATTTAAATGATACTACACTAACATATGAAGAAAATAAGGTTGAGCTGACTAAAAATGAATATAAAATTTTGCAGCTAGTTATGGAGAATGTTGGCAAGGTAGTGACTAGAGATAAAATAATGGAAAGACTTTGGGAAAGTGAAAGTTTTATAGATGATAATACATTGACTGTTAATGTTACAAGACTTCGTAAAAAACTAGAGGATGTAGGCCTAAATGATTTTATAAAGACAAGAAAGGGAATAGGATATTTGGTAGAAAGTGTGAAATAAAATAAAAATTCACACTATGGAAGAATTAAAAAACAATTCTTCATTAAAGGAGTTAAAATAATGAATTTCATAAGTATTTTATTTTCATATATAAAAAGACATATTTCTATTCTTATAGCATTGATTATTGGAGTTATTATATTTGCTATTGTATTTTCTTTATATAATTTACCTGTAGAAGCTGTTTTGTATGCTTCAATGCTTAGTATTTTCGCAATTATGATAATAGGCTTTTTTAGATTTTTTTCCTACTATAAAAAACATAAAGAGCTTGAACGTTTAAAAAAGATTATAATAATAAGCTTGCCAGATTTTCCAGAACCAATGAGCCGAATTGAAAAAGATTATCAAGAACTTTTAGAAATCCTTCATGAAAGTAAGATGACTGTTATATATGAGAAAGATAATTCTCTTAGCAATATGATAGATTATTATACCTTATGGGCACATCAAATCAAAACCCCAATTGCTGCAATGAGGCTGATACTTCAGTCTGAGGAATCTCAGGTTAATGAGGAGCTATTGGAGCAGCTGTTTAGAATAGAGCAATATGTTGAAATGGTATTGCAATACTTAAGGATGGAGAGTGAATCCTCTGATTTAGTTATCAGGAGATATTCACTTGATTATATAGTAAAACAAGCTATTAAAAAATATGCAAAGTCATTTATTCGTAAAAAAATTAAGCTTAATTATGATGATTTAAATTGTGGTGTTATAACTGACGAAAAATGGCTGGTTTTTGTTATTGAACAAATTCTATCCAACTCGCTTAAGTACACTTCTACTGGCTCAATATCTATATATATGGATAAAGATTTACCCGAAACTCTAGTCATAGAGGATACTGGCATAGGAATACAGGAAGAAGATTTACCTCGTGTTTTTGAAAAGGGCTTTACAGGTTACAATGGACGTGCTGATAAAAAATCTACTGGTATAGGATTGTTTCTATGTAAGAAAATTGTTAAAAAGCTATCTCATACTATATCAATAGAATCAACTCTTAGCAAAGGAACAAAGGTTAAAATTGGATTAGATATGATTGATGTAGAAATTGAATAACCTTTCAATATTGTAAGTTTATGCGGGGGAAATGTAAGCTAAAGTTATGGCAAGACATTTCCTTGTTTTTTATAATAGTGTTATAAACTAAATCGGAGGAACGAATATGTCACTATTAGAGGTAAATAATTTAAAGAAAATATACACTACTCGCTTTGGAGGAAATCAAGTACAGGCACTTTCAAATGTATCCTTTTCAGTTGAAAAGGGAGAATATGTTGCTATAATGGGCGAATCAGGTTCAGGAAAAACAACGCTTCTAAATGTAATTGCATCACTTGATAAACCTACAAGTGGCGAGGTTTTGCTTAACGGAAATAGCATTGTATCAATTAAAGAAAAAGAAATTTCAGCTTTTCGTCGCGATAATTTAGGCTTTGTGTTCCAAGACTTTAATTTGCTTGATACTTTTTCAATTAAAGACAATATATTTTTACCATTAGTATTAGCAGGTAAATCATATGATGAAATGAAGGATAGCCTACAGCCTATAGCTAAAAGCTTAGGTATAAATGATATTTTATCAAAATATCCTTATGAGGTATCAGGAGGACAAAAGCAAAGAACAGCTGTTGCTAGAGCACTTATAACAAATCCACAGCTAATACTTGCAGATGAGCCAACTGGCGCACTTGACTCTAGAGCGACAGATGAGCTATTAAAAATATTTGGCAAGATTAATGCAAATGGACAAACAATACTTATGGTTACACATAGTACAAAGGCTGCAAGCCATGCTAAGAGAATACTATTTATAAAGGATGGTGAGGTTTTTCATCAGCTATATAAAGGTTCAATGTCAAATGAAGAAATGTATCAAAAAATTTCTGATACTCTTACTATGATAGCAACAGGTGGTGGAAGAAATGAGTAAGCTTTTTTATCCACGTCTTGCAATTACTAATATAAAAAATAACTCTAAAACATATATACCTTATATACTTACCTGCATAGGTACAATTATGATGTACTATATAATGCATTCACTTTCTACAGATGAAGCACTTAGGGGTATGTATGGAGGAACTTACACTAAAGAAATGTTGATATTAGGAACATATGTAATAGCAATTTTTGCAGCTATATTTTTAATGTATACAAACAGCTTTTTGATGAAACGCAGAAAAAAGGAGTTTGGTTTATTCAATATTTTAGGCATGGAGAAAAAGCATATATCAAGGATAATGTTTTATGAGACACTATTTATTGCGGTTTTAAGCTTATTAGTTGGAATTTTATGCGGTATACTTTTCTCAAAGTTGGTTTTACTGTTACTTCTAAAAATACTAAATTTTGATGTACGATTTGGATTTAAGTTATCAGTTACGGCAATAAATGCTACTCTTATTTTGTTTGGAGCAATATATATTATTATATTATTAAATAACTTTAGACAAATTCACCTTTCTAAGCCAATCGAGTTATTAAAGGGTGGACAAACTGGTGAAAAAGAGCCGAAAACAAAATGGTTACTTTCAATTATTGGATTTGTAACTTTAGGAGCAGGATATTATATAGCAATTGCTGCAAAGAATCCGATTGCTGCAATGACCTTGTTTTTTGTAGCTGTTATATTAGTTATAATAGGCACATTTTGCCTATTTACTGCTGGAAGTATAATGATTTTAAAAATTCTTAGAAAAAATAAAAAATATTATTACAAAACAAAGCATTTCATAAGTGTATCAGGCATGATTTATCGTATGAAGCAAAATGCTGCTGGCCTTGCTAATATATGTATTTTATCAACTATGGTTTTAGTTATGATTTCATCTACGGTATCTTTATATATAGGTATGGAGGACATAGTTAGAACTCGTTATCCTAGAAATATTATGCTAACTTGTCGTGTATACGAAACAGGTATTAAGGAAAGTTATAATAAGATAATAGATGAAACGCTAGAAAAGCACAATTTAGAATTAAAAAATAAGGTTGATTATAGATTTATTTCTTTTAGCTCTAAAATTGATAAAAGTGAGATTATATTAACAGATGAAATTTCATATAATAATTCTAGACTTATATTTGTTGTACCACTTGAGGACTATAATGATCTAATTGATGATAAGATTGAATTAAAGGATAATGAAGTGTTAATGTATTCAAATCGTGATGCTTTTATAGGTGATAATATAAATATATTAGGAAAAGATTATAGTATAAAAGAGCATTTACAGGAATTTTTTAATGATGGTAGTTCTGGAATGAATGTTCTAAGTAGTCATTATATAATTACTAATGATATGAACATGATGGATAATTTATTAGTTGAAGTTAACAAAGTAGATAAAAGATTTGAAACAAATATGGAATATTATTTAGGATTTGATTTGGATGCGAATCAAGATGAAAATATGGCAGTATATAATGATTTGATAGATAGATTTAATCAAGAAGGGATAACCTACAGTATAGATTCATCAGCAGGAGCTAAGGAAGAATTCTATGGAATTTATGGTGGGTTGTTTTTCTTAGGTATATTTTTAGGTTTACTATTTATCATGGCTACTGTACTGATAATGTATTATAAGCAGATATCAGAAGGATACGATGACAAGGAACGATTTGAGATAATGCAAAAAGTTGGAATGAGTCATAGTGAAATAAAAGGTTCTATAAGATCTCAAGTACTAACTGTTTTCTTCTTGCCAATAATTACAGCAGCAATTCATATAGCATTTGCTTTCCCTATAATTACTAGAGTTTTGGCAATAATCAATTTAACAAATACTAGCTTATTTGCAATATGTACTATAGCATCAATTTTGATATTTACAATTTTCTATGCTATAGTATATTCCCTAACCGCAAAAACCTACTATAAAATAGTAAGATAATTTAATACAATGCGGACAAAAAGAAATAGAGTCGAGAAAACTCATAAACTTATTTTTTTGTCCGTTTTTTTATGTGATGGTATTACGATGATTGACTGAAAGATTTATCAAAACAAAGGTTTTATAATATGTCTTAATATATTATTAAGCTTTTACATATATTATGAAATTAATAGATATTAAGGAGGAAGTTGACAAGTGGAACAAGAAAAGAATACTTCAAATGAGAGGGATGCTGTAAATTATGCAAGTACTTCAAAAATTACTGGGAAAAAAAATAAGAAAAAGAAATATAAGAAATTTATAACAATTGGCATTGTTTTAATTGTACTTATATTAGTATTTTATTCGTTTATGAACAAAAAGAATAGAGCTGCAGGTATGATGAGCAACATTAATTACATAACTGAACTTGTGACTAGGAATGACATTAAAGTAACATTAACTGGTAGTGGAACATTAAAGCCTGCAAATTCATATACAGTTACAACGCTCATTTCAGGTGAAATACAAAACGCACCTTTTGAAGAAGGAGATATAGTAAGTGAAGATACTGTTTTATATGAGATTGATAGTTCAGATGCAAAAACTAATTTAGAAAAGGCTGAGCTAAATGTTACACAAAGCAAGAAAAGTTATGATAGATTACTTGATAGCTTAGACGATTTAAATGTTAAAGCAAGTGACAGCGGTACGGTTGTTAATATTGACGTGGAGGAAGGTGATTCAGTTCAACCCGGTCAAGTGCTTGCTACTATAAGAAATAGCGATACTATGAGTATAACACTTGCCTTTAGTTCTGATGATGTTGATGATTTTTATGTTGGACAAAATGCGACCTTAACAGTTGAGGGTACATATGAAGATATTAATGGAACAATATCAAGCATAAAAAATGTTGACGAGGTCATTGATGGATATAAACTTGTGAAAAGAGTTACTATAAACGTAAAAAATCCAGGAGGACTTTCTACATCGGACAAAGCGACAGCAGTTATAAATAATACTGCTTGTGTTGAAAGTTCAAATTTTACATATATAACTGAAGAAGATATAAAGGCTGATACTTCAGGTGAAGTAGGATCAATAAAGGTAAAAGAAGGTGATTCTGTTTCCAAGGGTCAGTTGATGGTTGTTTTAGAAAGCTCTGCAGTACAGGATAATATAGAAAACAGTGAAAGAAATTTAAGAGATGCAGAGTTATCGCTTGAAAATCAGTATGAAAATTTAGATGAATATACTGTTAAGTCACCTATATCGGGTACTATAATTGAAAAAAATTATAAAGTAGGGGATAAGCTGGAATCAGGAAAAAGCTTATGCACAATTTTTGATTTATCTTATTTAACTATGACATTAAACGTTGATGAACTGGATATATCACAAATTGTTGTAGGTCAGAAGGTTAATATCACAGCAGAGGCTGTAGAAAATAAAACCTATGTTGGTGAAGTAACAAAAATAAGCATCAATGGTACTACTACAAACGGTGTAACAGTTTATCCTGTTACTATACGAATAGATGAGACGAAAGGGCTTTTACCTGGAATGAATGTAGATGCTTCCATAGATGTAGTAAATAAAGAGAATGTTCTTTCAGTTCCAATATCAGCTGTTGCCCGTGGTAATAGAGTTCTTGTTAAGAAGCAGGGTAGTTCTAACACAGAAGCGGAAAAAAAACCTGAAAATGATAAAAATTTAAGTGAAAGTCCACTTGAAGACTACGAATATGTACAGGTTGAAGTTGGTATAAGTAATGATGATTACATTGAGATTATTTCTGGACTAAAAGAAGGTGACGAAATAGCATTTACTAAGCAGACTCCTTCATTACCAAATAATATGAATGGTTTCTATGTAGAACCAGAGATGGAAAACTCAGCTCCAAATGGAGATGGTCAAATGCCTGAAGGTGAACACAGAAACGAAGGTGGTAGACCATGATACCACTTATAGAATTTCAAAACGTTTATAAGATATATCCTATGGGTGATGAAATTGTTAAGGCAGTTGACGGTATTTCTATGAAGATATATAAGGGAGAATTTGTTGCCATAGTAGGTCAATCAGGTTCTGGTAAATCAACTTGTATGAATATTATAGGCTGTTTAGATGTGCCCACTTCTGGAGAATATTTTTTAGATGGTCAGGATGTAAGTCAAATGGATGATGATGAATTAGCTACAATTCGGAATGAAAAACTAGGATTTATATTTCAACAATATAACCTATTAACGAAAATAAATGTTTTGGAAAATGTTGAAATGTCTTTAATGTATGCAGGTGTAGGAAAAAAGGAAAGAGAAGAAAAATCAAAAATAGCACTAGAAAAAGTTGGATTAATAGATAAAATAAAAAATTTACCAACTCAGCTCTCTGGTGGCCAACAACAGCGTGTTTCTATAGCCAGAGCATTAGTAGGAGATCCCTCTGTTATACTTGCAGATGAGCCTACAGGTGCACTTGACTCTAAAACTGGAAAAGAGGTATTAAGGCTATTAAAAACATTGCATCAAGATGGCAATACTATAGTTTTAATAACCCATGATAATTCTATTGCAAAGCAAGCCCAAAGGATAGTTAGGCTTGCTGATGGAAAAATTATGTATGACGGTCCTTCAGATGGAAAAGATGCTGTTATTACTGCTGATGACGAGGAGGAAGAGGACATATGAGCTTTGTACAATCATTTAAGCTAGCTATAAAAAGTATTATGGCTAGTAAAGTACGTTCTTTGCTTACAATGCTTGGTATTATTATCGGTGTTGCAGCAGTTATAGTAATTGTTGGTTTGGGCAATGGTATGGAAACATATATGAAGGATAGCTTTGCTAGCATGGGTACAAATATATTAACTGTAAATGTAATGGGTAGAGGAAGCTCAAGAAGCATTGATGTAGATGATTTGTATGCCTTTGTTGAAGAAAATGAAGAATATTTTGAGGCAGTATCACCTACAGTTAATGTAAATGGAAGTGTTAAAATAGGTAATGAAACTTTATCCTATACAACTATCATGGGTACGGGTGAGGATTATATAAGTATGAAACAGTATTCACTTGATAGTGGGAGATATATTGAATATATTGATATACTACGCAGGAATAAGGTTTGTGTAGTCGGAAATTACATAGATGATACATATTTTCTTGGAGATTCGTTAGGAAAGAGTCTTAAGATAAATGGTAATACCTACACTATTGTTGGAATTATGTCAGAGGAAGCCGATAGCGAAGAGGGAAGTACTGATGATTTTGTATATATTCCATATTCTAATGCATCGAAAATATCATATATAGGTAATATTTCTTCTTATAACTTTTCAGTAGTTTCAGAAGATAATATATCAGTTTCAAAACAATTATTAGAGAATAAGCTGTATGATGTGTTTGGAAGCGATAATGCATATTCAGTAATAAGCATGGCAGAAATATTAGACACAATGAGCAGTATGATAAATGTTATGGTAACAATTCTTGCTTCTATTGCCGCTATATCTTTGGTAGTTGGTGGCATTGGAATTATGAATATAATGCTTGTTTCTGTATCGGAGCGTACAAGGGAAATTGGTATTAGAAAGGCTTTAGGTGCTAAGCAAAAGCATATTATGAGGCAGTTTGTTATAGAGGCAGCTACTACAAGTGCCTTAGGTGGGTTTGTAGGAATTTTATTAGGATACATGCTTTCTTATATAGCGACTAGTATTGTAGTAGTAGCTCTAGATACTGATCTAAAAGTTATACCATCTACATTTGCTGTGTTTGGCGCTTTTACAATATCAGTAGCAATAGGAATCTTATTTGGCTATTTACCTGCTAAAAAGGCGGCTAAATTAAATCCTATAGATGCTCTACATAGAGAATAAAAATTCTCATAGAATAAAAATTCTCATAGAATAAAAATTCTCATAGAATAATAATTCTCATAGAATAATAATTCTCAGCGAATAAACTTGGAGGAAAAAATGAAAATATTAAAAAAAATTATTATTATATGTCTTATTTCTGTAATGTGTGTACAGGTAGTTGCTTTTTCAGATATAAATAATCAGCAATTAGTAGAGCAGACAGTTAAGTTGCTAGGAATTATGACTGGTGATGAAAAAGGTAATATGGATTTGTATAGTAATGTTACAAGAGAACAGTTTGCTAAAATGATAATTATTGCATCAACATATAAGGATAGTGTTTCTGAAAACTCAAATTATTCTGTTTTTAAAGATGTTAAATATAATAGGTGGTCTGCTGTATACATAAAACTAGCAGTAGACTTAAAATTGTTTACAGGTTATATAGATGGTACTTTTAAACCGGAAAACAATATTACTTTTGAAGAGGCTGCAACTGTAGCGCTTAGGCTATTAGGATATGAAAATTCTGATTTTAAAGGTACTTATCCTAATGCGCAATTAGCTAAATATAAATCCCTAGGATTAGACAAAAATATATTTAAAACTCAAGGACAATATCTTTCAAGAAAAGATTGTATGAATTTATTTTATAATCTAATGAACTCTAAAACAAAAAATGGCTCTATATATTCTACAACTTTAGGATATTCATTAAGTGCAAATGGTGAGATAGATTATAGCTCTTTATTGAAAAAAGAACTGTCGGGTCCATACGTGGTATCTAGTGATAATTTAATATCTATTATACCATTTGCGAAAACAGATGCTACAGTTTATAGGGATGGTGTAAACTCTGATATTTCAAACATTACTACATATGATGTTGTATACTATAGCCAAAATTTAAAGTCTATATGGGCTTATTCAAATAAAATTGTCGGCACTTATACAGCTGCAACTCCTGATATATCAGCACCTACAAGTGTTACAGTAGCTGGAAACAGCTATACATTATCATCTTCAGCATCAACACACAAAATGTCTGCAACAGGAGAATTCTCAATAGGAGATACTGTAGTTTTACTGCTTGGCATGAATGGGGACGTTGTTGATGTAGTGTCTGCTAATAAGGTTGAAAACACTTACTGCGGAGTTGTTATATCTTCAAACAAGCTAGTGTCTGATAATGGAGCCTTGAAGAATGAAATTGTAGTAGCATTAACTGATGGTACTACACAGAAATATGTTTATTCTGGATCTATAAGCGTTGGAAGTGTTATATCTGTTGAGTATACTAATGGTAATTTGAAAATAAGAAGGGCATCAGAAAAAAATATAAATCTATCAAATTACAAATTTGCTGAAAATGTTGAAATTTTAGATGTTAATCAATATGGAGAGTATTCTGTGATTTATCCTAATAGAATAGATAAGATAAATTTAAGTGGAAGCAATATAAAATATTACACACTGAACTCATTAGGACAAATTGACAAATTAATATTAAACGACGCAACAGGTGACTTATCAACTTATGGTATAGTAACAAGCGTTGAAGAAATTGATACAAGTATAGACAATAAAATGGTTCTTCAAGGTACTTATCAATACTTAATTAATGGGAAAAGTTCAGTTCTTAATACACAAAATAGTATTTTTAATATCGCTGTAGGACCTGCATTGTTTAGCTATGAAAATGGAAATATAAAAAGCATTAAAAATTTATCAAGTGTCAATGTTACTACAGTTGGAGAGACTTATATATTGAGTAATAATCAAAAATATATGCTATCAGATAATGTACAAGTATATTTATATAAGGATAATTCATATTACTTAACAGATTTATCAAGTGTATCAAGTTTAGAAAAATATACTTTAAAAGCATATATTGATAGTGGATATAAGGCTGGTAACAGAGTAAGAGTAATTATAGCCACAACAAATAAATAGGAATTTAACTGAATAAGCGCACTAACAATTTTGGTGTAGCATAGATAGGGTATGATAAAAATTAACTTTTTTACTTCTCATTCTCGCGTCCCTCAATTTGATAAGGAAGGGACGCTCCGAGGAAGGCGTATAAAAGTTAATTTTTATTATGCCCTTCAATGCACTTAATCTGCTTCGCTTTCCTTAGCTTCGTGGTAAAAGTATGTCGAAGTAATAATTTATCTACTAAGCTTACAACCGACTTTAGTCGGTAAGCTAAATTCTTATTTCTCAAATAACATTATTTATAACCTTATTTACAACATCATAATCAAAGCCCTTCGAAATTAAGTGATTCCCAAGCTTTGCTCTAATTTTAAATTTGTCGTATTTATGCAACGAGGGTAGCTTTTTTCTAGCCAACTCTAAAGCTCTATCAAATTCTAAATTGTTATCAATTTCTATTATTTTCCGGGAAATGATGTCTTTATCGACACCTTTGGCATATAAATTTGCTTTAATTTTGTTTTTGCCATACTTTGTGAATTTTATTTTATCGTTTATATACTTTTCACAATATATTTCGTCGTTTATATAATTATATTCCTTTAATTTGTCTAAAACTTTACCTATTGTCTCTATATCATAGCCTTTATTAAGAAGCTTGTCTTCGATTTCTTTTTTAGTTCTATCTTTTCTTGATAATAAGCTGATTGCATAGTTAAAGGATTTGTTTAATTCTTCAGCTTTTAGAATAGTTTCAATGAAGTCTTCTTCTAGCTCCATGTCCTTTTTTAGATTATATTTTAAGTATAAAGTCATATCTAAGCCAAAAGCAAACTTATTATCTAAAAAAATACTAACTCTATCTTGATTGTTTTTTTGAACCTCAATAGATGTAATTCTTTGCATAATTGTCCCCCTTATAATACTATTATTATTTTAACAGCATAGTGGTGAAAAATAAATAATAATTTAATTCACATACATAAGTTAATCTTGTAAAGGTGTCGGCTTACTGGTAGCTATGAATGGTTAAGTATGTAAAAGACTTTATGCAACTAAATAAGACACTATTATGTGACATATTATAACATATTGACAAAATTTTTGCTTTAAAATATAATTTACTTATTGTAACGCAAATAAAAAATAAACTAACTATCTTGGAGGAAAAATGAAGCATTTTTTTAAAAAGGCTTTGGTCTTTACATTATCTGCACTATTAATTTTCACTATAATACCTACAAATGTATTTGCAAATGAATTTTCATACTCTCAAATTATTAAACCTGAATATGATGACACTCGTGGTTTTTCTGATGATTTAGCTGCAGTTATGAAGAATGATAAATGGGGTTACATAGATACAACAGGAAAAACAATTATTCAATTTAAATATGATGTAGCGTATTCATTCTCAGAGAATAAAGCTTTAGTCGGCACTATAGGAACTCAGAAGGATGAATATGGTGAATACACAGTAATTAACTGGGGATTTGTTGATAGAGATGGTAATTATGTTCCGCTTACAACAGCTGATAAATCACAATTTAACACATATTATGAGGCCGAATACTTTGATATTACGGAAACCACTCAATTTCTGTATAATGGAATTCTAGTAATGTACGATGGAGATAGTTCTTATGCATTCGGTCCTGATGGAAAGGAACTTTTAACTAATATTGGTGAATATGCTCCTTTATACGCTCCTACTGAAAGCATAGTTCCTGTATATTTACCTGCATCTGATTTTTCTGGATATATTGATCAAAAAACAGGTAAATTATTATTTGAAGATAAAGAATTTGCTGCTGTAAGACCATTTAATCAGGGCTTGGCATTTGCAGGATTTTATGATGAAAATTCATACGAAGGTTATTGGAACATTATAAATACTAATGGAAAAATAGTGAATAACAAGCGTTTTTCAAATTTTTTCGTTAAAAATATTTACTCAGAATATAAAGTTTTTAATGACTATTCATTGGCTAGTGTATGTGATACAGATGAAAAATGGGGTGCTATTGACATAACTGGAAAAACTGTAATTCCTTTTAAATATGAAAGTTTACGTCCATTTATTGAAGGTGTTGCTTCTTTTTCTAAAGATGGAAAATATGGTTTTATTGATATTTATGGCAATGAAGTAATTGCTCCGCAATTTGATGATGTTTCAGGCTTTTATAATGGATTAGCTGTTGCGCGTATTGGAAATACTGCATATTGCATAGATAAAACAGGCAAAAAAATTGAAGGCACAGAAAAGTTACCTGTAGATTCTTACTTTGTTGTAAACGGAACAGATGAAGACGGCAATGATAGATATGTAATACGTACTCCAGGTAAGTATGTTATAATAAATGAAAATGGAAAATATGGATTTGGAAAAGTAAATTTCATTCCATCTCTGCCAACAGCAGCGGAAATGGATAGCTGGGCTTTAAAAGAAGTTACACTTGCTATAGAAAATAATTTAGTACCTTCTAATTTACAAAACATGTACAGAACTGATACAACTCGTGTTGATTTTGCAGCATTAGTTGTAAGAGCAATTGAAGAAATCGCTGGAAAAGATATAAATTTAGTTATTAAGGAAAAAACAGGAGAAACCTTATATCAATTAATAAGCAAATATCCTTTTGTAGATACTACAGATAAAAATGTAATAGCTGCACAGGCTTTAGGAATTATAAACGGCAAAGGTGAGGGAAAATTCGCACCATATGATACTATTACACGTCAAGATGCTGCTGCCTTATTGATGCGTACAGCTAAGTTTTTAGGTAAAGAGTCTACAGCTGAAAGTAAGACTTTCAATGATAATAAAAATATAGCTAATTATGCAAAAGAAGCTGTGAATTTTGTCTCAGGACTTGGAATTATGAATGGTAAGGAAAATAACAATTTTGCACCTAATGACAGCTACAATCGTGAACAAGCTTATATTACAATATATAGATTATTTAATGTTTTAATAACTAAATAGATAAAAAATAGTAAAATACATTTAAATCCACAGCGTCAAATATTAAATATAGATTTATTTAATATTTGACGCTGTTCTTATTTATCTTTCGTTGCAATTGAATTATGACTATGTTATAATATTTAATAATATTTAAACGAAATTTAATGTTTAAAGGGAGGAACTAATGAAACAAAATAAAATACATAAAATAAGTATAATAGCTTTAGTATTTTGCTTGTTATTTACGACTGTAGCTAGTGCTACAACAGTGTCATTCACGGATATTTCTAAGAGTTGGGCTAAAGATTATATAATTAAGGCTGCTGAGTTAGGGCTAGTAAAAGGTTACACTGATGGAACATTTGGACCTACCAAAAATGTAACAAGGTTTGATACAATGTTAATGTTATCAAGATTACATAAAATAGATACGGATTTACAAAAACAGATTGAAAATAAATATGTTCCTCTTATAAAGGAAGTAACTGCAGGAAAAGATGAAGGAGCATACACAGAACTTTCCAAGGCTTTGGCTCTTGGATTACTTTCAGAGGATAAATTTAGAAGCTTGTACACAAGTGGCTCTTTGAAAAAAGAAGCTTCAAGAGAGGATGTAGCTGTATTTATCGTTAAAGCTATGTGTTTGCAAAAGGAAGTTGAAGAACTGGAAAATAAGCTTTATACATTACCTTTTAATGATTCATCACAAATATTATCAGATTATAGACCTTATGTTTATTTAGCATATGAAAAAGGTATAATATCAGGTGATGATAAAAAGAATTTTAATCCTAAGAACTCAATTACAAGGCAGGAATTAGCAAAAATGGTTTGCGGGGCATACGATTATATAAAAGAGAATGACGTAAAACCAGTATTTGATGATTTCGAAACATACGTTACTTTTAAAGGAACAATAGAGAAAATTACTATTAATTCTATAGAATCATACATAGAGGTTAAACCAGATAATAGCAGTCAAAATCAAATGGTTAAGGTTATTGACGGAACTACAGTTATTAAGATTAACAATACAGTTTCCAAACTATCAAAACTAGAAAAAGGTATGGTAGTTGAGTGTAAAATAAGCTCTAAAGATAGCACTGCAAGACAAATAATAGTGGATACAACAGTTTCAACTGTTGAAGGAAAAATAAAGTCAGTTTACTTTACACCACCAATGAAGCTTATAATCCTTGATAAAAATGATGTTGAAAAACAGTATACAATTAGCAGTGATGTTATTGTTACCTTAGATGGAAAAAACATTGAATTTAAAAATTTATCAAAAAATGATTTAGTTAGTGTTAGATTAGTAGATAATGTAGTAACTCAAGTTAATTCAACTAGCAGATTACAGACATATAGTGGTAAAATAAAAAATATTCAGTATGATATTCCGATAAAGCTATTGGTTGAGGATAGCTCAGGAAAGGTACATACATTTACATACGATAAAGAACCATATGTTACTAGAAATTCTACATCTACAACCTTTGATCAATTAAGAGTAAGTGATGAGGTTGTTGTGAAAACAGAATACGATGTATTGACTGCAGTAGATGCTAAATCAGTAGCTACTCCAGCAGACTCGATAGCTGTTATAAAAGAGATTATTATAGGCAGCAGCAATAAAATAAAACTAGAAGACTCAAATGGTGAAACAAAAGAATATAAACTTAGCAATACTGCTAAAATAAGTGTTCTTAATGCTACTTCTACTATATATGACTTAAGAGTAGGGTATAAGGTTAGTGTAAGTTTTGATGGAGCAGAAATAATCTCTATTGAAGCTGATGAAACTGAAACATCACAAAAGATATTTGGTAAGGTAGTTTATGTTAACAACGATAAAAAACTTATAATGTTACAAGTTAAAAATAACTCTAATGAAAATGAAATTGTATATTTAAGCTTGGATGCAAAATCTGTTATAATGACTCTTTCAGGACAGATTAAGAGAGTTTCTGATTTAGTTCCTAATACAAATGTTATATGTGTAGGCTCTTATAGCGGTGGAACATTTAATGCAGTGAGCGTTATTATAGAATAAATATTTATTAACAATATTGAAACAATATTATTAAAAATAGACATAGTTTAGACATAATCTAAAATTAGACTATGTCTATTTTAAATTACAAAATAAATTAAAGGTGAACTTATGATAACAGATTTTAGCACAATAATAATAGGTGCGGGTGCAGCAGGATTATTTGCAGGATGCAATATAAAAAAAGAAAAAACATTAATTTTAGAAAAGAATAATGCACCAGGGAAGAAACTTTTACTTTCTGGAGCAGGACAATGTAATTATACTCATGCAGGTGATTTAGATGATTTTATGAATAAATATGGTGAAAATGGCAGTTTTTTAAGACCAGCACTATATAATTTTAAAAATTCAAATGCTATAGAATTTTTTAAAGAACTAGGTGTCGAAAGTGTAATTAGAGAAGATGGAAAGGTGTTTCCCGAATCACTAAAATCATCGGATATTCTTAATGCGCTTATAAATAAGTGCAAACTAAATAATGTAGATATAAGATACAATTCACCTGTAGTTTCTATAAGCTATAATAATGAGCTAGAATTTTTTACAGCTAAAACAAATAATGGAAAGTTTACTTCTAAAAATATTATCTTATCTACTGGTGGTAGCTCTTATCCTAACACCGGAACTACCGGTGATGGGTTTAGCTTAGCGCTATCATTGAATCACAAGGTGGTTCACACATCACCATGTCTAACACCTATCAATGTTAAAAATTATAGCTTTAGTGATTTATCTGGAATATCCTTTAAGGACATAAAAATTACATTATGGAGGGAAAATAAAAAAATAATGGAAACTACTGGAGATGTTTTACTAACACATAAAAATTTATCCGGACCAGGAATTTTAAATTTTTCCAGATATGTCATGAAAGATGACACTATAAAAATTAATTTTATTAATTTAAGTGAAGAAGAACTATCTACGCTAATAGATAGACAGACAAAAGAAAACGGAAAACAATTAGTAAAATCGATATTTAAGGATATAAGTAAAAGATTTGTCGAAACAATATTTGAGATGTGTCATGTGTCAGAGGATACAATTTGTAGTCAGTTAAATAAAAAGGATAGATTATCTCTTATAAAATCGTTGTGTGAACATAGCTTCAAAGTTGAAAGCTTAGTCGGATATCATTTAGCCATGGCAACAAGTGGTGGAGTGTCACTAGATGAAATTAACAGAAAGACAATGCAGTCTAAAATTATAAAAGGGCTATATTTTGCAGGTGAAGTTATAGATATAGATGGTGACACAGGAGGATACAACATACAAGCAGCATTTTCAACAGCAATGCTAGCAGTAAAAGATATAAATAAGAATTTACCTGAGTAAGATTAGTAGACTAATATTACTTCGATATACTTTTACCACGAATCTGAGTAGAGCAAAGTATATATATAACGTTTCTGATTCCGTAATTCGGTTTCCCTTGTTTTTTGATAATGAGGGGAAATCCTCATTAAGTCACATAAACGTTATATATATACTTCGCTATTAGTAGCAACCGATAAACAAAGAAAAATAAAAGGATTTTTCTTTGTTTATCTTTGTTTTTGGCAAAGCTGTCTACTAAGTTTTCTAGCAAACTGTGGGGCGTAAAAGCTTAGTAGAAGAACAATCAATACAGTAGAAAACAACAGAAAAATCCTTTTATTTTTCTGTTGTTTTTGGTGATATGAAAGCAAGAAATATAAAAAAAGTTTATGTGACTTCAGTGAGATTTACCTTCCTTACAAAAAATCAAGGGAAATCTCGCTGCGGAGACAGAAACTTTTTTTATATTTTTTGCACAACTTGAACTCACAATAAAAGTATATCGAAGTAACAAACTTTCTACTAAGCTTACAACTGACTTTAGTCGGTAAACTAAATTATTATTTATTTTTATCAAAATAGTGGTATACTATAGTAGTAGAATTTTGTAATAATGAGGTAGTTATGAAAAAAATTGTGTTAGCGTCGGCTTCACCTCGTCGCAAGGAAATATTAGAACAAGTAGGCATAAGCTTTGATATAATCCCAAGCACTTCTGATGAAGTGATTACTAAAAATGTTCCAAAAGATATTGTAGAAGAATTAGCAGAGCAAAAGGCATATGAGGTTTTCAGTAATCTAAGTAATCCAAGTATTGTAATAGGTGCAGATACAATTGTTGTATTAAGTAATTCAATAATGGGAAAACCAAAAGATGAGATAGATGCATTTAATATGCTTGATAATTTGCAAAATAGGACACATACAGTATATACTGGGGTATGTGTATATATTAATAAAAATAATGAAGTTAAAAAACTATTATTTTCCGAGGCAACAAATGTAACCATGTATCCAATGACTAAGGAGCAAATATATGATTATATAGCTACAAAGGAGCCTATGGATAAAGCTGGTGCATATGGTATTCAAGGAAAATCTGCTGTTTATGTAAAGAAAATTGATGGTGATTACAATACAGTTGTTGGGTTGCCAATAGCTAGATTGTATATTGAAATGTTAAAGCTTGGAATTGATTTAAAGAAAATCTAGCCTATGTAAAACAGATCTTTTATGAAAGGACAGTATATAATGAATAAAACTAAAGGTTTTTTATGTGTTACTATATCAGCATTTATTTTTGGGTTTACACCTATACTTAGTAAATTAACATTTTCAGGTGGCAGCAATGCAATAATGTTAGTTTTTCTCAGAAATTTTATGTGTTTACCAATATTATATATCATACTGAAGTATAAAAAAGTATCACTGAAAATAACAAAAATAGAAGGTAAAAAGCTTTTAATCTTAAGTTTATTTACAACTATTCTAACTGCACTACTATTATATGGTTCATATAGTTTTATATCAGTTGGAATGGCAACGACGGTGCATTATGTATATCCAATATTAGTAGCACTTGCTTTAGTTTTATTCTTTAAAGAAAAAATAAGTAAAGTTAAAATATTTTCTCTAACTATATCTTTTGTTGGTGTACTGTTATTTTTTGATGGAGATATATCAGCAAGTTTCTTTGGTCTTTTTATAGCATTCGCATCAGGGATTTCATACGGTATAGCACTTATATATATGGATAAAAGCGGTCTAAAGGATTATTATCCATTTTTAGTCACCTTCTACTCTTGTATTTTTGCGTCAGTGGTACTTTTTTTTATTACGCTTATAACTGGTAAATTTACACTTTCTCTAACAGGAACTGCATGGGCGTATTCGTTTATTGTAAGTGTTTTAACCTCTGTTATAGCCATAACATTTATGCAAATAGGAGTGAGATATATTGGACCGACAACAACTGCAATCTTATGTATGTTTGAGCCGATAACAAGTGTAATACTAGGTATTCTTATATTAAATGAACCTTGTACTTTCAAAAGTATTTTAGGCTGCATATTGATATTGACAGCAGTATTACAATTATCTGTTTTTAAGGAAAAAGAAAACTGTAGTTGAAAATATTTGCAAAAAAAGTTATAATATGCATAATAAAAAGAAAAAGGAAGGGGATTAATATGTCATTTTGTAAATTTTGTGGAAAAAATTTAAATGAAGGAGAAAACTGTACTTGTGAAGATACTAAGAAGGAACAAGGTGTTAAAAGCAGCTCAAATGCTAATGTAATAGTAGATACTGCTAAAAAAAGTATACCCTATGTAGGGGATGTGTTTAATCTATTTAGAAGAACTATTTCAAAAAACACTGTAAAAGAGGTATCATTATCAGCTAAGAATAATAGTATTTTATGGGTGTTTGTATTGCTGATAGAGTGCATTATAAATGCATTTGCTGTTACAGTTGTAGTTCGTAGGAGTATATACACAATTACTAATAATTTATATAAGTCCTTCGTTAGTTCAGGTATATCATACGGTGATTTCAGTAAGTCGTTAAAGGAATTAGGCTTAGGCTTTTTTAGTTTATTTTCCAGAACTTTTTTTATAGGGATAGCTGGTTTTTTTGTTACAGTAGGATTAATATATATTTTATTAAAAATTTGTAAAAAAACCTTTGCATTAAATAATATAGGGAACATGGTTTCTACAGCGGCTATACCACTATCATTTTTCTCAATCATAAATATTTTATTGTCTTTTATTTTACCTCAATCTACATTATTGTTTTATTTTGTTGCATTACTTTCAGTTTATATGTTGATGTATTTTGGTTTTCAAAAAATTGATAAATTTAACGAATCTCCATTTTGGATTTATATGACTTTTATATTTGTTTTATTAATTGCTTATTACTTAATAACCAAAATACTTATGTCAGGTGTGAGCTTAGATGGAATTTTCTCTGGCATTTTCTAATATTTTTCTGAAAGGAGCTACTAAATAAATATGAAAGCCATAAAAAAACATATAAGATATATACTTCTATGCAGTTTAATAATTTTATCTTTATCATTTTTAGCAGCATGTGGTGCAAAAATTGATACTGAAATGAAATTTGATAAGAATTTTAAAGGAGAACGTATTATAACAGCTACAATAGGTAGCTCAGATTTAAATAGCTATGTATCAACAGGTGCGGATGGAATTGAAGAAACTATCAAAAACTACATACCAGATGCAATGATTTATAAAAGAGTTGATAAAGAATTAGGAGACGTAGAATTTATTTTTACAATAGCCTTCAATGATCTTAATGAATATACTAAGAAAATAGAGGAAATATTAAATAAGAATTCAGATAATACTATAGTACCAACTATATTATACAACAACAAAAATAACGAGTTTAAAAAATCTATATTGTTTGATGAAAATTTTTCATCAAGTGATTTGTTAAATTGGTTGGTTTATGGACTTAAAACTGAAAATAAAATTAGTCACAGTACTGTAAGTGATTGGATGGAAAATGGTTCATCATCACTCAAAATCGATAACCAGGATTATTATGTATATAGCAATTTTAGTGTTAAGGAGTCAGAAACAACAAGTTTTGATAGCATTAATGTTGAAACCAGCATTTTAGACAACGGAAAATTTAAAAGAAGTATTACATTTGTAGCAGATGAACAAACAATTAAAACACTAAATAATAAGGGTATAGTATTAACTGAATATTTAAAGAAATTATCACCCGAGAGCTCTGAATTTATAGAATCTAAAGAAGATAACTACACAAAATATGTTGTTTCTTTTGAATCAAGCACTAGTGAAGAGCTAGCAGCAAATACTGCTAAACTTTTTAATAGTCAAAATTCTGTTTTTACAGTCAATTATTCTTCATATTCAGATAATAAAAATACTATAAAAATAGATGTAGATGAGTATATAGACGCTTCATACTATTTAGATTATGATAGCAACAGTATGACTAGTAAATTATATCTTTATGACAATGTAAGCATAGATAATAAAAATTCAAAAAATGATTTATATTCAAATATCATTGATGATAAAACATGTTTTAGCTATAATCCTAATTTTCACGATACATATAAATTCACATTTTCTGTACCTGTTCCATTTGAAAGTGTAGAATTAAATATTGAAACAAATAATAATAAAATTTCAGAAAAGATAGTTATGTCAGTAAGCAGTAATTTGTCCAGTTTATTTAAAGAAATAATTGAAGAAAATATAAAGTCAAGCATTACTTCAGAAAAAATAGTATTAGACACTAAAAATGACGATAGTATTACTGCATATACTTTATCATATAAAGGCAAACCTGAAGATGTGTCAAAGGAATTTGAAAACTTTTTATCGACGTATACAGGTAAAAATGCATATCATGAAATTCTTTACAATGAAGTGAAAAGTAAATCTAAGTTTAAAACTTTATCTAATTTACAAGTAAATGCTGATTTATCAGATTTAGCTATGGATGTAGTAAGTTTTAATTGCAAAGCTTCTGCTGCCAGAAAATTTGAAATTTTAGACAGTTCAAATATTGAGGAATCAGATAAAAGCACAAATAAAAATATAATATCAACATCAAAAAGTGGAGTTATTAATTTTGCTGCTTTAGAAGTTGGAATAAATTTAGTATCTTATATAGTATTAATCTTTATTATAGTATTAGTAGCTTTTATATTATGGTATCTTATTTTTTATAAAAAAAGTATAATATCTTCGTTTACAAGTATAAAAGAAAAAGCTAAAAGCATTAATATCAGCAATACTTTTAACAATATAAAAAATAATCACACTAAAGATAAAGAGCTAGCTTTGAATAGTAGTGATGAAGAAGCTTTTGTTCAGAAGCAAGAGGAAAGTGAGGATGAATTTATATAATAAAAAAATATTATCTACTAAAATAACTATATTATTTGTAATAACAATTGCATTATCCTCATATTTTTTTACTCATAGATTTCCATCTGAAGTTAAATGTATAGAAAAATATGTTTCAGGAATAAACAAAGCATCAGTAAAAGATATCTTATTAGTTTTGAAAATAATGCTGATAACATTTATACAGCGTTTATAGGAATTGATTACAAGGATGATAAGGGTAAAGGTCAAAATAAAATTACCTCTAAAAGCTTTAAACTAACTGATAAAACATCATATAAAAAAATATAAAGAGTATATGTCATTCAATTTGACGTATACTCTTTAAATATTATTTATATGTCATTAACTTTACACCTGTATAATAATGCTTTAAAATATCTTGATAATTGTATCCCTCTATAGCCATTCCATTAGCACCATATTGGCTCATACCAACGCCATGCCCATATCCTGTCGTTACTATTTCAATTGTATTATTGTTCTGCACAAATTTAAAATTAGTAGAATTTAAATTATAAAGAGAACGAAATTCTCTTCCAGTTAAAACTTTATCTCCAACCTGCAATGTTTTAACTTTTCCACCCTCACTAACTTCTAGTAAAGATATTTTATCTTTCAGATTTTGCACTGTTAAATCAGTTATCCCAAGCGCCCCTTTGAGCTTTTCAACGAACTCTGCAATTGGCATTGCAACAGTTGCGGTTAGCTTTGGAGAATTTGCTTCGTATGGACTATCAACACTTCTTAGATATGGTGCAAATGCAGTAAAAACATCTTCTGAATTTTCTGTTCTCCCTCCACTTGTCGAATGAAACAGCGGCTCAATTATCTTATCTTCAAATGTTAAGATTTGCCCTTTTGTAGAAGTGACTGCATTAGCAATTTTATCCCAATATTTATCATACCATTCTTGCGAGTATTTTTTAATGAGTTCATCCTTTGAATAATATACCTGACAATGTATACCGGTACAAATTGGTGCTTCCTTATGCTGTTCAGGATTTGTTGTGTTTTTCTTTAATTTATATAAAAGATAAGTTCTAGCAGTTACTGCTTGAGCTTTTAATGCTTCAATTTCAAATTCTGCTGGCATTTCTCCAGCTACTACACCCATAATGTATTCTTCTAATTCAATTGTTATAACCTTATTATTGTTAACATCATATACTTGTACATTTCTTCTTTCAGAATTATCGTCAGAAATTATTGAATCATTTGACTCTGCAATTTCAACTTCTGTTTTCTTAGAAGGGTATTTTTTTTCAAAATATTGTAAAGATAGTGTTGGAATTATATAAAGAACCAAAAATACAATAGCTGCTAATATAGAAATTTTTTTCATAGCTCCCCCTTGGCATTAGTGAATTTATATAATTATATTAAAGATTTTAAAAAATATACGTTAAGTAAATAAGAATTTAATGAGCAACCTTAGTAGACATGATTATTATTTCGACTTACCTTTACTACGAATAACGTTTCTGATTCCGTAATTCGGTTTCCCTTGTTTTTTGATAATGAGGGGAAATCCTCATTAAGTAACATAAACGTTATATATATACTTCGCTATTCGTAGCAACCGATAAACAAAGAAAAATAAAAGGATTTTTCTTTGTTTATCTTTGTTTTTGGCAAAGCTGTCTACTAAGTTTTCTAGCAAGCTGTGGGGCGTAAAAGCTTAGTAGAAGAACAACCAATACAGTAGAAAACAACAGAAAAATCCTTTTATTTTTTTTGCACACCTTGAACTCACAATAAAAGTATATCGAAGTAACAAACTTTCTACTAAGCTTACAGCCGACTTTAGTCTGTAAACTAAATTTTTATTTATTTATGTATAATATTAAAAATTATGGAAAAGATATAAAAAAATGAGGAGGTAAAAATGAAACAGGATAATATTTACAACAAGATGAAAAAACAAATTAAGAAATTTTTTAAGGAGTTAAAAAATAGAAATACAAGTTTTTTTATTTTAGCTTTATGTATCTGCTTGATTTCGACAGCGGTAATATGGAAATATAGTAATAATGACAAAAATAATGAAATTGTGAAAGAGGATGATAAAAATTCAGATAGTATAAAAGCAAATGAAGATCCTTACAAGGATTATGTTGAAAAAACCATGGAAGAATATCAAAAAACATTAGAGGAACAAGAGAAAAAGGATCAAGCTACAACAGTAAGTGTTTTAGAATCTTTTGATAAACCAATGATTGGAAGTATAGTTAGAGAGTTCAATATTAATGAACTAATATATTATGAAGCTATAGAAGAGTGGAGAACACATCAGGGAATAGATATTAAGCCAGATGGAAATCTAAATGTATATTCTTCATATGGTGGTGTAGTAGAAAAAGTAGACACTAGCAGTGTAATGGGTGTTGAAATTGTAATAAATCATGGGAATGATATTTTTACTGTATATAGTTGTTTATCAAGCGGAAGTGTCAAAGTTGGGGATAATGTAAAAAAAGGTGAAAAAATAGGAACATTGGGAGCAATAGAAAATATAGAAATGTCTGAAGTGCCACATCTTCATTATGAAATTATAGTTAAGGGAGAAAATTATGATCCAACTTCATATTATGAAGACTAAAAAATACTAAGATATGTTCTATTATAATGTACTCATGCATATGAATTAAAATAAGACGGTTGCTTTACTAAAGGGGGTTAAGTATGAAGGATTACATAGAAAAAAGAGCAATGGAAATAGCGGAATATATTATAAATACTGAATCAACAGTTAGACAGACAGCAAAAAAATTTGGTGTAAGTAAAAGTACAGTCCATAAAGATGTAACCGAAAGACTACCAAAAATAAACCCTCCTATTGCAAATGATGTTAAGAAGATTTTATTAAAAAATAAATCAGAAAGGCATATTAGGGGAGGAAAAGCTACACGCCTAAAATATAAGGAAGTAGATAAAGAGGTAATAAATTTATAACATGGAAAAAGGGAGAAATATTGAATGCTCCCTTTTTTCATGCAAAAAATTATATATCAAATAGTTTATTTAAATTCAAGACACCTGCACCTTCTTCAAATTGTGTTCCTCCAATTCTAGTACAGTTTTCCGCAAGTATTTTTTTAGCCTCAAAGTGTGTTAAATTAGGCATTTTTTGTAATAAAAGAGCAACTGCACCTGAAACAATAGGGGCAGCCATAGATGTTCCTGTTAATGATGAATAACCTGTATTATCTGTGCTAGATAAAGAAGTTATGTTTACACCTGGTGCTAATAAATCAGGCTTTTTTACTCTGTCTTTAGTAGGGCCTCTGCTAGAGAATGTTGGTATAGTGGCATCATTTATTGCAGAACCTCTTTTGTCATCACATGCGCCCACTGATATAACAAATCTGCTCGTTGCTGGTGATAGTATACTTCTAGGATTTGGGCCGTTATTACCTACAGCAGCAATTACAATCAGTCCGCTTTCTATTGCTTTGTTTGCTGCTTTAACAAGAGGATCCAAACGTTCAGAGTATTGTGCTGCAGTTCCTAAAGATAAGTTTAGTATCTTAGTTTTAAATATATCCTTTGTATAAATCACCCATTGTATAGCAGATAATATATCTGATACTTTACCATTTCCATCCTGATCTAATGCTTTTAAGGCTAATATATTGGCTTCAGGTGCAATACCTTTATATTTTCCTTTTGACGATATTCCACTTGAAGCAATGATTCCTGCTATATGTGTTCCATGACCATTATCGTCATAAGGCCTATTATTGTTTTTAAGAAAATCCTTAAATCCTACTATTCTATTCGTAGGGAAAAGTAAATCTCTATGCATTGTTATTCCCGTATCTATAGTTGCAATAGTTACTCCCCTTCCAGTGTATCCCATAGTATTAACTTTATCAGCGCCAATTGTTTTACCTGCAACATTAATTATAGTGTGAATACTGGAATCATATGAAATAAAGTCTATATCTTCGTTTGTATAGAATTTTTTTAATTGTGGTATACTCATGTCGCAAGCAAAACCGTTAACTATAGGTAGTTCATATTTTATTCGCTTAGAAAGCGCTGAAACATTACTTTTAGTATATGCTTTTTGGCTTTTCAAGCTGACAATAACAGGAATACTTTCATTTTTATTTGATGTTATAATCGATTGTAAAAATGGACATGCCTTCGCATATATGTTATCTTTTTTCATATTAGTCACCTTCTTGCAATTAATTTATGCAAGATGGCTGTTGTTGGTGTGCAAATTAAAAAAATTGCTGTAATTTTATTTAAAAATAATGTATAATAGTATTTATAACAAAATATTATGGAGGGGAATAATGGACGAAAAAATTCTAGTTGTTGATGATGAAAGACCAATAGCTGAAATTATTAAATATAATTTAAAAAAAGAAGGTTTCGATGTTCAGACTGTATATGACGGAGAAGATGCTATAAAAGCAGTTCATGAAGTTAAACCTGATTTAATAGTATTGGACGTTATGCTACCTAAAAAAAATGGTTTTGAGGTTTTAAGAGAAATACGTATGGAGTATGTTATGCCTGTTCTAATGCTTACTGCAAAGGAAGAAGAGCATGATAGAATTACGGGCTTGGAGCTTGGAGCAGATGATTATATAATAAAACCTTTTAGTAATAAAGAACTAGTTGCTAGAGTTAAAGCAAACCTAAGAAGAGTTAGGCTATCTACAGTAGAAGAAGAAATGAAATCTAAAATAACAGCAGTTGGAAATTTAGAAATAAACTTAAATAATTTTGAGGTTTCTAAAAATGGAGCAATTGTTGATTTAACAAATAGAGAGTTTGATTTATTAAAATATTTTATACAAAACCCTGATAAAACATTTGACAGAGAGCATTTATTAAAGTCTGTTTGGAATTATGAATTTGGAGATTTAAGGACAGTTGATGTTACTATAAGAAGATTAAGAGAAAAAATAGAAACTGAAGAAGATAAATATATAATAACTAAGCGTGGAGTAGGATATTACTTTAAAAGTCAAAATTAACTACAAATAAACTTTTTATAAACAAAAAGTAATAAATCTTTTACAGATAAAAAAGTAATAAACTTTTTATTATGAGGTATAGATAATGTTTAAAAGTATTAGATGGAGATTTGTAATAATATATTTTTTATTAATCTTTCTTGCTATGACCATAGTTGGTTTTTTTATTGTCACACAATTTGAGAAAATTCAACTTGATTTGAATTCAAGAAACATAAGGGCTCGTGTTACCTCCATTTACGCATCTTCAAGCGCAATGCAGCAAAACGATTGGATAAAAAATGTTGAAAGCATACGACTTAATGTTCAAAATAATATACAGCTTGGATATAATGAAAATGTTTATATAATTTTAAACGATATGAACAAGACTATTATTGCATCCAGTATTGCCGGCTTTGAGGAGTATAGCGCGTATAATGTGGAAAGAATAAGCAGCGAGATATTAACAAGGTCCTTAAATGGAACTACAGCAGAAACTATTTTATATAGTGAATTAGAGGATGCACAAATTAGCCATGTTTCATACCCTGTAAAAAATGATGATGGTGATATTAAGGGGTATATTTATTTAACAAATGATATTAGCTATATATATGCAACTGTTAATCAATCTAAAGATATGTTTACACAGGCTACTGTTATAGCTCTTTTTCTCACAATTGTGCTAGGTCTAGTCATGTCTAAAAGTATTACAGGACCAATTAAAGATTTAACAATAAAAGCAAAACAAATGTCTCAGGGAAATTTTGATCAAAAGGTTGATATAAAGTCTGATGATGAGATAGGGCATCTTGGAAAAATGTTTAACTTCCTAATAGACGAGTTGAAAATGAGTATGGCTAGATTAACTCAAGAGAAGAGTAAAATGGAAACTACCTTCACATACATGGCAGACGGTATATTAACAGTAGATAAAAAGGGAGATATAATTCATATAAATCCTGTTGCGAAAAGAATATTAGCTGTAAGAAGCAAGGATATATATTATGATCAAATTATTTCTAGAAAAACACATGATCTATATCTAGATAAAATAAAAGAAAATAATTGGAATGGAACATATGTATTAGAAACAGAAAAAGAAACGTATAAGATAGACTATGCGCCATTTATGGATGGACAAAATCAAATAGGTGGCGTAATTTTAGTATTTAAAAATATAACAGAGCAGTTTAAAATGGAAAAGCTGCAAAAAGAATTTGTTGCTAATGTATCTCATGAGCTAAAAACACCTATCACTACAATTAAAAGCTATACAGAAACTTTGCTTGAAGGTGCATTGGAGGAAAAGGCTGTAGCAACTGACTTTTTAAAAGTAATAAACAGTGAAAGTGACAGAATGTCACGTTTAGTCAGCGATTTATTAAAATTATCTAGGATGGATCATGAAGAAACAACTTGGACAAAAGAAAAAATTAATATTAATGGAATAGTTAAAGATACTCATACAAGACTTTTGTTACAAGCAAAAAATAAAAATATTAGTATGCCTTGCAATTTAGATAGTAGAAATTCTAATGTATTGTTTGATAAGGATGGTCTTGAGCAGATACTTTTAAATATAGTCGGAAATGCAATAAAGTACACACCTGAGGGTGGAGAGGTTAGTATTAATGTTTCAGCTGAAACAAGTAAGGTTATTATAACTATAAAAGATACTGGTATAGGTATACCAAAGGATGATTTAAACCATGTATTTGAGAGATTTTATAGGGTTGATAAAGCTAGAACTCGTCAGATGGGTGGTACTGGTTTAGGGCTTTCGATTGCAGACCAAATAGCGAAAGCACATGATAGTGAAATAGAAATTAATAGTGAGCATCATGTTGGTACTACAGTTGTTATAAAGATACCTAAATTGTTAAAGTAAAAGCGTGAAGAAAAGCGTTTCACGCTTAGGTGGTTAGTATGAAAATTATAAAAAATTTAATCTTATTTTTAATGGTAATGACATGTATTTTTCTAAGTAGTCAGGTTTGGTTGCAGCTACCTGATTTTTTGTCGTTGAATAAAGAGGATGATAAGGTATCTGAGAAAGAGCCAGATATTAATCTGTGGGATATTGTTAAGCCAAATAAATATATTTTGAAGACTAAAGATACTTTAAAAGAATTTTACTTAGAAAATGATATAGTATTTTGGCAAAAGGCTGTGGAAAATTTAGAGATAGCTTTAAAAAAATTTAATGAAAGTCAATACAGCTCAATAGGCGGTGAATTTTATCCTGAGGAATATTTAATGCTGGAATTTGAAAACAAACTTCCATTGGAGATTTTCATTGGAAAATTTGGATTAAGCAAGGATAATATTAAGACTAAGATAAATTATATTGAAAAAATTGTTTTTGGGCTAAATGAAAATAACAATATATATATCTATAATGGTGATTCGACTGTTGTTATCAAAAATTCTTTAATTAATAATGCAAACTTATATGATAGCTTAAAAACTTTAAGTGATGATAATTATGTAGAATATATTCAAAATATTGAGATAGGTGATGAAATAATACCTATACCAATTCCTAACATAAAAAATGCTTCAAATCCAGTATTTGTACAGTCGGAGCTTGATGTAAAAAATAAGACAGCCATTGAAGATATTGCGAAGGAATATTTTACAAACAGTTATGATTATGTTAGAAAATCAGAAGATATTGAGGGTGACATTTTATATAATTATAAAAATGAAAAAGTACTAAAAATAAGTTCTGAGGGTTTACTAGACTTTTTTGATTCAAATATAAACATTAATAATAGCAGTGATGTTTATGAAAGCCTTATGATAGCTCTTAAATTTGCTATGAACTTTTTAGATTTCCCGCCTGATATGTATTTGAGCGAGGTAAATGTTGTACAAAATGATGGTAATTTTGGTTATGATTTTGTATTTACATACAGAATTCTAAACAAACCTATACTATTTAGTAAGGTTAGGGAAAGTTCAGCTTTAGAAGTAGAAGTGATAGGCAATAATGTTGTTTCCTATAAAAGATTTATAAGAAACGAAGATACAAAGCAGGACAGCGAAAAGAAAAAAGAAGAAATTCTTTCATTTGAAGAAGTGCTTGAAAATCAATTAAGTGTGACTGATGAAGGCATAGCGACCAACACTTTAAAAGTAATAGATAAATCAATGGTAAAAGATATAGACAATGTCTATTTAGCATATTTTGATTATGCTAGAAGTATTAAAGAGCAGCATCTAATAGTAGTTTGGGTTGTTGAGATTAACGATAAAGTTTATATATTTAATGCTATAACTGGTTCCTTACTTGAAGAACAGTAGTAGAAAGAGTGAAATAAAGTAACATTTTACTTTAAAATTATTGTGATGCCACTAAGTGGTATAATGAGAGGTAATTATGGATTGGAATAAATCTAATACTATTTTAATAGTTGCTTTTTTAGTAGTTAATGTTTTCTTATTTGGATATATTTATATTTCAGATAATTTTACTGAAAAATATGATTTAGAGGATAAAGAAGAGTTTTTAAATAGTGTAAAAGAAATTCTAAAAACGAAAAACATAACTACATCTTGCGAAATTCCAAGCAAGATTTATAAAGCTCCATTTTTAGAGATTAAATATGACATTATTAATCCTAGTGAAGAACTTATAGAAAACTTTATCGGAGAATATGATGGCATAATTAATGATGAAGTATTGTTTTATGAAAATGAATTCGATTCAATAGAAATCGTTGGAATGAAAAAAATTATTTATAATAATGAAAAAGCCTATAGCACTGAAATAAAAAACACAGAATCTGTCGATAATATTATTAGTGATTTTTGTAATGAAAAAAAAATAGATGCTAGTAATTTTATTAAAGTTAACGAGGTTAACATTAATGATTATAAGTTAATTACATTTGTAGAAAGATATAAGGGTTATAATCTTGAGAATGCCTATATGAATTTTTATATAAAGGGAGAAGAAGTCTTTAAATTTGAAATGCAAAAGATTGTTAGTTTAAATGAAAGAGCTCAAATAACATCTATACCAGCAGCTGAGGCTCTTCTAAGGCTTATGACCTATGATTCTATAAATAACAAAGAAGTTACAGATATTCAGATATGTTATTATACTAGTGAAAATGAGGAATTTGAAAACATAAACTCTATAGATGTAGACTTGGTTTGGAAAGTAATTTTTAGTGATAATACATTCGTTTATCTTGTAGCAGGAGAATATTAATAGTTGCAAAATTGAAAAAAAAATAGTATAGTATCTTATAACTGTATACTTATTTGGAAACGTTATAGTTCAAAAGAATATTTCAAGGGGAAAGTTATATGTCAAAATTTATAATAGAAGGTGGTACAAAGCTTAAGGGCAAGGTTAATATTAGCGGCTTCAAAAATGCTGCTCTCGCTATAATACCATCTACAGTTTTGTGCAAAGAAAAGTGTATTATTGAAAATATACCTATGATAGAGGATGTAAAGGTTTATAAAGAAATACTTACAAGCATAGGTGCTAAAGTTGAAATGATTGATGAAACTTCTATGGAAATAGATGCGAGTGAAGTAAAAGAAATTAACATAATTAAAGCATTGCCAAAAAATATAAGAGCTTCCTATTATATGTGGGGTGTAGGCTTAGGAAGGTTTAAGAGAGTTTCTATGCCACTTCCAGGTGGATGCGACATAGGTGAAAGAAAATTTGATTATCATATTAAAGGTTTTGAAGCATTAGGCGCTACGGTTGAACTTACAGATAAAAGCATAACATTTTTTGCTGATAAGTTAATTGGAAATAGGATATATTTAGATTTTGCAAGCGTTGGGGCTACAATCAATATAATGTTAGCTGCTGTTTATGCTGTGGGAAGAACTACAATAGAAAATGCAGCTAAAGAGCCACATATAGTTGATACTGCTAACTTTTTGAATGCAATGGGTGCTGATATAAAGGGAGCGGGAACAGATGTTATAAGAATAAATGGTGTCGCTGAGCTTAAAGGGTGCACATATGGTGTAATACCGGATCAAATAGAAGCTGGTACTTACATGGTTGCTGCCGCAGCAACTAAGGGTGATATAATAATAGATGGAATTATACCTAAACATCTGGAGCCTATTACTGCAAAACTTGTTGAAATGGGAATGGGAATTGAAGAATATGGCGATTCACTAAGAGTATTTTATGAAAAAGAACTTGTGCCAGTAAATATAAAAACATTGCCTTATCCTGGCTTTCCTACGGATCTGCAACAACCTATGGCAGTGTTATTATCATCATTACATGGTGAAAGTATGATAGAAGAAAGTGTATTTGAAAGTAGATTTAAGTATGTAGATGAGCTTAGAAAAATGGGTGCTGATATAGAAGTAAGCGATAGAATTGCTAAAATAAAAGGAACAGGTGTTTTGACAGGTACTGATGTAAATGCAACAGATTTAAGAGCCGGTGCAGCACTCATAGTTGCTGGATTAGTTGCAGAAGGAGTTACAGAAATAAATGGAATCTATCATATAGATAGAGGCTATGAAAATATTGAAAATAAGTTTATGAATCTTGGAGCAAGAATAAAAAGGATTAAATCCTAATAATATATTGTAAAAAACCTCTAGCTAATTGTTAGAGGTTTTTTAAATGATGAGACTACTATTCTATATTTTTTACATAAGACTTTATCTTGTCAAATGTTTCTTGACTAATTATATGTTCAATTCTGCAAGCGTCTGTTGAAGCTGTTTCACTGCTAATTCCCAAAGATGAAATTAAAAATTTAGTAATAAGTCTATGTCTTTCGTATATTGAGTTTGCTTTATCTATTCCTTCCTGTGTCAAAAGAATTTGTCCACCCTCTTCTATAGAAATTAGATTTGCTTTTTTTAAAATACTCATTGCTCTACTTACACTTGCTTTTGAGTAGTTAAGCTCTGTTGCAACATCAATAGAACGTACAAAACCATTTTTGTTTTGTAAAATCAAAATAGTTTCTAAATAATTTTCTCCGGATTCTTGTATTCTCATAACTCCTCCAAATAAACTTACATCATTTATATAAATATGCTATCATAAAACAATTATAATTACAAGATATTGTTAATATATGTAACTTCATAAATATATATTGTTGGAAACATAACATGTATATGGTTATATGTTTTATATCAGCTAGTTAGCATACGCTAACATAAGTGTAGTCTATTTTTACTATTTTGTCAACAGCCAATATTATTAATAATTATAATTTTTTATAACAATTTTATTCCAATTTTTTAATATAACATTAACAATAAAAGGATCATACATTATCTCACTTCCATTTTTTATTTCATTTTTACATTCTTGCATTGTCATCAATTTTCTGTAAGGACGCTCACTTAACATCGCATCAATTGAGTCGCATACAGCAATAATTCTGGAGCCAAAAGGTATAGATAATTTGCTTATTTTATTTGGATAACCGTTTCCATCCCAACGCTCATGATGATGTAAAACAATATCTGATATGTCCTTAAAATATTTAGAAGAGTTTAATATTTTAGCGCCGATTTCAGGGTGCTGCCTCATAATTTTCCATTCTTCTTCATTTAGAAGTCCTTTTTTTGTTAAAATATTATCTGGTATACCAATTTTACCTATGTCATGTACATGAGCTGCAATGTGTATTTTTTCAATTTCAGACGCAGATATGTCAAAATAGGAGCATAAATTTTCACTCATTTCACTAACTCTTCTGGAATGATTAGCGGTGTATTCGTCTTTAGCTTCCAATGCAGCTATTATACTTTCTGTCAAATCGTGATAAAAATCTAGTAAATTAAAGTTATTATTGTACATATTTATTCTCCTTAAATAGCGATAAATAGTTAGCTTTAACTAACTGTAAGTATATTACATAATATGTTTAAAAATGTCAATAGCGCTATAATAATGATTAATAAAATTTATTTTTTTATTGCAAAAAAATATTGACAAATAAAGTTAGCGGTGGTAAACTATACTCAAAGTTAGCGAGAGCTAACTAATGTTCGAAAATTAGGTTAGCTAATGCTAACAAAAGGAGTGATTATTATGCCTTTAACTATGGCTAAATCAGGAGAGCAAGTATATATAAAAAAAATAAATGGAAGAGATGATACAAAAAGATTTTTAGAAAGCTTAGGCTTTACTATTGGAACAAGTATTACTGTAGTTTCAGAACTTAGTGGAAATTTAATATTAAATATAAAAAATACTAGAGTAGCTTTAGATAAAAGTATGGCTAATAGAATAATAGTATAGTTAATAGCAAATTATTTTGGAGGTAAAATATAAATGAGTACTTTAAAGGATATTAAAAGTGGTCAAACCGTTAAAGTTATTAAACTAAACGGAGAGGGACCTGTTAAGCGCAGAATCATGGATATGGGAATAACGAAAGGTGTTGAAGTGTTAGTTCGTAAGGTAGCGCCTCTTGGTGATCCGATAGAAATAAATGTACGTGGTTACGAACTTAGTCTTAGAAAAGCTGATGCTGAGATGATAGAGGTTGAATAAGGTTTATTCTAATGTTAAGTTAGCATATGCTAATCGATAGGAGGAGAAAAAATGACAATTAAAATTGCTCTTGTGGGAAATCCAAACTGTGGAAAAACTACAATGTTTAATGAGTTAACAGGAAGTTCACAATATGTAGGTAATTGGCCGGGAGTAACTGTAGAAAAAAAAGGTGGAAAGCTTAAAGGGTATAAGGGCGTTGAAATAATAGATTTGCCAGGTATATATTCTTTATCACCATATACACTGGAAGAGGTAGTTTCAAGAAATTATCTAATAGAAGAAAAACCTGATGTTATTATTAATATAGTAGATAGCACTAATATTGAGCGTAATTTGTACTTAACCACTCAGATAATGGAGGTTGGAATACCTGTTGTTGTTGCCCTTAATATGGTTGATATATTAAGAAAAAATGGCGATAAAATTGATATAAATAAATTAGGTAAAAAGTTAGGATGCGAAATTATAGAAACATCTGCTTTAAAGGGAGAGGGATGTAAACAAGTTGCACAAAAAGCGATAGAGCTAGCGAAAGAAAATAATATAAAGCTAACCCACTGCTTATTTTCAGATAAGGTAGAAAAGTCCTTGGATGAAATATTTAATTTATTGGAAACAAAAATACCAATACAAAATAAAAGATGGTACGTTACTAAATTGTTTGAACGTGATGATAAGGTTCTTGAAAAATTAAATCTTTCATCTTCAGATAGAGAGGAATTGGAAAATATAATATGTGGATGTGAAAATGAGTTTGATGATGATAGTGAAAGTATTATAACCTCTGAAAGATATAGCTTAATAGATGGAATAATTAAAGAGTGTGTGAAAAAGAATAATAAATCTAAACTAACTGTATCAGACAAAATTGATAAAATAGTTACAAACAGATTTTTAGCATTACCTATATTTGCATTGGTTATGTTTATTGTATACTATATATCTGTTTCCACAGTTGGAACTTTAATGACAGACTGGGTTAATGATGAATTATTCGGTAATATTATCCCGCCTGCGGTTGAAGGATTTTTAGAATCTGTAAACACAGCACCATGGCTAAATTCTTTAATTTTAGATGGTATAATAGGTGGTGTAGGAGCTGTACTTGGATTTTTGCCACAGATGTTAGTTTTGTTTCTATTTTTAGCGATTTTAGAAGACTGTGGATACATGGCGCGTATAGCATTTATTATGGATAGAATATTTAGAAAGTTTGGTCTTTCTGGAAAATCATTTATACCAATGCTGATTGGTACCGGTTGTGGAGTTCCCGCTATTATGGCATCTCGTACAATAGAAAATGAGAGAGATAGAAAAATGACTATAATAACAACTACTTTTATACCATGCTCAGCGAAATTACCAATTATAGCACTTATTGCAGGTGCGTTGTTTCCTGGTTCTGTATGGGTTTCACCTTCGGCATATTTTGTTGGAATAGCAGCAATTATAATTTCAGGTATTATTCTTAAAAAGACAACAGGATTTGCAGGTGATCCTGCTCCATTTGTAATGGAATTACCACCATATCATGTTCCTGGTGTTAAAGGTGTATTAATCCATATGTGGGACAGAGGAAAATCCTTTGTTAAAAAAGCGGGTACTGTTATTTTCCTAGCATGTGGTGTAGTTTGGTTTTTAAGTACGTTTAACTGGTCAATGCAAATGGTTGATACTTCCGAGTCAATGCTTGCTTCAATTGGAAACGTAATAGCTCCTATATTTAGACCTTTAGGATTTGGCAACTGGCAATCAGCAGTTGCAACAGTTACAGGTATTGTTGCAAAAGAAAATGTTGTATCAACATTTGGTGTATTATTTGGATTCGGTGAGGTTGCAGAAAATGGTTCAGAAATATGGCCTATGTTACAACAAATGTATACTCAGATTTCTGCATACTCATTCTTGATATTTAACTTATTGTGTGCACCATGCTTTGCTGCAATAGGTGCAATCAGAAGAGAAATGGGTAATGCAAAATGGACGTTAATTGCAGTTGGTTATCAAACTTTGTTTGCATATGCAATTTCACTTATAATATATCAGCTAGGTATTTTGTTTACAGGTGAAGCGTTTGGTATTGGAACTGTAGTAGCTTTAATTGTTTTAGCATTCTTATTATACATGCTATTTAGACCTAATAGAGATTATTCCAAAAAGAATAGTATTAAAGTGAAAGGAGTGTAGTTTATGGCAACAGCTATTATAGGAACAGTGGTATTAGGGTTATTTGCTGGTGTTCTTGTATATATGATTAAACAAAAAAAGAAAAATATATCTGCATGTGGTTGTAGTGGTGGTTGCTCAGGCTGTTCACATTCAAGTAACTGCCATAAATAAATATAATGAGTATAGTAATAATTGGTGGTCATGATAGAATGGCTTGCGTTTACAAAGAAATTTGTAGAGAGCATAAATGTAAAGCTAAAATTTTTACACAAATGTCATCTAATTTAAAAAATATGATAGGCAATCCTGATATATTAGTATTATTCACAGACACTGTTTCACATAAGATGGTTAAAAATGCAACTAAAAATATAAATAAAAATAGTGTTAAGGTAATTCGTTCACATAGTAGTAGTTCTTGCGCGTTAAAAGAAATATTAGCTACTCACTGTACAAATTGTACAAAAGACTGTTTGTCCTGTAAACATAAATATTAATTAAAATAAAGAAAATGGAGATGTATATAAAACACATCCCCATTTTCTTTATTGTTTTTACGAAAATATATCATTAATAAGCTTTTGTATTATAGGCTATGTTAAATTATATTACTTACTAACAGCAAGTATAAAAGTTTTCAATAAGTCTTCTGCATATATCAAATATTTGGGGTCGAGATTTGAGAGCATTTTATTAAATGATGATAAATCGTTTTCATCTTCTTTTCCAAGTACTATATAGTCAGCGGAAGCACTTAAGGCATTGCATATTTTATATAGTGTTGCTGAGGACATACCTCTTCTTCCAAGTTCAATCTGTGCTAGAAATTGAGGAGATATATCAACACATTCTGCAAGCTTTTCGCGGCTTATTTTTTGTTCCTCTCTCTTCATGCGAATGCGATGACCAATTTGTATATCTAAATCTTTTTTCATATTAACACCTCTTAGTATCATTGTATACAAAGCTATTAGTTTCAAAAATAATCTAATAGATATTGATTTTTGTTTACTATTAGCATATAATTAATATAGTATAATATACATTAAAATTAAAAAAATATGTAAATATATAGTACTTTAGCTTTTACACAGTAAACGATAAGTAAAAGAAGTATATAAGCTAGTAGTTTAAAAATGGATTTATTTTTTAATCATTTAGAGGAGGCATTATGCAGAATTATTCCAATAATCTAATAAATATGGAATATATGAATAAATTGTTTGACTGTATCCGATTAATTGATATGGAATTTAAAAGTATTTATCAAGAAAAAAAAATAGATACTTGTGTTGATTATATCCCTGAATTTAAATTTGAAGATAGACAGGATATATATCATCAATGTTTAGCCCAGGATTCAGCAATTTATTTATCTAAAAAAGAAGGTCATTGCTTACTAATATATGTTGTACTTCCAACATTAGTTGATAAAAAAAGATTAGTAATGGAATGCATTGTAAATATCACAAAAAGACTAGATATAAATCAGCTTTGTACTTCCAATGACAATTTATATAAGTTAGCGATAACTGATGAGCTTACTGGTGCGTATAATAGGAGATACATTAATCAAAAACTTCCACTTACTATTGAAAAGTGTTTTAAAAACAGAATTCCTTTATCATTAATTTTTTTAGATATAGATTCTTTTAAAATTGTCAATGATTTGTATGGTCATGAAGCAGGAGATTATCTTTTATGCGAATTTGTTGAAGAGCTTCAAAAGATCACTAAACAGAGCACTGATTGGGTAGCTCGTTATGGTGGAGATGAGTTTTTAATGTGTTTAACCGGTATGGATAATCTTGATGCGAAAGAAATAGCAGAACGAATCAGAAAAACTGTTGAGCGGAAATTATTTGTATATAGCGGGCATAGAATAGAAATTACTTGTAGTATAGGAGTTTATACAGTAGATAGTTTTCATATGATTCCTAAATTTGAGAAAATATTAAGAGAAGTAGATATTAAACTTTATGAAGCAAAAAAAGCTGGTAGAAATAAAGTCAAACACTAAAAAACGCAGATTTTTAAGGTAAATCCTTCAAATCTGCGTTAATTATATTTAATTATTTTTATAAATTATTTTATAAATTATTTTATAAATTATTTTATAAATTATTTTTATATGCAACTCCATCTATCATAGTAAATCTACACAATGTCATTGAGCTGAATGGATGTCCGTCAAAGATTGCGATATCAGCATCTTTTCCTACTTCAATTGAACCTACCTTTTTGTCAATTTCTAAAAGTTTAGCAGGATTTATAGTAACTGATCTGAATGCATCTTCTTCAGATAGACCATTTCTGATTATTATACCTATATTTCCAGGTAGCCATGCTGTACCTGAACCTGTATCTGCTGTTAAGCAAACTGTAGCTCCGGCTTCACAAAGGATAGCAGCTGTTTCTTCGCTAACTGCGTGTAATTCTTGTTTTACAGGGTCCATTAAAAGCGGTCCAACAACACACGTTGCTTTTTTAGCACCTAGAACATCTGCCACCTTATATCCTTCTGTAGCGTGCTCAAGTGAATAGTCAAGATTAAACTCTTCAGCAACTCTTATAGCTGTCATTATGTCGTCTGAACGATGACAATGGATACGAACCTTCATTTCTCCTCTTATAACCTTAACTAGAGATTCCATTTTAAAATCATATTTAGGCACCTTAGTTGGGTCTGTTTCAGCTTCTTTTAGCTTGTCAGAGTAATCTTTAGCTTCAGCTAGTGTTTGCCTCCAAAGTCCAGCTACACCCATTCTTGTCATAGGAAGCTTTTTGTCATGACCATAAACTCCCCTTGGATTTTCTCCAAGAGCCATTTTCATTTGTTCAGTACCAGGTATAATCATTTCCTCTGCTGTATGACCTCGAAGCTTAAATACTATACCTGTTCCGCCAATTATATTAGCAGAGCCTGGAAGAGTACAAACTGTAGTAAATCCAGCATTTCTAACTTTATCTATAGCAAAGTCAAAGGGATTTAAGGCATCCATTGCTCTTATAAATGGAGTTATGGGATTTGACATTTCATTGCCGTCAATCATTCCAAATCGAGTAGTTGGTTCGCTAAAGGTTGAAATGTGTGTATGAGCATCAATTAAACCGGGCATTACATAGTAATTAGATGCATCAATAATTTCAGCGTCACAAGGAATTGATATATTACTTCCAATTTCTTTAATTTTTCCGTTTTCTACAAGTATAATAGCATTTTCTAGTATGCCATTTGTTATTGTATTTACTTTTCCACATTTTATAGCAATCATTTTAAACCTCCATTGTAATAGAAATTTTTCAGTTTATACTATTTTAAGTATTTTTCAAACCAGTTTGTCATTTCTTCAAGTCTTCTAACTCTATGCTTTGGCTTTCCACTTCTTGAAAGCTCATGGTTTTCACCTCTAAACATACATAATCTTGACTCAACTCCATGGTATTTAAGTGCTGTAAACATTTGTAGACCTTCTGGCAACCAGCAACGATAATCCTCTTCTGAGTGTATAAATAATGTTGGTGTTACAACCTTATCTGCATATTTTAGTGGTGAATGCCACCATAATTTGTCATGGTTTTGCCAAGGAGTAGATGCATTCTGATCAGCATTGAAGTAATATCCTATATCTGTTGTACCAAACTTTGATATCCAGTTAGATATACTTCTTTGAGAAGCTGCACATTTAAATCTATCAGTGTGTCCTATTATCCAGTTTGTCATAAATCCACCGTAAGATCCACCTGTAACTCCTACACGTGTATCATCAATTTGTGGATAATGTTTTAATACTAAATCAGTAAATTTCATTAAATCATCATAATCTATAGTACCATATTTTCCTCTTATGTCAGAGAATTCATCTCCTCTACCGTCACTTCCGCGAGGGTTGCAGAAGAATACAAAGTATCCCATGTTAGCCCATACTTGCATTTCGTGGTAGAATACCTCGCCATAAACTGTTTTAGGACCACCATGAATATCTAATATAGCTGGATATTTTCTATTCTCGTCATAGTCTACTGGTTTAATAACAAAGCCATCTAGTTCAATGCCATCATCATTATAAAAAGGCATATATTCAGGTATAGAAATAGATTTATTTGTATAAATGTCTTCATTTAAAGTAGTTAATTGAGTTTCTGTTTCACCTGCTAAACTGTATATTTCTTGAAGTCTAGAACCTCTTAAGCCTATAAATAATATTTCGTCATCATTCACATCGAAGCAATCAATTGAACCAATATTGTCAGAAAGTATTTGTAAATCTCCATTTAGGGATAATTTGTTGATAAATGAGCTTTTTCCAAGAGTTGATGTAAAGTACATATTATCACCAACAATTCTTACACTCTTACCGCCACCATATCTGCAATCAGAGCCAACTGAATTTCCAAATCCAGTATCATGCTTTGTTATTAGCTTTAATTCTCCATTTTCAAATAGGTATATATCTTTATTTTGATTTAAACCTATTTCATTCATATCTGATAAAGTTAAAACAATTTTATCACCTATAAAATCAGCATATCCAATTGAATATTTTTCTTGAGGTATTAAAACTGTATTTTTATTTTCGCTTATATTGTATATATTTAAGCTGTCATATAAATCTAGCTTATCAGTAAATCTGTTTGCTATATATAATATACTGTCATTTTTTAGTTTAAAGACTGCAACGTCAGTAAATTCATCTGTTATAGGAGTTAATTTTTTTGTTGTTTTGTTAAAAATGTAAAGTCTATTTCTTTTTTTGTTAGTAAATCCGCCTCCGTTACTCCAGAAAGGTATTTCATCTAAAACCTCATAATCTCTGTTTTCTTTTATCTTTGCAGCTGCCTTTTCTCTTTCTTCTCCTGTTAAGCTATGTAAATCAATAAGATTATTATCAAATTGTGCTGTTATAACAAAGTTTTCTGAGTTGATTGGCTTAATATCAGTTACATTTAGAGGTATACGCATAAATTCTTCTGCTTCACCACCATTTATGCTTATAGTGTAGTATACACTCCAAGCCTCGCCTGCTTCTATTTTTTCCTTAAGCTTATCATCTCTTAAAGATGCAAATAATAAGGTTTCATTATCTAACCATAAAAAGCTTTTTTCTTTATTAAGAGAAGTAAGCTTTGAATATTTTTTGGTGTGTGAATTCATCAACCATATATTTGATTTATAGATATTACTATCGTAGTCAGACACACTTACTACAAAACCTACATTCTTTTTGTCAGGTGACATTTCAAGATTTGATACAAATTTGTAATTTAGAAAATCTCTAAGTTGTAATTTTTCCATTTTTACCTCCATCAAAAATAATTAGTTTGCTTTAATTTAACTGATAAAATCATTATATAATAAAAAAAATTATAATACAAACTAATATTTTATGCCAAATTTTTTAAGTATCAATAGGTGATGTTAGAAACGTGTAAAACATAACATTCGGTAATCTTCTAACATAAATAAGGTAAATAATGGAAAATAAATATACCAAATTTTTGAAAATAATTATATCAAAAACTTTTAAAAATTAATTTAAAAATCGTTATAGCTTCAGATTTATTCTTGTTTAATTTCAGTTGAATATTTAAAAAGTGTGTGATATATTATATCTAGTTTATTATTTGGAGGTAAGAAATGTTTAATAGAGATTTTACAACAGCTATACTAGAAAGAATCATAAATATACCAAGTCCTACAGGCTACTGCAAAAATGTTATCGATGAAATTGGTAAAATAGCAGATGAATGTGGCTATAAATTTGAGAAAAATCAAAAAGGTAATGGAATAATAACAATAGATGGACAAGATAATTCCTATTGCGTAGGTATTCCAGTACATGTTGACACATTAGGCTGCATGGTAAGATCAATTAATGGTGATGGAACTTTGAAAATTACTACTTTAGGTGGCAATATGTACTCAACACTTGATGGGGAATATTGCAAGATACATACAAGAAGCGGTAAAACATATACAGGTACTATACTTTGTACTTCACCAGCAGTTCATGTTTTTCCAGATGCTAACTCTAAAGAAAGAAAAGAAGAAAACATGATGATTCGACTAGATAAATTAGTATATAGTAAAGATGATGTAGAAAAATTAGAAATTGGAACAGGTGATTTTATATCAGTTGAACCTAAATTTAAGATAACAGAAAGTGGTTTTGTTAAATCAAGATATTTAGATGATAAAGCAGGAACTGCATGTGCACTAAGCTTAATGGATATTTTTAATAGAACAAATACTAAACCAAAGCATATGGTTAAAATATTAGTTTCTACATATGAAGAGGTAGGACATGGATGTTCTTGGTTACCTGATAATGTAAATGAGTTAGTAGGTATTGATATGGGTTGTATCGGACTTGATTTAGCATGTACTGAAGAGCAAGTATCAATATGTGTAAAGGATAGTTCAGGACCTTATGATTATGATGTAACAACGAAATTAATTAATATTGCAAAGGAAAATAACTTAGGATATGCAATTGATGTATACCCAATGTATGGTTCAGATGTTTCTGCAGCACTAAGAGGTGGAAATAATATTAAGGGTGGCTTGATTGGACCTGGAGTAAGTGCATCACATGGAATGGAGAGAACACACTTAAAAGGTATAGAGAATACTATTGAATTAATTTATGCTTATTTAATGGCATAGTTAATAATATATAGCTTTTTAAAGTGGAGGAAAAAAAGAAATTGTATTTTAGGGAGATTAATGATGTAACAAAAGAAGTTAACGTTGATTTGACCAAGGGACTTAGTAGTGAAGAAGTAAAGAAACGAATTGAGAAGTATGGAGAAAATAGGCTTAAGGAAGCTAAGCAGAAAAGCTTTTTTGCCCTGTTTATATCTCAATTCATGGATGTTTTAATTCTAATCTTGATGGTAGCTGCATTAATATCTACAGCTATGGGGGAATATACCGAGGGACTAGTAATTTTAATTATAGTTTTACTTAACTCATTCATTGGTGCAAAACAAGAAAAAAGTGCTGGTGACGCTGTAAGAGCACTTCGTGAAATGACATCACCTAGTACAAAGGTTTTAAGAAACGGAAAAGTAGTAGAGATTGAATCACCGAATTTAGTTGTAGGTGATGTAGTTCTTCTGGAATCTGGTAATTATGTAACAGCGGATTTAAGATTATTTGAGACTGTTAATATGCAGATTGAAGAATCTTCATTGACAGGAGAATCAGTTCCAGTTGAAAAAAATGCAAAAGTAGTACTTGATGAAAAAACGCCTCTTTCAGAAAGAGAGAATATGGCATTTTCAGGTACTATGGTTACATATGGACGTGGAAAAGGTGTAGTAGTAGCAACAGCTATGGAGACTGAAATGGGTAGTATTGCAAAAATGCTTGACGTTGAAGATGAAGAAACACCTTTACAGCAAAAGCTTAATAAGCTTGGAAAAATGTTAGGCGTAGCATGCCTTGCAGTTTGCGCAATAGTATTTTTACTAGGAATTATTGAAAAAAATGGATTATTTGAAATGTTCATGACTGCTATAAGTTTAGCAGTTGCAGCAGTTCCAGAAGGACTTCCTGCAATAGTTACAGTTGTTCTTGCTATAGGCATGAAGCGTATGGTAAGTAAAAATGTTTTAACGAAAAATTTAAGTTCTGTTGAGACACTTGGAAGTACAACAGTTATTTGTTCAGATAAAACAGGTACATTAACACAAAACAAAATGAATGTTAAAAAAATATTTGATTTAAATGAAGAAATAGATGTAACAGGTTCTGGATATTCATCAGATGGTAAAATTGGTGAAAATTATGATGTAAACAAATTAAGAATGCTATTATTAGCTTCCGCTTTATGTAATGACTCTGAAATTAATGAGCAAGAAAATGGAGTAATAGGAGATCCTACAGAGGGTGCTTTAGTAGTACTTGCTAGAAAAGCAAAATATGATTACAAAGAATTAAGAGAAAAGTATGCTCGTATTCAAGAGTATCCATTTGATTCTGATAGAAAAATGATGTCAACCTTGCATAAAATAGACGGTAAAAATATTCTACTAGTAAAAGGTGCTCCGGATTCTATCATGGCTAATAGTAGTAGTGTATTAGTTAATGGAGAAGTAAAATATATAAACGGATACAAAGATAAGATAGTTGAAGTTAACAATAAATGGGCAAGTGATGCACTTAGGGTTTTAGCTTATGCATATAAAGAATTAGACAGTGAAAACTTAAAACTTCAAAATGAAGAAAATAATTTAGTGTTTGTTGGCTTAACTGGAATGATTGACCCTCCACGTGAAGAGGCTAAAGCTGCTATAGAAAAATGTCATTCAGCAGGAATAAGAGTTGTAATGATTACTGGTGATAATGCAATCACTGCTGCAGCTATTGGTAGAGAAATTGGTTTATTAGACAAGGATTCTAAAGCAATTACAGGTGCAGAAATAGATGAAATGACTGATGAAGAATTCTCAAAAATAGTAGAGGAAATTAATGTATTTTCTAGAGTTTCTCCTAAGCATAAGGTTAAAATTGTTGATGCCTTAAAGCAAAAGGATGAAATAGTTGCAATGACTGGTGATGGAGTTAACGACGCACCATCTTTGAAAAAAGCAGACATTGGTATAGCAATGGGTATAACAGGTACAGATGTATCAAAAGAAGCTGCTGATATGATATTAACAGATGACAACTTTGCAAGTATTGTAGCTGCAGTTGAAGAAGGTAGAGTAATATTTTCTAATATTAGAAAATTCGTTGGATTTTTAATTTCGTGTAACATAGGTGAAATTTTAGTTATATTTATTTCTATGTTATTTGGTTGGGGCGTTCCATTAATGCCAATTCATCTGTTGTATATTAACTTGATTACTGACTCTCTTCCAGCATTTGCTCTTGGGCTTGAGAAAAAAGAAGATGATGTTATGAGAAAACAACCACGTGATCCTAAAGAAGATATTATTAATAAGAATATGAAGATTAGTATAGCTTTCCAAAGTATAGCATTAGCTTTTGCTACTTTAGTATCATATTTATACGGCTGTAGCTTAGATAAATTGGCTGTTGCAAGTGGAACAAGTTATGGTAGTACATTTGCATTTATTACTATAATAAGCGGTGAGCTTTTAAGAGCATATTCAGGAAGATCTGAAGATAAATTCTTAGTGCAAATAGGAATCTTCTCAAATAAAAACATGAATTATGCGGTAATAGGATCATATATTGTTACAACACTTATTATATTTGTTCCTGCATTTAGAAATATATTTGAAATACATGTGTTAACATTAGGTCAATACGCCATAGCAATAGCTCTTTCGTTTATACCATTAATAGCTGGAGAGTTATCAAAATTTGTAAAAGTTAAAAAATAGATAAAAAGACGGTTTATCCGTCTTTTTATATTGTTGCTATTATTTAGAATATATATTAAAATATTAGATATAAATTCCAGGTGGTGAGTTATATGTTAATCAAGTTTGTTATTTTGTATACAATGTTTTTTTCATTTTTAATTTCTACTCTATATATTAGCACAAACAAAAGATACTATACTATTGCCAAAGCAGTAAATAGTATTGGTTTTATATTAGTAGCTGCTTATGGAGGAATAGTATTAGGCAATAAAGCTTTTTATTTCATGCTACCAGCTTTTATTTTCTGTTTATTTGGAGATGTTTTTCTAGGTATTCATACACAATGTGATACTAAAATTTGCTTTTTAGCAGGTATATTCTCGTTTACCGCAGCTCACATAGCCTATACCTATGCATTTAGCAATATAGCACCTTTGTCTATCTATGATTTTATTTTTCCGATATTATCCATATTTATTGCATATAAGCTTACTAAGCTAGAAAATATGAAAATTGAAAAAAAACTAAAAAAATATACAATAATTTATTCATTTTTTGTTTCTCTGCTTTTATCTAAGAGTATAAGTATACTATTTGTAGCAGGAATAACGACAAAAAGTATATTAATATTTTTAGGCTCATTAATGTTTTTTATTTCAGATTTTATTATTTTTTTCTTGTATTTCTACAAAAAAAAGCATCATTTAGTAAGTACTTTTAATTTAATATTTTATTATTATGGTATGCTTTTTCTGGCATTAAGTCTTTGGTACTAAAAGAAACTATAAAGAACAATACCTAATAAAGAACATATTCCAATTAACTTAATAGGATGCGTCTTAAATTTATTATAAATAAAATATGAAATTATTAATATGATAATACCTTTAACATCAATAGCTGACGGTATTTGATTTATACTTAGCAATAAGCTTTTATCAAGAACAAAATTGTTTATAAATATTGAAAAAACAGAAGAGCATAAAAGTCCAATGACAGCTGGTCTTAAACCATATAATGCTCCTTGAATATAGAAATTATCTTTAAAGTTATAAAAATATTTAGCTATTATAAGAATAATTATAAATGATGGCAATACTACGCCAGCAGTTGTTACAACAGAACCAATTACACCACCCATTTTTACACCAACAAATGTTGACATATTTATTGCAAAAGGTCCAGGTGTTGATTCACTTATAGCTATAAAGTTTATAATTTCTTCAAGAGTAGCCCAACCATTTGCCACTATTTCATTTTGTAAAAGTGGAATCATAGCATATCCGCCACCTATAGTGAATAAACCAATTTTAAAAAATGTAAGGAATAATTCTAAATATAAAAGCATAGCTATATCTCCTTTCTATTAGTTAATACCTTATATAATATACCAATAATTAATGAACAAAGAAGTATTAGTATTGTATTAACGTTAGTAAATGCAGATATAAAAAATGCTGTAATTGTTATAATAATGTTAAAAATATTTATATCGTTGTTTTTTGAAAATTTTGTTATAGCACCTATAATTAGAACAATGACACCAGCTCTAATCCCCTTAAAAGCATAGGCTATAATTTTTATACTTAAAAAATCTTTTATAAAATATGCTATCAGCAATATTATAAAAACTGAAGGTAAAACTACACCTAGAGTTGCAAATAAACTTCCAAGAAATCCAGAGATTTTATAGCCTACAAATGTAGCTGTATTGACAGCAATAACTCCTGGTGTAGCTTCAGCTATAGCAAACATATCAAGTATTTCTTCATCAGTTATCCAACCATTTTTTTCAACTATTTCCTTTTGTATAAATGGTATCATAGCATAACCGCCACCAAAAGTAAATAAACCAATCTTGAAAAAGACCTTAAATAAATCTAATGATTTATAAAAATTGCTATTTTTATTCATAATCTTCTCCTAAAATTTTAATATTATGTAAAAAATTAAATTGTAATACATGCCAATTGTAATTTAAAAGCATAATTTTGTCAATTAACATTATATCACATTTTAAAAATAGGATTAAGCTATTTTATTAAGTCATTTTATATTATATCATTTTTTATTTAAGATTAATTTAAATAGTTGATATAATATACTTTTAACATTATAATTATATTTAGTAATAAATATTTTTTTAGGTAAAGAGGCTTAGAGAATATGATAAATATAGGTATTTGCGACTGCAATAAAGAGCATAGAGAAGAGATGTGTAAATTTATAGATGTTTATTTTTCAAGTCATTCATACTCATATAATGTTTTACAATTTGAAGATGCTAAGTCTTTGATACGTTATTATGATGATAATATAAATAATATAAATTTATTATTACTAGATATAGAATTACCTAAGTTAAATGGATTTGAAGCTGCAAAGATGATTAGAAAAACAGATGAAAATGTAAGTATTATCTTTAATACATCTATTGCTTCTTATTCTCTTAGGAGTTTTGAGGTATGGCCTTTTTATTATAATATCAAGCCAATGAGATATAGAACACTTTCAAATATAATAGATAAATTTATAAAACAACATAAGAATATTAGGGAAGAAAATTTGCTTGTAAAAAACGGTAAAAGATTTATAAATCTTTCTTTTAATGAAATATCTTTTATTGAAAGTCAAAACACAACGCTAAAAATTCATATGAACAATTATGAGGTTTTAAAAACCTATGGAAAGCTTGATGATGTAGAAAAGCAGCTTTCAAACAAAAGGTTTTTGAGATGTCATAAAAGCTTCTTAATAAACATGGACTATGTTAAATCAGTAGAGGCATACAAATTTACTACAATTTTTGGTGATACAGTTTCAATAAAGCAAAGAGAATCTTCAAAAATTAAAAAAATGTATCATGATTATATAACACAAAAGGAAGAATACGAAAAAGAAATGTTACAATAAAAAGCACTTCTGTACCGACCCCCAAAAGTT
>DDAM01000033.1 GCA_002332905.1 Firmicutes bacterium UBA2058 | reverse complement strand
AAAGAAACAGGAGAAATAGAACGAGTTGAATACTATCATAATGTATTAGAGGCAAAATTAATAGTAGGAGATGGTTGTAGACTTGGTATAGATGCGACAACTAATGATAAAAATAAAACAGATAAAACACCTACATATAAGTTTTTATCTGTCAAAAAAGAAAGACCATGGCAAGCTAAAAAGCTATTGAAAAACATTTAAAAAATAGTGAGGATAAATTTGTTGCTGCCTTTGACCATGATGTTGATATAAACAACATATCCTTTTTAATGTGGAAGCTTTTTAACAATGTGGATGCAAGCAGGGATATGGTATTTTATGAAGATAAAATAGGAGTAGATGCGACAAAGAAGTGGAAAGAAGAAGGATTAACACGAGGCTGGCCAGATGATATAAACATGTCTGAATGATACAATGTATCAAGTACTCACTTGCTCAGGTGCGAATAAGATGAAAGTTTTAAACCATGTCATCATACTAGCAATGCTTCCAGATTTATTTACAAGTATAAGAATATCCTTAGGAACTGCGGTTTCAGTATTGTTTTTTGTTGAAAGCTATGGGACAAAATATGGAATGGGCTACTTTATAGTCAATGCATGGTCAAGAATTAACTATATAGATATGTATGGCGGAATAATAGTGATATCAGTAGTAGGGTTTTTATTATTTGCTTTTTAGATTTAATTTCAGAATATATATGTAAATGGATATAATCACATTTAGAAATAACTCTAAATGTGATTTATATTTTCTATTTGCCAATCAATTTGTGATTTACCAATTGATTTAAGAAAAGAATTTGTCTTTGAAAATGGTCTGCTGCCTAAAAATCCATATGAAGCAGAATATGGGCTTGGATGTGAGGATTGTATAATGCAGTGCTTTGGATTAGTGATTAAGCTCATTTTTGACTTAGCATTATTTCCCCATAAGATAAATACAATAGGGTCTTGTCTTTTATTTAATAATGAGATTATTTTATCGGTAAATATCTCCCAACCCTTTCCTTTGTGAGAATTAGCTTTTCCTCTTTCAACCGTCAAAACAGTATTTAGCAGCATCACACCTTGATCTGCCCATTTTTTTAAATAGCCGTTGTTTGGTATATAACAACCTAAATCATTTTTTAATTCTAAGAAAATATTTTGCAGTGACGGAGGTGGTTGTACACCTACCTTAACTGAAAAGCTTAAGCCATGTGCTTGATTAGGCTCATGGTAGGGGTCTTGTCCTAACAGTAAAACTTTAACATCCTTATATGCTGTGTAATGCAACGCATTAAATATATCGTACATGTTAGGGTATACTGATTTAGTTTTATACTCTTTAATCAAAAAACTTCTTAAATTTAAATAATATTCTTTATCAAATTCATCTAATATTAAATCTTGCCAATCATTTTCAAATTTTATCATTACAAACCTCAATATTATTAAAACATAATGTAAATATAATACTTCTATAATATCAGAAATAATAAAATTGTTCAAACATATATTACCCACATATTGAATTGCAAGTTGACTAATGTATGGAAAAGTATTACCATATTTGTATAATAAATCGGAGGTATGGATATAGAATGATAAAAACAAAAGATTTTATAATAAGAACAATTGAATATAATGATATTGAATATATACATAGCTTAAATAATAGTGATTTTAGAGGAGAATATCAAGAATTTCAATTTGAATCTAAAAAGTCTTTATTAAAACAATTTGAAGCAGATGGGCTGTGTTCTGACTTATTTCAAATGCTTATTATAGAAAAAGACAATCAAATTATTGGATTAGTTTATATAAGCTTTGTAAGACTTGGTCTTGCAAATATCGGATTAGTTATTTGTGAAAATCAAAGATCTAAAAATTTAGGGACACAAATAACCTCAACTATAATTGATTACTTGTTTAATAATTATAATCTGAAAAGAATTCAAGCAGATACTGATATAAATAACATAGCTGCTCAAAAAGTCTTGGAAAAGGCAGATTTTAAAAAAGAAGGCATTATGAAAAGCTATAGATACCATCATGGAAGATATAATGATTCAGTTTTATATGCTATTACAAGATAAGAAAAGGTGAAAATTAAATGATTGAAGGTATAAGTCATGTTACTTTTGTAGTGAAAAATTTAGATAAGACTACTGAATTGTTTAAAGAAATTTTTGAAGCAAAAGAAGTATATTATAGTGGAGACAAAAAACATTCTTTATTCAAGGAACGTTTTTTTATCATTGGCAATCAGTGGATAGCTGTAATGGAAGATGATAATATAATTAATAGAACGTATCATCATTTAGCATTTAAGATTTCAGCTTCAGATGTAGATAGTTATTTAGATAAAATTATAGCCCTTAATTTAGAACTTAAACCTCCTAGAGAAAGAGTATCTGGTGAGGGGTATTCTATATATTTTTATGATTATGATAATAATTTATATGAACTTCACACCGAAACATTAGAGAAAAGACTTAGAGCTTATAAAAAAGCTGATAATTAAGTATATGGAAAAATGTGGTTGAAATTTTAATAAAATTATAGTATATTTTTATTAATAATATTGTTATGATTTTTTTAAGGGAGAATATTTATGAACGTTGAAATCAAAATACTATCACCAGAATTGATAAATGATTATATTGCATTGAAAGAAGGATATAATTTTATAGAAGCTTATCCAACTATAGGTGAAATTAGCACTCGTAGCTATCATGGTCCATATTCTATTTATGAAAAATTCGGATTTTCTCTACATAAAAATTTGGATGATATAGCAATAGTACGTAAGCATTTATAAATTTAAAAATATTTGCATGCATCTTGGGAAGAGTTGAAGATGCATTTTTTGTATATTTAAAATGGTTCGATTTTGTCGAGACTATGATATAACTTAGATAAATTATTTTAGTGGGGGTTAATATATGCTAGATAAATTTGATTATAAAAAAGAGTACAAAGATTTATATATGCCAAAAACGAAACCATCTATTATTGAAGTACCTGAAATGATATTTATTATGGTTGACGGTAAAGGTAATCCTAATGCATGTGAAGAATATAAAAACGCAATGGAAGTTTTGTATGGTTTATCCTACTCTATAAAAATGAGTAAAATGAATGGAACACAGCCAAAGGGATATTTTGAATATGTTGTGCCACCATTAGAGGGATTATGGTGGGTAGAGGATGATAATTTTGATGGAATAAATATTACTGATAAGGATAAGTTTTGCTGGACATCAATGATTAGACAGCCTGAGTTTGTTACTATAGAAGTATTTGAAACAGTGAAACAAGTCCTTTTAAAGAAAAAACCACAGCTTGATTTTTCTACTACACGTCTTTCTATATATAAAGAGGGATTATGCGCTCAAATTATGCATATTGGTCCATATGATGATGAGCCTGCTACTATTAAAGTTATGGAAGAGTTTATCGAAAATGAGGGTTATATAAATGATATTTCAACTGCAAGATTACATCATGAGATTTATTTAGGAGATCCTAGAAAAACTAAACCTGAAAAGCTAAAAACTGTTATAAGGCATCCTATAAGAAAAAATATGTAGCTTCTTCATATGCAGTTGAGAATAAGATTTATTATGATTTCTGAGATTTATTTTGATAAACTCTACGGAACGTTTATAGAAAAAATAATCTGTATAATATATAATTAGATATGAGCAAAACGTAAGTAGGATATCAATAAAGAAGAATGAAAGTTTAATATAATGGTAAAAGAGGTGAGTAATATGGACTGTACTAAAGTTGGTAAGCTTCTTTATGATTTGCGCAAGGAAAAGCATATGACACAAAAAGAAATTGCTGATAAAATGAATATAAGTGACAAAACTGTTTCGAAATGGGAAAGAGGCTTAGGATGTCCTGATATTTCTTTGCTTTCTGAGCTTTCTGATATATTTGATGTAAATATTGAAAAAATTTTACAAGGAGATTTATCTATAAACGATACTGACGGAGGAAATATGAAAAGAATTAAATTTTATGTTTGTTCTGCTTGTGGAAATATTATTACTTCTACAGGTTTAGGCGAAATATCATGCTGTGGACGAAAGTTAGAGTCTTTACAGGTTCAAGAGATTAATGAAGAACATAATATGCAAGCTACGCAGGTTGAAAATGACTATTATATAACTTTTAATCATGAGATGACAAAGGAGCATTATATATCATTTATTGCATATGTAATGTTTGATAGAGTTCATTTAGTTAAATTATACCCAGAACAAAACGCAGAGGTAAGAATTCCAATAATGCGTAAGGGTGAGCTTTATTATTATTGCAGTAAGCATGGATTGATGAAACAGAAGATTTAACTAATCTAATAATTAAAAATAGAAAAGTATTTAATAAATTATTGCAACGGGAAGAAGAAAGGAAAGTTAATTCCTCCCTTTAGCAATAATTTTTTATTTAAAATATAATATTATTTGTTTGAAATTTATTACAGTGTTATAATTAAATTATTATATTACAGAAGGAGAGTTGAAATGAATATACTTAGAACGTGGCATGACAATGAAGTGTATAAAAAAGAAATTGAGATAAATTTTAGAGATTGTGATAGCAATAAAAAGGTTAAATTGTCAGCTATTATGGGTTTCGCTTCTGATATAGCTGGTAAGGACTATACAGCTAGAGGATTTTCTCATGATAAAATGGTAGAAGCTAAGCAGGTGTTTATACTTGCTCGTTATCATTTTCGTTTTTATAGGATACCAATTGTAGATGAGATTATAACCTTTAAAACATGGGAGAAGGGAATTAAGGATGGATATGTTTTACGTGATTATGAAGTTATAGATTCAAATAATGAAGCATGCATTCTAGTATCAAGTACATGGCTTATAATTAATCCTGTTACACGGAAGATTATAAGACCAAGGAATTTTACATTAACTGATATAGGAGCAAGTGAAAGGATTTTGGATTGTGAACCTTGTGTCAGAATACATTTTAATGAAGAAAAACTTATTGCATTAGGTGAAAGAATTATATTATACACAGACCTTGATGCTAATGGACATCTTAATAATGCCAATTATGCAAATATTGCAATTGATTTCTTGCCAAATAATATGAAAGATAAAATATATACTGATTTTTATATAAATTATATTAAGGAAGCTAAACTTGATGTAGTAATAAGGATTTTTGGGTATAGAGAAGAATGTAATGAATATTATATAATCGGAAAAATAGAAAATAATCTATGTTTTACATGTAAATTTGTTTATAAATAATATATAATTCATAATAATTCGTTAATATATCAACAAAATTTACATATATTTTATAATGATAATTTTTGCTAATAAATAATTTTAATTAAATAGTAAAAATTTTTAAAAAACTTATTGACAAACTTTCCTAAATAGTATATATTATCATTAAGGAATGCGATATATTTTCGCTTGAAAAATTTGAAATTAAAATTACTTGGAGGATAATTAATATGAAAAAATTTGTATGTAAAGTTTGTGGTCATGTTCATGAAGGAGATTCTGCACCAGCTGAGTGCCCAGTATGTCATGTGAAATCAGATATGTTTGTTGAGCAATCAACAGAAGGTTTAGTTTGGGCTGACGAGCATGTTGTTGGTATAGCACAAGGTGTTGATGAAGAAGTTATAAAAGGATTAAGAGCAAACTTCGAAGGAGAATGTACAGAAGTTGGTATGTACTTAGCAATGGCTAGAGTTGCTCATAGAGAAGGGTATCCAGAAATAGGATTATATTGGGAAAAAGCAGCCTATGAAGAAGCAGAGCATGCAGCTAAATTTGCTGAATTATTAGGTGAAGTTGTAACTAACTCAACTAAGAAAAATCTTGAAATGAGAGTTGCAGCAGAAAATGGAGCAACAGCTGGTAAGAAGGAATTAGCAACACTTGCAAAAAAATTAAACTTAGATGCAATTCATGATACAGTTCATGAAATGGCAAAAGATGAAGCAAGACATGGTAAAGCTTTTGAAGGATTATTAAAAAGATATTTTGCTTAACAATAATAGATAAGTACTGACCTTGCAAATTATGAGCATAATATTATAGTGCTTGATTAAATTTTTAAAAAGAGGTCTAATATGAGAAAAAGAAATACAATTCAGGGACAGCTTGTATTAAATGCAGTTAGACAGCTAGGTAATCATCCTACGGCAGATGATGTATATAATTATGTGGTACAAATGCATCCAAATATAAGCATGGGTACAGTATATAGAAACTTAAACTCTTTAGCTGAGGATGGAATTTTGGTAAAAATTTCAGTCCCAGATGCAGCTGATAGGTTTGACCATACATTAGAAAAGCATTATCATATTAAATGCATGAATTGCAAAGAGTTTGTAGATGTAAACTTAGATTATATGCAGGATCTAGATGATAAAGTAGCTGAATTGACTAAATATAAAATACTAAGTCATGATGTAGTGTTCAAAGGAATATGTCATAACTGTTGCAATAAGAATAAATAATAATTAATGGCTAATCAATATTTTGGTTAGTCATTTTTATTTAAAAAACTATTTAATTATTCTCTCGTCTAATTAGGTGTGATAGAAAATGACCCAATAATTACACTAGAGGAAAAATTAAAATGAAATTTAAAAAAATGTTAGGAAAATATATAATTGCTAACATTTTTTATTTAAGTATGTTATAATAATACAAGTTAAATAAAAGGGTATAAGTATAAAAAAAGTAATAAATAATGTAATATCAAATAAAGATTTGTTTAAATGAAAGACTAACTAAAAAATCAATAGGTAATTTATGTAAATTTCATGAATAGGTAATAAATTTTTATGCACAACAAAAAGGCCTAATAGGTAGGATAGAAAGAGAAGCTGGTAAGCATTGGTAGCTACCATATGATGTTTTCCTTCAGAACGCTTTTTCTGATAATAAGACTTAAAAACAGGATCATGGCTTAAGGCAATAAAGGCAGCCTGATAAAGTGCTTTACGAAGATACGGAGACCCACGCTTACTCAAACGGTTCGTCGTAGACTCATATTCACCAGATTGAGATACTGTAGCATCAAGTCCAGCGTATGCAACCAATTTAGAAGGAGAATTAAATCTATTAATATCTCCAATTTTACCAAGGATTGTAGCAGCTGTAACCATTCCTATACCTGGAATGGAAGTAATAGGGGTGTTAATTTTTTCTATTAATAAACTAATTTCTGATTCTACATCCTTTACTTGATTTTCTATGAAAGATATTTGTTCGATGAGTAATTTTAATTGAAAAGAAAAACTGTCAAGGCAAAAAGTTATACCAAAAGAAGACTTAGCCTTATTAGAAAGTTCTAAGATTTTCTTAGAAGCAGTTTTTTTCATAGTTATATTCGCGAGGACTTTGTCAAGTTTCTCAGAAGAAATATTTTCATAATCAGATGGATTAGAAAAAGACAAAAGAAGTTCCTTTGATGTTTGACCAAAGATATTGGAAAACGTGGATGCGTACTCAGGAAAAACTTGATCCAATACACAAATTGTTTTGCGTTTTAAATCACCAATAGAGCTTATTAAATAACTCCTAAACCTGGCAAGGTTTCGCAAGGAGAGTGTATCTTCGTCAGATAGAGAGGTTTCTAAGAAATCACCATAACGAATGAGATCCGCAATAAGAATAGAATCAATAATATCTGTTTTACGTTTTCGAATCTCTGTTCCTTTTCTCCAACCATCTGTTTGAATAGGATTTACAACATGAATTAATAATTTCTGTTCAAGAAGAAATGAATAAAGTGATAGCCAGTAATGACCTGTAGCTTCCATTCCAACTTCAAGGTTATCTTTGAATGAAGACAGTTTGTCCATAAGAGAATAGCTCCTTCTGTGGTGTTGGAAAAAGAAAATGCTTTGAAAATTACTTTGCCTTTTCATCCATTAGAGAGGCCACATGTGTGTTTTTACCAATATTAATACCTAAATAAAACATAGAAACCACCTATACAAAGATTTTAGATAGAAATCCTCTGGCCTGATAAACGGTGTAAGAGTCAACATCTAACTTATTCGTAAACAGTTTATCAGAAGAGCATCAGTCTTTCAAGTACGAGGTCTATAGCCTCAAGGAGAGTACGATGACACTCTATCTAATAAAATTATTATACAGTAATATCCTGTATAAATATACTGTTAACTAAGGATTATAGGTTACCTTAATCAACCTAAATTTATTATATAAGGAGAGTACAAATGAAAAAATTTTTATCAGAATTTAGAGATTTTGCTGTTCGTGGCAATGTAATTGACATGGCAGTCGGTGTTGTTATAGGAGGTGCTTTTAAAGATATAGTTGATTCTCTAGTAAATGACATTATTACACCACTTATTGGACTATTTGCAAATCAAGACTTAAGTAACAATGTATTTATGATAGGTGAAGTTGCCGTAAAATACGGTTCATTTATTTCCGCAATTATTAATTTTGTATTAATGGCATTTGTAATCTTTATTATGATTAAATTAATTAATAAGGCTAGAGATTTTGGAAAGAAGGAAAAACCTGTTGTGGTAGAGCCTACTACAAAGATTTGCCCTTATTGCTTAAGCGAAATTTCAAAAGATGCAACTCGTTGTAAACATTGTACATCTACATTACAGTAATATAAAGAATTATAAAAATATTGTACAAGCTATAGAAGATAATTGAATTTATCTTCTTTTTTTGATTAAAAATATTGTAATAAAAAAATAGTTGTTGTAAATTTGTTACTTTGTTATAATTAAGTATCGAAACATGAAAAGCTTTTCATTAAATTTTACTGCGATAGGATTGTGAATTGAAATAATATGTATTATTAAACCATATGATTTGGGAGGTCATCATGAGAAATAATAATATTTTAGTAATGGGACCAATTGGTGTTGGAAAAACATCTGTTTGCAAAGAACTAGCTAGGAGAACGGGTAAAAAATTAGTAGAGATGAAAGAGGAAAAAAGAAGAATTTATGAACAAATTGGATTTTCATTGGAAAAATGTGAAGAAAAATATGAAAAGTATGGTATAATGGGGTGGTACCAGTATCAAAAACCCTTTGAATTATATTCTGTAAAAAAGCTTTTAGAAGAAAACGATGATGCTATAATTGATTTTGGTGGTGGACAAAGTGTATATGATAATGAGGAACAGGTTAAGGAATTCTTAAGTATTGTTAAGTCACAAAAATATAGCTTTCTTCTTATGCCTTATGAAGATGTAGATTTGTCTTTAAAGCTACTTTCTGAGAGAAATGAAGATGATGATATTGATTTAAATCGTATATTTATCAACTCTCTAACAAGTAGGCAGGCTGCAAAACACATAATATATACAGGAGAAAAAACAATCTGTGAAATAGTTGATGAAATACTTATAAATATAAATTAGTATAAATATAAATTAATAAGGAGAAGTCAATTGAAAAAAATATTAAAGAGTTTTACTTTTTATTTCGTATTAATAAGTTTTTTGATAATATATCTACATCAGATAGGGCAAGATTCAAAAAGTATTGTATTAATTAGCTTTAATCCTATATTAGATATAATATCTAAATCAGATGTAGGTCGTGAATTCATGAATTTAGGAATACAAATACCTTCTAGAACTATACTTGGTAGCATTTCGATATTTTGGTACATAGGAAGTGTCATAACATTTATTATATATGGTTTAATTTTTGATTTAATAAAATACTTAATTAAAAAAGTATTATAGTAAATTTTACAAAAAGTAATGTTATATTAAGTAATTTGTAATAATTTTATTTAGGAGATGATGTAATATGAAAAAAAAATGTTTTTTATTAATCCTAGTTATATCACTCACATTTTCTGGTTGTTCATTAAATAGCCTATCACCAGAAAAAATAACAACTGATGCTGCGGTAATGTTTTATACTAATAGAAGCTATTCTGTAGTTATTGAGGATGAAGAAATAGTTAAGGAATTAACTGCTATTTATAATACTTTAAAATTAAAGAAAACTGATGACGAAATAGATATCTCATCAACTATAAACATTGTTTTTTATGAAGATAAAAAAGAAAAAGCTATTTTATCTATTGATAAAAATGGTTTACTTTATTTGTATAGGGATACAGACAATATTTATGAAGTTATTAATAAAAATTTTAAATATGAGCGTCTAGAGGAAATATATACAACTTATGCGGATAAAGAATAACATCGAAAAGAGGAAACATCATGGAATATCAGAAGAAATCATATAAATTATTTATGCTTTGGATTGTTTTTTTATTTATTATTTTATTCGGTGGAGGATATTTAACAGAAGAATATTTTCCTAATACATCTATTTCATTTTCAGTAAAATTTGAAATAATATTATTAAATGTAGCTTTAATATTTTTGTTTTATATTATGTACAAAACCGAAAGAATATATTGGATTAATGGAATGAGCTATGAAAAAGCAAAATCAATGACTAGTGAACAAAGAAAAAAGTACGCTTTGGAACATTTAAAACTATTTTTTAAAGGAACTATTATTTCTTTTGTATATTGTATAATTAGTTATTTTTTAAAAATTTCAACTATAATAGATATATTAGTTATGACATCAATAATTATAATATCTGCAATAAGAAGCATTTCTATAAAAGTATAAAATGGAGGGAATATGAAGCTATATCATGTAAGTGAGGAAAGTAATATTGAAATTTTCAATCCTAGGACTCCTACTAGAGATGATTTAGATAAATCAGTTGAGCTAGTTTGGGCTATAAATGAAAAATGCCTGCCAAATTTTTTGACACCAAGGAATTGTCCAAGAGTTACGTATCATATAGGTAGAAATACATCTAAAGAAGATATAGATAAATACATATCATCAAAAAGTATATCCCATGTAGTAGTTATAGAAAATAGTTGGTTTGATGCTATGAAAAATACAAAACTTTATTTATACGAATTTGATGAGGATGAATTTGAATTGCAAGATGAGATAGCTGGATATTATGTTTCAAAAACACCACAGGTTCCAATTCTAGTATATGAACTAGATGATTTGTTTAATGAATTATTTAAAAGAAATGTTGAGTTAAGAATAGTAGATAATCTTTGGGATATTTGTGATGAAATAAAAAAAACATCCTTTGATTGGTCAATGTGTAGAATGGGATTTGCTAAGTGTAAAAAAGAATAGAACAAGATAACTAAAATGTAAAATATTTCAATAAATTTACATTTTAGTTATTTTTTTATAATCGAATTTTGTCTTTTCTAGTTGAAAAATTTACAAGTTATGATAGTATTTATAATTGTGTTGCTATACACAAATGACAAAATTAACTGGAGGACAAAAATGAAAAAACTTAATAGAAAGAATTTTATAGTAATTAGTGTGCTTATTTTATTAATAGTAATAGCATGCCTGTTGGTATATAAGTTTACTAGTACAAATTATGATGAATTAGTAGAGCTTGAAAAAGAAGGCATGTATTCTATTGGAAAACATTATTTTAAGTCTTTATATCCACTAGATGAAAGTTCAGTAGAATTGATGGCTAAAAAGCTTAACAAAATATATGATATGTATTTACATAATCACGAAAATGTGTTTTTTGCAGTTGTGCCTGATAAAAGCTATTATGTAAAGGATTATGGATATCCAACTTTAGACTATGATAGAATGATAGATATTTTAAATGAAAATATTAATGAAAATATAAAATATATAAAAATTAAAGATACATTAAGCTTAGATGATTACTTTTACACAGATAACCATTGGAAGCAGGAAAAATTAATAGATACTGTTAATAGAATAGGTGAGTATTTAGATTTTAAAATATCAAAATCTAATTTCAAAAAAGTTACTTACAATTCATTTAGAGGTTATTATATGAAGTATCTAGAAAATGATACAATAAGTGAAAAGCTACATTATTTAGTAAATGAATATACAGACAACGCAGTAGTAGAAAATCACAGAAACCCATATTTTAATAAAGTATATGATGAAATTAAATTGAATACAGAAATTCAATATGACGTTTTTTTATCTGGTGTATCTCCCATAATAAAAATAACAAACAAAATGGTAAACAATGGAAAGGAGCTTATAATTTTTAGGGATTCCTTCGCAAGTTGTTTAACACCATTAATTATTAGTGAATATCAAAAAATAACCTTAGTGGATGTTAGATATTTAATGACCTCATTGTTAAATAATTATATTGAATTTAATAATCAGGATGTGCTCTTTTTATATAATTCAGGTGTTGTTAATAAAAGCAAGACATTAAGATAGTAAATGAAAATTAAGTTTTGTATTATATATCATAATTAATGAATTTGTCGAAAAATAACAATTGCAATTTTTGTCGAATATGATAATATTTATAAATGTGTGCAAAATTTTTGGAGGTATAATTCATAATGCAAAATCAAACTAATCACGTAAAAATGGTGACTTGTGATCCAACAGCGTTAGGACTTTTTGGACTAGCTATGGTTACACTTGTAGCATCATCACAAAAACTTGGATTTACTGAATCAACATCATTAGTAATTCCTTGGGCTTTATTTTTAGGAGCTGCTGCTCAATTAATAGCATCTATTAATGATGCTAAACACAATAATATATTTGGAGCAACAGCTTTCGGAGGCTATGCATTCTTTTGGTTTGCAATGGCTATGACTTGGATGATTCAACAAGGAGTATTTGGAGAAGCATTAATGTCATCTGCTGATACAAAACAGCTAGGAGTAGCATTTATTGGGTACTTAATATTTAGCATTTATATGACTATAGGAGCTATGGAGACAAATAAGGTATTATTTATAATCTTTTTCTTAATTGACTTACTATTTGTTGGACTAGCTTTAAGTTCATTTAATATTATGTATCACGAAACACATATGTTAGCTGGAATATCAGAATTCTTAATAGCTTTATTTTCATTCTATGGTTCTGCAGCTAATGTTTTGAACAATCATTTTGGAAAAACAGTTTTACCGATAGGTAAACCTTTTAGTGTTTTTAAAAAATAATTTAGTAGAAAAAATAAAAACAATTAATTATATCTAGTATGCAGGTAAAATTAATTGTTTTACTTTTTAAATCAAAATATTGACAAATAAAAATTTTATGCTAAACTAATTATAATTTAAAATATATTTATTAGCGATGATAAAAACTACGATTTATAAATTTCTTAAGAGAGCCGATGGTTGGTGTGAATCGGTGAAAGGTTAAATCTTTCCACTTTTTGAGCTATCGATGATGAATCGAAGGTTGGTAACCTTTATTTTACCTAACGAGTGGTTAGCATAATTTTGCTAACAATTTGGGTGGCAACACGGATTCCTTCGTCCCATAAATATGGTGATGATGGAATTTTTTTATTTTAATGAGGAGGTTAATATGTTAGATTTAAGATTTGTTAGAGAAAATCCTGAAATAGTAAAACAAAATATTAAAAATAAATTTCAGGAACATAAATTACCATTAGTAGATGAGGTAATTAAATTAGACATTGAAAGTAGAGAAACTAAACAAAAGGCTGATGCATTAAGAGCCAACAGAAACACGCTATCAAAGCAAATTGGTGGATTAATGGCTCAAGGAAAAAAAGAAGAAGCAGAGAGATTAAAGAAAGAAGTTACAGAGGCAGCAGAGGAATTAGCTAATTTAGAAGCCAAAGAGAATGAACTGGAAAATGAAATTAAAAAAATAATGATGGTCATACCGAATATTATTGATTCAAGTGTTCCAATTGGTAAAGATGACAGTGAAAATGTAGAAGTAAATCGTTATGGAGAGCCTAAAGTTCCAGATTTTGAAATACCTTACCACGCAGACATTATGGCAAATTTTAATGGATTAGATTTAGACAGTGCTAGGAAGGTATCTGGTAATGGATTTTATTATTTAATGGGGGATATTGCAAGATTACACTCTGCGGTCATAAGCTATGCAAGAGATTTTATGATTGACCGTGGTTTTACTTATTGTATACCACCATTTATGATTCGCAGTGATGTGGTTACAGGGGTTATGAGCTTTGCTGAAATGGATGCTATGATGTATAAAATAGAAGGTGAAGACTTATATCTTATAGGAACTAGTGAGCACTCTATGATTGGTAAATTTATTGATACAATATTAACTGAAGATTCATTACCTCAAACACTAACTAGCTATTCTCCATGCTTTAGAAAAGAAAAAGGAGCACATGGTATTGAGGAAAGAGGTGTATACCGAATTCATCAATTTGAAAAACAAGAAATGATTGTAGTTTGCAAACCAGAAGAAAGTAAAATATGGTTTGATAAGTTATGGCAAAATACTGTAGATTTTTTCCGTTCTTTAGATATTCCAGTTAGAACTTTAGAGTGTTGTTCTGGAGATTTAGCTGATTTAAAAGTAAAATCTATAGATATTGAAGCTTGGTCACCTAGACAGAAAAAATATTTTGAAGTTGGTAGCTGTTCAAATCTAGGAGATGCACAAGCACGTCGCTTAAAATTACGTGTAGAAGGTGAAAGTGGGAAATATTATGCACATACACTTAATAATACAGTAGTTGCACCACCAAGAATGCTTATTGCGTTTTTAGAAAATAATCTAAATGAGGATGGTTCAGTAAATATACCTTTAGCATTACAACCATATATGGGAGGCAAAACAGTAATAAAAAAATACTAACTTATTTCATAGGGGGGGAATAACTTGATATTCATATTATTGGGTGCATTATCAGAAATCGAAAAAGATTTAATAAATAATATTTTTTCAAAAATAAATGTAAAATTGTATAATATTTCTTTTAGTATATTGAGGTCTCATTCAGATGCAGAGGAAGCTGTATCGCAAACATTTTTAAAAATTATAGACCATATTGAAAAAGTTTCTTCTTTACCGTGTCCCCAAATAGAGCCTTACTGCGTTATAATATTAAAGAACGAAACTATGAATATAATAAGGCAATACAAGAAAACTGCTTATGTAGAAGATGTGGACTGTTTTGAGTGTGATGAAAACGGCTATGATATTGAAGAAGAATATATGAAAACCGCAGATATAAAAAAATTACTTTCTTGTGTTGATATGCTTTCTGATGAAGAAAAAATTATCATACATTTGCGTTTTATCAATGATATGAGATTTAAACAAATTGCAGATCTTTTAGGTGTTAATGAGGAAGCTGTAAAAAAACGAAGTCAGCGTATATTAAAGAAGTTACGTTCGTATTATGAAGAAGGTGAGAAAAATGTCCAATACAGTTAAAAATGTCATGAGAAATGTGTGTAAGCTGTCTTTACAGTCTGAGATGCAACAAATTGCTCAAATTGATATTAGTAAAATTGTATATCAGGTGTTATCAGCTGAAGAAATTAATCTTTTAGCTCATAAAATAGGTATTTTACCGTTTGAATATAGCAATATTCTTTTCTTGCTGTATTGCTTTAAGTATACTCCTGATGAAATAGACAGTATATTGGTAACAGAAAATACTGTAAATAAATTGCGTTACGTACATAGAATGTTATCGAGTTTTATGTGTACGGATAATAAATGGATTAATGATAAATCTATGGAAGAAGCTTGTAAAGTATCTCTTGTGAAATATAGTAAAGACTATGATAATATTGAAGTATTTAATAAGCCTAACTATTCCAATAATTTCAGACGAAAATTAAAAGATATAAAAATTGCTAAAAGTCCTACCGGTATACTAATGTTAATAGCTAAGAGAGCAGCTGTTTTTATACTGGTATGCATTTTAAGTTTCTCTGCTGTTTTAGCATTTAATGCTGAAGCACGTGAGAAATGCTTTGATTGGATAATTGAAGTATTTGAGAAGTTTAGTGTATTTGAACCTCAAAGCAACTACTATGAGAATGACGCAGTAGAACTAACTTCACTTGAAATTAATTATGTTCCCATTGGATTTGAACTGAAAGACACTCGTAAGGGACAAAAAATGTTAGTTTTTAATTATAACTCTAAGGATAATCATAAATTAACTATTAAATTATTTTCTTCTGAGATTGGAGGTAAATCATATTATGATACAGAGAATGCTAACATAAAAGAATTTATTTTCAAAGAATCTCAAGCATATACTTGGCAAACTGATGAAATGACTTACTTAATATGGTATCAAGATGGTATTGAATGTCATATTGCGGCAAATTTAAGTATCGACGAGGTACTTAAAGTTGCAGAAAATATTTCAAAATAATATTAAAAAAATATGTCCCTTTTTTCCTCCTTATGCGTTATATAGTTAAGAACCTAATAACGACAAGGAGGATTTTTTATGAAATTAAAAAAAATTATAGCAACAGCAATAGCTCTTGTGTTAGTAGTTGGAGGTAGTGCAACAAATGTTGCTTTTGCAACGGAATCAAAAGATCAAATATTAATTGGTAACAATAATCATATAATTGTCCCACTTTGGGATAGTATTAGTGATATTTCACCATTTATTTCTGTTGATGGTAATACGCTATATCCAGAGGTATATATAGAAGCTAAAGGCACCTCAGAATCAATAAGCGGAACAATGTATTTGCAGAAATATAGCTCAGGAAAGTGGACAAGTGTAACATCATGGAGCTTTAAAGGAACTAGCAATGTGTTCTTATCAAAGAGCTATACAGGAACTTCAGGTGTTAAATATCGTACTAGAGTTGTAGCTAATGTAAATGGTGAAACAGCTGAGGTCACTTCTGTAAGCTGTGAGGTATAAAATATTAATTAAAAGCTGAAATGGGGTGATTCTAGTGGGTAAAACGTAATAAACTAAAGCTTTAAAAAATAGTGTATATTTAAAGGATAAATGTTGTAATATTTCAAAAATTAAACGGAGGAAAATTATGAAAAAAATATTGAGTTTACTTATAGTATTTAGTATGATTTTGTCAGGAACCTGCACTATTTATGCTGCAGATTTAAAACCCGAAGCTGATATGCAAGTTGTTAAGCCGACAAACATTTCCAATGAAGTGGTAAGTAAGCTGTCTGAGATTCCTATTTATATTACATACATCAATAATGATAACGTAGCTAATATAGATTCTATTAAATCATCCGCATCGTTAGAAATCAACGAAGCAATAAAAAATGGTTATGATAATTTAAATAAAGATATGAAAAATGAGCAGCTGCACATAACTAAAAATGCATATGACATTATCGAGGTTGAAAAATCCTCAAAGGCTGATACTATTAATAATCCTTTATATAGAGGCACTTTCGCACGTATTCAGGAACTTGTTGAACAAGGAACGAAAGTTAATTATGTCAACATTTTTATAAAAGAACCTAACGCAATGGCTGCAAGCAATGATCCGAACGATCCTGCTTATTGGGAAGCAAATTGTCAATATTTAGGAACATACAACAGCTACAAATTCCTTTATCTGGAATCAGCAGCAAACGTAGAATCATCTTGGGTTACTCCTGGAAATATTAGTGCATCTCTAAAGTGGAATGAAATTGCTAAAAAAACTTTAGAAGCCGTTCTTGACCATTATGTAAAAGGAGCTTTCTATAAGACAGTTAAAGCAGTAGCAAGTGGTTTATCAACTTTCTTTGATTTTGTTGAGACTCCTCTTTCTGTAACATATAGCTCATCTGAAGGCTATCTTAAAGCAAAGGTTTCAGGAGATTTGTATTTGAAAACAGTTATAATTCAAGATAGGCTTGATAGAATTTCTGGTTATGCATATTATAACTGGGGTACCACCGAACAATTCAAAGCTAATTTGAAAATTGATGCAAAATGGCCGACAAGTGTAAGACCTGGTGGTACATATAACTACACTACAGCAACTCATACATTTTCTGCTCAATACAGCAATACACCTGGATTTTATGGAAATTCAACATTGTATAGCAGCATAATTAGTCTATATCAAAACACTATTGGATATTTTACTCATAATGAAAGTATTGATATTTATAGCATAGTAGCAAAATTGTTAAGCTAATGATACACATCGTATCGCTTTTGACATCTGAGATGTTCTAAACTGGAGGTTTTATGCAAAAAAGTAAAAATATTAAAATTGCAAAATGGATATTTACGGCATTTATAATAGTAATATTCATAGCTTTTGTCGTGCCAATACCAATGAATAAGGTGTATGACGCCATAGAGATTAAACTTGATGATCCTAACTATTTAGTTAAGTGTCAGGTTAAGATTTATGGAAAGTATCACATGAATCTGTTTACAGATGATATGTTTGATGGTCATATTGTCGTTTCGGAATACATGCTTACTAATGAAAAAATGAGTAAAATGTACTTTTCAGATGACGGATGGCCTCTCGAATACAGCTATGTTGCAGGATATGATACTAATGGTCGTTCAAATAGAGATACTTACTTTCTTGGACGCTTGTATTCAAAATCTTGGTTTCGTCAAATGGCTATAATCGTTTTTAGTGATAATCCAGTAAACAAAAATGAGAGTGGAAAAGCCGAAGGTAGTTGGGGAGACTGGAATGAAGATAACGGTTATTGCATTGTACCACTAGCAAATACCAGAGAGGAAGCTCTCAATATATTAACTAAAATTGAACTTATTCGTAGCAATCCATAGTGGTGATTTTATAATTTTATTGTCATAAAAATAAGTAATAGGACGAGGTGGTTTCCTCGTCTTATTTTTTTTACTACATAATAACATAACATTAAATAGGAGAAATTAATCCTTGTTGTAAATTAATACCTATGATAAAATATAACTATGAAATTAACGGAGGTGTGTGAATTATGATATTACATAAAATTACGTATTTACTCCATACAAAGTCGATGTGTTAACTTAGGGCGATGTTTTGTATGGAGTAGATAATCGCTATAAATGATAAGCATATCGACTTTGTATCCTTATTCAGGCAAAATCAACAAAGAATTAGGAGAGAGTCATATGAAATATCAAAATGCAAATGCTATTTTACCTGAACATTTGCTGTCACAAATTCAAGAATATGTTCAGGGAAATTATCTATATATACCTGCACCCGAGGAGTCACGAAAAGGCTGGGGAGAAAATTCAGGTGCACGCGAAAGCTTGTATAATAGAAACGAAGAAATTTACTATAAATACAAGCAAGGATTAAATATTAATGAATTGGCAGAGAAGTATTTTCTTTCTATTCATTCAATTAAAAAAATTATATATGGAAAAAATAAAGACAGCTTGTAATAAATCAAGCTGTCTTAGTTTTATGGTAGCTTTATTAACAATATTAAAATAATATTATTCAAATAAATCTTCTATATTTATTATTTTATCAACCCAATCCTTATAAAATTTCTCCTCGTGAGAAACTAAAATAATACTTCCTTGAAACTCCATGATTGCATTTTCTAATACTTCTTTAGTTTCCTTGTCAAAATGGTTAGTAGGCTCATCCATAATTAAAAAGTTAAATGAAGACAGAATTAATTTACAAAGCTTAACCTTAGATTGCTCGCCACCACTTAAGCTAGATATGCTTCTGTCATTATGCTCTTCCTTAACTCCACAGATTGCTAAATTTTTTATAATTTCTTTTTTAATCATAGCTGGATATGCATCTGATATAATTTCAAAAGGTGTTTTGTTGTTATCTGTCCATTTTAAATCTTGCTCATAGTAACCTATTTTAACATTGTCAGTAAATTTATAATTTCCAGAAATACTAGGTATTTCACCAACTAATGTTCTTAATAAAGTAGATTTGCCTATTCCATTAAATCCAGTTATAACTAGCTTTTGACCACCTTCAATTGAGAAATTTAATTTAGGCAAAATAGGATAATAATAACCTACCTCTAAATTTTTCACACTAAGAGCTCTATATGAAGGTAGAGTAATTTTAGGAAATTTAAATCTTGGTTTATCCACGAAAGTAGGAGGTGCTAATCTTTCCAACCTATCTAATTGCTTTTGCCTTCCCATGGCATTTCTTGTATTAACTCCTGCCTTGTTTTTGCGTATATAGCTTTCAGTTCTTTGAATTTCTTTTTGCTGAGAATTATATTGTCTAATATAATCCTCTCTTAAAAATGTTTTTTGCTTTAAAAATTCAGAGTATTTGCCATTATATTTTTTTATTGTTCCAAATTCTATGTCGCAAATTCCAGTAGTTATTTTTTCTAAAAAGTCAAAATCATGTGATACAACAATAAAAGCACCTTTAAAGGCAGATAAATAATTAGAAAGCCAATCAACATGCTCTTTATCAAGAAAATTAGTCGGTTCATCAAGAAGTAAAACATCAGGAGAAGTTAATAAAAGCTTCGCCAATATTACTTTAGTTTTTTGTCCTCCACTAAGTTCTCCGATAAATTTATCTGTTCCAATTACATCTAGACCAAGTCCAACCACGACTTTATTTATTTCATAATCTATAGAATAAAAATTATTTTCGCTTAGATATTCTTGGTAACTTGATGCTTTTATTAGCATTTCTTCATCCTGCATATTTGAACTTTCTTGATAAAGTTTATTCATTTCAAACTCAATATCATATAATTTTTTGTAAGAAGTATGCAAATAGTCTAATATACTCATGTTTTCTTTGATTTTGGCATATTGATCAAGGTGACCAATTCTAATATTTGATTGCCATTTTATTATTGCTTTATCTGGCACTACCGTACCTAATAAAATATTTATCAAGGTGCTTTTTCCAGCACCATTTTGTCCTACAACACCTATATGCTCACCTTTGTATAATTCAAATGATGCATCCTTGTAAAGTGGCTTATCAATAAAGCAGTGTGATAAATTTGTTAATTTTAATAAACTCATAAAAATTCCTCTTTTCATAAATAATATCTTTAAATACTAGGGTAATTATCTTCCTAATATAAAAAAGAAGGTTAGCCTTTGATTTGCTGACCTTCAAAAAAACAAAGGTCATAGACAAAGTATTGACTGTCTATGACCTAAAAATCAAATAAAATTACACCGATAAAATATTACACTTAAATAAGCATAGCGATAAACTGCGTTAATTTGCTATACTGATTTTAAAGCTAATATTTTTATCGATGAAGATTTAGGAAATAACAATTTCCTAGAATTAAATAAATTTTAAGTATTTATTTAATTCTTTATTAGGCTCTGTACAATACTTCATCATATATATTTGTGCAGAGCAAAGATCTTGAACAAGCTTAAATGCTTTTATATAAACCATGATACATACCTTCCAGTAATTTTATAATCTATTTACATACAATCATAAGATTGTTTTCAATCTTATGATTTTTTCAATCCCAAAGTTGTTTAATAAAATTATATTTCTATAATCATAATATCACAAGATAAAGAATAGTTCTGTATTGATTTTTATATATTTGATTATTAATATGCAATATGGTAAAATATTACTATTATATAAATGGTGAGGTGTAACGTGAAAAAAATTTATTATTTATAATATTTATGTCCATTATTTTTTTATCTTGTACTAAAAAAGCTAGTGAAACTGTAGAAAATGATTTAAATGAAACTATTGATACTTTAGATGAAAATGATAATAAAGAAGCTGAAGAAATAGAACCAGATTATATGATAAAATGGGTAGATATGGAGTTTGAAAAGGCTGTAAGAATAGCAATTAATAAACCTAATGGACCTATATGCAGAAGTGATCTTGATGGTGTCACAAAGCTTGAAATATGGGGAAAATCATATGAAAAGTCTGATATTTATATTTAATTACGATACAATAACATACAAGATTGGACTCCGGTGACAAATTTTGAACATGTAATAGGTAGACCAGAATAGATAAAAAATAAAGGAGAAAAACTATGATAGAAATTCCAGAAAGTATTAATATCGCAAAACAGCTTAATGAAACAGTAAAAGGAAAAATTATAAAAAAAGTATGTGCAAATCATACACCACATTCATTTGCATGGTATTATGAAAATCCTGATAACTACAATGCTTTACTTGCAGGTAAGCCTGTTGGCAGTTCAAATGGTATTGGCAGTATGGTAGAAATCAGTTTAGATGATTGTAAAATACTTATTGGAGATGGAACAAATATAAGATTTCATGGTGATGATAAGAGCATACCTAATAAACATCAATTGCTTGTAGAATTTGATGATAATACTTATCTAGTATGTACTGTACAAATGTATGGTGGTATGTGGGCATTTAAAAATGGACAGAACAAAAATGAGTATTATTTGGTAGCAAAAGAAAAGCAATTACCTTTAAGCGATGAATTTAATGCTAAATACTTTGATAGTTTAAGAGATGATGAAGGCATGAAAATGTCAGCTAAAGCATTTTTAGCAACGAAACAACGTATACCAGGTCTTGGAAATGGTGTACTACAAGATATCTTATATAACGCTAAAATACATCCAAAAAGAAAAATGACTACATTGTCGGATGTAGAATATGAAAATTTATATTTATCAACTAAATCGACATTAAAGGAAATGACTGAAAAAGGTGGTAGAGATACAGAAAAAGATATATTTGGTCGTAATGGAGGATATATAACAAAGCTTAGTAAGAATACTTTAGGTAATGCTTGTGGAGTTTGCGGAGCGGAAATTAAAAAAGCCTCCTATTTAGGCGGAACAATATATTTTTGTGAGAAATGTCAAGAAAATTAAAAAAATTATGATTAAATGAAGGCATATATACTTTGAAAATATCAGTTACAGGAGCAAAGTATTTTGTATACAATAAAAATTATTGTTAAAAATACTTAAATTATAAACACTATAAGTATTAACTGAAGGTTAAGGAAGTACGAAAACAAACTAATTATAACAGTTGACAAATAATGTGTAAGTAAACGGGCGTATCGTCAAAATAGATATGCCCGTTTTATTTATACACGTTGTCAAAAGTCTCTAATGCTATTTTTATTCTCATTAATCAAAGTGTATTGTAAAAATTCTTTAGTCTTTGTTTTGTGTAGTCATCCAAAAACTTGTCTGGAATCCCATAAATCGCAGCTTGTATTCCATATAGCATATGTATGCAAGCTCCCGAATCTACATGATTACGAATGAGGATAAAGGCTTCTTCTGCCCTAACTTCTTGTAACTGCTCAGGTGTTTCAATTCCTACTAGCAATAAGCTTTCTTCCAACACTTTACCTACATTAGGTAACTTCAATAATTCACTCATCAATTTACCTCTTTATGAAAAATATGAAACCCATGCGGGTAAATTTTTCATCATTCCCTCAGCTACTTCTAATGCAACATCGTTATCAAATCCTTGAGTTTTTATTATGAAGTTAGCTAAGTTTTGGCGTTTTTCTTCAAAAGATTGCATTGACCCATCTGGACAGGCACAATGCATACAATAATCTTTGCTAATATCGTTCATAGCAAATTCTGATATATCATTCATAGGCATACCACAAGCAATACAAATTTTCATTAATATTTCCTCCTTAGTTTGAAATGAGTTTGATATAGGTTTGCACCAGCTCATTACGGCATTTTTTTAATACCGATTTACCAGGTGCAAACAAATCTCCATTTTGTAGGTAGTAATACAATAGACCAATCCAAGCATTAAATAGCATATGTAAAGGGATATCTTTTATCTTTCCTAATTGTTGCTGTGGCTCAAGTATCTTCAAGAAATGCTCTGACATTGTAGATTGCATAGATAAAAGAAGCATTTTACTTTCGCTTGGTAAAATAGAAATCTGTGAAATTAGCTTTTTATAAAACTGTTCATATTCTTCTAAAACATCAATATGTGCATACAGTAATTCTGAAATGTTATCATTTATGCAAGAGAGATTATGGAGTTTATTCCCAATTTCATATACAAACTGCCTTAAAACGCTCAGCTGTAATTCCTCGCAAGTAGGAAAATGAACAAAGATTGTTCCGTGTGATATTCCAGCTTTCTGAGCAATAACATTTGTAGGGGTAGAGAACCCCTCCAATGAATATAAGTGATAAGCGGTATCTATGATTTTAAGACGTGTTTGTTCTTTTTGTTTTTGTCTTTTTGTACTAACCATATATATGACCTCCAACTCAATGAGTGTATACTCATTATAATTTTTATATGCGTTATTGTCAAGAAAAACTCTTGTTATAATGTGTAATTATTTTTACATTTCATTAACAAGGTTGATTTTCTTAAGGATTCCTATTCGATACCGTAAGAAAAAAATATAATGGAAAAACGAAATAGACCAAAACGGATTATAGTGCTTTTTATTGAAAAAAGCTTACAAAGGAAGAAATGTGTCAAATTGTAGTTATTGCCCAGTTAATTTCAAGTTTATTACATATATGAAGTTGAGCAAGTCAAACTATAGACATATTCTTTGGTTTAAGCTACTATTAGTTTAGAATATATTTTCGCTACTTTATGGCAAAATGAGAGGTTTTTATGAAATACATAAATGCAAAAGATTTATTTCCTGATGATTTGTTGGAGATTATACAAGAATATACACAAGGGAAATATGTATATATACCCAAAAAAGATGGTATCAGGGATAAATGGGGAAGTAAAACTTCATATAGTCAGGAACTGTTAATAAGAAATAAACATATATATACCAAATTTTTAAGTGGTCATGATTTAGCAATGCTGTCTAAAGAGTATTGCTTATCTGTAAAAAGTATTAGAAGAATATTATACAATTTTAAGAAGGATGCTAATAAAATGAAAGAAAAAATTCAAAAAATCATATTTAATAATTGGAACATTGATTCAGATATTTTTCAAATATATCCTACTGCTTGGTCTGTTGGCAATGATTATGTTATTAAGATAAATAAAAATTTTGGTAACATGAAAAGAAACATAACAATGATAAAAGCTTTGAATGAGTGCAATGTGCCAGTTGCTGTACCTATTCCTACTTTAAATGATGAGGACTATGTTGAAAGTGATGAAAATTTTTATTTTCTATCAAAAAAACTATCAGGTAAAGAGATAATAAATATTTTTGAAGAGGATAATTATTTAGACATAGTTTATGAAACAGGTAAAATCATTGCTAAGCTGCATAATGCATTTTTAACATGTGAGGAAAAGATAGCGTTCTGGGATAACAGTCTTTTGGATGAAATGAAGGGCTGGATTACAGAAATATTATCAAAGAATGATTTTAAATATATATCTAAGATTGATTTAGCAGAATCTATTATAGATCTTGAAAAAGACTATGATAAACTACCAAAACAATTAATACATAGAGATATTTATTATGGAAATATTTTATTTGACAACAATCAATTTTGTGGATATATAGATTTTGATTTTAGTCAGAGAAACATAAGAATATTTGATATATGCTATTTCTTATTAGGTTTGTTAGTAAACAGAAGTAAAAATAAAGAATGTGCATGCAAATGGAAGGAAATAGTTAAGGAATTTATAAAAGGATATGAAAGCTTAATCACATTACAAAAGCAAGAAAAAGAAAATGTTTGTAATGTTATGAAATGTATAGAATTGCTTTTTGTAGCTTATTTTATTAGAGAAAAAGACGAAGTAAATGCAAAATCATCAGCAGAATTATACTATTTCATAAGAGAAAATGAAGCAGAAATCACTAGTATGATTCTATAAAAACATTTGAGATGATTGAATTTGAAATAAATAATATTAAGCTTAAATTTAAAACAAATAACAACGTGTTTTCTCCAACACATATCGATAATGGAACTTTAGCTATGATTTCACAGGTGAGTTTTAATGAAAATGATAAAATTCTTGATTTAGGTTGTGGTTATGGGTTTGTTGGTATATATATTAGTAAAATAATTGGTCAAGAAAATATAGTAATGAGTGATATATCTAGTGATGCAATAAAATTATCAAAATTTAATGCTGAGTTAAATAATAGTAAGGATATTTCAATTACTCAAAGTGATTGTTTATATGATATTAAAGAAAATAATTTCTCACTTATACTTACGAATCCACCATATCATGTTGATTTTTTAGTTCCTAAAAAATTTATTGAACAAGGGTATAAAAAGTTAAAAGTTGGTGGAAAAATGTATATGGTAACTAAAAGAAGGGAATGGTATAAAAATAAATTTATATCAATTTTCGGTGGTGTTGAAATTATTGAGATTGATGGATATTATGTATTTATGGCTGAAAAAAGAAGAAAAAATTCTAAGACAAAAGAAAAAAATATTAATAAATTATCCAAAAAATTAGAGAGAAAATATTCGTATAAAAAAATATAAGTTTTTGTTGACAAAAATTTATATTGGTAGTATCATTAACAAAATTGAAAATAATAAAGGCATTGACGAGGAGGAGTACATACTTGTTGGAAGCAAAGAGAGAAGGTGTTTGGTGTAAACCTTCGTGAAGAAAGTATGGAAGTAGCCCCTGAGCTGTGAACCGAACAGAACAATATTCTTTAGAATTACATTCTTGGAAATTGTATTCTTTGTAGACTTCAACGGATTTTCCACCGTCATTGGAAAGCAATATCGGATAATTTATCCCGTATTGAGTAAGTGCAGAGATTTTCTCTGAATTTAGGTGGTACCACGGACATTATGTTCGCCCTAAAGTAATTTTAATTACTTTAGGGCGTTTTTTATTGTTTTCAATAAAAAATTAGGAGGTATAAAAATGGAGAAAAATTATCAGCATGAGATTGTAGAAAGAAATATGCAGGAGTTTTGGGAAAAGAATAAGATTTACAAATTTGAGAGAGTGGAAGGTAAAGAGGTATATTCAATAGACACACCACCTCCAACTGTAAGCGGTAGCTTGCATATTGGTCATATATTTTCATATACACAGGCAGAAATGATTGCAAGATTTAAGCGTATGCAAGGTTATAACGTATTTTACCCATTTGGATTTGACGACAATGGTTTACCAACCGAAAGATTAGTAGAAAAAGAAGAAGGTATAATTGCAAAGAATTTACCGCGTAGCGAATTTATTGAAAAATGTGTTAGTACAACTGATAAATACGAGATGGAATTTAAAGAGTTATGGAAATCGCTAGGGTTTTCTGTTGATTGGGATTTACAATATAAAACTATTAGTCCATTAGTACAAAAAATTTCACAACGCTCTTTCTTAGAGCTAGCAAAAATGAAAAAAGCTTATATGAAAGAATCCCCTGTATTGTGGTGTACAGAATGTCAAACGTCAATAGCACAAGCTGAACTCGATACAAAAGATATAGATTCAACATTTAATTATATTAATTTTATTGCTGGGAATGACAAATTAACTGTTGCTACAACTCGTCCAGAACTGTTATATGGCTGTGTATGCTTGTTTGTTAATCCAACTGATGAAAGATATAAATTATATATTGGTAGAAAAGCAATAGTACCCTTATATAATTATGAAATTCCTGTTATAGCAGACGATAAGGTTAGCTTAGATAAAGGCACAGGAGTTGTAATGTGTGCAACCTTTGGAGATAGTACAGATTTAGAGTGGTTTGAAAAGTATAATTTGACTTATAGAAAAATTATTTTGCCTAATGGTTGTATAGATAGTGAAGTTCCTTATATTGGTAATTTAAAAGTGTTACAAGCCAGAAAGGAGATAATAAGGTTATTAAATGATAATAATTTGTTAATCAAAACAGAAAACATAATTCATACTGTTTCTGTTCATGAACGCTGTGGCAAGGAAATTGAAATTATCCCTTCAAAACAGTGGTATATAGATGTATTAATGAATAAGGAATTGTTTTTAAAGGCAGCAGATAAAATAAATTGGTATCCTTTACATATGAAAAATCGTTATATATCTTGGGTTGAAAACTTAAAATGGGATTGGTGCATATCAAGACAGAGGTATTTTGGTGTTCCTTTTCCAGTTTGGTATTGTGAAAAGTGTGGCGAACCTGTTTTAGCAGACATTGAAAATCTACCTATAAATCCACTTGAAACAGGGTATGAGGGTAAATGTAAATGCGGTTGCACTGGATTTATCCCGGAAAGCTCAGTATTTGACACTTGGGCAACTTCTTCGGTAACTCCTTTAATTAATGCTAAATATGGCGAGCAGGACAACATGAGTGAAGCTATTTTACCTATGAGTATGAGAACACAAGCACATGAAATTATTAGAACATGGGCGTTTTATACAATTGTAAAAAGCTTATATCATACTGGTGATATACCGTGGAAGGATATAATGATTTGTGGGTTTGTTTTAGCTAAAAAGGGTGAAAAAATAAGTAAGTCTAAAAACAATTCTGCTATGTCACCACCTGAGCTTATAAAAAATAATTCAGCTGATGTTTTACGATATTGGGCAGCTAATTCTAAGCTTGGAACAGATACGTTTTTCTCCTTAGATGAATTAACTATATCTCGTAGATTTATTACAAAATTATGGAATGCATCTAAGTTTGCTATATCTCATTTACAAGACATAAATTTTAGTTGTACGCCAAATCTTTTACCAGTTGATAGATGGATTATCGAAAAAACAAACAGTACTATAAAAGAGGCAACTTCTTATTTAAATGAATATGAAATTGGTTTAGCTAAACATACAATTGATGATTTGTTTTGGAAAGATTTTTGTGATAATTATGTTGAAATAGTTAAAGAAAGACTATATCAGCCTGAGGTTCATGGCTATGAAGAAAGACGCTCAGCCCAATATGCTTTGTATTATTCTTTATTAAGCATTTTAAAGCTATATGCTATATTTGTACCTCATATAACAGAATATATTTATCAGGAATTTTTTATAGCACATGAGAAAGAAAAATCTATACACACTACTACTTGGCCAAAAGTAGATAAGATTGATGAAAGTATATTAAATTTTGGAGAAGAACTTAAAGCAGTAATTTCAAATATGAGAAAATATAAATCTGAGAATAATTTATCTATGAAAACTGAAATAGAGTGTTTAGATATCGAAACTGAAAAGTTTGAAAACTGGCTTAATAAATCAATAAAAGATTTAAAAGCTTGCTCCAAAGCCATGGATGTTCACATTTTTAAAAAAAGTTAATATTTGACATATATGCGTATATGATAATATAATACAGTGGTAAATATATAAATGAACTTGATAAGGCAGCAGATCTAATAATTATTGCTTGTACTAATTAATCATATATTTTATCTTTGCTAAAAAAGAAGTGTTGAAAATTTAAAGTTCTCAACACTTCTTTTGCAAGAAAGCGGATTTCTAAATTATATTTTTTTAATAATTATGCTTTTGCTTTAATTTTTGATATATCTGTATCAATATTCATTGAGTAGTTTGTATCATATATTACAAATCCAAGCTTTGCATTTGCTGGTTTTCTTATATTTTGTCTTTTTGTATAATCAACCTCAACTAAACTGTTATTTTTGCCCTTGCTATAAAATGCGGCTAGTCTTGCAGCTTCCATATATTCAATATCCTCTAACTCATCGCCGTTAGTTTTTATCACAACGTGTGAGCCGGGTATACCTTTGGCATGGAACCAATAATCATCTTTTTTAGCATGCTTAAATGTTATTAAGTCATTTTGAATATTGTTTTTTCCAACCAATATTTCATGACCATAGGATGAAATATATATTAAAATATCATTTTTAACTTTGTTAGAGCCTTTTGGTGCTTTATATTTTTTTATAAAGCCTTCTTGTGATAACTCCTCATATATTTGATCCAAATCATCAGTAGTTTGACATGCTTCAATGCTAAATAATATATTTTCCAAATATTCAATATCTGATGCTGTTGATTCTATAAGCTTTAACAATTCATCTTCTGCTGATTTTAATTTATTATACCTTTTGTAATACTTTTGTGAGTTTAAAGATAAATTATTAAGCTTTGGATCTAGAGGTATTGTAATTTCACTCTGCTCTGGATCATAGTAGTTAATTACTATTAGTTTGTTATTGTCATAAGGCACATGAAGATTGGATATAATTAAATCCCCATATATTTTGTATTTTTCTCTGTCCTCGGCACTTAGTAATTCATTTTTTTGCTTTTCAAGTTTTTTTCTATCTCTATCAAGCTTAGTGTTGATGCTTTTAAGCAAATTTGAAACCTTTTGATTTATTCTATTTTTATTATCAAGCTCAAAATAGAAAACATCTAGTAATTCACTCATAGAGTTGAAGTCTTGTTTTTCACAATTATTAAAATAGTTAATTTTTATGCTATGAAAATCATATATATTTTCATTAGAGTTACTGTATATAGCTGGTGAGTAATTATTATTTTTAATATCACCTGTTACATTATTAAAATTTTCATAAAGTATATTTGTGTCATTTTCACTTAACTCATCTAAAGCAAGTCCTTCATTGATGCTTGAATTAAAGCATATTTCTTTACTTAAAAGAGGGCTAAATCCAACAAATGTTTTATATAAAAATCCAAATATTAAAGTGCCTTTGTTTGTAGCATTTATTGCATTTATGAATCTATCTTTATCTATATCTAAAGGATTAAGCTTAAATTGTGATGGCGGTAAAACATAGGGGATACCTGGATAAACCTGTCTTACACTACTCATATTTTCAGAAACACGCTTAATTGAATCTATAATTATTTTATTATCATAATTTATAAATATAATATTGCTATGCTTGCCCATTATTTCAATAATAAGTGATTTTTTAACTGTAGTTTTTAGCTCATCCTTACACTCAAATACAATTTCAATAACCCTGTCAAGCTGTAATTGTTTAATTTCTATGATATTTGAGCCATATAAGTGCTTTCTTAATAGCATACAAAACATTGGGGCTTGCTCTGGATTTTTACGTGATAGAGTAGTTAGGTGAATCCTTGGGCTACTGCTGTTTGATGTTAATAAGAGTTTATAATTAGATGAATTATTTCTTATATTTATAATTATTTCGTCCTTTTCAGGCTGATATACTTTATCAACACGACCACCAATAAGCTTGTTTACAAGCTCGTGCTTTATACTATTTAAAACCATACCGTCTAATGCCATAATAAATTCCTTCCTTTTACTAGTAATAAAGGTATTGTACACTATTATGAATAAAATATAAATAAAAAATTTTTATTAAAAAATATTTGACATCGTAACAATGTTATGTTACATTAAATATAATAAAACATTGTTACGCTAGATATACATAACTATGATTTCAAGGAAAGGAGTGAGATCTTGATATCAAAAAAAGACTTACTTAAAGATACAGGAATATCCTATGGTCAGCTATATAGATGGAAACGTGAGAATTTAATTCCGGAAGAATGGTTTATAAAGCAATCATCATATACAGGTCAAGAAACATTTTTTCCAAGAGAAAAAATTATAAACAGAATTAAGGTTATACAGGAATTAAAAGATAAATATTCACTTGAAGAATTGTCTAAGATTCTTTCCCCAGAAATTTCACAAAGAATCTTTACAATAGAGGATTTTAATATCATTGAGGAAATAGATATGGATTTAGTTTCAATATTTATTGAGATATTTAATAAATCGAGCTTTAATTTCATAGAAATGATAATAATAATTGCCTTTTCTAAATTCAAAAAAGAATTTTATGAGGTGAATAAAACGCATTATATAAGTATGATAAATGGTATAAAACATTATTGTGAAAAATTAAAAAATATAGAATATATGCTATTAATATATAATAAGTCAAAGGATTATTACGCTGCCTTATGTAGCAATAGCTCAGAAGTGTTTATGGATAAAGGCTTAGAGCTTATAAAAGTTATTAAGCTTGATGATATTTCAAATATAGTAAAAATAAAGTACAAAAACAGTCTAAATTTTAAATTTGATTAAATTATGCGCAATGGCATAATTATTTAAAAACAAGGAGGATATATGACAAGGAAAATAAGTTCAATGGGTGCAAATACTCATTCAGGAATAAATGTAGATAGTATTAAAAATATGGGTGACGCAAAATTATATGATTGCGTAGCTGAAACTGTAAAGGTTATGGGAGAGACCTATTGTGAAAGCTGTAAATTTGAAACAATAAATTGTATGGGTGAATCTTATTTTGAAAGTAGTGATATTGGAAAAGCTAAGATTATGGGAGAAACTGAAATTAAAAACTCAAAAATAAAAGAACTAAATGCTATGGGTAATATCAAAGTTGTAGAAACTGCAAAAATTGATAATATAAAAGCTATGGGAAATATAAATGCTGATAATTTGGAATGTGGAATTTTAAGTGTTGGATCTAAAAGCGGTAACTTTTTTGGAATAATTAAAATTGGCAAATTTTTTAATACTGGAAATGTAAGACTAAAAGGTAATTTTTTTGGAGAAACTCTTGAAAGTGTTTTAAGCATAAGTTTAGATGGAATATTTAAATTTAAAAACCTTATATTTTTAAATTCTTTAAAATCATTATGTGAGATAGAATGTGAAGAATTTTATTCACTTGATAGAATAGAGCTACAAAGTATTAATTCAGAATATGTGTTTATAAGACCCTTTAGTGGCAGTAAAGTAAAAAACATAGTAGGCTCAAAGGTTATGATTTGCAGAGATTTTTCTGTGACTGATGAATTTAAAAAAATACCAAAAAATTATTCTGATGGAATTTACGAAGATTATGATAAAGATGTTGGAATATTAGAAATAGATTTAATTGAAGCAGATGAAATATATATTGAAAACGTAAATGTAAATTGCATTAGAGGACAAAATATAATTATAGGTAAAAATTGTAATGTAAAAAAGGTTGAGTATACTAATGAATTTGAAGCTAGTAAAGATAGTATAATTAATGAAAAAATAAAGGAGGGAAATTAAATGAGTGAATTAAGAGATCTGAAAATTGAAGGAATGGGATCTTGCTATGGAGGAGTATACAATAGAGTAAAGCTTGAAGGTATGTCAACGATTAAAGATAACTTAAAATGTAATTCATTTTCTTCTGAGGGAATGTGTAAATGCGAAGGACAAATTGAAGCAGAGGATATTAATATTGAAGGAACCTTTAAAGGAACAGGAAGTATAAGAGCAAAAAAATTTAATGCAGAAGGATATATAAAAATTAAAAATTGTCCTATAAATGCTGATGAAATAAGTCTTGAAGGATTTATGGTTTGTGGTGAGCTTTCAGCAGACATAATAGATATTGATGGAGTATGTCATGCAGATAAAATATTTGGCGAATCAATAAAAATTAATCCATCTATTAATATTAAGTCTGGATTTAAGCTTTTCTTTAAATCATCTAATATATCTAAGGCTGAACTAATTGAATGTACAGAGCTTAATGCAGATGCACTTAGTGCTGATATAATAAGAGCAAGCAGAGTTAAATTAGGTAAGGACTGTGAAGTAAATGTTGTAGAATACAGTGAAACTGCCGATATACATCCAAATGCTAAGATTAGAGAATTAGTTAAAATATAAATAATCCTAATGAATAATGATTTTATGAGGTGATTAATGAAAACATTAATAGAAAATAAAAATGATAATTTACCTTTGATAAATGTGGTTTTTCTAATTTTCGTTCCAACAATTTTATTAACTGTGAGCTATATTTTATTAGGGTTTGTGCAGGAAACAATACCTTCACTTTTATTATTTTTTTTATTGGCAATGTTCATACTCTTTCCTATAGAATTAGCAATTCTTTTTAATACAAGCAAAAAAGAATTTGGTAGATATTCTGTTAGAAGTGCGTTTGTCAATCAGGAAAAAATAAGTTGGAGAAAAATTTTTATTTACGGAGTTTTACTTTTTGGCTTAGCAGGTATTGTTTCAGCAACAGTAGGTCCTTTTGAAAACTGGATTACAACACCTATATCAAATAAATTAGCAGAAATTATTCCAACGTATTTTGATTGGAATAACATAGAGTACTTAAGACAATACCCTAAAAACATGTTGATTTTAACATGCGTTTTTTATGGAATTTTCAACATTTTAGTTGGCCCAATTATAGAAGAGCTATATTTTAGAGGATATCTTACATCAAAAATAAGTAGATATGGAAAATGGTCTCCAGTTATAATAACTGTACTATTTTCGTTATATCACTTATGGCTTCCGCTACAAAATATATTTAGAATTTGCGCGTTTTTACCTGTTTCATACATTGCCTGGAAAGAAAAAAACATATACATATCCATGGTGTTTCACTGTTTATGCAATTTAATTTCTACTGTTAGTTTTTTCGCTGTTGTATTTGTGGTTTAATAAAGGATGTGACGGATTAGTATATAGTGATACTATAAAAGAAATGATAAAATATAAGGAGAATTTAAATGATCACATATATTGTTGTCAGCATTGTACTAAGTATTATATTTGGTTTAACAATTTTGACTGAAATTGTACAAAATAAAGTTAAAGTATCTATAATAAAGTCTAGGTATTTATATCAATTTTGGAGTTTTGTGTTTTTTGTTATTTTTTATATATTTTATAACGAAAAAATTAGTTTTTTAAATTTTGATAATGTTTTAAATATTAAAAATTTATTTTTAATGTGTATTGCAATTATACCAATTGTTTTGCTCACTTCATTTAATAACATAAATAAAATTAAAAATAAAAGATTAAGTGAGGGTGTTTTAGGAGCAATTTTAATGGAAATACCACAAAGATTATTATCTCAAAATATATTCTTTATATTTTTAAGTGAGATTAACACAATTTTGGGTGTACCTGTTGCTATAGTATTAAATGGATTAATATATGATCAATTTATCATAATACAAGAATTAATTAATACAAGAAAGATTACAAAGAAAATATTATTAGATACTGTTTTATCATTTTGGTTTTCAATATTTATAGGATTATTATATTATAATACAGGTAATATTCTTTTAACAATGATATCCCATGGAGCAATATATTTTTTTAGAAATTTAATAAAGAAGCAAATAAACAATAGAGTAACAATAGATTAACAACTTAATATTAAACTTTAAAAAAGTTACTGTTATTATGCATATTATAGTTGCATTTGCAGTAACTTTATTATTTATAATATATATTTTAAATATTTGTTCTAAGTGTCCATTATGTTCAATTTTTCTTCCTCTATTTTCTTTATGCAAAATATTTGTGTCCTTTGTAATTAATCTTTTGTTTTATTACTCCGCTAAATTCTTATTTTTTTGTTTACTATTCTAAAAAAAGTGGTATAATTATTAATGATGTTTTTTAAAAAATATCATTTTGATAAGTATCAATTTACAGGGAGAATGCTATGGAAAATATAAGAAGTATGACTGGATATGGTAAGGGCGAATACAATGACGGAATAAGAAATATAATAGCTGAAATAAAAACCATTAATAATAGATACAGTGATATAAATATTAAAACACCAAGACATTTAAGATTTTATGAAGACAATATAAGAAAGCTTGTTAAAAATAGCATTTCTAGAGGTAGAATAGACGTTTATCTTAACATTGAGTACATAAGCGAATCTGATACAATTATAGCACCTAATTTAACCTTAGCAAAGCAATATAAAAGCGCTATAAATGAGATAAAGGAAGCTTTACAGTTAAATGATGAGGTTAGATTAGATACGATAATTAAATTTCAAGATGTGTTAGTTGCAAAGGAAAACTCAGAGGATGAAAATGAGTTGGGTGTTTGTGTTGAAAATTCAATAAAAAATGCTATAGAAAAACTCTTGTCAATGAGAGAAAATGAAGGTGAGCAGCTAAAAAATGATGTTTTATCTGGTGTTGAAAAAATAAAGATTTTAAGCAAAGAAATAAAAACATATTCTTCTACATTAGTACAAGAATACAAAGATAAGCTTGAAAACAGAATAAATGAACTACTTGGTAGCAAGTATGAGTTAGATGAAAATAGACTATACAATGAAATTGTTTTTTATTCTGATAAAAGTGATATAAATGAAGAGCTTATTAGACTTAACTCTCATATATTACAGCTTGAAAACACGTTAAATGATGGTGGAGCTGTCGGTCGAAAATTAGACTTTATAATACAGGAAGCTAATAGAGAGATTAATACTATAGGCTCAAAAATAGGAAATCTTGATGTTACAAAAAATGTTATTGAAGTGAAAAATATTTTGGAAAAAATAAGAGAACAGGTTCAAAATATTGAATAGGAGATAAGGTTGAAAGAAATAAAAATAATGAAAGGATATGCACCGAACCCATGCACAAATATTTCATGGATTCTTGTGTAATAGGTGCATGGGTATAAAAATGACGAATAATATAATCAATATTGGATTTGGTAATATCGTTTTAGCAAATAGAATATTAGCAATTGTTAGTCCTGAGTCTGCACCAATTAAAAGAACTATACAAGAAGCTAGGGATAAAGGAAAACTTGTAGATGCTACCTACGGTAGAAAAACAAGAGCTGTAATTATTACTGATTGTGAATATGTTATTTTGTCCGCTATTCAGCCTGATACTATGGCACAAAGATTTGACAATACAAAAAATAATAATTAATCATGGATGAGGATATAAAATGAACAAAGGATTATTAGTAATAATTTCTGGTCCGTCTGGAGCAGGAAAGGGTACTATATGTAAAAAACTTATAGAAAATTCTAATGATTTGGAGATATCTGTTTCTGCTACAACTAGGCAACCAAGAGTTGGTGAAATAGAAGGTAAAAATTATTACTTTATTAATGTAGAAGAATTTAAAAAAAGAATTGAACAAAATGATTTTTTAGAGCATGCTTGTGTTTATGGTAACTACTATGGAACTCCAAAAAGTAGTGTAATTAATAAATTAAAAGAAGGAAAAACTGTAATACTCGAGATAGATATACAAGGTGCTCTTAAGGTTAGAAAAGCTCATGCTGATGGTGTATATATTTTCATTGTACCCCCTTCAATAAACGAGCTTCATAGTAGAATTATTAATAGAGCGACAGATAGTATGGAAGTAATAGAAAAAAGAATGCAATGCACAAAGGATGAGCTAAGCTTTGCACTAGAATATGATTATGTAGTTGTTAATGACAATCTTGAAAGTGCAACTAGCAAAATAAGAAACATAATTGATGTAGAAAAAATGAAATCACATAGAAATATAGATTTAATTGAAGAAATCAAGGAGGAAGAAACATGCAAAATATACCAATAGATGAGTTAATAGAAATGGTTAACAGCAGATATTCACTAGTAACTGTTATATCAAAAAGAGCAAGACAAATTATAGCAGGAGACGATCCTTTAATTTTAACTAAAACTATAAAGCCTGTCTCTGTAGCAATAGAAGAATTTTATGATGGAAAAATAAAACCTATATATCCAGATGAAGAATAGCTTGATTTATTATCAGGCTTTTCTGTTTTAAGGATAAAGTAATTATGTCTATGCACAAAATATTTTTGCAGGTTCTGTACTCAGTGTATGGACATAAAAAGGATGTGGTTATTTGTATACAAAATTTGTACAGGTTATAATAAATAATAATTCAAAAAGTACTGATAGTTTATATACTTATGGCGTACCAAATAAGTTTTTAGATGACATTATGGTTGGAAAAAGAGTTAAAATCACATTCTCTAAAACTAAAAATACAATGGATGCTTTAGTTGTAGGAATTTTTTCAAAAACTGATGTACCAATTGATAAAATCAAGCCTATATTAGATATAATTGATGAAGTAGTAATTGTTAAGCCTGAGCTAATAAAACTAGCTGCTTGGATTAGGGAACGATATATATGCAAACATTCTGATGTTATAAGGCTAATGGTACCTTCTCAAATTAAGTATGAGCATAATAAAGAAAATAAAATAAAAAACGAAAAAATCATTCATTTAATAGATAAATTAAAACCCATTGATGATTATAATTTAAAGAATGCTTATAAACAAATTAAGGCTATTGAATATTTAAAAACTGTTGATAATATACCGCTTAAGGATTTTACAATTAATACTGATATTAACAGTTCTACAGTCAATACTTTAATAAAGAAAAATATAATTGGTGTTGTTGAAAAATTATATATAGATGATGATACAAAGGATTATAACTTATTCATAAATATATTAAATAAAGAGCAAAAAAAATGTTATGATGAAATAATAAATTCAGAGGATATAGCTTATTTGTTGCATGGAATTACTGGTAGTGGTAAAACTGAAGTATATATTAATTTAATACATTATTATACGAAACTTGGTAAACAATCTATTATGCTGGTACCTGAAATATCATTGACCAACCAAATTGTAGATAGATTCGAAAAAAGCTTTGGTAAAAGAATAGCTGTATTTCATAGTAAGTTAACAGCTAAGCAAAGGTATATACAGTGGTATAGGGTGTTGAATAATGAGGTAGATGTTGTTATTGGTGCTAGGTCTGCGTTATTTACACCAATTAAGAATTTAGGCATAATAATAGTTGATGAAGAGCATGAAGAAAGCTACAAATCTTCTACATCTCCTAAGTACGATGCTGTTGAAACAGCTATAAAAAGAGCTTATATAGAAAATTGTAAAATAGTGCTTGGTTCTGCTACACCATCTCTGAAAACATATAACATGGTTAACAATGGACACATAAAGCTTTTAGAGCTGAAAAACAGAGCTAACCATGCTAATTTACCAGACATAAAAATCATAGATATGAAACAAGAAATAGAAAATGGAAACGATACTATAATAAGTAGAGAGCTTTATAGAAGTATTAAAAGAACGCTTAAAAAAAGTGAACAGGTTATATTATTTGTTAATAGGCGAGGATATTCAAATTTTATATCATGTAAAAAATGTGGTTATGTTGTAAAATGTGATAAATGTGATGTGTCAATGACCTATCACATGAGCACAAACAGGTTGAAATGCCATTATTGTGGAAAAACAAAGTTTGTGTTTGATAAATGCCCTGAATGCGGCAGTGAAAAAATACAACAATTTGGATTTGGAACACAGCAAGCAGAAGAGTTTATAAAGAGCCTATTTAAAGATTTTAATGTGGCAAGAATGGATATAGACTCGATGTCAGGCAAGGATAGCTATGAAAATATTTATAATGATTTTAAAGATCATAAAATAGATATACTTATAGGCACTCAAATGCTTGCAAAGGGACTGGATTTTCCAGATGTTACTACAGTTGGAGTTTTATCAGCAGATTCACTTATAAATTTACCATTTTACAATTCAGGTGAAAAGACCTTTCAATTATTGACACAGGTAAGTGGTAGAGCTGGTAGAAGCAATAAAAAAGGTTATGTGTTCATACAAACCTATGAGCCTGAAAATTTTATAGTAAATGCAGCAAAATCAAACGATTTTAATGAGTTTATTAAAGAAGAATCAATGCTTAGAAAAGAATTTGCTTATCCACCATATATAAATATAATAAATATATGTACTATCTCAAAATTTGAAGATGAATTAAAAAAAGTGTCTTTTGAAAGATATAACGTACTGAAGCAAAAAATTCAAGAATCGCTTAAGGGAAAAGGAGTATTATTATATAGTCCTACCCCTCATTCAATATATAAGGTAAATAATGAATATAGAATAAATCTATTTATAAAAGTATCGTTAAAATATACTTCAGAGTTAAAAAAAATAATTAGAGAAGTTTATATGGAAAAAGATATTAAGAATATTAAAATTAGTATAAATATAGATACAGAAAACGTATAACGTATTCTGTGAAAATATCTAGATAATTATATTATTGTAATAACTTATTAATAGGAGGGCTATTATGGCGTTAAGAAATGTAAGATTAAATGGTGATGAAATATTAAGAAAAAAAAGCAGAGAAGTAGATAAGATAGATGACAGAATTTTAACAATTATAGATGATATGGTTGATACTATGTATGATAGAGACGGTGTTGGTCTTGCAGCACCTCAAATAGGTATTTTAAAAAGACTTGTTGTTATAGATGTAGATAATGAGAATCTGTACAAAATGATAAATCCAAAAATTATTAAATCAAGCGGTGAAGCTGTAGATGAGGAAGGTTGCTTAAGTGTTCCCGAAACAAGAGGAAATGTCGTTAGACCTTCAAATGTAACTGTAGAATATACAGATGTAAATGGAGAGTTAAAAGTATTAGAAGGAGAAGGCCTTTTAGCTAGATGTATTTGTCATGAGTTAGATCATCTAGATGGTATACTTTTCATTGACAAAATTAAGAATTAGTTGGAGGTAATTAATGAATATAGTTTTTATGGGAACACCGCAGTTTGCTGTTTCGTCATTGCAAAAGCTACATGAAAATGGTCATAATATAAAATTAGTTATTACTCAGCCAGATAAACCTTTTGGCAGAGGTAAAAAAATAAAAAAATCTGAGGTTAAAGAAAAAGCTGAAGGATTAGGATTAGAAGTTTTTCAACCATTAAAGGTAAAAACTGAGGATTCTGTAAATGTAATTAAAAGCTTAAATCCAGATTTAATTGTTGTAATAGCATATGGTCAATTATTAAGTAAAGATATATTAGACATTCCAACGTTTGGTTGTATCAATGTTCATGCATCTTTATTGCCTAAATTAAGAGGTGCAGCGCCTATAAATTGGTCTATAATTAATGGTGATAAAGAAACAGGTGTGACAACTATGCTTATGGATGTCGGATTAGATACTGGGGACATGCTTTTAAAAGAAGAAGTAGAAATAACAGAAAACATGACGGCAGGTGAGCTTCATGATATATTAAGCGAAGTTGGTTCTGAACTTTTAATTAATACAATTAATAAAATAGAAGATAAAACTATAGTAAAAGTAAAGCAAGACCATAGTATATCAACCTATGCACCTATGTTAAAAAAAGAAACATCACTTATAAATTGGAATGAATCTGCTAAAAATGTGCATAATATGGTGAGGGGGTTAAATCCTGATCAGGTAGCTTATTTTATTTATGATGATAAAAATGTTAAGGTTTATAAAACATCATATAATAATGATGTTTGTAAATATGAACCAGGAACAGTAGTTAAAGCAGATAAAACTGGTATATATGTAGCAACAAGTGATGGAATCATCATAATAAAGGAATTACAGATGCCTGGAAAAAACAAAATGAGTATTGAAGACTACCTTAGAGGAAATAAATTTCCTGAAATGATAAAGCTTTAGGAGTGATAGCGTGAAAAATAAACTTCAAACTTTGGAAAAATTAAAAAACGATTTTTCATTTCAGTTTATGATGCCACTTTGTGACATAATAGGAGGTTAAAATGTTTTGGTACTGGGATTCGACTTATATAATTTTAATACCAGCAATATTGTTATCAATATATGCGCAATCCAAAATACAAAGTACTTACAATAGGTTTAAAAATGTAAGATCAATAAAAAATTTTACAGGATATGAAGCAGCTCAAAAATTATTATTAAAAAATGGCATAAATGATGTGTCTATACAGGTGACTGGCGGAATGCTTACAGACCATTATGATCCTAGAAAAAAAGTATTAAGATTATCAAATGATATATATTATGGAACAAGTGTTGCTTCTCTTGGAGTTGCAGCTCATGAGGTAGGCCATGCAATTCAACATGCAAAGGGTTATATGCCGCTTAAAATTAGAAATATTTTAGTACCTGTTGCTAGCTTTGGCTCTAAATTTTCTTGGATACTACTTTTTCTTGGCTTAATTGTCGGCAATGAAACATTTGTCACTTTTGGAATATACTTATTTACAGGAATAGTATTATTTCAAATTCTTACTTTACCGGTAGAATTTAATGCGAGCAGTCGTGCTGTGTATGAGTTAGCTGAAACTGGAATAATTATTGATGAAGAAAAAACATCTGTTAAGAAGGTTTTAAATGCTGCTGCTTTAACATATGTTGCCGCTACGCTTATGTCGGTTTTACAGCTTCTTAGATTGTTAGCTTTAACAGGTAGATTTAGAGATAGAGATTAAAAGTAATATTTGAAAAAATAAGTAGGTGATTTTTTGAGTAATAGCTATAGAATAGTTACTATTGATTCTTTAAAAAAGATTCATCAAAATAACTCATATTCAAATATAGTTATAAATAATGATATAAAGCAATTAGATGAAAATTTTCATAATATGTATAGAAAATCAGTTCTCGGTGTTATAGAAAATATTTATTTTTTAGATTATGTAATAAATAAGTTTTCTTCAACTAAGACAAAAAAGCTACAAACTGAAATACTTATAACATTAAGACTTGCAATATATCAAATGTTTTTTCTTGAAAATTCTAAGGAATTTGTCATAGTAAATGAAAGCGTAGAATATATAAAGAAAAAATTAAATATAAAAGCATCTAAATTTGTAAATGCAATACTTAGAAATATACTAAGAAATAAAGAGCAAATTTTAACAGATATAGAAAAGCTAGATAGCGTGAACACGCGTATAGAATATTTGTCTATCAAATATTCTTATCCAAATTGGTTAATTAAAAACTTTATAAACCAATTCGGCGAGGATAAAGTTGAAGAAGTTTTAATAAAAAATAATGAAGAGGCTAAATTAAATATAAGAATAAACACTACTAAAATAAGTAGGGACGAGCTAAGAAACAAATTAGAGAAAAAAGGTATAAAGTGTATAGATTGTAATATAGCTCAAAAAGGTATGATATTGGAAAATATTGTAAATTTAGAAAAGCTTGATGAATATAAAAATGGTTTATTTTCTATACAGAGTGAGAGCTCTATGCTTGTAGGACAAATTTTAAATCCAAAGGAAGATTCCTTAATAATTGATGTTTGTGCTGCTCCAGGCGGAAAAACGATGGATGTGGCTGAAAGGCTAAACAATACTGGAAATGTTATATCAAGAGATTTATATGAGCATAAGGTAAAGCTAATAAAAAATGATATAAAACGTTTAGAATTAAAAAATGTAAGTGCAGAAGTTTTTGATGCTTCATCATTTGATAGTAATTTAGAAAATAAAGCTGATTATTGTATAGTTGATGTACCTTGCTCAGGTCTTGGTATAATAAGACGAAAGCCTGAAATAAAATATAATCGCCAAGAACTTGATAGCAATAATTTGTTTGATATACAATATAAAATACTAGTAAACGCTTCAAAATACTTAAAGCTAAATGGTGAATTAGTTTATTCAACCTGTACAACAAATAAGAAGGAAAATATAGAAATTATAAATTATTTTGTTAAGCATAATCAAAATTTTAAGCTAGTAGATATAACAGATGAAACAAACAATATATTTAACACGTCTAAAGATGGATACATTGAGATTTTTCCTCATCTACATGACATGGATGGTTTTTTTGTTGCTAAATTTAGAAAAACTATGTTATAATATCAAATGACTAAATGGCTTAAACATAGTTTAAGACTATGTAAAGCTTGAGGCTATGATATTTTTAATGACTTCAAACGAAGTTTGAGGCTATGATAGAATATTCTGACTCCATGCACAAATTGTTAAACTCTTTTTTCAAAAGAGCAGACATTCTTGTGCATATAATTGCATGGAGGTATATATGATAAAAATTGATAATTTAACATTGGAAGAACTGCAAGAACAAATTATAGCATTTAATGAGCCTTCTTATAAAGCTAAGCAGATATATGAATGGATTCACCAAAAAAATATTACAAGCTTTGATGATATGACTAATATAGCTAAAAAAACAAGAGAGATTTTAAAAAATAATTTTGAATTTACAAATATTAGAATACTGGAGAGATTTGATTCAAAGCAGGATGAAACAAAAAAATATTTGCTTTTATTAGAAGATAATAACATTGTAGAAACAGTATTTTTAAAATATAAGTATGGAAACACATTATGTATTTCATCTCAAGTTGGATGTAAAATGGGATGTGTTTTTTGTGCATCTACAAAAAAAGGCTTTATTAGAAATTTAACTGTAGCAGAAATGTTGAATCAAATATACCTAGTACAAAAAAATACTGGTGAAAAAATAAGTAATATAGTTATTATGGGAACTGGTGAACCATTAGAAAATTATGATAATTTATTAAAGTTTTTTATCATAATAAATGATGAAAAGGGACAAAACATCAGTTTAAGAAAAATAACTATGTCGACATGTGGAGTTGTACCTAAAATATACGAATTAGCAGATTTGGATTTGCAGATTACACTTGCAATTTCTCTGCATGCTGCAAATCAGAAAAAAAGAGAAGAAATGTTACCAATTGCGAGAAAATATAATCTTGACGAGTTAAAGAGAGCATGCGAATATTATATTAATAAGACAAATAAAAGGATAACTTTTGAATATATATTGATTAATGAAATTAATGATACTTATGAAGATGCAATGAATTTATGTAACTATTTAAAGGGTATGTTATGTAACATAAATTTAATACCTTATAATTCTATAAAAGAAAGTAGTATAAGCTCATCAACAGAAAATAATATCGATAAATTTAAAAAAATTTTAACTGGCAATGGTATGTATGCTACAGTCAGAAGAGAATTAGGCAGTGATATTAATGCTGCGTGTGGTCAACTAAGAAATGATTTTCTTGCAAAGCGAGGTGTATAGCGTGAAAAAAAGACATTCACGCTATGATGCCACAACGTGGCATAATGGGAGGATAATATGAAATCATATTATGGAACTAATAGTGGAAAGGTAAGAAATAATAATGAGGATAATTTAGTTGTATTTGAATCAGATAACTATTACCTTTGTGCGGTTGCTGATGGTATGGGAGGTCATAAGGCCGGTGAAATCGCCAGCAATATAGCAGTAAATACTATTAAAAAATACTTCATTAGTGAAATTGAAAAAGGAAAAATTAAAGTACCAAAATTCATAATTGAAAGTGCAAATCTAGCAAATAAAACTGTTTATGATCAAGCTATTAACAATGAAGAATATAATGGTATGGGTACGACTATTACTATGTCAGTAATTGACAAAGATGAAAAAATAGCATATATTGGCAATGTAGGTGACAGCAGAACATACCTTATAAATGATAATTATATTAAGCAAATTACAGATGATCATACATTTGTTCAGGAGCTTGTAAAAAAAGGTGAGATAACTAATGCTGAGGCTAGGAAACATTCTGAAAGGAATGTGATAACTAGAGCAATAGGCAGTGAAAGTGACATTGTGATAGATATTTTTGAAATTGAGCTTAAGGACAATGATAAACTATTATTATGCTCAGATGGATTGACTAATCATATAACTGATAATGACATGCTTTATTATGTGAGTAAATTTGGTATAAATTGTGTAGATATGCTAATAAATTTAGCAAACGAAAATGGTGGTACCGATAATATAACTGTGATTATAATTGATACTACAGATAGAGGTGAAATTAATGATAGGTAAAGTTTTAGGAAATAGATATGAAATAGTTGAAAAGATAGGCGGAGGTGGTATGTCTGTAGTATACAAAGCCAAGTGCAGAGTATTAAACAGGTATGTTGCTATAAAAATATTGAGAAACGAATTAACATCAGATGCAGAATTCGTAGAAAAATTTAAACAAGAGTCCTTATCAGCAGCTAGTTTAAATCATCCTAATATAGTTAATATTTATGATACTGGAATAGAAGATGATATTTACTATATTGTTATGGAATACATTAAAGGAGACACGTTAAAGGACTATATAACACAAAAAGGTAACTTAAGCGAAGATGAGACTTTAAAAATATCTTTACAGGTAGCTGAAGCTTTAAAACATGCACATGCTAATAAAATAATACATCGTGACATAAAGCCTCACAACATTATAATAACTGACGAAGGTGTTGCTAAGGTTGCAGATTTTGGCATAGCAAAAGCCGCTAGCTCTTCAACCATAAACAATACATCTAATGTAATTGGTTCAGTACACTATTTTTCACCTGAACAAGCAAGAGGTGGCTATGTTGATGAAAAATCTGACATATATTCTTTAGGTGTTGTAATGTATGAAATGGTTACTGGAGTTGTACCGTTTGATGCTGATAATCATATATCAGTGGCTATGAAACATATACAAGATCCGGTTATTCCTCCATCTCAAAAAATTAGTTACATTACCGTATCTAAAGGACTTGAGGCTGTGATTTTAAAATGCTTAGAGAAGCACCAAAGCTACAGATATCAAAATGTATCTGAACTATTGAAGGATTTATATTTATTGCAAAAAAATGTAGCTAATGATCTTAAAATTAACAATAACTATCTTGACGATATAGATTCTCCAACAATAATTATGCCTAAAATTAAATCTAAAATGTTGGATGATAATGATATAAATAGTGCTAATCCTGCCGACAGTGTTAATATTAACACTAATGACATGGATGAAAGCATAGATATTGGTGAAAGTGAAAATAGTAAGGCATTTGAAGATTTTTTTGCAAGTGATGAAATAGATGATGAGAAAAAGTCTACAAAAATAATTTTAAGTAATAATGAAAAAGATATAAGTAAAAATAAGCAAAAGAAAAAGAAAGATTTAAAAAATTCTGATAACTTTAAAATAACATTTGCAGCTATTTTGTCAGCATTAGCAGTAGCTAGTTTAATAGGATTTTTTGTAATAAGAGCAATTTTAATTGTTCCAGAGGTAGAAGTACCTAATTTGGTTGGAAAAACAGAAGAAGAAGCAAGAAAAATTGCAAAAGAAGTTGGTTTGTTATTTAGTGTTAAGGATAGAGCATATAACTCTGAATATGAAGAAGGAATAATATATTCTCAAAACGAAGATGAAGGTCAAAAGGTAAAAAAAGATTTTCCTTTAGAAGTGTTAATAAGTAAAGGTGCAAGGGAAGTTGAAGTTCCTAATTTAGCTGGTATGTATAGTATTGAAGCAGCTACTACATTAAAAGACTTAGATTTAAAAGAAGGTGATATTACATCAGAATATAATGACAAAGTACCTTCTGGAAAAGTTATTAGACAGTCTCCTGAATCTGGTAAAATGGTTTCAATGAATACTGAAGTTAATTTTGTACTAAGTAAAGGACCGGAAGTTGTAAATACTACAGTACCAAAATTAGTTGGTTTGAGCTTAGAATCTGCTAAGGCTAAAATATTAGAGAAAAATTTAACTGTAGGTGAAATAAAATATGATTATAATGATGAATATGATAAAAATCTTGTTATAAAACAAACTCATACTCCAGGATCTGAGATTGAAGAGTACACATATGTTGGTATAGTTGTAAGTCTTGGAAAAAAAGAAGTTACTGAGCCTAACGATGGTAATAATGATAATAATAGCGGAAATAATGGTGGTGACAACACTGAAGAGGATAAGTATTCACAAATAAATGTTCCATTGCCAAAGGATAAAGACAAAGCAACTGTAATTGTATACAAAATTAATGAATCAGGAAATGAAGTTATTTTTGAACAAGAAATTACTAAAAAAGACAATGAGGAAAGTATTTTAGTTACAGTGTCTGGTGTAGGAACTCAGTATTTTGAAGTATTCGTTGATGGAGAATCGTTAGGTACAATAGAAGTTAAATTTAATTAGGAGGAAATTATATAGTTTTGAACTGCCTCACATAGAGAGGCAGTTTAAAATTGTTATATGATGAATAACAATTTTATGATACAAGGTATAATTATTAAAGGTGTTGGCGGAAATTACTATGTTGATACTGATGGTGGAATAATTGAATGTAGAGCTAGAGGTTTATTTAGAAATCAAAACATAAAACCTCTTGTTGGAGATTATGTATTGATTAGACTAACTGAAGAAGACAATAGATGCGGTTACATTGAAGAAATTCAGGAAAGAAAAAATGAAATGAAAAGACCTCCAGTATCGAACATAGACCAAATTATTATTGTATTTGCAGTTAAAAATCCTGAGCCTAGCTTTTTATTATTGGATAAGCTTTTAATTGCATCTGAGATAAATAAACTAAACCCAATAATATGTTTTAATAAGGTTGATCTTGTTGATGAAAATTGTATATCAAAATATAAAGAAATATATAAAAATACTGGCTATAAAATGATTTTTACTTCTATGTATAATAGTGATCTTTTAAATGAATTTGAAGATATTCTAAAAGACAAGGTTACCTTGTTTTCAGGTCCATCTGGGGTTGGAAAATCTTCTTTGATGAATACAATTGATAATGGCTTTGAACTAAAAACTGGAGAAATCAGTGATAAACTAAAAAGAGGTAAGCACACTACTCGCCATGCTGAAATATATAAGCTAGGCTTTGGTGGTTTTGTTGTAGATACACCAGGCTTTAGTTCTTTTGATATAAATGAGATTGAATTTGATGAATTAACAGGCTTTTATCCTGAAATTAAAAAATATAGTGATAATTGTAGATTTAGTAACTGTATTCATAATAAAGAGCCTAATTGCGGAGTTAAAAAAGCAGTTGAGGATGAGCAAATTAGCGATATTAGATATAATAATTATATTAAATTACTAGAAGAGATAAAAAGTAATAAACCTTACTAAATTCTAAAGGAGGATTTTTTGTGAATAAATTGTCACCTTCTATTCTGTCAGCTGACTTTTCACAGCTTAAAGAAGATATAAAAAAAATTGAAATAGGTGGAGCAGATTATGTACATATAGACGTTATGGATGGGGGATTCGTACCTAATATAACACTTGGACCACCGGTAATAAAATCAATTAGGAAAATTACAAATATGGTTTTTGATGTTCATTTAATGATAAACAATCCAGATTTCTTTATAGAAGACTTCTATAATTCAGGTGCTGATATTATTACTGTACATCAAGAGGCTTGTATTCATTTACATAGAACTATACAAAAAATTAAATCATTTGGTATAAAGGCAGGAGTTGCCTTAAATCCTGCTACGCCAGTATCTATGATTAAGGATATAATAGAGGATGTAGATATGGTACTTCTTATGTCTGTAAATCCAGGATTCGGTGGACAAAGCCTTATATATAATGTAAAAGAAAAATTCTTAGATTTAAAAGAATTAATGTATAAAAAGAATATTGTTAAAGATATACAAATAGATGGTGGAGTTACACTAGATAATCTAAAGGAAGTTTTAGATTGGGGTGCCAATGTTATAGTTGCAGGATCTGCAATATATAATACAGAAGATGTTGTTAAAAGAACTAATGAGTTTAAAAAAATAATGCAAGGAATTTGATGAAATGAAAGCTATAATAATAGCAAGCGGCAAAAGTGTAAACAAAGAATTATTCAATGAAATATATGCAGAAAATGATTTTATAATATGTGCTGACGGAGGGTTAAATTATTTAGATAGTTTAAGTATAACACCTAATTTAATAGTTGGTGATTTTGATTCTGTTGATAAAAGTTTATTAGCTAAATATAACAATGTTAAAATTCAAAAATTCTTACCAGAAAAGGACTTTACTGATACTGAAATAGCTGTAGAAGAGGCAATAAGTAGCGGTTATAAAGAAATTGTTATATTTGGAGCAACTGGAACAAGACTTGACCATACTATGGCTAATATAATGCTTATTGAAAGATACATAACACTTAATATAGACATTAAAATAATAGATGATAATAACTATATTCAAATACTTAATAAAAATATTATAATAGATAAAAAGGAAGGTTATTATTTATCAATTATCCCAATAACCGATTATGTTGAAGGTATAACATTAAGAGGCTTAAAATATCCTCTAAATAATGTAAAAGTTAAAAGGGGTTCAACCTTGTGTATCAGTAACGAAGTAATTGATACAAATGCTGAAATACTAATAACAAACGGTGTTGGATTGTTATTTTTATCAAAAGATTAAAGAGTGAAGAAAAAACACTCTTCACTCTATGGAAGAATCAAAAAACGATTCTTCAAGTGTAAAATTTGTTTTACACTAGGATTATTGTGATGGTACAAAGTGGCGTAATAAGAAGTAATTAAGTAACGTAGAATATAATATATCTACGTTATTTTTTATCTAATAGGAAAGTTCTCTTTCCTATTAGATAAATGAAGAATCGGAACGATTCTTCCATAGAGTGAACATAGTTCACTTTTTATGCATTCATACTCTAACTTATTTTACTAAATTGTGCATAAATTCGACAATAAATATAAATATATTACAGATATTGTGACATAATGATTAATATTGTCGAAATATAATTTAAGTAATAAATAGTAAGTATAAAGCATATATAAATATATATATAAAGCATATATGCCTATATTGCAAAATATAATATATAAATTAACCTATTTAAATTAATTAAGTATAATATGTATAAAAAGAACTATATATGAATATCTATTGACAAAAGATAAAATTGTATATAAGATTTTTTGTAATAGTTTATATCTTCCATATTATAATGGAGGGTTAAATATAAAAATGCGTTTATAACGCAAAATATTTTATATGGGGGTTATTATGGGAAATAAGAAGTTATTTAGAGTGTTAAAAAAATCACTCGCGCTTATGTTGATACTTAGCTTAATGCTTGTAAGCTTTGGATGCAACAAAGAAGAAAACGTTTCTAGTAGTGGAACGTCTGATCAAACAAATCAGCCAAAACCTGATGTAAAACCAGTAGAGCCAGCTGTATATACTTACAATGAATACTTAGCGGGTTCTCCAAAAACATGGAATCCACACGAATGGGAATCAAGTACAGATAGCTACATTATGACATATACACAAATTGGATTATATGATTTTAAACTTAACGAAGCTAGGGATGCTTACGAAATAGTTCCTGAAATGGCTGCTGAATTCCCAATAGATGTAACTACAGAATATGCAGGAAATACTGATTTTGGCGTTCCAACTGATGCTAAAACAGGATATGCTTTCAAAATTAAATTAAATGAGAAGGCTGTTTGGGAAAACGGAGATGTTATAAATGCTGACTCATACATATACTCAATGCAACAAATTTTAAATCCTGAAATTAAAAACTACCGTGCAAGTTCATACTATTCAGGCACTATGACTATTTCAAATTCAGAAGCATATTATAAGCAAAATTCTCCTATTTATACTAATATAATGGTAGATGGAGCATATCGTCAGGTAGAAGATAAGGATATGAAATTTAGCTTAACTAAAGAAGTAGTTTTCTTTGGTGATTCAGCTAAATCCTATTACGAAGGCGGTAGTACTGCAGAATTTACAGATGCTGCAGGAAATGATTTATATAAAAAATACTCTGAAAAAGATTATTATGATTTAACTGATGAGGCTAAAAAGGATTTATTAACAATAGCTGCAGCTTTTGGAGATAATAATACAGAAGCATACAAAGCATTTTGCTTTACATTTGACGGAGTAAGTCCAGCTGTAGATTGGTCAAAGGTTGGCCTAATAAAAACTGGAGATTATGAAATTACTCTTGTTCTAAGCAAACCAATAACAGATTTTTATTTAAAATATAATTTATCAAGTAACTGGTTAGTTCATGAGAAAACATATGAAGCTAACAAAAAACAAACTGGAGATATTATAAAAACATCATATGGTACATCAGTTGAAAATACAATATCTTATGGACCATATAAACTAACTGAATATCAGACAGATAAGCAAATAACAATGGCAAAAAACGAAAACTGGTATGGTTATACAGATGGAAAACATGAAGGACAATTCCAAACTACAAATATAAATTGCCAAATAGTACCAACTCAAGCTACTGCATTGCAGTTGTTCTTACAAGGTAAACTTGACACAGTTTCATTAGTTGCAGCTGATATGGATGCATATAGAACAAGTGACTATATTCTATATACACCGCAATCATATACAACAAAATTTACTTTTAATACTGAAAAGTCGGCTCTTAAGAGTCGTGAAGTAGCTGGGGTTAATAAAACTCTACTATCCTATAAAGATTTTAGAAAAGCAATCTCACTTGCTGTAAATAGAGCAGAATTCGCAGCACAATGTACTGCAACACACTCAGCAGGTTTTGGATTATTTAACTACAATTATGTATATAAACCAGAAACAGGTGATTTATATCGTAATTCTAAGCAAGCTCAAGATGTATTATGTAAATTATATGGTGTTGATAGTGAAGAAGATATCACTGGTTATGATAAGGAAAAAGCTGCGAATCTATTTACAGATGCATATAATGCTGCCTTAGCTGCGGGAGATATTAAGGATACAGATAAGGTAGAATTAGAATTCTTAGTATATAACTCTGACGAAACTTATGTTAAAATAATTAACTTTGTTCAAGAGGCATTAAATGTAGCAACAGTTGGAACACCATTAGAAGGAAAAATAATGATAAAGATGACTCCTGATGAGGATTATTATGATCATGCACAACAAGGTTTATTTGAAATGATAATGTCAACTTGGGGCGGTTCATCAATGGATCCATATGGAATAGTTGAATGCTATTGTGATGAAGAAACAATGTTTGAATATGGATTTAAACCAAAATCTGAAGAGCTAACTATTGAAGTTAATGGTCAAGCAATAACAAAAACATTCTATGATTGGTATCAAGCTCTTGTAAATGGTGAATATGCAGCAGCAGATGCTGATACAAGATTAGTTGTGCTTGCAGGTATAGAACTTGGTATACTTGAAACTTATAACTGTACTCCAATGTATTATCGTACTGCTACATCATTAGAATCACAAAAAGTTAATCAAGGTGCAGAGGAGTATGTACAAATTGTAGCATTTGGTGGAGTACGTCATTTGACATACAACTACACAGATGCTGAGTGGGAAGAGTATTGTAAGAATCAAAATTATCAATTAACATACTAACAATAATTTAAAATAATATTTCTATAAATATTTGATAATTTAAAAATATTTAGCCACAAAGAACACGAAGAAACCACTTGTGCGAATCTTTGTGTCCTTTGTGGTAATTTTTTATATACTAATAAGTATTTTCTTCTAGTATATAAAAAAGGGGATTGTAAAGTTAAATAGTTAGGAGAGGGTATTATGGGCAAATATATTTTACAAAGATTAATTTTATTGTTTATAACATTGTTTATTATAATGACAATATGCTTTGTTATGATTCGTATGCTACCAAATCAAATTCCTCCAGCTCAAGGAGATTATGGTGTAGCAGTAAAAGCAATGAGAGAGGCATGGGGTTACAATAAGCCTATATTAACTCAATATGGCATATTTTTAAAAAATGTTTTTACTAAGTGGGACTGGGGATTTTGTACAACAGTTGGAACTTATTTAGAACCAGTTACAAAATATTTAGCTAATAAGCTCCCAGTTACAGTAATTCTTAATGTATATACTATGATAATAAGTGTTCCATTAGGTATAGCCTTTGGTGTATACGCAGCTCTTAGAAAAAATAAATGGCAGGATCAATTTATTTCAGTAGTAATAATGCTATTTATATCAGTACCGTCATTCGTTTATGCATTTATAGTGCAATACTATATGGGCTTTAAAGCTGGTTGGTTTCCGCTTGTACTTAAATCAGGTACAAACTGGTTTACATGGTCAATGTTTCATTCCATGGTTTTGCCTATTATGGCACTATCCTTCGGTATAATAGCTGGATTTATGCGATTTACAAGAGCAGAGCTTACAGAAACCTTAACAAGTGAATATATGCTTTTAGCTAGAACTAAAGGATTAACAAGAAGACAGGCTACAATGAGACATGCTTTTCGTAATTCTTTAGTACCTATTTTACCTATGATTATATCTGAGTTTATGGGGATTCTAATGGGTTCCTTAATTATAGAAAGAATTTTTGCTATTCCAGGTATTGGTAATGTATATATTCAGTCATATAACTTAAGAGATTATAGTGTATTTATGACAATAAGTATGTTTTATTTAGCTATAGGATTAGTAACAGGTATATTGATAGATATTAGTTATGGCTTAGTAGATCCACGTATTAGAATGGGAGGGGGAAAAACAAATGAGCTTAGTTGATATAAATAATATTCCAGATGAAAAATTCATTTTAGTTCAACAAGATGCTTCAATACATGATTTAAAGCTTGAAACAAAGCCTATAGGATATTTTAAGGATGCTTTAATACGATTTAAAAGAAACAAAGGCTCAGTTGCAGGTGCTTATATAATTGGTTTATTATTATTATTTGCTATTCTTGTTCCTATCTTTTCTAAATTTGATATGAAATATACGGATGGCTTTTATACATACACATTGCCAAAAAGTGAGCTATTGTCTAAAATTGGCATAATGACAGGACATTCTGATTATACATATAACCAACAAAGCTATGATTATTTTAATGCTATTCCGGGAGCTGTAGTTAAGGTAAATAAAATTTTTGAGGACAATACAAAAAATAAAGCTATAACTTATTATGATGTAATCATTGATTCATACATGAAAACTGGATTTGTATATAAATCACTTTCTGAGACGGAGTATAAGAACATTTTGGCATATGAAAAAGAGACAGGTATCCAAATTTTATATCCTATGATAGACATAAAGGAAATTAAAAATGAAGGATTTAAAAAGGATCCAAATTATTGGTTTAAGCATAATGCAAAGGGTGCTGCTATTTATGATGAAAATAATAATTACATAAATATATTTTTAAAAGATGAAAATAGTCCGGATGGTTATGCTTACTATACTACTAAAATGAACGGAACTCAGTATCAGGTTAGAGTTTTATACTATGAATATTACAAATATATAAATGGATTTTATCCTTGCTTTTTATTTGGATCTGATGGTTATGGGCAAGATATTCTTGTTCGTTTAGCGAATGGTGCGAGATTATCATTTTTACTTAGCATAGTTGTAGCTTCAATAAATATAATTATAGGTACTATTATAGGAGCAATGGAAGGTTATTACGGCGGTAAACTTGACTTAATACTTGAACGTTTTATTGAAATATTAAGCGGTATACCATTTATAGTAGCAGTGGCGCTTTTCCAAATATATTTTGCTAGAAAGTTTGGGGTAGTGGTTTCATTACTATTTGCTTTTATTCTAAAGGGATGGATTGGTCCAGCTAGTAGAGTTAGATCACAGTTTTACCGTTTTAAAGGTCAAGAATATGTTTTAGCAGCAAGAACTCTTGGTGCTAATGACAAAAGATTAATTTTCAGACATATATTACCAAATGCATTAGGAACAATAATAACTTCAACTATACTAATTATACCTGGTGTTATATTTAGTGAAACAACATTGTCGTATTTAGGTATAGTTAATTTTCAAACATCAAATGTAACTAGTGTTGGTACATTGCTTTCTAATGGTCAAACAGCATTGTCAACATTTCCACATGCAATTTTTTATCCATCAATATTTATATCACTTTTAATGATTTCATTTAACTTATTTGGAAATGGATTGAGAGATGCGTTTAACCCATCATTAAGAGGTTCGGAGGAGTAGTTATGGAAAAAATATTGGAAATAAATAATCTTAGGGTATCCTTTAGGACAAATGATGGAACAGTTAAGGCGGTAAGAAATATTAGTCTTGATTTAAATAAAGGTGAAACATTAGCAATAGTAGGTGAGTCAGGTTCTGGTAAATCTGTAACTGCAAAAGCGGTTTTAGGTATTTTAGCTCCTAACAGCATAATTGAAAGTGGAGAAATAATATATGATGGAAAGGACTTACTCAAAATTACAGAGGATGATTTTCATGACTATAGGGGCAGTAAGCTATCAATGATATTTCAAGATCCAATGTCAAGTCTAAATCCAATAATGAGGATTGGAAAGCAATTAACTGAGGCCATGATACTAAATGGTAAAGCTAATCAAAGAACAGCTAAAAAAGAATTTAACAGTAAAATAAAGCTGCTAAATTCGAACATAAATAAAGCTTTAAATGGTAATTATGATGATAAAATAAAAGCATTTAATAATTACATTAATAAATGCATTAAGTTAGAAAAAAAATATAACACTGCACATCAAAATGCATTAAATGCTAGGCAAGAAATAGAGGATTTGTTAATTGATATAATAGGTGGAAAGCCTAAAGAAATAAAAGAGCAAATAAAATATCTATTGATTGAACTAAAAAAGGTTTATAATCCTTATGTTGTAAAAAAAGATTCAAGCATTTTACCTTCAAAGATAGTTGATTTATCTAAAAAAATAAAAAAATACAAAAATGCTCAGGAGTCCGATGCTATAATAAAATTGTTGAAGGAAATAAAGAATATACTAGATAAAGAATTACTTGCTTCAAAACCAGATTTTTTCTCAATGGATATTAATAATGAATTTATGCAAGAATTTAAAAAAATTGTGGAATCTGGTATAAGCTACTCTAATTCTAATTCATTGAAATCAAAAGCAATAGCAGTAAATGTTCTTGAGGAATCACTAAAGACATTTGAATCTGAAAATTTAGATAAGAAATTATGTGCTATGGAAGCAAAGAAAATGATTGCAGTAGTTGAAAATTCAATTGATAGATTAGAAATTAAAAAGGATAGTTGTGCCTATACCTTTGGTACTAGTATATTAAGTGCTATCGATACATATTTTAAAGGCATACCATCAAATGTCAAAGAAATTAAGCGATTTGAAAAAGAATCTGCTAAATTAGCCAAGCTTTCTCAAAAAGGAAAATCTGTGCATAAGGCTACACCAGCTTTGATAGTAGATTTAGAGCTTGTAAAGAATAGTATAATTCAAATTATAAAAACAATAATTGATTTATACAAGAATGAAATATGTAATAGCGTAAAAAAAGACAATCACGCTGTACAGTCACATGAAATGATTGAATATCTTAAGGCTAAATCATCAGCTAGAATATATAAGGTGACAACAAATATGGCTAAAAATAATGCTATTAAGCTAATGAAAGAAGTTGGAATACCACAGCCAAGGAAAAGATTTAAACAATTTCCATTCCAATTTTCAGGTGGAATGCGACAACGTATAGTAATTGCAATTGCTCTTTCTGCAAATCCAGATATACTTATATGTGATGAGCCAACAACAGCTCTAGATGTAACTATTCAAGCACAAATACTTGAATTAATTAATAAGCTAAAAGATGAAAGACAACTATCTATTATATTCATTACTCACGATTTAGGAGTAGTAGCAAATATGGCAGATAGAATTGCTGTAATGTATGCTGGAAAGGTAGTTGAATACGGAACTGCCGATGAAATATTCTACGAACCAGCGCATCCGTACACATGGGCACTTTTGGCATCTATACCTGATTTAAAAACAAAGGAAAAACTTGATGCTATACCAGGAACACCACCTAATATGATACATCCACCAGTAGGCGATGCATTTGCGGTTAGAAACAAATACGCACTGCAAATTGACTTTGAGCAGGAACCACCATTATTTGAAATATCAAAGACACATTATGCAGCAACTTGGCTATTGCATCCAAAAGCGCCAATGGTGAAACCACCAAAAATTGTAACAGATCGTATAGAAGCATTAAGTTATATGGAGGTGGCTGAAAGTGAAAGTTAATAATAATGAAATTTTATTGAGTGTTGAGAATTTAAAACAATACTTTAAACTTGGAATAAATTCAGAAGTTAAGGCAATTGATGATATAAGTTTTGATATAAAAAGAGGTGAAGTGTTTGGTTTAGTTGGTGAATCTGGATGTGGAAAAACAACAACAGGTCGCTCAATAATCAGATTATACAATATAACTTCTGGAAATATTTACTTTAACGGTCAAAGAATATGTGCTGGAATTCGTTCTTATGAGGACTCTATAAAGGAAGCAAAATTTAATTTGAAAAAAGCTAGTTCTGAAGAAAAAATTAAGCTTCAAAGTTTTATAGATGAACAAAGAGAGTTTATTAGAAAGGCAAAGTTTGACCATGAAAACTGCGATAAAATATATGCAGAGAAGCTTCAATCAAAGGGTGCTAAATTAACCTCTAAAATACAAATGATTTTTCAGGATCCTATTGCGTCACTAAATCCTCGTATGACTGTTCGTGAAATTATAGCAGAGGGACTTAGAATAAAGCATGTTAAGGATGAGAAGTATATTGATGAAAGAGTTTATGAAATGCTTGATTTAGTTGGTCTTGTGCCTGAACATGCTGGACGTTACCCTCATGAGTTTAGTGGAGGACAACGTCAAAGAATAGGAATAGCAAGAGCTCTTATAATGGAACCAGATTTAATAATTGCTGATGAACCAATTAGTGCACTGGATGTATCTATTAAAGCTCAGGTTATTAATTTACTTAATGATATAAGAGAAAAAATGGGATTGACAATACTTTTTATAGCGCATGATTTGTCCGTAGTCAAATATTTTTCAGATAGGATTGCTGTTATGTATTTTGGTAAAATAGTTGAACTTGCATCATCAAAAGAGTTGTTTGACAATCCTTTACATCCCTATACTAAATCTTTATTGTCAGCTATACCACATCCTGATCCTCATTATGAGAAAAAAAGAAAAAGGGTTACATATAATCCTACACTAGATCATGATTATTCTGTTGATAAGCCTGAACTTAAAGATATAGGAAACGGACACATTGTTTATTGTAATGAAAAAGAATATGATGAATACATTAATGAAATTAAAACAAAGAACTTAATGCTTGCCAGTACTAATTTCTAACTAAAACATTATAATAGGGATAAGTAAAAATTATTAAAAGCTAGAATATCATTTGGTTGTTAAATACAGCCAAATGATATTTTTAAAAGGGAGTATAGCAAATGAGAAATAAATACATAAAGTATATAATTGTAACTCTAATCGGAATTTTAATATCTTTATCTATATTTTCTTATAGAAATTTGTTTAATGCAAATAATATTAGAGATATTGCTTATATATTAAGTGATGGCTTTTTGCTTCCAGGCGTGTTAATTTTAGGAGCTGGATTGTTATTGTTGGTTAGCAATGGTGGAATGTTTGACATATTCACTTATAGCTTTAAGAAAATGCGTGCAAAAAAGCTATATGGAGAGAAAAGACCTTCATACTATAATTCTTATTATGATTATAGAACGAGTAAAGAAAAGGTTCCGTTTGGTTTTTTAGTGATTGTTGGTGGAATTTTTTTTGCTTTATCGGTTATATTTAATATAATGTTTTTTTATTTATAAAAAAACTGTTTTTATTATTTATAAAAAAACTGTTTTTATTATTTATAAAAAAACAGTTGCAAAATTATAATAGATGGATTATAATTGTTAAAAGTTATATATTGTAAACTATGATGATAGGAAAAAGTAATATATAAAACAGGTCAAAGAGAGATAGGATAAGGTGAGAGCCTATTACAATGATATATATGAAAAACATCCTTGAATATTCAACCGAAATTTTGTTTATGCACTAAAAGTAGGCTTGAACGCATCCAAAGCGTTATTTGGTCAAGTGAACTTTTATTTATAAAAGTTAATTTGGGTGGTACCGCGTAAGTTAGCTCTTTCGTCCCTTATATTGGGATGAAAGAGCTTTTTTATATTATTTTAAAATAGGAGGATAAAATGAAAGCAATTTATATTAAAGAATTGTACAAAATCGCAAGCACCTTATATGATAAGGAGGTTTGCATAAATGGTTGGATTAAAACTATTAGGGATTCAAAAAACTTTGGATTCATTGAAATAAATGACGGAACATTTTTCAAAAATGTTCAGATTGTATTTGAAAATAATTTAGAAAATTTTGAAGAAGTGAAGAAATTCTCAACAGGAAGTGGTATAACTGTAAAAGGTATACTTACTGAAACACCTGAATCTAAGCAACCATTTGAAATTAAAGCAACAGAAATTATATTAGAAGCTGCATCTGATAACAGCTTTCCATTACAAAAGAAAAAGCATAGCTTTGAATATTTAAGAACTATAGCTCATTTAAGACCAAGAAGTAATACATTTTCTGCGGTATTTAGAGTGCGTTCTCTAGCAGCTTATGCAATTCATAAATTTTTCAACGAAAGAGGCTTTGTATATGCACATACTCCAATAATTACTGCTAGTGATGCAGAGGGTGCTGGAGAAATGTTTAGAGTTACAACTCTTGACCTTGAAAACATAGAGAAGAAGGATGGAGTAGTAGACTACTCAAAGGATTTCTTTGCAAAATCTGCTAACCTAACAGTAAGTGGACAGCTGGAAGCAGAAACATTTGCTTTAGCATTTAAGAATGTTTATACCTTTGGACCAACCTTTAGAGCTGAAAACTCAAACACAACAAGACACGCTTCTGAGTTTTGGATGATAGAGCCAGAGATAGCCTTCGCTGATTTAAATGATGATATGGATTTAGCAGAAGATATGGTTAAATATATAATCAACTATGTTATGGAAAATGCTCCAGAAGAAATGCAATTTTTCAACAGTTTTATAGATAAAGGCTTATTTGATAGATTAAACAATGTAGTAAATTCTGACTTTGGTAGAATTACTTATACTGAAGCTATAGAAATACTAAAGAAAAACAATGACAAATTTGATTACCCTGTTGAATGGGGAACTGATATCCAAACAGAGCATGAAAGATATTTGGCTGAGCAAATATTTAAAAGACCTGTTTTTGTTACTGATTATCCAAAGGATATCAAAGCATTCTACATGAGATTAAACGATGATAGTAAAACTGTAGCAGCTACAGACTTACTTGTTCCAGGCGTTGGAGAAATGATAGGTGGTTCTCAAAGAGAAGAAAGACTAGATGTTTTATTAAAGCGTATGGAAGAAATGGATGTTCCATCAGAGGATATGTGGTGGTATTTAGAACTTAGAAAATACGGTGGAGTTAAGCACGCAGGATATGGCTTAGGATTTGAAAGACTAATCATGTACCTAACAGGCATGACAAACATAAGAGACGTAATACCATTCCCAAGAACACCAAAATCAGCAGAATTTTAATAGTATTTGATATTATTAAAAATGTATAGAATTAGTATTGTTTCTATACATTTTTTTACTATATTAATATGCAAAATACGACAAAATCATAATTCTTTACAATTGTAAAAACACAAAATGGATTGATTTTATAACGCTCAAAAATGGATTTGGAGTTTTAAGCGGCTTAAACAGCGTGGAAGTTTATTCATTTTATACAGGTCTTATGTCTCAAATGTGGGTAAGAATATTACTATTGATAAACTCGATTGTTTTGATTTATGATAATAAGCTAAAATTAGATAATATTAAATCCTTTGAAAAAATATTTATAATCATATAATAGATTTGTTAACATAATAAGTTATTATGTTAAATTTGTCTTAAGCTTAGTTAATTTTAAAAACAAGGATATTATATCATAGTCTCGACTACGTTGATCCATTTTAAAGTTACTTTTCGTAATTATTTTGTTATAGAGTTGACAATTTAAAATTTTTTATTTATAGTGGAATTAATATATTAAGCTTTAAAATTATTGTTATTTTAAAGATAAATTTATTATATAATGACAATATAAAATGAAAGGCAGGCTAAAGGATATGCAGGTTAAGGAAAGAGTTCAAAAATTACATGAATTAATGAAACAAAATGGCATAGATGCTTACATAATACCAAGTGGAGATGCTCATCAAAGCGAATACGTAGCACCACACTGGGATTCAAGAAAATGGATAACAGGATTTACAGGCTCAGCAGGAACAGCTGTTATAACATTAGAAAACGGAAATGGACTTTGGACAGATGGAAGATACTTCATACAAGCAGAAAAACAATTAGAGGGTTCAACTATAGACCTATATAAGATGGGACAACCATTAGTACCAACTATTGTTGAATGGCTAAAGAAAAACTTAAAAGACGGTGCAACTATCGGATTTGATGGAAAGGTTGTATCTAAGTCTTTCTATGATAACTTAGATAAGGCTTTATGTTCAAAAGAGATCAAATATAATTTGGAACATGATTTAATTAATAAAATTTGGGAAGATAGACCTGAGATTCCTATGAATGATTTCTATTCATTAGATGTTAAATTCGCTGGTAAAAGCAGAGCTCAAAAATTAAAAGAAGTAAGAGAACATATGAAGGCTGAATCAACTACTCATTTTGTTTTAAGCTCATTAGATGACATTGCTTGGTTATTTAACATAAGAGGGACTGATGTTCCATGTAATCCAGTTATAATATCTTATGCAGTTATATCAATGGATGAAGCTATATTATTTGTTGATTCTAAAAAAGTTACAAACACTATTAAAGCTGAACTTGAAAAAGATGGTATATCTATTAAGGAATATAATCAGTTAGATAAATATTTAAATGCATTAAATAGCAAAAATGTAGTTACTTATGATCCATTAAAGACAAACATGTGGATTATAAATTCTTTAGATGCTGATGTGAAAAAATCAGAGGAGCAAAACTACACTACTAAATTAAAGGCTGTTAAAAATGATGTTGAGCTTAAGAATATGAGAGAATCACACATTACAGATGGCATAGCTATGGTTAAGTTCTTACATTGGTTAGATACTAATTTAGGCAAAGAAAAAATAACTGAAATCTCTGCAAGTGATAAGTTAGCACAGTTTAGAAGTGAGGGAGAAAACTTCAAGGGCTTGAGCTTTGGAACTATTGCTGGCTACAAGGAGCACGCTGCAATGATGCACTACTCATCAACTCCTGAAACTGATGTTGAGTTACAAAAAGAAGGAATGTTCTTAGTTGATTCAGGCGGACAATATTTAGGTGGAACAACAGATATTACTAGAACTATGGTATTAGGAAACTTAACACCAGAAGAAAAGAGAGATTTTACTTTAGTTCTTAAGGGTGTTATAAATTTAAGTATGGCTAAGTTTTTATATGGATGTACTGGAACTAATCTAGATGTTCTTGCTAGAGGACCATTATGGCAATATGGTATTGACTATAAGTGTGGTACTGGTCATGGAGTAGGATTTTTCTTAAATGTTCACGAAGGACCTCATGGTATTAGAAACAACTATGTTTCTTCTGTTTTAGAAGAAGGCATGAATGTAACTAATGAGCCAGGTGTTTACAAACAAGGAAGACATGGTATTAGAATAGAAAACATACTTGTTGTTAGAAAAGATGAAGAGACTGAATCAGGTCAATTTATGAATTTTGAAACAATTACCTTCTGTCCAATAGATTTAGACGGAGTAGTTGTTGAAATGCTGACTACAGAAGAAAGAGCATGGTTAAACAATTACCATAAAGAAGTATACGAAAAATTAAGCCCATCTCTAAACGAAGAACAAAGAGCGTGGTTAAAATACGAAACTAGAGCTATATAAAATAATACTACACAGATTACACAGATTTTACAGATTGATAGGATTTGTCTAATCTGTGTTTTTTATTATTGTTTTTTTAGTACTATTGACTATACACATAGTTCAGGAAAGATTTTGTTATGAATAGAAGTAAAAAAATTAACATGAAAAAATAAAATATAAATATGAAATATAGAACTCTGATACAAAGTATATTTTTTAGTTATAGTTGGAAGAAAAAATAAAATAACAATAGAAGAACATATAAGAAAACAGATACAAAAAGATATAGGATACCTAGTTCATGAGTAGCAAATTAAAAGTAATATAGGTTTAGAGAAAAAAACTGGTGTTGATGATTAAAAAAATACGATTTGTGGCAAAATTCGACTTTTTTATGATTAAATATATTATATAATATATCATACCTAAAATTAATATCATATGTTTTTGCAATAGAAATTACATCAAATAATGACATTTTGTTAATGGAGAATTTATATTTGACAAAGATATTGCAGAAAAAATTGCACAAAAAGAAGCAGTTGCGAAAGAATATTATAATGCTAAAATAAATGGTGATAGTTCCAAATTACAATCATCATACAAAAAACTTAAATCATTTTATACAACAAAATCAAATTTAAAGAATGCTAGTAATTCTACTTTTTCTACTAGCAGTAGACTAAACATATCTCAAGTTCCGCAACAAAGGGATTATCGGTGTGGATATGCTGCTATAAAAAGCTTATTGGATTATGAAGGAATAGTAAAAACACAAACTAAAATAGTACAAAATCACCGGTTATACCATTTGCGAATGATATTCAGGCATACTACCCTATATCGTCAACTAAACTTGCTTCATATTGCCAACCAAGAGGTTTAATTTGGTAGATATTCATATACGTGGCTAAGTTTTATTAGCCACGTATAAGTTGTATAAGGAGAGTTAACCATGAGAAGACAATTTCATTTTATAATAATGTTAAGTATTATTTTAATTTTATTTGTTTCTTGTATTGATAAAGAGATAGCGATATCTGAATACAATACATTTGAAAACAATACATCTGAGAATAATACATCTGACAATAATGGCAGACCTACTAAATTTGAATATAAATTAAAAAAGGATGTAGTTTTTAGTACGGATGTGTTGGAATGTTATAAAATTGATTTTCCCAAAGAAATTAATGATTTAAAGGCATCTTTCATAGATTTTTATACGGATAAAATATTTTTTGTTTTGTTATATGAAGAAATAAGCTATTCACCAGTTATAAAGGAATATGGACTTTACAATTTAGAAAATAATAGTTATAAAACGCTATTTGAAGTAGATTTAGATTCAAACCTTGGAACGCTTGCTATTAATGAAAAATATATTATACTTAGAAATTTAAATAGTGATAATACTGTTGATTTTAAGGTATATGATTTTGATAAAAACACTATAAGAACAATTTATAAACATGAAAAAGATTATTTTGAAAATACATTTTTAAAAAATGATATTATTTTATATAAAAATAAGTTATATTTTGATGATATAGTAAGTTTAGATAATGAAATAAGTATAAGCTTATTCACATATGATCTTGACTCAAATGAGTTAGAAATGATTAAAGAAAAAAGTCAAAATCCTATGATGTATCAAGATGAAATTCTAGTAGTAAGTAAATCAAATGAAGGTGAATATAAAGGTAAATATAAGGATGTATGCTATTTAGATAATCGTATTCTTATTAAGCTTACAGATCGATTAAGAGAAATTTCATCATCTGAAAATGGAATTTATGCTTTAAACAATAAATTTACAGATAATGTAAAAAAATACACTATATTCAACATTGTTAATATGATAAACGATGAAGAGCTTTTGGAAACAGTAATTACAATTGATGATTTAAAATCTAATTCTAATTTTGTTACTTGGAGAAATTTTATACAGGAAAAACCTATTATATACTCTAAAAAATTGGATAAATTTATATTATTTGATCAAATTGAAAAGGGATGCAATACTTTTTATATATATTCAAATAGAGGTATAATTTTAAACGATAATGAAGAGGGAGTAAAAGATTATTATTATTTTATTTATAAAGAATAATACATTAATTACTTTTTATAATTTTTATTGCTTGCAGTTGACAATAATAACTTTTTATTATAGAGAAGTTAATATAAAAGTTAATACTAATACGATATAAAATAATAGCACACAGATTCTACAGATAGTTCATATTTGTTAATCTGTGTTTTTCTATTTAGATACATTTATTGTCTTTCATAGTTTATTATAGTTAAGATAATATTGTATTAAAATATGTATTAGGGGGATTGCATGAATAAAAAAATCTTAAATTTTATAGTATTACTATTTTGTATAAACAGTTGGCAATACATAAAAAGTAAATGTTAATAATATAAAGGATGCAAAAAGTATAATCGAAGTAGGCGATAGACTAAAAATCAGTGTTTCATATTACATAGATTATCTAAAAGATTTATATACAGATTACTTTATAGTATATTATTTTTTATAAGTATTCTAACTGTGAAAAGTTAGAAATCTGTTGACTTTTGATATTGATTTTGAGATAATATCTTGAGTTTGACAG
>DDAM01000039.1 GCA_002332905.1 Firmicutes bacterium UBA2058 | reverse complement strand
ATATCGAACTTTCACCGACTAATTTGAGCCCATGCTGGGCGCACATACAATAAACGGTCCTAAGAGACCGTTTTTTAGTTAATTAAGATTACTATTATTTTCATAATATAAATTTTTAGTTGTATTAAATGCAATAAGATAAGCTATTACATATACAATATATACTATTAAACATACAATAGCAAGTACAGGTATAAATATTGTTATGAATGTTAAAATGTTAAAGGTTATCATTAACTTCCAGTTAGACATAAGTTTTTCTGTGTTTAAAGATTTATTAATTTTTTTCTCAATATCTATTATGCCTAGAATAATTTTATAGGTAATATAAATTAGAAAAATTGTATATAATATACCAGCTATTACTGCTATATATCCTAATTCAGTTGTTATTCCAGCCAAATTTAATATTAATATAACCACAGAATATATACCTAATCCTAGTACAAAAGGTTTAATTTTAATAAAATTTTCACTTTGATTATACAATTCATCTAAGCCGTTTAATATCATGAAATATCCAATAAAGTCAGGTAATAAGTCAATTTTACTGTTACCAAATGTAAAGTTAATACTAAGAAAAACAAATATCATCCCTTTAAATATACTATTCATAATTAGCCCCCTGCTATTTATTTGTACTACCAAAACCACCATCTCTAACTTCTGTTACATCATCATCTACTGTAATACCGTACTCAATGAAAATTCCTTGTGCAAAACCTGCTCCCCTGTCAACATGTACAGATTTATTATTTCTTGAGTCATTTGTCATTTTAATCATTATATGTCCTTCATTTGAAGAATAGTAATAATCTGAATCTATTATTCCAACCGTATTATCAAGCTGCAGTCTAAATTTAAATCCAAGTCCTGAGCGTGGATAACAAGTTAACATCCAATTTTCTTCTATTTTAGCTCTAATACCTGTAGGTATTTTAATTGATGTATTTGGTGCCATATCTATGTCTATTGGAGCATAAAAATCATACCCAGCTGAACCAGTTGTGGCTCTTTTAGGAAGATTAATCGAATTATAGATTTCTTCTATATTATCATAATGGCTCAGCGTAGCTGAGACTGGTTCACCAAAGGTATCGATCCAATCCTTTTTAAATTGCTCTAAGCTTACTTTCTCAAATTTAGCTATCCTTTTCATTTGTCCCCTCCTAAAAAAATTATTAATTTAATAGTTTTTCTAAAATCATCTGTAAATCTTTATGTTTTTTAAGATTACCAGTATATACAACTGTGAAATTTTCTTTATTAAATATCATTTTACTAATTTTTATAATGTCCTCTAATTGAACTGCGTTAATTTTATCAACGATTTCGTCTGGTGTAATAATTTCATTATATAGTAATTCTCTTCTTCCTATAGACGACATTCTACTTGAAGTGCTTTCAAGTCCTAAGATAAAATTACTTTTAATTTGTTGCTTAGCTCTATTAAATTCTTCTTCAGTAATTTTAGCTTCTTTCATTTTATCCATTTCTACCAAAATAGTTTTTATTGCTTCTTCTAAATTTTCATAGGCTAAACCTGCATATATTCCAAACAAACCATTTTCAGCATAATTTGATGTAAATGAATAAATTGAATAAACTAGTCCTCTTTTTTCCCTAATTTCTTGAAATATTTTGGAGCTCATTGTTCCACCAAATAAGTTGTTCATAATCATAAGAGGATAATACAAATCATCATGTCTTCCAATAGTTTTTGTACCCAAACAAACATGTAGCTGTTCTAATTCTTTATTTACTCCAATAATATTTCTATTATATTCACTATCTAAAATTTTAGATAATCCCTGTTTATTTTCCCATTTTCCAAATTTATCTTCTAACAATTTAATTAAATAATCTTCATCAAAATTTCCAGCTATTGAAATTACAGTTCTTTCAGGTGTATACTGTTCTTCCTTATATTCTAATACTCTTTCTCTTGTATATGATTTTAGATTATCTATAGTGCCAAGTATTGGGTAAGCTAAAGGACTATTTTTAAATACAGTTTCTGAAAGCTTATCATGTACAACATCTTCTGGTGAATCCTCATACATTTTAATTTCTTCAATTACTACTGATATTTCCTTTTCGATTTCTTCTTCTGCAAATGTTGAATTAAAGAACATATCAGATAATATGTCAACAGCTGCATCTAAATTTTCATCTAAAACCTTTATATAAAAGCAAGTACAATCTTTACTTGTAAATGCGTTCATTTGTCCACCTATATTATCAGTGTCCTCAGCAATTTGGTTTGCAGATCTATTTTTAGTTCCTTTAAAAAGCATATGTTCTATAAAGTGTGACATTCCATTTGTATTATCATTTTCATTTGTTGAGCCAACCCTAACCCAAATGCCAAATGAAACTGATTTAACATAATCTATTTTTTCTGCTACTATTCTTAATCCGTTATTTAACTTATATTCTTTTATCATTTTACCTCCGTGATTTATACGTGCATATATAATTGTTAATATAATGCAAAAATGCTACGCATTTTATTCATATTCAATAAAACGTGTAGCGTCTTTTACTATTTATTCAGCCATTATCTAGAAATCATTGTTTATAAGTATTTTTGATTTATTGTTGTAAAAAAATTAAATCATTTGAAAATCTTAACAACAAGAGTAATATTATTAGAATGGATAATAAAATTACTATAATTAAACGTCTTATAAAGATAATGTTATATTTAAAAAAATTCATAAAAAGCCCCCTTTTAATATTTTATTAATTAAAGGGCTTTTTTATGTTAGTGCTATTAAGCTTTATTGTTCTTCGTTTTCAGAATTTTCTGAATTTTCAGATTTAGGTAATGCATCCTTACGTGATAGATTTATTCTACCTTGTTGGTCTATTTCAGTTACTTTAACTAAAATTTCGTCTCCAATAGATAAAACATCTTCAACTTTTTTAACACGTTTATCAGATATCTTAGATATGTGTAATAATCCGTCTTTTCCATCATCTATTTCAACAAAAGCACCAAATGTAGTAATTCTAACAACTTTACCTAAATATATTTCCCCAACTTCTATTTCTTTTACAATTTTTTCAATTATCTTCTTAGCAGCATTACCTTTTTCAGGATTTTCAGCAGCTATAAATACTGTTCCATCATCTTCAATGTCAATTTTAACACCAGTTTCTTCAATAATTTTGTTAATTACCTTTCCACCAGTACCGATAACATCACGAATCTTTTCAGGTTTAATTTTCATTATTATAATCTTAGGTGCATATTGAGATAATTCAGGTCTTGGATTATCAATACATTCTAGCATCTTATCTAATATGTGTAATCTACCAATTCTAGCTCTTTCTAAGGCGTGTTCTAGTATTTTTTTATCTATACCATGAATTTTTATATCCATTTGTATAGCAGTTATACCTTCACTTGTTCCAGCAACCTTAAAGTCCATATCTCCTAAGAAATCTTCCATACCTTGAATATCAGATAAAACCGCTACTTTATCTTCTTCTTTGATCAATCCCATTGCAATACCTGCTACAGGAGCTTTTATTGGCACACCAGCATCCATAAGTGATAATGTTGAACCACAAACACTTGCCTGTGATGTAGAACCATTTGAGCTTAATACTTCAGATACTAATCTAATAGCATATGGGAATGTATTTTGATCTGGAATAACAGGCTCTAATGCTCTTTCTGCAAGTGCACCATGACCTATTTCTCTTCTTCCAGGTCCTCTTGATGGTCTAGCCTCACCAACACTGTACGATGGAAAATTATAATGATGCATATATCTCTTAGATTCTTCTTCAGATAATCCATCAAGTATTTGAACATCACTTATAGGTCCAAGTGTAGCAACTGTCAATACTTGTGTTTGACCTCTTGTAAATAATCCTGAACCGTGAGTTCTAGGTAATAGTCCTACCTCACAAGTTATAGGTCTAATTTCTTCTATAGTTCTGTTGTCAGGTCTTATTCCACGTTCTATTATATTTTCTCTTACTTTTTCTTTTATAATTTTGTATGTTGCATCATCTATATCTGCAATATTTTCAGGATATTTTTCTGAAAATACTTCCATAATTTCAGCCTTTAAGCTATCTATTTTTTCCTGTCTTGTTAATTTATCTGGCTCAATTATAGCATCGTTAATTTTATCCTTTGAATACTCAACAATTTCTTGTTGTATATTTGAATCACATTTAAATTCAAAGTAAGGTACCTTTTCTTTTCCAGCTTCCTTAGCTACATTTTCAATAAAGTCGCATATTTTTTTGATTTCTTCATGTGCAAATAATATAGCATCAAGCATTTGAGTCTCTGATATTTCCTCAGCTCCTGCTTCAACCATCATTATTGCCTCTTTAGTTCCAGCAACTGTTAAATTAAGTTTTGAATTTTCTCTTTGCTCACAGTTTGGATTAATGATAAATTTATCATCTATAAGTCCTACTGAAACAGCACCAGTTGGGCCTTCAAACGGTAAATCAGATATTGAAAGTGCTATAGATGAACCAATCATACCAGCTATTTCTGGTGAATAATCTATATCCATAGAAAGAACTGTAACAGTAACTGTAACATCATTTCTATATCCTTTTGGGAATAAAGGTCTTAACGGTCTATCTATTAAACGTGATGTCAATATAGCCTTTTCAGTTGGTCTACCTTCTCTTTTTATAAATCCGCCAGGTATTTTACCAGCAGCATATAATTTTTCCTCATAATCAACGCTAAGTGGGAAAAAGTCAACGCCTTCTCTAGGTTCACTTGAAGCTGCAACGTTGGCCATTATTACTGTGTCACCATATTGAACAAGACAAGACCCTTTAGTCAGTTCAGCTATTTTGCCAATTGTAACCTTAAGTTCCTTGCCGTCCAGTATATATTTAAAAATTTTCTCCATTTACTCCTCCTATTTTATCATAGAGTATATAATAATTTTATATCTTGATTTTAAAATTTATATAAAAATAAAGCGGGAATTACCTCCCCGCTCCTAAAGTCTTATCTTCTTAATCCAAGTCTTGCAAGTATACTTCTGTATCTTTCGATATCATTGTCTTTTAAGTAGTTTAAGAATCCTCTTCTTTGACCAACCATCATTAATAATCCTCTTCTTGAGTGGTGATCTTTTTTATTGCTTTGTAAGTGTTCAGTTAAATTGTTAATTCTGTGTGTTAATATAGCTATTTGAACCTCAGGAGATCCTGTGTCCTTATCATTTAATCTGTACTCTTCAATTATTGCTTGTTTTTGTTCTTTAGTTATTGCTCCTCTTGACATATTGTCATCCTCCAAAATTCATATTATTTCACCTATAACCCATGCAATACGTTGAGGTATCGTAAAACATAGATTAAGGAAACTCAATATATTTTAACATAATATTATATACTTGTAAACATAATTTTATATATAAAAATTATATATTATTATTTATTTAAAAAAATTATATTTTCCCCAGGCTCACATAGTGAGACTATTTTAATATCAGAGTCAAAAGTTAATAATCTATTATTATCTACTGTACTTATACAAACAGTGCATCTTTTGTCTCCGACAAGCACTTTATATTCACCATCGCACGGTATTATTATTTCACTATTTTCATAAACTATACAACTGTTATTGCTTGTGAATTTAACATCATTGCTAAATATTGTATAATTTTTTGTTAAAAGCTCGTTTGCCTCTTTGATTTTACCATCCTTAATGTACCCTCTAATAATAGTGCTACTTATATCTAATCCATTTTTTGATTGTATCTTAGGTAATATACTTACATCATAATTATACACTGAAGAATATTTTTTTAATGTATCTGTATTTCCAAATGCATAATGTCCAAATCTAAAGTTATATCCAACAACTACATGCTTCATATCATATTTATCAATAAGAATATCCTTAATAAATTTTTCAGGTGAGTATTTAGATATTTCACTGTCCAAATCTATGTAACATATATTGGTTGGGTTATATGATTTTAGAATAGAAATTTTATTTTTAAAGCTTGTAATATATTTCATATTAGTTGAGCTTTTTCTCATAGACTTATCAGAATATTTAAAAGTTAAAATCATACTGTTTAAATTATTAAATTTACTTATTTCAATCATTTCTCTTATTAAAACATCATGACCCTTATGTATACCATCAAAATTACCGATAGCTATGCAGGCATTATTAAAGCCCATGCTTCTATTTGCACAAAAAAGTCCACTGTATTGAACTACGTTCAATACGTTTAAAGATTTGTGCATGGATTCGGTACTTATTTTATTGTTTTCCATAATTTTATTCAACCTTACCGCCGTTTATATGAGCATTTTATTTATTTTTATTTGTTTTTCATTTACTTTATGTCCAATACCAATAAGTATATCTTTGCAATATACATAAAAATTATCAACTAAATCATCATTTATTTTACAATATACTTCATTCCCAACTATAAGTTTATCATAATATTTTTCATTTACAACAACTTTTTTCATAGGTACAATAACATCCACAGGTATGAAGCATTCTTTTAGTTTATTTATTTCTACATAATACTTTAAATTTTCCAAGCTAATAGAATCTTCAATTTTCAACCCTTTAGCTTCTGTTCTGATTAAAATACCCATATGTGCAGGTATACCTAACTTCATACCAATATCGTTGCACAAAGTCCTCATATAGGTTCCCTTTGAACACTTTACTTTTATTAGTACATTAGGATTATTTATCTTAAGTACTTTTAGATTTTTAATATGTGCGTCTCTTGCTTCTTTTTCAATTAAAATATCTTGTCTTGCATACTCATAAAGCTTTTTACCATTAAATTTAACTGCTGAATAAGCTGGAGGAATTTGTTTTATAACACCTTTAAATGAATTTATAACTTCAATTATTGCCTGTTCATCAAAATTAAAGTTATCGACTTCATTTGTTATATTACCATACATATCTTGAGTGTCAGTACTTTGTCCAAATTTTATCTCACAAATATACTCTTTGTCTCCATTAATTAATATATCACTAAATTTTGTTGCTTTACCAACACATATTGGTAAGACACCAGATACATTAGGATCAAGAGTACCAGCATGGCCAACCTTTTTTGTTCCAATGGTTTTCCTAACAAAGCTTACAACATCATGAGAACTCATGCCCGTAGGCTTTAAAATATTTAATACGCCATTCATTATTTCCTCCATAACGCCACTTCGTGGTGTCACTTTTACACTTCACATAAATATTTTTTTAGTTCATCAACTATAATCATTTCAGAATCTTTTAAATTTTTATTAATTTGGAATCCAGCAGCCTTTATATGTCCACCACCACCAAATTTTTTAGAAATTTCAGCTACATCAATGTTATTTTTTGAACGCAAGCTTACCTTTGTATTTTCTACATCATATTCTTTTAAAACACAAGATATTTCTATTTCATTAACTTCTCTTATGAACTCAACTATACCTTCAATATCATTCATATCAATATTATTTTTTTTGACAACATCATCTGTTATTTTCGCAATACCAAGCTTACTATTATAATAAAAATTAATATTTGAAATACATTCTATATATGCCTTAACTATATTTATAGGCTTGGAATTATATATTTCATTATCAATTCTTGCTATATCAATTCCAATTTTCATAAGTTCCGAAGCAACATTATGAGTTATACTGCTAGTAGAAGAATAAGAAAATTTTCCTGTATCTGTTATTATGGCTATATAAATGTATTCAGCCATTTTTAAGCTAATATCTTTATTTTCACTTTTTAATATATGATATAATAATTCTCCAGTAGAACTAATTTTGGGGTCTATTATATTAATATCAGCAAATTCTGTATTTGTTTTATGGTGATCTATACAAATTGTTTTTTTAGAATTTGCGATAACGCATTCATATTTGCCTAGTCTTTCTTTATCACTGCAATCTAAAACAACTGTAAGGTCAAATTTCTTATTTTCAAAGTTTGATAGTATTAAATTTTCATCAATATACTTTTCAAAATTATATGGAATTTTTCCATCAAATCCAACATAAACCTCTTTATCATATGTTGCATTTAAAAATTCGTATAGGGCCATAACTGACCCTATACAATCTCCATCAGGAGCTACATGACCTATTACACATATTTTATCTGAATTACCAATTGCGTCAAAAAACTCACTTATATTATTTTTCATCGTCTGATTCATCGTTTGATTCATTATTTGCACCAGCTTCCTGACTAATAACTTGATTAATTAAGTTGCTTATATAAATACCCTTCTCAATTGAAAAATCTTTCTCAAAAAACAGCTCTGGAACTGTTCTTATTTTCATTTTTCTACTTAATTCTTTTCTTATAAAGCCTTTTGCTCTATTTAATGCTTCTATTGTAGGTTCACTTTCTCCGTATATTGAAACATAAACCTTAGCGCTTTTTAAATCCTCAGTAATGTTAATATCTGTTATACTTAACATTTCTGAAATTCTCGGGTCTTTAACATCTCTTTTTATAATCTCAGATATTATTTTTTTCATTTCACCTGTTAATCTATTATTTCTTTTTATAGACATATATACCTCCATGCATTTTATTATACAAAATGTCAATAAAGATTTGTGCATGGAGTCGGGATATATATTTATTAGTATTTAAAATGTTTTTCACCCTTATCAGCCCTCTTCTTTATCTTTTAATTTCTTCCATGATATAAGCTTCTATTATATCTCCTTCTTTGATATCATTGTATTTTTCAATACCAACGCCACCCTCAAAGCCAGTGTTTAATTCTGATGCATCATCCTTAAATCTTTTTAATGAAGTGATATCACCCTCGTGAATAATAATATCATTTCTTAATAATCTAATTTTTGATTTTCTAGTAATTTTACCATTTAATACATAAACACCTGCAACTATTCCTATATTAGGTACTTTAAATGTTGCTCTAACCTCAGCTCTACCCTGTACTACCTCTTTGTATTCTGGATCAAGCATACCTGTTATTGCTTGTTTTAAGTCTTCAATAGCGCTATAAATAATATTATAGGTACGAATATCTACATTCTCTCTCTTAGCAAGCTCTGTTGCTTGAATAGAAGGTCTTACGTTAAAGCCTATAACTATTGCATTAGAAGCAGAAGCAAGATTTATATCACTTTCATTAATTCCACCAACACCACTATGAATGATATTTACCTTAACCTCTTTAATGCTTAATTTCTCAAAGGATTGTTTTATAGCCTCTATAGAACCACGAACATCTGCTTTAAGTATGATATTTAAATCTTTAACTTCACCCATTTGAATTCTATCATATAAATCATCTAAAGAAACTTTAGAAGTAGCATTCATATTTTCAGTTCTAAATTTCTCTTTTCTCTTCTCAGCTATAGTTTTAGCATCTTTTTCTGAATCCATACTAATTAAAATATCACCTGCCAGTGGTGTCTCAGAAAGTCCTAAAATTTCAACTGGTATAGAAGGTCCAGCTTGATTAATTTTCTTACCTTGGCTGCTAAACATAGCTCTTATTTTACCAAAAGATGCACCAACTAATACAGTATCACCTTTTTTCAAAGTTCCCTTTTGTACTAAAACAGTAGCAACAGGCCCTCTACCCTTATCAAGTTTAGCTTCTATTATAGTTCCTCTAGCATTTCTATTTGGATTTGCCTTTAATTCTTGCATTTCAGCTACTAACAATATCATTTCTAGAAGTTCTTCAATCCCTAATTGTTTTTTTGCTGATACTGGAACAAATATTGTATCTCCACCCCAGTCTTCTGCCAAAACATTATGCTCAGTTAATTCTTGCTTAACTCTATCAATATTTGCAGTTTCTTTATCAATTTTGTTTACAGCAACTATTATTGGAACATTAGCTGCCCTAGCATGGTTTATAGCCTCAATAGTTTGAGGCATAACACCATCATCAGCTGCTACTACTAGTATTGCTATATCTGTTATACTTGCACCTCTAGCACGCATTGATGTAAATGCTTCGTGACCTGGTGTATCTAAAAAGGTTATTTTCTTTCCATTAATTTCAGCTATAGAAGCACCTATATGCTGCGTAATTCCGCCTGCCTCTTTTGAAGTTTCTATTGTATTTCTTATAGCATCTAACAATGATGTTTTACCATGGTCAACATGACCCATTACAGTAACTATAGGTGGTCTTTCAACTAATGTTTCAGCTGCATCTTCAATATCCTGATCTAATTTATCTTCAATAACCTGAAGCTCATCAATTACTACTTTTTTACTAATAGTTGCACGGAACTCTTCAGCTATTAAGCTAGCAGTATCAAAATCTATTTCTTGATTCATATTTACCATTAAGCCAAGCATAATTAATTTAGATATTACTTGACTAACAGGAACACCCATTTTATCAGCTAAATCTCTAACAACAATTGTATCTTCAATTTCTATATTTTTAACTTTTGGTTGAGCAGGTTGTTTTTCTCTAGCCTTTTCTGCATCATTATTATTATAATTATTATTTTTATTATTATCTTTTTTAAAGAATTTAGTATTACTATTATTGTTATTATTTTTGCCTTTTGTCTCTACCTTTTTGTTAGGAATTACCTTATCAGCTTTCTTAATTTTAGCATCCTTTAAATCAAATTTATTATCTTCATCATCTTCTATAACTAAAGCTTTAGGCTGCTTTACTTCAGTTTTTTTAGGAGTAAACTCTTTTTTATCCTTAACCTTAGGTTTTTCTTTTTCTTGTTCATTTGTACCATTTAGAATACTAACAATTTTTCTAACTCTTAAAGTTTCTAAATCAGTTATTGAACTCATGTGTGAATTTACTTCAATATTAAATTCCTTTTCAATTATATCAATTAAATCTTTGCTATTTATTTTTAGTTCTTTTGCTAACTCGTATATTCTCATGCAGTCACCTCCGAATTTATGTGTTGTTTTCCAAATAAGATATAATATTTTTATCCGTTACAGCTAAAACACTGACTTCCTTCTTATTTAATATCTTACCATACACAACCTTTTCACCGTATTCAATATAATTACGGCCATATTTATTACACTCAAATATTATATTTTTTTTAGTTTTTTCCGATGCATCACTTGCTACAATTACAAGAATATCAACTATATTACTCTTTATTAAAGAAACTGTAGTGTCATATCCTAAAACAATTTTGCCACCTTTTCTAGCTATACCTAACATACCATAAAATTTATTCATTTTTTAATATCTCCGATTTAATTTCATCGTAAATTTCAGTAGGTATTTCTATTTCTAGTGATCTAGATAATCTTTTTGATTTAATGGCTTTTTCAAAGCAATCCATATTTTTACAGATGTAAGCGCCTCTTCCGTTTAACTTACCTGTTGCATCAAATTTTACAATTTCAACATCCCGTGTCTCGGGATTGTTATCTTCAACTTTTGTCTTTACAATTCTGCACAATTCTTTTTTAGGAAAGCTTTCTTGACAGCCAATACATTTTCTCATTGGTATTTTACGCTGCTTCATTATTCCTCCTCTACATTTTGTGCCGATTCTAAATTAGCTTTATTTTTTCTTTCTACATATTGAGATTCACTTATTATATCTATTTTCCATCCAGTCAATTTTGCAGCTAATCTTGCATTTTGACCTTCCTTACCTATAGCTAATGATAATTGATTATCTGGTACTACTGTTACAGCAGCTTTTTCCTTTTCATCAGCAGTTACGCTAATAATTTTTGCAGGTCCTAAGCTATTTGCAATAAAAATAGCTGGATCCTTATCGTAAACAACAATGTCGATTTTTTCACCATTAATTTCATCAATTATTGTCTTTACTCTTATACCCTTATTTCCTACACATGAACCAACTGGATCTACATTTGGATCATTAGAGTGAATAGCTATTTTAGTTCTTGATCCAGCTTCACGAGATATACTATGTATTTCTAATACACCATCATGAATTTCAGGAACCTCTAATTCAAATAACCTTTTAATTAAATTAGGATGAGTTCTTGATAATAGTATATTTGCACCTTTACCAGAATTTTTAACCTCTAAAATAACTGCCTTTAATCTATCTCCTTGGGTAAATTCTTCACCAGGAATTTGCTCAGTTTGAGTTATAACCCCTTCAATTTTACCCATATCAATGTATATATTTCCTCTATTAACTCTTTGAACTATACCATCAATTAGGTCACTTTCTCTTCCTTCAAATTCGTTAAATATTGAATCTCTCTCTGCCTCACGAATTTTTTGAAGTATTACTTGTCTAGCTGTTTGAGCTGCAATTCTACCAAAATCCTTTTTAGGTTGAATTTCAATTTTTACAATATCCCCAAGCTCAAATTTATAATTAATTTGTCTCGCATCTTCAACAGAAATTTCTTGTTGTGCATCTTCAACTAGTTCTACTACTGTTTTATCAGCATATAATTTATAATCTCCAGAATTTTCATCAATTTCAATGGAAAAATTATTTGCTTTACTAAAGTTTTTCTTATATCCTGACTCTAACGCTGCTCTTATTGCTTCAATAACCACATCAGGAGATATACCCTTTTCTTTTTCAAGCTCTCCTAATGCTTTTATAATATCCTTGCTCATTTTAATCCTCCACCTTAAAATAATTCAACAGCTTTATTTATTTTAGATATGTTTTTTAATTCAATAGCTACTCTTTCATTATTTAATTCAACTATTATATTTTCTTCATTTTTTTCAAGAAGAATTCCTTTTAACAGTTTCGTACCGTTTACAGGTGAATAAAGTTTTATTTCTACTTCATTATTAATATTTTTAATATAATCTAAATCCTTTTTAAATGCTCTATCTATTCCTGGAGAAGAAACCTCTAAATAGTATTGATCATCAATAAAGTCAATTTCATCAATCTGTCTATTAAATTCTTTGCTTATAACAGAGCAATCATCTATTGTAATTCCGCCCTCTTTGTCAAGATATATTCTAAGGTACATAAAAGGACCTTCCTTAACATACTCAACGTCAACTAATTCATATTCAGTACCATCTATTATTTTATTAATGATACTTGTTGATGTTTCTATAATTTGTTTTTTGTTCATAATTCCTCACTTCTTAAATATATATTCAATAAATTATTAATATAATTAGAAAGAGTGGGTTTACCCCACTCTTTTACGTCATAAATCTCAATCATCTAATAGTATAACATAGTTTAAATCAAAAATCAAACATAAATATTAATATTTTCTGCATTTTTTAAAGCTTTTTAATCTAATTTGAGAAAATGTCGATTTTTCTAATAATTATATTATCTCATATAATTATAAACATATTACAGACATTTTATTAATCTATAATTTTCAAATCCTTCATATAAAACCAATATTAAAAATTATTATATTATAATTTTTACAAGAGCTCTAAAACTCTATGCTTTTGTAGCCTTCCATATAAATCTCCACTGGTTAAAGCAAATTCTGCCGTTTATCGTATTTTCATTAATATTTTCATATAGCATCTGCTTCATTTTAGGTAATGTATAGTCTGGGTTGCCAGGAAAATCTCTTAAAAATTTTGCAAATTCCATTTCATTTGGGAAAACTAATAATGCATTATCATAAATACTTGTCTCAATATTGACAAAACTACTATCTTTCAATCTTTCTAAAACTATATTAACAATATCAGGAGCATTGGGGCATATTCCATATATTATGCCACCCTTGCAAAGAATTCTACTATGATAAGCAATTGAAGCTGGTCCTCTTCTACAATAAATTAAATCAAATTGATTATCATCAAATGGCAATTCTGCCTTTGTAGTTGCTTTAACAAAACTTACATTTTCTGCTTTATAATGTTCCTTTAGAGAATTAGCAATACGAATTAATTCTTCGGACCAATCAAATCCAACAATATTTTGAGCATATTGTGCCATTTTTATTGTAAACTCACCATGTCCACAGCCCGCATCTAAAGTTGATTTTGACTTTTTTAATAATTCAGTTAACTCCTCTACAAAAACATCCTCACCAGAATTCCCTTCAACAGTATAAACAGCATCACTTTTATAACCACCGTTCCTTTTAGCTATAATATCATACCATTCCTTCCCCATAATCAATACCCTCCATGAAATTAATTTTATTATTCTTTAAAACAGTTATCCTCTCTTTCGACTAATATAAAATAAGAATTTATTCACCTACAGGTAAATCCCCAATTTTGTCAAACACATAAAATAATTTTACTTCTAAAAAAGATTTCTCCATCTTACATATCTCCTTTTTTCAATCCTTCATTTACTATTTTTAATAGTCTATCCTCATTTTCAGTTGAAACATTTTCTGATAATCTAGCCCCTGCAAGTATTGGTGCCCATACAAATATTTCATCTTTTCTGATACCACTATTTTCACAGTATAAACTTAAATATAGATCTGCCAATTCTAATGAAAACTGAGAATATAGCAAGTATGACCTATATACATCTGCTCTAATATTGCCGATACTTGAATCAACCCAATCAATAATTACTGGATTTTTATTTTGCATAATTATATTAAAAAAATGAAAATCACCATGGCATAATTTTGTGTCATATATCATATCATTTATTTTTTTCAATAAGTAATCTTTTTGCTTAATATTAAGCAATTTAGCATCCTTAATTTTCATAATAAGTTTGTTATACATCAACTCATGCTCTTTTACATCTATAGCGTGGATTTTTATTTGTATATCAATTGATATTTGCATATATTTCTTTGAATTTTCAATATCATTTAATAAAATATTTCCAAGTGTTTCACCTTGTATATATTCCATAACGATAGCTTGTCTATTATTGACATTTATTATATCAATAATCTTTGGTACAGATAATCCATATGAATATGCTAACTTCTGTTTATTAGCTTCATATAGTGCTGTAGAATTAGGTAGATTATCATTAAAAACCTTTACGATTTTATTGTCTACAAGGTATATTGCTGCTGTATTACCTTTAGCTATAGGATTTTCTAATATCATATTGTCCCCCTATTAAATATCTATAGAAATATTACTAGTTTGTTCATTTTTTCATTGGAGCATTTATTTATCGAGAAATTTCAAGCTAATCCAATTTAATATTTATAAGAAAATTCTGATACGTACAATTCCTTAAAGCCTAAACTATCATATAAATTTCTTGCTTTATTTCCTACAACACACCACAGAATCACTTCGTTATGACCTCGATTATATATTTCATTGCATAGATACTTCATAAAGTTTCTGCCAATTCCTTTTCCTTGTAAATCAATTTTCACTGATATACTACCAATTTCATTACCCTCTAAATGTCCATGACCGGCAATTTCACCACTTTCTATGTAAGTATAACGATTAATTGAATCATCATTCCATGCTTTACGATTTTTTTCACTTGGCTGTTGAACTTCTGAGTTTGGAAAATCTCCTACGCTCACACGCATTTCATGAAACGCCTCTGCATATAATTTATGAGATTGTGGATAATCAGAATCACAATATTGTCTAACTGGCAACTCATCTATTTCAAACCTACCATCAGTATGTTTCATACATGCACTAGAGAAACTTCTTCCATAACCATGCTTTTTGGCAAACTTTTTGGAGTTTTCATTATTAGCTAGATAATTTGTTATGATTTCCTTTGGCTGAATTTCACTTAGAACTTGTTCACCATACATAGCAATGGCATGTCCTATACCTTTACAACGATATTTAGGTGATACAAATACTACCAAAGAAGATGTATTTTTTCCCGGTTCTATTTGGACTAATCCAACAAGCTTTTCATCTAAATATACAGCTGTTAACGTCTCAGGTTCCATATCTACCGCCCAACACAAATCTTCACTTGTCCCATTGTCTTGTAGCAACATTTCTTTCACTATATCATATTCATTCTCACTAATTTTCTTGTATTTAAGTTCCATCTCTATGTCTCCTATTTCATATATAATTAACTTTCTTCTCCTATATAACTTATACAAAAATTGTCTTTTATTATAATAATTTATAACATATATTTTTTAATAACACCTTGTATGCTATCTAAAAATGTTTCTTCGCCAATTGTGTTAAGCTTCCAAAATACCGCTTGACTACCTCCAGCAGTTATCGCTGATATAAATATCTTACTTTCGTTTTGCAATAATGTAATACTTAAGCTAACACGATTACCTCCTGCAAAGCTATATCTTTCAAATACACGTACAGCACATAAGCAATCCCCTATGTTAAAATTGCTCTCATCTTCTTTACTAGCAGACATACTCCCGCTAATAATAGCATCTTCCAATTCTTTTAAAATTGTAAAAAAATCACCTTTTAATTCACATTGAATTTTAGCCATAGTAACCCCCTATAATTTAATTTTTTTAATATTCCTTTCTATAACTTTGAAATTTACCACATAATGTTCCTTGGTTCAATACATGACCATCTATTGCCTTTAATAGATCTGTTTTTGTGCTTGTTCTAGGTAGTTCTAATTTACAATCTAGTAGATATATTGTAAATCGGTAAGTATGAATTGTTTTGAATGGAGGCTTAGGGCCTCTGTAACAATGCTTACCATATGCAACGCCCTGCACAGCACCAGGTAGTTCTTGTATAAATTCACCTTTAGATATACCAGCAGGTACGAGCTCCTGAACTGGTAGGTTCCAAATAACCCAATGGTTATAATTTGGAAAGAGCGGATGAGACGCGTCATCCATTGTTATTGCCATAGACACTCCATTTTTTTGTATCCCATGAATATGCAGCTCTGGTGAAATATCTTTTCCTCGTGCTGTATATTCTTTTGGTATCCAATCTCCTTCTTTAAATGCTGTACTTGTTATTTTGATCAAAATTACCTTCTTTCTCTAAGATAAAAGTATTCATAAAAAAATTTCATCACATAACATGAAAGTTTACCTATTATTTTTAAATTAAGAAATAATTCCTACTTTTTTCAACAAATATTCTGCATTTGTCGTTTTTGATTTTCCTTGTTTTAACTTATAATCAAAATATATTTCATCATTAATATAATTCTCACTGAAGCTGTAATTAACAATGCCTTGATAGCTATCTTCTAATCTACATACTTCTAAATCATGAGTTGTTATTATGCCAGCTACCCCCAACTTTGATAATTCCTTTAATACTCCTTCTGCACCTTTTAGACGATCTATAGAATTAGTACCTCTAAATATTTCATCTATTAAAAATAGTGTATTTTTATTACTATTAGCCTTGTCTATAATCATTTTAATACGTTTTAGTTCTGCGTAGAAAGTTGAAATTCCTTCATTTAAATCATCAAATACGCGCATAGAAGTAATTACATTCATTTTAGATAATGACATATTGCTAGCACATACATAACTTCCAGCTTGAGCTAAAACCATATTAATACCTACAGTTCTCATAAATGTAGTTTTACCTGACATATTAGAGCCAGAAATAATATAAATATTATTGTCTAGTACAAAATCATTACAAACACGCTTATCATTATTAATTAAAGGATGACCTATATCTGTTGCTTGAATATAATTTTTTCTTTCATTTAACTTAGGAATGGAAACACTGTTGCATACACGCGGAAGATTAGAAAAGCTTATTAAGCTTTCCAATTCACCTAGCGCTGTAAACCATGTGTCTACCGATCCTGAATACTTTTGTTTCCAATTATCTAAATTGATTGCATTTTTATAGTCCCATAAAAACAATAGATTAAGTATAATATATGCAATTCCATTTTTACATTGACTTACATTGTTTGCAATCGAATATAATTCCTTTAATGCTACTTGGGAACTTTTTATTATATCCTTAATCTCCTTTAATTTTAAAGACTCAAAATCTGTATCTATGATTTCTTTTATTATTTTGTCATAACGAAACAACTTTTTAGGTAGTTTACGCATCACACCAACATAATTTCTAGCCTTATTAAAAGCTATTATACACAAAATAATTTGAAGTATCAATAATCCACTTGCTATATTAAAAGCGATTAAATATTTGAAAAGAATTGAATATACTAGCAATGAACAAGTTGGAATCCATAGAAATTTTAAAAACATTTTAACAAATTTATTATCTATAAAGTGCTTTTTATCCTGCAGCTCTTCTATTAAAACAGGAAAGGAATCGTCAATTCCTACAACTGAAAAAAGATATTCCATATAACTAACCCAGCTGTATTTATCTCTAAGCTCAACAATTGAATCTTGTCGCTTTTTTATATCATTTTGTGTAAATTGTGGATTTAATAAATCTTTAGCAAATCCTTCTCTTCCATAGTAAGTATGAGAACTATTTAACATTTGGAAAATTGATTTTTTTCCAACAATATCTAAATCAGTTGAATAAGAATGATTATTATCAATAAATTCTTCACCTATATCTTCAAAACTACACCACTCACCTGTAATTCTTTTAATATTTTTTTCATTGATAGCTATAAGTCCTTCTTCAAGATTAATTTTTGCAAATGTTTTTTTATGAAATATATGTGTTATAACGTAAATAACTGCCTCTACACCGATAAGTATAAGTGACTCTATCGGGTATTTATTTTTATATGCATTATAAGAGCCATAACAAATAATAACAAGTAAAACAAGTTTAAAAATTCCTAGTACATTAGCAATTCGATTATATTTTTCTAAAATTACTTTTCTTTTTTTTATATCTTCTTCCAATACTGATAGCATTCCATACCTCATAAAATTAAATTATAGATTAAAATTATATAATCCACTTAATTCCTCTTTATATCCGTGATAAAATTCATTTGTTAATTCCATCTTTTTATCCCATATTCTCTTTCCTGCTGTTATCCTCATAGGGTTACTTTGCATAAGTTTATATGTAAATTTCTCAATATGCTCTAACATAGATTAGATTAAAATGATGGATTATCATTTAAAATATATATTACCATATTTTTTTATATCAGTAAATAATATGCTTAATTATAATTCTTTTTTTAATCAAAAATATGAAAAAATGCACTTATATTCAAAAAATATAGGTGCATTTTAAAATTTAATATAATATTCAATACTATGTCTCAATAACTTAATAACTTTGCAACAGTCTCTTAATTATTATATGAGTATTATTTACATAATTTTTTCATATAAGAATAATTTAAAGTCACTTTCTTTATCTGGGATTTCTTCACCAGTTTTTTTATAACCCATTTTTTCATAGAAATGATGATTTCTGAAACTTAAATATGGAGTGTCTAAAAACCAGGACTTAGCATCTGGATATTTTTCTTCAATTAAGCGCATAATCTGCTGTCCGTTTCCTTGATTCTGATAGGATGGATGAATAAAAATTGCTCCTAGTGTATAATGTCCCTTTTGATCATCAAATATTACCGTTCCGCCTATTAAGTTACCATCCTTTAAGATTTTGTATGTGTAACCTTGATGGATAAAGCGAAGTGTGCGATGTTCAATATCGATTAGTGGCGGATAATCTCCGTACTTTATTTTGTCTTCTTCGAAAGACTGTATTGCCATTTCTGTAAACTCGTCAATATCGCTTTTTTCTAATTTAACCAACTCAATCATATTTGTCTCCTGCTTTTTATTTATTAATTTTTTTTATCGGAAACAATAAATCTATCTTTCCGTCAATACCATCCTTGGGCCACTTCATATGACAAGAATATATCCAATTAAGATGTTCCTCTAAAAGCCCTCCCATAATCTCATCACCTAGTTCACTGTAATTTGCCGTATACATGTCACTATCTTCAACCCATTTTGCAAGATATGCCCATTCATGAAAATCCGGAAAATTAATTGCATGAGCTGCATATAGACCGCCATCAAAATGTTTTTTTATGAATGGTGCAGAAACTTCCATGTCATCGGGTATAGTAACCCAATCTTCGTATCCATAGAATTCTCTGTCCTTAGAGGGGTTGGGATGATTAAATCCAAACATTCTCGCATCAGGCTTGATTTCATATAGTTTATTTTCAATAATAAATTTAGACATCATATCCCCGACCTTTTCTTCTGGATTTTCTCCTATGTAGTGATATGAAGCTACTGTGTATGGCGGAAGTAATACTATTCTTGTATTAAGCTTGTTTTGAATGCTGTCATTTGCCTTGTTTAAATCGCTCATTAAATGATCCTCCTTTAAATTTTTTTTTGAAAGGCTCAAAGCGTCGACAACCTTAATGAGCTCATTATCCTGAAGTATGTTAAGTCGAACTTTCTTACGGATGCTTTCATCAAGACGCGATATAAAAATATTAAGTATATCTCGAATTATGCTCAAAGCATTTATTTCCTCGTCAAGTTCAAAAAGATTCTCTCGTATAACATCCAAAGCCTGTACCTGCTCTTTATCATTGAGAATAATAGCAATATGCTTCAACGGAATACGCAGTTTTCTAAGTACGATTATTTGCTGCAGACGTCTTACAGCAAGTTCATCATAGACACGATATGCATAATCTTTTTTGCGCTGACTTGTAAGCAGTCCCATTTTTTCGTAATATCGAATCATTCTGGTTGATACTTCAAATGTTTTTGAAATGTCACCGATTGTCATAATTTCCATTCGCTCATCTCCTCTCTGACTTAATTGTAAAGGACGACACAGTGTCTTTGTCAATAGCAATAACAGAAATAAATTTTTATAAATTAAAAAGTGTTATCTGATTAGTTTTGTCCATATTTTTAAGACAACCATGCTTTTCTAGTACTTCTATAACTGTCTTTGTTACTTTTGCTCTTTTTGTTATATCTTCCATGGAGATAAACTCTCCCTTTTCTCGTTCTTCCTTAATGCTTATGGCAGCATTTTCTCCAAGTCCTTGCAATCCAACAAGTGGTGGTAAAATACCACCTTCAACTACCTGAAATCTTTTATCATCTGATTTATAAAGATCTACCTTTTCGCATTTGTAGCCACGCTTATACATTTCACGCGCTACTTCAAGGACAGTATAAGCATCCTTTTCTTTTGTAGTTTTATCATTACCCTTATCATCTATTTCTTTCATGGCTCTTTCAATGCTTTCTAATCCATTAGCTATAATCTCTGCATCAAAATCTTGAGCCTTCATAGTAAAATATGATGCATAAAAAGCCTCTGGATGATGGACTTTAAAGTAAGCAATCTTAACTGACATCATAACATAAGCAACAGCGTGTGCCTTAGGGAACAAATATTGTATCTTGTTGCAAGAGTCAATATACCACTCAGGAACTTCCTTAGATCTCATAGCTTCTTCATCTTCTTTTTTTAGGCCCTTGCCTTTTCGCACTTTTTCCATAATATCAAAGGATATTTTATTATCTACGCCTTTTAATATCAGATAGTTCATGATATCATCACGTGTAGAAATAACCCCATTAATCTTACAAATTCCATTCAATATTAATTCCTGTGCATTTCCAACCCAAACATCAGTACCATGAGAAAGTCCGCTTATGCGAAGTAAATCAGAAAAAGTCTTAGGTTGAGTTTCCAAGACCATTTTCCTAACAAAAGCAGTACCAAATTCAGGTATAGCTAGTGTTCCTGTTTCACATTTTATATCCTCTTTAGATACACCAAGAGCATTAGGACTTGTAAAAATTGACATAGTTTTCGGGTCATCAAGTGGAACATCCTTATCATTAATACCTGTAAAATCCTCTAACATTCTTATAATTGAAGGAGTATCATGACCTAGAAGGTCAAGCTTTAGTATACGTCCAGATATAGAATGATAATCAAAGTGAGTTGTTATAGAATCTGCTTTTAAATTATTTGCAGGATATTGTACTGGAGTAAAATCGTGTATATCCTTATTACTAGGAACAACCATTACACCTCCAGGGTGCTGACCAGAGGTTCTTTTAACACCTAAACAACCCTGTATAATTCTTGTTATTTCAGCATTTCTCTTAGTTATTCCTTTATCTTCATAATAATTTTTTACAAATCCATATGCAGTTTTATCTGCTATCGTACCAATAGTTCCTGCTCTATACACCTTTCCTTCACCAAATAGCTCCTCAGTATATTTCATAGCGACACCTTGTTCTTCACCTGCAAAGTTAAGATCTATATCAGGCTCCTTATCTCCATAAAACCCTAAGAAAACTTCAAACAGTATATCATGTCCATCTTTTCTTAGAATGTTATTACAATTAGGACATGTTTTATTAGGCAAATCAACACCCGAGCCATATTCTCCCTTTGTAAAAAATTCAGAATATTTACAATTGTCGCAGATATAATGGGGAGCAAGAGGATTAACCTCTGATATACCACTCATTGTAGCTGCAAAAGAAGACCCTACAGAGCCTCTTGAACCTACTATATACCCATCTTCATTAGATTTTTTTACAAGCTTTTGGGCTATGATATACATTACAGCATAACCGTTGCTGATAATTGAGTTAAGCTCTCTTTCAAGTCTACTTTCTACTATTTCTGGTAACGGATTGCCATAAATTCTGTGTGCTTTTTCATAGCAAATTTGTCTAAATTCTTCATCAGCTCCCTCTATAATAGGAGGAAATGTTCCGTCTGGTATAGGCAATATCTTATCAATGCTATCAGCAATAATATTAGTGTTTTTAACAACAACCTCATAAGCTAGTTCCTTTCCAAGATATGAAAAATCATCTAGCATTTCGTTAGTGGTCTTAAGATATAAAGGTGCTTGGTCTTCTGCATCTTCAAAGCCTTGACCAGCCATAAGTATTTTTCTATATAGCTCATCCTCCTCTTTGAGAAAATGAACATCACCTGTAGCTATTACTATTTTATTTAGCTTTTTACCAAGTTCTATTATCTTTCTATTTATATCCTTAAGTTCATCCATAGACTTTACTGTACCATTTCTATACAAAAACTCGTTGTTACCAAGTGGCTGAATTTCAAGAAAATCATAAAATTCTACTATTTTTTCAATCTTTTCATCACTTTCACCATTTAATATTGCCTTATATAGCTCTCCTGCCTCGCATGCTGTTCCAATGATTAAACCTTCTCTAACCTTATTTAAATCAGATTTAAGTATACGAGGTTTTTTATAAAACAGTTCAATATGTGCCTTTGAAACTAACTTATACAATTCCTTTAAACCATCTAGATTCTTAACTAATATGTTTACATGGAATGTAGGCTTTTTAGTCATATCTATATTTCTTGTAAGCTTTTCATTCAGAACATCAAACTTAATTAGTTCCTGTTCCTCTAATAGCTTATATAGCTCTAATAAAAGCATTGCAGTAGCTTTTGCATCATCTACAGCTCTATGATGATTTTCTAAAACTATATTGAATTTTTTAGTTAATGTATCTAGCTTATAGTTTTTAACACCCTTTACCAAAGACTTAGATAATTCAAGCGTATCTATAACAGGCATATCATACTTTTCATTAAAATTCACAAGATTTTTTTCCTTTATAAATTTTACATCGAAGCCTGCATTATGTGCTACAAGTATTGAATCATCTCCTACAAACTCCTTAAAGCTAGCTAATGCTTCCTTGATATTTGGAGCTCCGACGAGCATATCATCAGTTATACTAGTAAGTTCAATAATTTTTGCTGGTAATTTCATATCTGTACTAACAAAAGTGTTGAAAGTATCGATAATTTTTTTTTCCTTAATCTTTACAGCACCAATTTCAATAATGTCATCTTTACGTGCATTAAAGCCTGTTGTTTCAATATCAAAAACTACAACCTGTGAATCAAGACATTTATCTTCACATCTATATGATATAGAAGTTCCGTCATCAATTAAATAACCTTCCATTCCATATATAACCTTAAAATCATCACTTCCTGCTTCCATGGCATTTGGAAAGCCTTGAACTACGCCATGGTCAGTTATAGCCATAGCCTTATGTCCCCACTTTTTAGCAAGCTTAGCGTATTCGGTAAATTGATTTATACCATCCATTGAACTCATACATGTATGTAAATGAAGCTCTACTCTTTTTTCATCGGCATTATCCATTTTTTCAGAAACAGTGAATTCTGCTTCTTTTATTGCTCTGCACATTACTACTAACTCACGCATAAAAGAATCATACTCTGCATTACCTATAACTTGAACAGCCTTAAAACCTTCAAGGTCAGTGGGGTCAACATTTTTTGGACAGAAATATTTCACATTTATTGTGTCTGTAAAATCAGTTACTGAATAAATAAATAATACGTTGCCATTTTTTAATTCTCTTTTATCACATGCAATTACAGCACCTTTTAAATGAACTTCACCAGAGTTGTCATTAATCTCAGATATTTTGCTTAATTCTAAAACATCAAATTTCTTTTCATCTTTGATATTTTGCTTAAATCTGATTTGTGGCTTTGGTTGAGTAAAAACCTGAGCTTTATTAGCTAACTCTTCTGACTTTTTAACCCCATTATCAGCTAATGATTTTTTTATTTCGTTTTCAATTATATCAGAGGTTTTATCATCTAAAACTTCTTTTTCCAGTCTAATTTCAACATTAGCTTCATAATTATATAACTTTAAGAAATATTCTCTTATGCTTTTATCTATGTTGTGTTCTTTAATTTGTTCATAAGCTAAATCATTTGAAACCTTAATTACTATAAAATTATCATCGATTAAAACCTGACAGCTTTTGCAACACATTAAAGATATTTTTCTTATTAAGTATTCTACATTAGAAATTAAAATTTCGGTAAATTCATTGTTTTTATCTTTAATATTATAGTTAATACAAAATTCTACGTTTATCATATTAGAATAATGACCTTTTATTTTAGATACTGCCTTATCAATTTCATCAAAGCTTATAATATTATCAGCTGACATATTAAACCTAATTAGCTTGTCCTCTTTGAAAACTTCAATTTTATTTAATTCTGCTTTAGAAATCCCTTTATATTTAATAAAATCAATAAACATTCTTATCTCCATTAAGTGAAACCTTATTATGTATTCTATTATATAATAAAACTGATGACTTTGTCATCAGTTTTAAGCTGTATAATACAGTTTTTATTTTAATTAATTTTTTAGATAAGTTGAAATATAGCTTAACTTAATTCAACTTATTTATTTCTTCTAAAAGAACCTTTATTATTTCACTTTCTTTTACTTTTGTGATTATTTCACCTTTTTTAAATAGCAAGGCTTCACCATTTCCTGAGGCTATTCCTATATCTGCTTCTCTGGCTTCTCCTGGTCCATTTACTGCACAACCCATTATAGCAACCTTTATGTCTTTTTTTATTGGTGAAATAGCTTTTTTCACATCTTTTACAATATTTATTAAATCTACCTTTGTTCTACCGCAGGTTGGACAGGAAACAACTTCTATACCATATGGTCTAAGACCTAAGTACTGAAGTATTTTTCTACCCATTATAACCTCCCTAACTGGATCTTCAGTTAAAGAAACACGAATAGTATCACCTATTCCCATCAGTAGTAAAGATCCAAGTCCCATTGAAGATTTAATTATACCATCTTCTTCAGATCCAGATTCTGTTATACCTAGATGTATTGGATAGTCTGTTCTTTTGCTTAATTCAATATTGGCATCATATGTTAATCTAACATCAGATGCTTTAATTGATATAACTATATTTTCATAATTATATTTTTCAACAATTCTAACTTGTTCTAATGCACTTTCAACTAAGGATAGCTTGTTAACACCATTATATTTTTCTAAGTATTCTTTCTTTACAGAGCCTGAATTTACCCCTACCCTTATTGGTATATTGTTGTCTTTACACACATTTATTACCTTAGCTACATTATCCTCAGAACCTATATAGCAAGGATTAATTCTAATAGCATCAGCTCCGTTTTTAACTGCATGAAGTGCCATCTTATAATCAAATTGTATATCTGCAACTAATGGCATTTTTGTATGGTTTTTAACTATGTTTATAGCTTTAGCATCATCCTCTGAATCAATTGAGGCTCTTATAATATCACAGCCATTTAATTCTAAAAGCTCTAATTGCTTTATAGAATTATCTATGTCACTTAGCTTAGTATTTAACATTGATTGTACTGTAATTTTATTATTGCCACCTACATACAAATCGCCACATTTAATTTGTTTAGTAACCTTTGTCATAGTAATCCCTCCTATACCAATTTCAAAAGGGTTTTATTTGAGATTAGTATTATCTATTGTATTTAAAACAATCTTACTATATCCTTATATGTTATAAATATCATTAAAGATATTAGAAGTACAAACCCTACAAAATGAACGAAGCCTTCTTTTTCAATAGGTATTTTTTTGCCTCTAACCTTTTCTATAATTAAAAATACTAACTTACTGCCATCTAAAGCTGGTATAGGCAATAAATTCATAAATCCTAAGTTAACACTAATAAAGGCTAAAAGGTTTAATAAAGGGTATAAACCAAGTTTTGCTTGTTCTCCAATCATGCTGATAACCATAACAGGTCCACCAACTGCTTCACTACCAACTTTACCAGTAAACAGCATACCAATAAATTCAAACATAAGTTTTATATAATATCCTGTTTTATATATAGATGATACAACCGCTGTTACTATGGATTTTTCTACCTTTGTATTGAACCCTATGTCTAATTCTTTTTGAGGTGTAAGATTAAATGTTAACAATTGTCCATTACGCTCTACAGTCATCTCAAATGTATCACCTTTTAATTGATTTATAACCTCGCTTATTTGACTGTAATTTACAATATCTGTATCATTTATTTTTACTACTTTATCACCTTCACGTATACCGGCCTTATATGCAGGTAATTTATCATCACTAGGTTTTATAATTGAAGTAGTAATATTGTTAGTATCATTCGGGTATATACCAATAACATATCTATAATATTGATTTACGTTAAATGATAAAATCTCATTATCTCTTTTTACAGTTATTTTATATGGCTTCTCATCAACAGTTATTTCAGATACTACATCATCTCTGATATAAACCTTATTATCATTTACTGAGATAACCTTATCATTAGCTCTTACACCTGCTATATATAGTTCAGAGTTAGGGTCTATTACACCGATAGTACTTCCCGGAACACCATAAACAGCAGATATAATAATGTAAATTACAATCGCTAGTGCAAAATTCATAACTGGACCGGCAGCAATTACTTTAAATCTCTGCCACACAGTTTTACTACTATAGCTGGTGTTTGAATTTACATCCTCTTCTTCACCTTCCATTTTTACAAAACCACCTATGGGCAATGCTCTAATAGAATATATAGTGTCATTTTTTTCTTTTTTGTATATTAAAGGCCCCATACCTATAGCAAATTCATCAACCTTTATGCCTACACTTTTAGCTGCTTTGTAATGTCCGTATTCGTGAACAAGTATAACGAGTGAAAATACAAAAATCGATGCGAATAAAGTTATCAAAATATATACCTCCATGCAATTTTTTACACAAAATGTCAATAAACAATTTGTGCATGGAGTCGGGACTTATTCTCATTATTATTTAGAAAATCTTTTACCCTTCTCCATACTAAATAAAATAATTTACAAAATAGTAAACAACTGGTGCAACAAACAACAGACTATCAAATCTATCTAATATTCCACCATGACCAGGTAAGAAATTACCGAAGTCTTTAATTCCATGTTCCCTCTTGATTTTTGAAGCTAATAAATCTCCAATCATAGAAAATGCTGAAACAAATATACTAAATATTATAGTATATAAGAAATTATTTATTCCTAGAACTTTAAAATATATAACAGTTAAAATGGTACAACCTACTATTCCGCCTATTGCACCTTCAACAGTTTTTTTTGGACTAACATGCGGGCATAATTTATGCTTTCCAAAAAATACACCAACAAAATAAGCAAAGGTATCTGTTCCAAATGCAATTATGTAAACTAACCATACAAATTTAGTATTGTTTAACATAATCATATGATACATAAATAACACAACATATAATCCAACAAATAATGTCTGTGACAATCTTGCAAGTGTGATGTTTTGATTTGTAACAAATAAGATAAAATTAATTGATACATATATTAGTAACACAAATCCTACAGAAGTTGTGTCAAAAAAATATCCTGCAAAATACATAGCTATTGCTAATATATAATTCACTATAGCTTCATACGAAAGTTTTTTTCTTGATTGTAATAATTTTGTAATCTCATATATTGCAATACAGGTTATACCCAAATATACTAATTCAAATAAAACTCCACCTAAGTAAGTCACTATAGCAATTATTGAACCCCAAAATACACCAGTAATAATTCTAACCTTCATCAAAAACACCACCTATTGTTTTCCAAATCTTCTATTTCTCTTTTGATACTCCAAAATTGCTTTAAAAAATTCTGTTTCCTTAAAATCTGGCCATAATACATCTGTAAAATAAAATTCTGTATATGCAAGCTGATACAGTAAAAAGTTACTTATTCTAACCTCTCCACTAGTTCTAATAAGAAAATCTGGATCCATACTGTTTTTGGTAAATAAATAATTTTTAAAGTTTTCCTCGTTAAGATTATCTATATTAATTTCATTATTTTCTACATCTTTTACAATATTTTTTACAGCAGTAACAATTTCATCTCTTCCACCATAGCTCAAAGCTATATTCAAATTAAATCTTTTGTTATCCTTTGTTGCATCTATTGCACTTTTTACTTCTTCTCTAACATTATTAGGTAAATCTTCAATTCTACCAATAAGATTCAATTTAATATTATTTTTTATAATTCTATTTAGCTCTTTTTTTAAAAATTCAATAAGTAAACTCATTAAACAGTCTACTTCAGTTTTTTCTCTACCCCAATTTTCAGTTGAAAATGCATATACAGTTAGATTGTTTATTCCTACATCTGCTGCTGTCTCAACTATTTCCATTATTCTCTTTACACCTTCCCTATGTCCCATAGCAACAGGTAGGTTCTTTTTCTTTGCCCATCTTCTGTTTCCATCCATAATGATAGCAACATGATTAGGGATTTTTCCTTCTAAAACCTGATCTCTTAAATTCATATTTCCCTCATAGTTCTATATATAATAATAATATATAAATATATATCATCAAAAATGCATTAATACAGACTTAATACATTTTATACTTATCTCTATTATTAAAAACCTCAAAGTCTCCATAGTATAGCTACGCCTATACATTTAATGTTTGAGACATTAAAGGATTTTAACGAGGGATTAGTATTATTAAGCCTGTATCAAATTAAACTAGATTAAATAATTAAATAACTAATTAAGTATTTATTTAATTGATTAATAGTATGTTACATACAAGGTAATATACTCACCATTCAATTCCTCTTTAATCACGTATGGATTATTTAGTTTATTAAATTTAGAATTATTACCGGTTATCTTAACTATTCTAATAATATTATTTTTTGTTATAATATTATTATTAATTTTATGATACTTTTCTTGAAGTAAGCTTAAGGCTTCACATAATGGATAGCCTGCTAAACTATCCATATTAAACCTCTAATATTTCCTTTTCTTTATCTTTATATATATCATCTATAAGTTTTGTATATTTATCAGTAAGCTTTTGAGCGTCATCTTCTGCCTTTTTCAAGTCATCCTTAGTTATTTCGCCATTTTTTTCCATTTTTTTAATAGCTTCTATAGCATCTCTTCTAACATTTCTCAAAGCTACCTTAGAATTTTCTACTTCTTTTTTAACTAATTTAAGTAAATCTTTTCTTCTTTCTTCTGTTAATTGAGGAATCATTAATCTAATAATTTTTCCATCATTTGATGGGTTAATTCCTAAATCAGAATTTAAAATTGCTTTTTCTATTTCTTTTATACTTGATGCATCCCATGGTTGTATAATTAAGCATCTTGGTTCAGGAACTGAAATATTGGCAATTTGGTTTAAAGGAGTCATACTTCCATAATAGCTAACTTGTATCTTATCAACAAGTTTAGGATTTGCCTTTCCAGCTCTAATAGTACCTAATTCTTCTTTTAAAAAGCTAATCGCTTTTTTCATTTGCTCTTCACGGTTAGTTAATTCTTGTTTATACATTTTATACCTCCTTAATAATAGTTCCTATATTTTCTCCTAAAATAATTCGCTCAATGTTTTTTGGGTCCTCTATAGCAAATACCAATATCGGTATTTTGTTATCCATACATAGTGAAGTAGCAGTCGAGTCCATAATTTTCAAACCTTTATTTAACACATCTATGTATGTTAAGTCAGTATATTTTTGTGCATTAGGGTTCTTTTTTGGATCTTCAGAATAAACACCATCAACACCGTTTTTTGCAAGCAAAATAACATCAGCATTTATTTCTGCTGCTCTTAATGCTGCTGTAGTATCAGTTGAAAAATAAGGGTTACCAGTTCCACCCGCAAATATAACAACTTTATTAGATTCTAAATGTTTTACTGCTTTACGTCTAATATATGGTTCTGCCACTTGTTTCATCTCTATAGAAGTTTGAGCAACAGCTTCGACTCCTAATTTTTCCAAGTGAGTTTGCAGTGCCAAACCATTTATTATTGTACCTAACATTCCCATATAGTCGGATGTGGTTCTATCCATATCCTTAGCAGATGCTCCACGCCAGAAATTCCCACCACCAACAACAATAGCAACTTGTACACCGAGGTCATTAACTGTTTTTATTTCTTTAGCTATAGACATAATTGTTTTTTCATCAACTCCATGTCCAGCTCCACCTGATAAAGCTTCACCGCTAATTTTTAATAATACTCTTTTATATTTACAGTTCATACTTTCCTCCATTATGCCATAGTTTCGACTACGTCGAAACATTTAAGTGGCATCATAAAATAGATGAAAAATCGTTTTTGATTTTTCCATAGTGTGAAATGTTTCTTTCACACTTGCCTCCTGATAGTCTAAATTTAAGTAATGGAGAACCAAATAATAGTTCTCCATTATATAATATTACATATTCATTTGTTTAGCAACTTCTTCTGCAAAATTTTCAGATTTTTTTTCTAAGCCTTCGCCAACTTCAAATCTTCTAACTCCTGCAATTTTAATAGATTTTCCAAGTTTTTTGGCAATATTATCTATTAATTTTCCAACTGTCAAATCAGAGTCCTTAACAAATACTTGCTCAACTAAGCAAATATCTTTTAATTCTTTTTGAAGTCTTCCTTCAACCATTTTTTCAACTATGTTTTGAGGTTTTCCTTCATTTAATGCTTGAGCTATTAAGATTTCTTTTTCATGTGCCAAGTATTCTTGATCAACATCATCCTTAGTTACATACTTTGGATTCATTGCTGCAACTTGCATTGCTATGTCTTTTCCTAATTCTTCCAATTCATTACCTGATGCTTCTGTTTCCAAACCTACTATAACAGCTATTTTACCAGCACCGTGAATGTATCCAGTTACAACACCGCTTGAAACTTCTACAGTCTCAAATCTTCTAAGATTCATATTCTCGCCTATCTTAGCTATTTTAGCAGTTAAAACCTCTTGTACTGTTTCATTTTCATTTAAATACTTAGAATTCTTTAATTCTTCTACGTCTTTAAAGTTTGATTCAACAACTATTTTTGCAACATTATTTACAAAATCTTTGAACTCTTCGTTTTTTGCAACAAAGTCAGTTTCTGAGTTAATCTCAACAACAGAGCCTTTCTTACCATCTGCTGATATAGCAATTGTAGCTATACCTTCAGCTGCAACTCTTCCTGATTTTTTAGCAGCTTGTGCAAGTCCTTTTTCTCTTAAAAAATCCACTGCTTTTTCCATATCACCATCGCAAGCAGCTAACGCTTTTTTACAATCCATCATCCCAGCATTTGTAGCTTCTCTAAGCTCTTTTACCATTGATGCAGTTATTTCTGCCATAATTATTTCCTCCTACTTATGCTGCTAAGCAGCATCATAATAATTTTAAAGTGAAATGAAATTCACTCTCTTATTTAAAAAAAGTAAGGTAATAAGGAGCATACCCTTAATCCTTACTTTCATGTATAATTATTCTTCTATATTTTCTTCTACTTTATCTAATTCTTCTTCAGTTAATCCCTCTTCATTATCTTCAGCAACATCAGTTAATTGCTCACCTTGTTTTCCTTCAATGATAGCATCAGCTATAGTAGCAGTTAATAATTTAACGGCTCTAATTGCATCGTCATTTCCAGGGATAACTAAATCAACTTCATCAGGATCACAGTTTGTATCAACTATAGCTACAACTGGAATTCCTAATATTTTAGCTTCTTGAACAGCTATTTTTTCTTTTCTTGGGTCAACTACGAATAAAGCACCTGGAATTTTTTCCATGTTCTTAATTCCACCTAAGAATTTTTCAAGTCTTTCAGCTTCATGCTTTAATTTTATAACTTCTTTTTTTGGTAAAAGAGCGAATGTTCCATCCTCTTCCATTTTCTTTAACTCATTAAGTCTATTAATTCTGTTTCTGATAGTTTTGTAGTTTGTTAACATACCACCTAACCATCTTTGGCTTACAAAATGCATTCCACATCTTAAAGCTTCACTTTTAGTAGCTTCTTGAGCTTGCTTTTTTGTTCCAACAAATAATATGTCTCCACCATTAGCTACAACATCTTTTATAAAGTTATAAGCCTCATCAACCTTATCACTAGTTTTTTGTAAGTCGATGATATAAATTCCATTTCTTTCTGTGAAAATATACTCAGCCATTTTTGGATTCCATCTTCTAGTTTGATGACCGAAGTGAACTCCTGCTTCAAGTAATTTTTTCATACTTACTATTGCCATTTTTAATTTCCTCCTTTTGTTTTTACATCCAGCATCTTCATATTTACTCAAGACTCATATTATGAGCACACCTATTATAAATCAGACACTGTGCATAGTACTTTGGTATTATAACACACACAATAATGCATAGCAACATTTTTTTTACTATAATCGTATTTTTTTATATTATTTTAATTACTTATTTTCTTTTTTACATTTTAAACATACAATTTCGTCATTTTTTTTAACCATTTGATTGCCACAAATCTCACAAATTTGGTTAGTTGGTTCATTCCATGAAATAAAATTACAGTCTGGATATCCGCTACATCCGTAAAATCTTCGTCCTTTTTTAGTATATTTAACTACTATATCTTTTCCACATCTCGGACATTTAGCATCAATCTTTTGAACAATTTGTTTTGTGTTTTTACAATTTGGGTAGTTTGAGCACGCTAAGAAATCACCAAATCTACCTTTTCTTTTTAGCATTTTTGCTCCACATAATTCACAATCAATATCTGTTTCTTCAGCTACATCTTTTTGATTTAGTTTTTTAGTCGTTTTGCACTCTGGATAGTTAGGGCAAGCTAAGAATTTTCCAAATCTCCCCTTTTTAACAACCATAAATTCACCGCATTGTTCACATTTTTCAGTGCTGACTTCTTCCTTTATCTCAATTTTTTCAATTTCCTTATCTGCTCTATCTAAAGAAACTTTAAATTCTCCATAAAAATCATTTATAATATTATGCCAATTTACCTTTCCGTTAGCAACAGCATCTAGCTTGTTTTCAAGTTCAGCAGTAAATTTATCATTAATTATATTATTAAAATATTTAACAAGCATTTCATCTACTAACAAACCCATTTCAGTTGGCATTAAATAATTTTTTTCTTTTACTACATATTCTCTATTAGTAATTGTAATAATAGTTGGAGCATAAGTACTAGGTCTACCAATCCCAAGAACTTCCATTACCTTAATTAAAGTAGCCTCTGTATATCTAGCAGGAGGATTAGTAAAATGTTTCTCTGGTAAAATCTCATTTATACTAATAAAATCACCTTCATTAATATTTGGTAAGGTAACATCCTTAGAACCGTCACTATAATTATAAATCTTTTTATATCCATCAAACTGCAATATGCTTCCAGATGTTTTAAATATATTACTACTACTATTAAAAGTAATAGTTGTAGTATCAAACTCAGCATCCGTCATTTGTGATGCTACAAATCGTCTCCAAATCAAACTGTATAATTTATATTGCTCTGGACTAAGAGAATCTTTTATCTTTTCTGGGCTTCTATCAATTGAAGTCGGTCTGATGGCTTCATGAGCATCTTGAGCTTCAGCCTTATTTTTCTTATTATACTCATTATGCTTATAATATTCTTGACCACATTTTTTAACTATATAATCCTTTACATGTTCATGAGCCTCATTAGAAATTCTAAAGGAATCTGTTCTAATATATGTAACTAAACCTACACTTCCCTCGCCCTTTATATTAATGCCCTCATACAACTGCTGTGCGACCATCATTGTTTTTTTAGAAGAAAAATTAAGCTTTTTATTCGCCTCTTGTTGTAAACTACTTGTCGTAAATGGTGGATATGGTTTCTTTAAGCTACGATTTTTTTCAACTTTGTAAACAGATAAGCTATTTTTATCTATACTGTTTAAAACTTCATTAGTTTCTTCTTCATTTTTTAATTTAACCTTGCTTATTTTTCCATCATCTTTTAATAAACCATAATATTTTGCTATAAATTTTTTCTTATTCTCAATTAATTCAATATCTATTGTCCAATATTCTTCCGATACGAAATTACTAATTTCTCTTTCTCTGTCACATATAAGCTTTAATGCAACAGATTGTACTCTACCAGCACTTAATCCTTTTTCAATTTTTCTCCATAAAAGTGGGCTGATATTGTATCCAACCAATCTATCTAATACTCTTCTTGCTTGTTGAGCATCTACCAGATCAGTGTTTATTTTTCTTGGATTTTTAACAGCTTTTTTAATAGCTTCTTTTGTTATTTCATTAAATTCAATTCTGTTACAGCTTTTTTCATCTAAATTTAAAAGCTTAGATAAATGCCATGAAATAGCTTCTCCCTCTCTATCGGGGTCAGTTGCAAGCAAAACTTGTTTTGCCTTTTTTGTTTCTTTTTTAAGTTCTTTAATTACGTCACCTTTACCTCTAATAGTAATGTAATCAGGTTCAAAATTATTATCTATATTTATACCTAGTTTGCTTTTAGGCAAATCTCTAACATGACCAACAGAAGCCTTAACAGTATAGTTATTGCCTAAAAATTTTCCTATAGTTTTAGCCTTTGCAGGTGATTCAACAATCACTAATTTTTTTTCCATATCTAAGTCCATGCCTCCATCTGAACAAAATACCATAAAAAACCAAGCATGGACTCGGTTCTTATTCTATTATTTCTCATATTTCTTTCAACCTTATCTCCTATTCTGCATATTAATGTATACACTAAAATCAACTAATTTGCAAGAACAAATTTTTTACCGCTTGTTTGAATAATCATAGATTTCATTTCTAATATAGTTAAACTACATAAAATTTCACTTATAGGATAATTAATTTTAGAAGATATTTCATCAAAATTTTTCTCTCCCTCTGAAATAAGTGTAATTATATCTTGTTCTATTTTATTTAAACTATTAAAATTTATTTCTTTTTTTATAAATTTATCTCTTAAATTATTGAATTCAGGTAATTCTTCTATTATATCGTCAACGTTGCTTACTAATTTAGCACCATCTTTTATTAATTTATTTGTACCAACACTAAATATACTGTTTATGTTACCAGGTATAGAAAAAACTTCTTTACCCTGTTCAGCAGCATGGCTAACTGTGATAAGTGTACCGCTTTTTTCCTGAGCTTCTACAACTAAAATTCCAGAGCTTAGTCCACTTATTATTCTATTGCGATTTGGAAAATTTGACGCTATTGGCTCCATATCAAAAGGGTACTCTGTAATTACAGCACCTCCAGTATTTTCAATTTCCATGTATAATTCTCTATTCTTTTGAGGGTAAATAATATTTATTCCGCAACCGATAACTCCAATGGTTTTACCTTTTGCTTTTATTGCGCTTTTATGGGCAATAGTATCTATCCCATTTGCTAATCCACTAATTATTGTTATTCCCAAGTCAGATAATTCTCTTGCAAATTTATCGGCACAAAATTTACCATAATCAGTAGCCTTTCTTGAACCAACAATACCAATAGATAAATTATTTAGAACATCTATATCACCTTTGCAATACAATATGCATGGAGGATTTATTATATTCTTTAATTTTTTTGGATAATCATCGTCAAGCATTGTAATTACTTTTACGTTTTCTTTATTTAATCTATTTAGTAGTCTTTCTTCGAAATCATTCTTTTTACTTATTAATCTGTCTATTGTAAAATCATTGATATATGCTAAATTTCTTCTTTCTTTATTTAAATTATGCCAAATTTCCTCTACTTCACCAAAATACTCTATAAGCTTAGTTATAGTTCTATTTCCAATACCTTTTTCTGAACTTAACCAAGCTAAAACTATTTTATTATTAACAGACATAATAACCTCCCATCGTGAAATACATTTCACGTTGTGAAGTGTATTTTTTCACGCTATTACCTCCAATACTTTCTATCTAAAGTTCTGTACTGAATTGCTTCTGCAATATGCTTTTGCAAAATATTTTCACTATTTTCTAAATCAGCTATAGTCCTTGCAACCTTTAAAATTTTATTGTATGCTCTAGCGCTTAACCCTAAGCTATCAAAGGCTATTTTCAAAAGTGCTTCAGAGTCACTATCTATTTTGCAGTACTTTGCTACTTGCTTTGAGGTCAACTGGGAATTAGTATATACATTTGAACCTTTGTATCTATTACTTTGAATATGCCTTGCATTTAATACTCTTTCTTTTATTTCTTTTGATGATTCTTCTTTATTCTTACTATTTAAATCCTCGTAGTAAACTGGAGACACTTCTATTTGTATATCCATTCTATCAAGAAGCGGACCTGATATCTTGCTTAAGTATTTATTGATTTGTCCTTGATTACAGGAGCATTCGTGTTTAGGGTCGCCTAAGAAACCACAAGGACATGGATTCATAGAACCTATAAGCATAAATTTTGCTGGATAAGTATATGTATTATTTGCTCTTGCGACTGAAATCATCCCATCTTCCATTGGCTGCCTTAAAACTTCTAATACACTTTTAGGAAATTCAGGCATCTCATCTAAAAATAAAACTCCATAATGGGATAATGAAACCTCTCCGGGCTTAGAAGTTCTTCCGCCACCCGCTAATGCAGCTCTTGATACTGTGTGATGTGGACTTCTAAATGGTCTTTTCTTCATTAGACCATTCTCACTTGTTTCACCTGATATACTATATATGTTTGTAACTTCTAATGATTCTTCAAAAGATAAGTCAGGCAATATAGTAGGTATTCGCTTTGCAATCATTGTTTTACCAGACCCCGGAGGTCCAAGCATTAAAAGATTATGCCCTCCGGCAGCAGCAATTTCTACTGCTCTTTTTAGTGCAGTTTGTCCCTTTATCTCTGAAAAGTCTTCTTCATACTGATGTTCTAACAATGAGTCCATATATATTGACTTGTAAGGAGGTATTTCTATTTCTTCATTTAAATAATCAACTAAATCTATTAATGTATCAACTGGTATTATGTCTATATTATCTATAACACCGCATTCCTCTTTATTTTCAATTGGAATAATAACTTTTCTTACATTAAAATTCCTTAAGCTTATTACTAGTGGCAAAGCGCCATCTACTTTTGTTATTTTACCATCTAAAGATAATTCTCCAATAAAACATATATCATCTATTTGGTTTTTTATTATTTTACTAGCAGACAACACTCCAACTGCAATAGGCAAATCCATTTGACTCCCCTCTTTTTTCAAATTAGCAGGAGCTAAGTTAATTGTTATTTTACTTACAGGAAATCTATATCCACTATTTTTTATAGATGAACGCACTCTTTCCTTAGCTTCTTTAATTGCAGTATCTGCTAATCCAACGATATTAAAACCTGGCAAACCGCTAGATAAATCTGTTTCAACTTCAACTATACACCCTTCAAGCCCTTGTAATACACATGCTTTAACTTTTGATAACATATTTTCCCAGCGTGAAGTTCTTTTTTCACGCTATTCCCCCTTAATATATTAAACTTCAAATGCATTTTCAATATGATTTATTTCTTTACTATTGCTAATAATTTCTACAATATCGAATCTACATTGAATATTATCATATTTTTTCTTCATTAAATAATAATTAGCTGTACTTATAATTTTTTTGATTTTAATAGGAGTAACATATTCCCTTGGATAACCAAAATCTATATTTTTTCTACCCTTAACCTCAATAAAAACAAGTACACCATCTTTTAATGCAATTATATCTATTTCTCCAAATTTACACAAAAAATTAATGTCTAATATAACATATTTTTTATCTACTAAATATCTCCTTGCAACCTCTTCAAAATAAAACCCCTTATTTTCCTTATACATATTATCCTCACATTATAAAGTGGTACCAAAAATAGACGCGTGAAGTGCCTTTTTTACGCTAATACATCAAAAATTAAGTATTGTCATTTGCTCGTTATTGTCCAATATCTTTTTTAAAAATGTCATTCTATGAATATCCTTAGGTCCATATTTTAATAAAGCTTCAACATGGTCTTTTGTTCCATAGCCTTTATTGCTCTTAAAATTATACCCCGGATATTTCTCATCTAGCTCTATCATTTGCCTATCTCTAGTGACCTTTGCAATTATCGATGCAGCGGCTATGCCATGGCATCTTGCATCTCCCTTTATTATATTAGATTGAGGAATATCTGTATCAAGCTTTTCTGCATCAATTAGCAGATAATCTGGCTTAATACCTTGTCCATCTTTTGTTTTTAAATTAGAAATAGCTTGAAGCATAGCCATTTTAGTTGCATTTTTTATATTTATTTCATCAATTATTTTACAGTCTATTACACCAATTCCTATAGCTATGGCATTATCAACTATCTCATCAAACAGCTTATCCCTTTTTTTAGGAGTCAATTTTTTTGAATCATTTACTCCTTCAATTAAAAGTCCTTTTGGCATTATTATAGCACAAGTTACAACACTACCGGACAAGCAACCTCTTCCAACCTCATCAATACAAGCTATATATTTATAGCCTTTTTCATATATTTCATTTTCAATTTGAAGCATTTTTAACACCTTCTTAGTTCAAATAATAATCATGATTATTATCGGGTTTTTCTAATGTAATTCTTCCTAGCTTACCATCTTGAAAATCACTTAAAATCATTCTGCTAACTCGCTCATAATTGATTTCATTTTTATTTAAGATGCATCCTCTTTTTCTAGCTATGTTATCAATATTTTCTATAGCTTTATCGGATAGCTCTATACCATATCTGTTAGTTAGTGCATTTTCATCTACTTTAACAATCTTTTCAACAAAGCTATAAGCAATTTCTTCTATTTGTAAAACTTCTTCCTTAATAGCTCCTGTAAATGCTAAATTCAAGGCATTTTCTTCACTAATAAATTTAGGCCATAAAATACCTGGTGTATCTAATAAATCAATGTTTTTAGGTAGTCTTATCCATTGTTTACCTTTAGTTACACCTGGCATGTTGCCAGTTTTAGCGCTCTTACGCTTTGCGATAGAATTTATAAGTGTTGATTTACCAACATTAGGTATACCAACAATCATTGTTTTTATTACTTTATTTTGTATGCCTTTATTACGATATCTTTCTACTATATCAGCAGTTGCCTCTTCAATAACAGCTTCAACTTTTTTAAGTTCCTTGTTGTCTGTTGAATTATACAAAACAGTGTAATAGCCTAAGTTTTTGTAGTAATTTTCCCAAGCTTTATTTAAATTTGGGTTTGCTAAATCATACTTATTTATAACTAAAACTCTTTTTTTATTAACAAAAAGCTCATCAAAATCTGGATTTTTACTGCTTATAGGAATTCTAGCATCAATTAGCTCTATAACTAAATCAACTAATTTTAAATTTTCTTTCAATAAATCCTTAGTCTTTTTCATATGACCAGGATACCAATTTATGTTCATTATACACCTCTATCTTTCCGTCGAAAAAAAAGTCCCTATAGGGACAAAACAATTATGCAGTAGTATTTTGTATAAAATTACCATATTACAGATTGTTTGTCAACGTTTTATTTAATAAAATTGCTTCAATATTGTTTAATAATATTGTTTCAATATTGTTATATATAATCTATTTATTCCAAACACTCAAAAAATTATTCAAGGCAAAATAGCAAAAAAACTTACCACAAAGAGAACAATTTTAGTGTCTTTGTGGTATATTTTTATATAAACGAAATATAACCTTCTTTTACTGCTTTAAATTCTCCGCCATATAACGAATCATAATCAACAGATAAATCCTTTTTAAGAACTAATATACGCCTTCCATTAGGAATCTCCGGAAGCTCTTTTAATTCATTTTCTAACTTATAAACTAAGTTTATTTTTTTATCCTGATGGAATCCTTGTCCATTGTATGTAGGAATTGATTCTACATCACGATATAGATATGAAGATGTGTGACAATATTCAATATCATCATGCATTTCAAAGCAAAGTGTTACAAGGTCACGACTTGCATTATTAGGTGTATTGATAAAGCCTGTAGCCTTATTATCATCAATCGGAGCAACTGCTGCTTCAAAAACACCATATATATCAGCATCACCACGACCAGAAAATGATGAAATTAAAATTCCATCAATGCCATTAAGTTTTACAAGCTTAAATCCAGTCATAAGCTCATGTATTACTAAGTCATATGGATTTGTAGAAACACAAACATATTCCTTTTTAATTCTATTTTCCCAAGCCTGTGATATTGGCTTTTTAGGCTTTGCCTTTTGAGCTAAAGGTATATTTTTTCCTCTGTAATTTGTCATCAAATATACTTCATCATTATGTTCAACAAAATAAAAGGTTTGGTTATTTTCACCCTCAAACACTTCACCATTAAACTTAAGATTTTTATAAGCTCCGTTGCTATCTCCACGTGTCGTATCATGTGTTATATTTAAAACTGCACCATACATATGTGCAGTTAAAATTCCGCTTGGAATAATATATGTTCCGGCATACTTGTCAATCATTTCTTGTGAAATTTTAGCATGTTTTGTATAGATATTTATACCTTCCTCAAGCATTGTAGTAGCAAATAAACGAAGAATTGTTTCATTTACGTCTATTTTACAATCATGTGTCTCAGAAATCGCTAAAACTGCATTATATTTTGGTATAACAAAAAATTGAGTTGTAAACTGAAAGCTATTACCACCTTTAAGCAAAACACCTTCTCCTAAATCATAATCAATATCTGTGAAATTTACATTATCCCAACCTAAGCCATAATTACATGTTTTATCATCTGACGGAATAAAAGATATACCATGAGGTTTTGCCATCTCCTCTATACTTTCTTTTTTGAACATGTCATTTGGATTTAATATCATGTTTCCTATTTTACATAGGTCAATCATACTTGTTGTATATCCTGCTCCACCCTGTATGTATAAAAGCTCATATGGCTTATTTTTTTCTTTTGTAAGAGTATTATCTCCTGTTAATAAATCTGATGTTTGAGTAGATTTTGCACCTACAACAGAGGTTATATATTTTTCGCAAAATTTAGAGTATCTCATACCACTGATTACAGCTATAGCCATTTCAGCTAAAGTAAACCCATCATTACAGTAAACAGCATACTCACCAGGCTCTGATTTAAGGTAATTATGCTTCATATATTCGTAAACAACCTCATAATAGTCGTCCGCTGTTACATCAGTTACAGAAAACCCCTTCCACTGTGTTCCTGGCAATCCACTTGTATGACATAAGCAATGACGAGTTGTTATTTTTTTATATCTTTCATCAAGCATTTTAAATCGTGGAAGATATTTATATATCGGCTTGTCTAAATCAAGTTTACCTTGTTCTACTAATTTCATAGCTGCAAGTGCACATATAACCTTAGAAACTGAAGCCACATTGTAAGTGTCATTAATAGTAGACGGAGCATTTTCACGACTTCCATTTGTTCCTATAGCGTCTGCTGCGATTAATTTTCCATCCTTCATAATTGCATATGAAACTGAAGTAAAATCTTTTGCTAAATTCATTCGCAAAATATTTGAAAGTTTTTTAGTTAATTCATTCATAATTTCCTCCATAACGCCACTAGAGTAAAGAATATTTTATCTTCACTCTTATGTCATCTCCTTTAAAAAAAATCGAGAGCATAAGCTCTCGATATTCTCATTAATATGATCTTTTTTCTTTAACTTTAGCAGCTCTACCTGTTCTTTCTCTAAGATAGAACAATTTAGCACGTCTAACTTTACCTTTTCTTGTTGTTTCAATTTTTTCAATTCTTGGTGAATGCACTGGGAATGTTCTTTCAACACCTACACCGTAAGCAATTTTTCTTACTGTGAATGTTTCTCTATTGCTTCCACCTTGTCTTTTAGTAACAATTCCTTCGAAAACCTGAATTCTTTCTCTGTTACCCTCTTTAATTCTGTAGTGTACCTTTATAGTATCACCAACGTTGAATGATTCGATTTCACTTTTTAATTGTTCTTGTTCAATTGATCTGATTAAGTCCATTTATGTATACCTCCCTTCATTTTAAGCGTTCATGCAAAGCTAGTTACAGAGGACCGCCGTATACTCCTTTAAGAGTATAGCATAAGAAATCTACTAATGCAACATTTTTTTAATTTATTTTACAATTTTAACTGTAATTATTTTATTAATTTAATAAAACGTATGTTAATACATAACATTATCAATTTATTTAAAATTATAACTAATAAAAAAGCTTGAAAATATAGTAACTATTAAAAGTAAAGGAACTATGTATAATGCAATATTTCTTTTTTTATGCTTATTTTCAGAAGTAGCAGATAATATAGTCATTACAACACAGTACCCAATTATTGCGCCTAAAAAATTATTAAATATATCATCTAAATCAAAGGCTCCTATTTTAGTTATAAGTTGTATTATTTCTATTCCAAGTGTAAAGCAAAAGCTTAATAATAACGTAAAATACGACTTATAGAATATTCTATTTAACAGTGGCAGCAAAAAACCTAAAGGAATAAACATGATTATATTTAGAATAATGTCACGCCATGAAAATATTGAAAAACTAGAAATTGCTTTTTTGTATGAACTAAACAACTCTAGGTTAATACCCCCGAGAGTGTCCTGAAGCCTACCAAGCATTGTAGCACCTAATACAAGAAAAATATATGATATAAAAATAGCTATAATAAAAGATTTTTTAAAATTAAAATATTTTTTTCCATTAAATAATTTTTTATAAATAAAATAATATCCTATAAAATACAATACACATAATATCCCAACTACAATCAAGCCTAACATTAAATATTCCTTTATCATGTTAATCATTTCTATCAGCATTATTAATTTACCTCTTTATTGTCCTTTAAATAATTCATATATTTACATCCAAAATCCTCATTTTGCTTAAAGTATTGGAACAAATTCTTTTCCGATTTCAGTCAGTGAATATTCAACTTTTGGTGAAACCTCTACACATATCTTTCTTTGAATCATTCCATAATCCTCTAAAATTCTTAATTGTTTAGTTAATGTTGCTTGAGTAACACCAAATACCATAATATCTACTTAAATTCCCCAATAGTATCTCAAAAGATACTTGCTTTAATTAAAAATCGTACTTGTTAGAATATGTATACTTGATATAATTTTAGAACAAAGTAATTATACCATACAAATGATATAATCAACAATATTAAGTATTAATATTACTAATAATATTAAACAATTTTATTAAACAATATTAATATTATTTTACAAATAATTTTTAATAAAAAGGGATACAAACTATGAACAAAATAATGGAATTTTTAAGTCAAAGAGGTACATTTTAAGTAAAATTCAATAACGCTTTCTATGTAGCTTTTAATTTCAGAATATAAATAATTAAAATCATACTCTTGAATAGGAAATATATTATTATCTGAAATTATAACGTTTTTTACTGGCAAAGAAATTCCTGTTTTCCAATCTTCATTATAAGGTACTACTTTTATCTGAATTGTATCTAATGCATTTGCAATAGTATCATTTACCATAAGTTTATAACTTTTTAATGCCCATTTCGCACCACCACCATGAGAAATAATGCCAGCAATTTTACCAAACATTTCTGATTTATAAGCATTATCCTTGCCCCAATGTAAAAATGTTATTTGTTCCATTTTTTCGAGCAGCATACTAAGTTTTGCAGGTATTGGAGCATAATGTGGCGACACAATAAAAACAATGTCACTATCAACTAACTTATTATATATATTATTAAAATTATCGTCTATTGAACAACGTTTTGTTTCATAGCATTTTCCACATCCAATACAAGGAGATAAACAGTAATTTTTTAATTCGATAATACTCAAATTAATATCAACATTGATATTTTTTAAAGAATCACTAATCATTTTACATATTCTGTATGATGTACCTTCCTTTTGATGCAGAATATTTGATGAAGATATGCATGTAACGTTCATTTTGTCCTCCATTATGCCACAAAGTGGCACATAAGTGTGAAGTTCTTTTTTCACACTTATACTCCATTATTTTTTCTATAAAATTTTTATTAAATTTATACACTCTTTATTATTAACTAATCTATTCCGAATTGAGCTTAAACCATAGTCACATATAAATCCCAAATAATAACCCATTTCTACTCTCATCACTGTATTTGATTCACCATTAAAAACATACGATTGTATTGCTCATGTTCTGGAAAATATATATCTATGTATTCACATTCCATGAAATATTTACTAAGCAAAATTCTCCACTCATCAGTAGTTTGATTCCAAAGCATTAATCCATCATCAAGTAAATTGCTTTCAATAACCTTAATATTCCATTCCTCAATTTGCTTCTCTGTGATGTATGGATTTAATTTAACAAACACCTTACCACTAGCTTTGAGTATTCTTTTAACTTGCTTCAAAAGTTCCACTGCATCACTCGGTTTTATATTATCAATTGTATTTGATAATATAACACCATCAATAGAATTTGAATTTATTTCTTCAAGTTTGGAAACACTGCCATGTATAAATTCATAATTGCCAAATTCCATAAGCTTAGCTCTATTATTACAAAGCTTAATTGCTTCATCAGACAAGTCAATACCTTTAAGTATTTTTACACCTCGAAGTGCACAAGAAAACAGCATACTTCCTGTGCCACAACCAAAATCAAGTATACTAGAAGAGCCGTCACATAGCCAATCTATGCCCATGGTTAATTGTTCATTTCCCAAATTTTTGCTTGTTGGAACAGATATGTTTGTTATACTTTTATATATCTCATTTTCTGTCATTATAAACTTATCATAGCTAATATCCATTTTCATATATCTCCATTCGCCATTATAATTTAATTTTATTTTGAAATAAATTTGAATTATACACTAACATATTAAGCCTGTTCACCTTTTGTTTATATTTATTCTAATAACATTTTCAGTCCATATATTAAGCAAATAATTCAAGTGATAGATAACACACGCTAAAAATGAAATTAAGGATTCTACTGTTGCTCTTATATCACTTTTAGTATTATGCTGTATGCAAACCTCCTAATAACGTTTCTAATATACCTCCCAAATACCCAATAAAGCCATTGGAATAAACATTACATAGCTTTAAATACAACTATTAATATATACCCTAAGACATATACAAAAGTTGATAATTTGAAAAATTTATCATATGACACTACTTTTTCTATTTGTCAGCAAATAAATTGCCGGGTAAATCAAGGTGGAGGACGTGCTCGCCTATTGTTTTAGCAAGGTTATCTGCTCTATCTACTGTATTTTTATCATAACCCATTATTTCTAATAGTTTGATTGCATTTCTAGTCTTAGCATTTCCTAACTTAATTTTGTAGTCAAATTTCATTTCATTATTTTCTATGTACTCAGTAAAATGATATGAAACTAGTTTATTTTTTAGTATATGACAAAGTTCAATATCATGCGTTGCTGCCAAACAAATAAGATTTTTAGTTGCTAAGCTATTTAATATCTCGCTTGATGCAGCTATTCTTTCTACAGTATTAGTTCCCCTTAAAACTTCATCAACTGCGCACATAATTCTTTCGCCGTTTTCAGCACTATTTATTATACGCTTTAGTGATTTAATTTCAGCTATATAGTAGCTGTCACCTTCAAATAAATCGTCCCTTAATGCCATTGAAGTGTAAAATTTAAATGAAGTTGCTTTGTATTCACTTCCAAGACAAGTACATATACTTTGACTTAGTATTGCATTAATAAAAATTGTTTTTAAAAATGTTGATTTTCCTGTAGCATTTGACCCTGTAATCAATATACTTTTCTCAGTGTCTATGCTATTTGGTACACAATTATTAATTAATGGATGGACTATGTCTTTAACACATAATTTTGCCTCACTGTTAATATCAAAATCAATATTTGGTATGCAATATTTATTATATTGCCTAAATGAAGCTACATCTATGGCAGCATTTAATTTTCCTATAGATTCAAAAATGACAACTAAATCTTCATTATACTTTCTTATTTTATTTTTTATCAATTCATAAAATATTAAATCTATAAAAGTAAAGCTACAAATTATTTGATAAATATCATCTGCATCACTATTAAATAAATATTTAACTTTCAATATTGATTTCACATTATTAAATGATGAATACATATTTAATAAATATTTATCAATATGTTCAAGGTTCATATTTTTAATTTTTTTAGCACAGTTAATTGTATTCACAGCATAATTTACAGTAAATAATTCTGCAGCAATTTTTTTCTTTAATTTAAAATAGTATGTTGTATTAAAAATAAGTATCGGAAACATTAGCATAAATAATTTTGTATTAAAAAAAGATAAAACCAAACCTAATATAAATAAAAATAAGAAAAATAAGTATTTAGTAAGATCTGCTATGCTTTCATTTTTCTTAATAAACAATTTACCAAAGTTAACAAATCTACACCTGCCAAGATTAGCAAGGTGCTTCTGCAAATTATTTCTTATCTTAACATCTTCATTTAAATAATTAATTAAATTACTTCTTTCTTCAAACTCATTTTGAGTACTTGTACAATTTCTAAGTTGATAATATAAATACTGCTCTCCGGCAGTAGAAACGCCTCGATTAATTTTTTTAAATATTTCATCCATATTTAAGTCATTCCAAGTAATATCATCAATTAAAAATTTTTCGCTACTATCCTTTTTATAATTATAATAATTTTTTATTAAATCTATATCTCCAGCAAAATAAGTAACTTCTGGTTTATTTCCATAGCTATCAATTATATACTTCTGTAACTTGCGTTTTGAAAAAAACAATTATTAGCACCTTCTTTGTTTAATACTATTTCCTATTAATAATCTTATTTAATTTTTCACATCTTTTATCAATTTCAGATTTATCTATATCACTTAGCTTGTCTCTTCTTCTAGCTAAGGTTAATTCTATGGATTTCAATTCTCTCCATGCCTTTATCTTTTGATGATTGCCAGATATTATAATTTCAGGTACTCTATAACCCATAAATTCCTCCGGTCTTGTATACTGCGGATATTCTAGTAAATTACTGCTATGAGATTCTTCTACTATTGATTCTTCAGAGCCAAGCACCCCAGGAATCAATCTTCCTATAGCATCTGCCATAATAAGTGCTGGTAGTTCACCGCTTGTAAGCACATAATCTCCTATAGATACCTCTTCATCTACGAACATATCGATTATACGCTGATCAATACCTTCGTAATGGCCAACTATAAATATGATGTGCTCATATGTTGCATATTCTGCTGCTTTTTGCTGAGTAAATAAATTTCCTTTTGGTGAAAGATAAATAACATAGCTATTATCTCTTTTAATATGAGTAAGAGCATTGTAAAGTGGCTCAGGCTTTAGCAGCATTCCTGGACCCCCACCATATGGATAATCGTCCACCTTTTTATGTTTATCTTCTGAAAACTCTCTTAAGTTAACATAATTAATATTAAGTAAATTATTTTCTATTCCTCTTCCTATAATGCCGTTTTTGGTATATGTTTCTATAATCTCTGGAAAAAGTGTAATTATATCTATTCTCATTCTATCCTCCATTATGCCACATAGTGGCATAGAGTGAAGTGTTTTTTTCACTCTAACAGTCCTTCTATTACATTAATTATTACTTTTTTATCTTTTATATTTACTTCCTTTACTACATCCTTTATAGCTGGAATATAGTAGGTATTTACTTTACTTTTAACTTCATATACATCATTAGCACCAGTTTGGAATACCTCTTTAATTTTTCCTATATATTCGCCCTCTGTTGAGTAAACCTCAAGTCCTTCAAGCTCAAATATATAGTAGGTATCGTTAGGTAATTCTCTAAGTTGACCCTCTTCAATTGATATAAACGATTCCTTCAGCTTCATGGCATCATCCATATTATTGATACCTTCAAGCTCTAAATAAACCATTCCCTTTCTATACCAAACGTTATTAATTTTTCTTTTCTTGTTATCTATCTCTGTATACACATAGTCTAATTCATCAAATCTCTCTAAATCATCCGTCAGTGCTAAAACCTTCATGCAACCTTTTACACCATGTGTGTTAACTATTTTTCCAACTTTAATATACTCTTTCATGTTTACCTCTAATTAACAATAAATTAATTCTTATGTACTGTTTATATTATCTACATTTGTTCAAACTTTATTTTTATATAAAAAAGAGAGCTAAAATCTATAACTCTCACATATTTTAACATTATTTCACATGAATATCAACAAAAAAGACTATATAGTAATACGTACTAATCAATTTATAATATTGTCTTAATATAGCATTTTAATTATGTTCCAAAATGTAAAAACGGAATATCAGTTATAATATTCCGTTTAGCGTGAATTTTTTTATAATAGTCTATGAATTTAGATATCATTATATTATCTTAACAGACTAATAACCTATTAAATTAAAATTTATTTGTTAAGCTTTATTTCATAGCCCAGCGGGTTAATAAAATCTGCCGAACCGGTTATATACCCATTAAAATAAAATATTTTATCTTTAATTGCTATATACTCATCTCCGGAAAGAACATCGCTGAATTCAATAGTTTCACCAGCTTTTATTTCTGTTGTGTTTAATGCTTGAATGAAAAGCTTATTAGCAGACCATGTCCACAATATATTTTTATCGGCATCAAGAAGTTGAAAATCATATTTTTGACCTGAAGTGTGTTCTATTAAAATATCATTTTTTGAATCATTTTTTATTATGATTTTCATTTCTATTAAATTGTCACCGACAATGACCTCTGGGTTAACCGTAATTTGAGAGTTTTGTAAATATATAAGATCGGAAAGTCGAACTGCAACTGTTGCAGTTTCCGCTCTGCTTGCGTCCCTTTGAGGCTCAAACATATTATTTTCATTACCTAAAATAAGCTTATAGTACTGAGCCTGTGAAATTTTACCGCTATAATTAGGAGTGATTTTATCTGCATCCGCAAAACTTGGTGCTTCAAGCTTAATCATTTTATAATCTTCCCTCATTTTATATTTATATGCACTCATAAAGTAGTCAATCATTTCTTCTCTGCTCAAGGTGTCATATGGATTAAAACTGCCTTCACCTTCAAAAATATTTGCATTAACTAAATCAATTACATAAGAAGCATAGGGCGCTGTAGGCTCTATATCATCATAATAATCTTTTATATTAGGCTGTGTGATGTATTTCATCTGTATATCCAAAGCAACACAAAGTATCTTTGCAAACTCACTTTTTTTAATTGCAATATCGTAACTAGGGTTTTGTTCATCGTAAAGAAATGCATTTTTTTCAGACAGTATATGTATTGCTTCGTTTGCCCAATGTTCTGAAAAATTGCTGATTGTTTTAACTGCTATACCTGCATCCGGAGTGTTGGCATAAACTGCTTGAACCGGTGAGGATAATAACAAAGCTCCCGCCAAAATAAGTCCTGAGACTTTTATTTTCATAATTAAGACCTCCAATATAATTTGTTCTGTTTATATTAAATTAGACGTAATGGTCTTTTTTTTGTTCCTTGTATTTATTGTAGCATCATAATTTTTAATATTTGTGTCTATAAAACACGTGATAGTTAAACAAAAAAAGAAACTTCTCAAAGTTTGAAAAACTATGAAAAGCCTCTAAGATTAAATGTTAGCAAATTGTTAGCAATACACAAAGCAATTTGCTAAATATGTTTATTTCAACATAATTTTAAAATTATTGTATTATTTCAACGATAACTCTTTTATTTTCTTTAGTAGCAGCTGCCTTAACTACGGTTCTAATTGCTTTGGCTATTCTACCTTGCTTACCTATAACCTTGCCCATATCTTCTGGAGCAACGCTAAGTTCAATGATAAGCGATTGGCTACCTTCAACTTCTTTTACCTTAACGAGATCAGGATTATCTACCAGTGATTTTGCTAAATATTCAACTAATTCACCCATTGTTTTCTCCTCTTATTTGTTTTCATCTCTTTTGTCAAAAATACCGTTAGTTTTGAATAACATTCCTACTGTGTCAGTTGGTTTTGCACCATTATTTAACCATTTTATAGCTTTTTCATCATCTATTTTAACTACTTTTGGCTCAACTACAGGATTGTAGTATCCTATTTCTTCTATGAAACGTCCATCTCTTGGTGAACGAGAATCAGCTACAACGATTCTGTAAAAAGGTTTCTTTTTAGAACCCATTCTTTTTAATCTAATTTTTACTGCCATTATTGTCACCTCCTTATAATTATCTTAAGTTTTATTTTTATATATGATAAAGGAAGAAATATTCCTTATCTACTAATTAAATTTTTTAGAACGGAAACTTAAATTTGCCGCCCCCGCCTCTTTTTTTCATCATTTTTTCCATTGAGCTAAATTGCTTCATCATTTTCTTCATATCTTCAAATTGTTTTAACAATCTATTAACATCCTGAACTGAAGTACCACTTCCAGCTGCAATTCTTTTTCTTCTGCTGCCATTTATAAGTGATGGCATAGCTCTTTCTCTTTTAGTCATTGACTGAATTATAGCTTCTGTGTGTTTCATATCTTTCTCGTCAACCTTCAAGCCTTTAAGCTGTTTAGAATTAGCACCTGGAATCATTGCAAGTAAATCATCAAGTGGTCCCATATTTTTCATTTGTTGTAGCTGGGTTAAGAAGTCATCAAAATTAAACTCTTGATTTTTTATCTTCTTCTGAAGCTCAATAGCCTGTTTCTCATCAAAAGCTGCTTGTGCTTTGTCAATAATCGATAAGATATCTCCCATTCCAAGTATTCTTGAAGCCATTCTATCTGGGTGGAAAACTTCAAGCTGATCCATCTTCTCACCAATTGTTACAAATTTTATTGGCTTATCTACAACACTCTTAATTGATAAAGCAGCACCACCTCTAGCATCACCGTCTACCTTAGACAGTACAACACCTGAAACATCAAGGTATCCATTGAAGGTTTCTGCAACCTTAACCGCCTCTTGACCTGTCATAGCATCAAGAACTAAAAGTATTTCATTTGGTTTAACTTCATTTTTAACGTTAACCAACTCATCCATTAATTCTTCATCTATATGAAGTCTACCAGCTGTATCTATGATAACTACATCATTATTAAATTTATTAGCATGCTTCATTGCTTCTCTAGCTATAGTTACAGGACTTTCCTTGTCACCCATTGTAAACACAGGAACATCGATTCCTTCACCTACAACTTGAAGCTGTTTAATAGCGGCAGGTCTATAAATATCGCAAGCTACAAGTAAAGGTCTTTTACCTTCCTTTTTAAGCTTTAATGCAAGCTTACCAGAAGTTGTAGTCTTACCAGCACCTTGCAAACCACACATCATAATGTATGTAATACCATTTGTATTAAACTTAAGCTTGCTTTCTTGGCTACCCATGATGTCCTTTAATTCTTCATGAACTATCTTAACAACCTGCTGTCCAGGAGTTAAGCTTTCCATAACCTCATGACCAACTGCTCTCTCTTTAACCTTATTTATAAAGTTTTTAACAACCTTAAAGTTAACATCTGCCTCTAACAACGAAAGCTTGACCTCTCTCATTGCTAAATCTATATCTTTTTCAGAAAGTTTTCCTTTGCCCTTTAAAGCTTTTAACGCATTTTGAAGTTTTTCAGACAAATTCTCAAACATAATTGTACTTTCCTACCCTTCATTTAATATTTTCTCAGCTTCTTTTCTAATAATATTTACTTCATCTTTATATTTATCATCATCAATTTTGTTTAATATCTCAATTATTTTCTCTGCTGATTCATAATATTTTTCCAATTTTGAATGCAAAGAGAGTTTTTCCTCAAATTCTGTTAGATTTTTTTCAGCTCTTTTTAATGTATCATGTATACCAGCTCTTGATATATTCAACTCTTCTGCTATCTCACCTAAGCTTAAATCTTGATTGTAGTATAAATCAATAACAATTGCTTGATTTTCCTTTAATAAGCTTCCATAATAATCGTACAATACACTAAAGTATAAATTTTTCTCCAACATTTCTTTCACCTACTGTAAAGTAAATTACTTAACAGTGAGATTTTATATTAAAATCAACACTTTGTCAATAGTTTTTTTAAAACTATTGGTAATTTTTTAATGAATTATTAGCTCTGAAAAATACAGCGAAGATGCAATTAGTACAAGGCATAATATTGCAATCATAAGCATTTTCAATTTTATACTCACCTTCAAGATTATATAAAACTTTATTTATTAAAGTATTTGTATCTCCGTATTTTCTTGGAGAGCTATTAAAAATCAATGTTTTCATTTATGTTTTATCTCACTTCCTCCCCATTCAATAACTGTAAATCCATTACGATTGAACGGTTCTAACTTTTGCTCTTTAACTTGTATAGGATTATCAAGAGGTTTATAAGCCATAAATACTCTCAGCAAACTGTCTGGTTCTGGAGTTATTGTCAGCTTTGCAGAATTTGTGTATATATCATCTTGAAAGCTAATTATATTATATTTATTATCCTTCATTTTTGGTAACCAAAAAACTATAAATTCATTATATTCCATTGGAGTTAATCCAATGTATGACAGCTTTTCTTGTAAAAAGTCTTTTGTATCTTCACCCTTAATAACAAAACCCTCTGAAAAATCATATTGTGTATCTATAATACCTTCCCAAAATAAATATGAGTATTCTTTATTATCTTCTAAATTAATAAGCGTTCCATCAGGTCTAGCTAACACTTCCCAAGCTCCATCACTTTCAGGATATGTACATGTTAGTTCTCCATCATAATCTAACGCAACTTCTACTTTACACTCTTGTTCTGGATATAAATATATAACAGGCTTTAAGTTTTCATCAACATCGTCATTTTTAATATCATCCTTTACACAGGATGATATTAACATTAAATTTAAAATAATAACTAAAATAATTATGTGTTTTAATCTCATAATACACTCCTTTACAAAATATATTAAAAATTATAGTTCAATTAAATATATGTTGTATCTAGTTCATTTAAATACATTATCATTGCAGGTTTATCTATATCAGAAAATTTGTTAAGTTTAATGTAATTCTGTATTTCAGGTATTGTCGCCCAGTGAGCCTTTTCTGTATCATCACCAATTTCTAAAAAATCTCCCTCTGCCGTACATAAAAAATACAAACCAAATGAATCTACAGGTCCAAATAATGTTTGATATGCAGCATATGGCTTTATGCATTGTACTTCAAATAATGATGTTTCTGATTTCGTAAATACTTGTTCTATTTCATTTTTAATAGAGGTTACATAAAGTCCAGTTTCTTCTAATATCTCTCTTCTTAAAGCCTCTGTAACTGATTCATATTCTTCTATTCGTCCTCCAGGCAATTCAAAACATTCAGGATTACCTTCTTTTTTTCTTAATTGTACAACTATCTCTTTTTGATTATTATGTTCCCTTGTTATAATTCCTCTAACATTAACGTGTATCATAATTACTCCTTAGTTCATTAATAAATGATTTTATTCAATTTCTATAATTTTTCCACAGTTTCTACAATGAAACACATGTTTTCTTGCATACATTAATCTATCAATATTTTCAAACTTTCCACAGTGTGGGCATTTACACTTTTTAAGCATAAAAATTAAAGCAGATAAAAGAGGTATGAAAGATATATATATTAAGGGCATATACATCATCATTCCTCCAGCCATAAATAAAATTGCAAATAGGCATAATAACATAATAATAAACTTAAGAATTTTATATGGAAACATGTTCATTAGCACTCCTCCTTTTAATATTGTCCTAAAATACCTTTTTACTGCGATAATTAAATACTAATAAGCCTATGATAAAATATGTTGTTAAACTAAATATTAAGTACAAATAATCCAATAGGTAGCTCTCATAATACTCTTTTTTTTAATGTTTTTGTGCATATTTTTTAATTTATATTATTTTTTAAATAGTAATAATATTCACAATCAATAAATTTTCCTTGATAAAAAACTTCAGACTTTCTTTCACCTTCATAAGTCATATTTGCTTTTTTCATCACATTACCACTTGCATTATTATCCATAAAATGTGCTGCAGAAACCTTATTGTATCCAACAATATTGGTTAAAAAGTTCAAAACTCCACTTAATGCTTCTGAAGCATACCCTTTACCTCTATAATCATCATCTATGCAAAAACCTACCTCACATCGACTAAAAGCTTCAACATGATCACATAGGTTTATAAAACCTATCATTTTAGTATCAAACTCAATTACCCAAAAATAACATGGGTTTTCTTTCGAATATTCGTAAGTTTTATGTAAAAATGCTTTCACGCTTTCCTTGCATTGAAGCCCTTCGCATATATAGTTTTTAACTACAGTTGGATCCGAAAAAATTTTAAAAAAGCCTTCTAAATCACTTTCCTTAAGTTGCCTTAACAGTAACCTATCAGTTTTTATGTCAATATTACCTACAATATGATTCATAGAAATCCTCCAATTTTGAAAACATTTTTCATGCTAATTGTTATAATTATATCAGAATTTACCAATTTATCAAATTAAATTTAGATTAATTAAAACAATAGAACATAGATATAGTTTACTAAACTAATCTATGTTCTGTTGTTTATTCTATTGGATTTTATTTTTAGAATAATTCATATTCTAATTGACAATCACATGGTTCTAGCTCAACCAGTTTTTTATTATATTCTGCCGCTTCTTTACAATCTATTTTTTTGTAAAAGGCTTGAGATTCTTCTGATGAATGTGCTGAAATATACATTTTCTTAGCATTTCTTTTTCTTGCTTCATCAATCATTATATTAAACAGTTTTTTCCCTACTCCATAACCTCTACTTTCAAAAGAAGTATGTATACTAGATAACTGTAAATATTGATTTTCAGTACCAAACTTCTCATTTTCTAGTGAGGCAAAACCAATCAAATAATCATTTTTAAATGCTCCATAAACACTTCCACCTGTCTTTATTGTATTTATAAGACATTTTACTAGATACTCATATTCTTCCTCATCCCATACTTCAACAAATGCTATATCCTTTAAAACCCACTCACCGTCAATTTTTCGCCAACATTTTTTTACATCTTGATGACGATCAAACTTACTAAAGAGTTTTATATTCAATTCTTCTATTTTAATTTCTCTATATAATATATTGTCCATTTTTACCTCACTTTTCTATTTTTGTGTAACTATAATTGTTGTATTCTCTACTCGCCAAACATCTTTAGCAGTTTTAAAACCAGCATTTTTAAATATTTTTATTTGATTATCAATAGTGCAGGGAGTGTCATAATGATAAAATTCGTTATCATTTAGATTTTGTTCCTCCCTAAATCTTTTCATTTCACTAAAATAAAAATCCTCGTCTTCCTGATTTATTACCATATAATCACATTCTATATATACACCATTTGGCTTTAGCGAGTCACAGATATTTTTATATAACTTTAGCTTATCTTCGTTCGAAAAATGATGCATCGTTTGAAAAGATATAGCTGCATCATATTTTTCAAAACCTAAATCACAATCAAAATAGCTTGCATTTATTAAAGTTATATCCTTATCATAATACTTCTCTTTTAATTTATCCAGCATTGTTTTTGTTAAGTCTATTCCTGTTACCTGAATATTAGGATACTTTTTAAATATTTCTTCAAGTTCAAGACCAGTTCCACATCCTAGATCAAGAAGTTTTTCAGTGTATTCAGGTAAAAGTTCTGACATTTTTATATATCCTTCTTTGCAACCTTCAACATTATTTATCATATGTTCGTCATAATCATTTACTCTGGCAGTAAAAAATTCACTCATTTTTTCTAACTCTATACTCATCTTTTTCTCCAATCTAAATATATAAATCATATTGTATAATAAAAATCATTAATAAAAAACCTCATTGTTTATTATGAAATAAAAATAAGTCAATATGCTCTATACTTATCCCGATTTAATAAGAGATTAGTATTACATATTGACTTATTTTATTTTAAACTGATTTTCTTTTATCATATATAATTCTTTGAATACTTTTAATTGATAGGAAATACTTTGCAGTTAATTCATCCATTTTAAATCCATTAACATAATCACTATATATGTTGTCATTTCTATATTTTAATTCTTGCTTAGTGCTAGTATTACTGCCCCAAGACTTTTTATTAGATTCCTTTTTAGGTATGTATATGTATTCTCCGTCAATGTATTCTTGTATTAATTCTACCAGTTCATCCGGCAGTATATTATTTGCTTTAATATAGCTCATTTTGCCCTCCTAAGATAATTGTTATTTTAGGAATAGCAAAGGCTAATTATTAATTATTCTGCATTAGCCTTTGCTATGCAAACATAAATAATCTTAGCATATAAAAAAATCTCACTCCTTTAATTAAACTAATTTTAACCATTCTTCAGCTAAAATTGCATATTGATATGTATCATGCCATATAGGCTGATTGTTTTTATCTTTGTCTTTTTCAAAATTTACTGCTTTTAAAAAATGTCCTTCACGTCTTAATTTTAAACGTTCTAACAATTTCCATGAAGAAGTATTCAATGGATTACATTTTGCAACTACCCGCCTAACACCTAATATAGTAAACGCATAATCAAGTAAAGCTTTTATACTTTCAGTTGCATAACCTAATTTTTGATAATTTTTATTAAAAACATATCCTAACTCAAAAGTATCAAAGTTACCCTTACAAAAATATATGTTTCCTATAAGCTTTCCATTGTCCTTCAAGCATACTGCATAAAAAGCATTATCAGTTATTCTATAAATTGTTTCCTCTTTAGCTTGTTCTTGATTAAAAGCTTCATAAGGCTCAAATTTCACAACTTCATCATCAGACAAGTATTCAAATAAATCTCGCCAATCATTTTCTTCAAATCTTCTAATAATCAATCTCTCGGTATTTAATTTATTCATTATCTCTCCTAAATTTTTGCATATGTTATAGCAATTTTTAATTATATCATATATATGAAGTAATTAAAAACCCCAAAATTTATTAATAAACAAAAATTAGTAAAAGCGTTGATAATTTATAGTATAACTTCTAATTATTTAATCTTCAACATTGTCAAATATCCAGTTTTTTACTTACTAGATGTAACTTACAATACCCCTTTTCCTCAGATATAACACCCTCATCAATGTAGCCTTGCTCTAGAAACCACTGCAAATTACCATTTGGGAATGTACCTATTTCATCTGTTATAGCATATATCTTAGAATATTTATTTTTTAAATATTTTTCAAGCTCAAGAAGTGGATAATATTTATAATCATAATCTGTAGATGAATGATATAAACAAGTTAAAAATGCATAATCATCATTTTTTGGTATATTATACGGAACATATTTAGATGGAATATATTCAGCTCCACCTAGTACATTATCATTTTCAACATTGAGATAACCAAATATTTCATCACAGTATTTTGATAAAAACAAAGCCTTTTTATCACAACTACAAACACTATCAGACAGTGTACATTTTTTAGATACCATATAAATATTGTCTTTAGTTAAAGGTATAATATCTCCTTTATATTTTTCTTTCCCAAAATCAATAATATATGGTTTTTCTACACATTTTTCATTGTTTAGCAGTTTATCTAAAAGACTTGATTTTAATGGTGCTCTAAATCTTTCTTCATCATTTAATACTGTCAAGAATGGAAAAAACATTTTTACACTTTTGGCTAAATCAAAGTCTTTTTCAACGTTATATGTACGTATATCAATCTTATCTTTATATTTATCTAACAAACTAAGTGTTTCGTAATTTATTGGACATTGTGCCGACCAATAGTAAAAATCAATTTTCATTATTCATCCTCTATCTTATTTTTAATATTGTTTCGTTTTTGCGCAAATAATAAATTCATCTAACAGTTCAAAAATCCAAGATTTTAGAGGTAAAAATTTATATCCAATACTATTTGCTTTTTCTGTATTTAAATAAAATGATGGAGTTCCATTGTAAAGTGCTTTTTCGGCATCTTCATCATATATAGCCTTTATTCCTGTTTTATTTTCAACATAATCAATTATTTCTTTTATAGAAATTGTTCCTTCAGCACTAGCATTTATAGTACCTGTATAGTTAGATTTAGCTAAATAAACAAGAAATTTACCAGCATCATCTGATCGAATAAAAGAAATTTGTTCATCAAAATTATCAATGTGCATAGGTTTAGAATTAACAATATGATCTACATAAAAATAAAGTCTTTTTGTATAATCATCATTTCCTATAACATAAGGGAAGCGCACAGCAGCAGCATTTTGATTAGTATAATGCCTAAATATTGCTGTTTCAGCTTGCCTTTTGATTTCATCATATGTAAATTCATCTCTTGTACACCATTTTAACTCATTAGTAAATGGATCAAAATCATTCTCTTTTAAATCCAATTTAAAATCATATACTGAAGCGGATGATGTCATTATGTACCTTTTGCATTTGACATTTTCTAATAGAGCCTTTACGTCATTTGAGCAATATGAAATATTATCACAAACAACGTCATAAGTTTTACCTAAAAAAGCATTTGCTAAGCTTTCATCACTTGAGCGTTCAATTTTAACTCTTTTGACATTATCACCGAAATTATCTTTTGTTAGTCCTCTAGTCGCAATTGTTGCCTCATCACCTTGCCTTAAAAATTCACGAACCATATGCACGCCAAAAAATCTTGTGCCGCCTAAAACCAATACTTTCATAATATTCTATACTCCTTTATATAAATTATATTACTCTCTAATTGTACAAACATTTACCCATTCTTTAAAGTTTGAGTATTTTTCTAACTCATCTATTGTAAGCTCAATTGCACTATTAGCACTTCCGCAGGCAGGAAAAACAGTAGTAAATCTTTTAAGAGATTCGTCAAGATAAACATCTACTCCATCTTTTATGCCAAATGGACATACTCCGCCAATATCATGCCCTACTGTTTCTAATAACTCATCCCTTGTTAGCATTTTAGCCTTTGTACTAAATTTAGATTTATACTTTGGATTATCAATTTTGGCATCCCCCGCTGTTACTATTAAAATACTTTTATCTCCTACTTTAAATGACAATGATTTCGCAATTCTTTGCGGTTTGCAACCAACCGCTATGGCCGCTAATTCAACAGTTGCACTCGATACATCAAATTCAAGCACTCTACTCTCCAAATTAAATTTTTTTAAATATTCTCTAGCTTTTTCTATTGACATTATGACACTTCCTCATTAGTATAAATTATTTATTTACTTCCTTATGAATAAGCTGCATTTCTTCATCTAACTTAGTTATAACATCTGAACAATTTGTCAGTCTTTCCTTAAGATATTGTGGAACATCGTTTTTCGATTTATATTTTAAATGATGTTCAAGACTTGCCCAAAAATCCATTGCGATTGTTCTAATTTGAATTTCTACTGGCATAAGCTCAGTTCTATTAGATAAATATATAGGAATTTGTAATATAATGTGAAGGCTTCTATAGCCATTTTCCTTCGGTTCTTTTATATAATCTCTTATACGGATTATTTTAACATCATCTTGTCTAGCTAAAAAATCCTCTATTTTGTATATATCATCAATATAGTTACAGATTACACGAATACCAGCTATATCCAAAATATTATCTTGTATAGATTCAAAGCTTAATGGTAAATTCTTTTTGTCTAATTTACCAAGTATACTTTTAGCGGACTTTAGACGAGATTCAATATGATGAATCGGATTATAATCATATTTAACTTGAAATTCCTCATTTAAAATCTCTAGTTTTGTAGAAATTTCTTTTATAGCAGCATTATATAATTGTTGCATTTCAATAAATTTTTTAGCGTTTTGAAAAACAGGTGAATTATCATCTGGTAAATCACTTAAGCCTAAAAGATTTATTTTAGACAAATTATTTAATTCCATTTGCATATTGTTACCCTCCTGAAAATATTCACGTCATTAATAAAATAATAACATAATTTTATTAATTTAAAATTAATTAAATGCTTTTAATTTTTCATTTAATTTTTTATAAATTTTTTTCATATGTGGTTCCGGACATAAGTTTACACATTCTTCTAAATCAATCCATTTAACTCCACTATTTTCATCGGGTTTAATTATTAGTGTTTCATTTTCATCTGCTTCCAATAAATATGTTATATTAAGGTGTAAATGTGTACCGACATATTTACCATGCTTAACATGTCCATCAACACCGATAATCTCAAGCGAAAAAATGTCATTTGACAGAGGTATTGCATTATTAATACCAGTTTCTTCAAAAGTTTCTCTTAACGCTACCTGAAGCAAATCAAACTCTCCATCAGCATGCCCGCCTACCCAAGACCATGCCTTATATATATTATGATATATCATTAAAACTTTTGTTTTTTCTTTATTAACAATCCAGCATGATGCGGTTAAATGCGCTAATTCATTTTCTCTAGTAAATATATCATCAAATGAATCTATATATTTAATTATTAGTTCCTTTTCCTTTTCTTCCTGCTCATCATATGGTTTAAATTTTATAATTTCATCCCTTAGCTTCATTTATAGACCCTCAAATAAACTTATCTGTTTATTAGCATTTTTATCCTCAAATTCGTGTAAGTAACCAAACACCTTATTTACATTATATTCAATATTATTTTTCTTACATATCTCTTTAAATAATATCATTAATTCATCATTTTTATCACTATTAATTTCATATGAATAACCATATTTTTGATGATATTTCTCCTTTAGACCTGGAAAATGTTCATCTAGTTTCTTATAAAAATACTCTCTATTGCCTTCTCTTAGCGTCAATCCCATGCCAAAACATAATATACCATGAACTTTAGCTTCTATACAATAATTTAATATACCTAACAAATTTTCCTTTGTATCATTTATAAAAGGTAAGATTGGATCTAACCATACAACTGTTGGTATACCGTTATCTCTCATAATTTTTAAGACTTCAAAGCGTCTATAGGTTGTACAAACATTAGGCTCTAAGATTTTGCATAGTTCTTCATCATAAGTAGTTAAAGTCATTTGAACTACGCATTTTGTTTTTTCATTAATTTTCTTGAGCAAATCAAGATCTCGTAAAATCCTATCAGATTTAGTCTGAATACTAAGTCCAAAGCCATATCTTTCAATAAGTTCGAGACACCTTCTAGTATGTCCTAACTTTTCCTCTAGATGAATATACGAATCAGACATACTTCCAGTACCAATCATATATTTTTTTCTTTTTCGTTTTAATGCATCCTCTAATAACAGGATTGCATTAGACTTTATCTCAATATCTTCAAAATCATGATCCATATTGTAGCATTTACTTCTTGAATCACAGTATATACATCCATGAGTACATCCTCTGTACAGATTCATGCCGTTTTGAGTTGATAATATTCCTTTAACTTCTTTATAGTGCATAATTACCTCATTACGCCGTTTCACGACGTCACAATAATTTTATAGTGTGAAAGGTTTTTTTATTTCACACTTTTCACGCTTTATTCTTTTAATATAACTTTCCACGTTTCTATTAACCTATCAAGTGTATATGTTGCATTTGCTGGGCTTGTTGATGGTAGTTCAATAATCTTGATACCTGTATTTTTCTCACTATACTTTTTATATAGCTTGCTTGATGTTTTTCCGTTAGCATATATATTTTGAATATTGCTATTATTTAGTACTTTACTTAAATCCGCTGGTATAACATTTTTTATACTACTATCGCTAGAGCCTATAATATCACAGCTTTCAATAACATCCCATATTGCAATATTGTTATTTATTAACATCATGATTTTTTCATTAATTGTATTAGGAATTTTTGAATTATAAATTGATGATAAAACCGACCAAAACCTATTACGAGGATGTCCATAATAAAAACCTTCTTCCCTTGATTTAACAGAAGGTAGACTACCTAATATTAATATTTTAGAATCCTTATTATAAATAGGTTCAAAGGTATGCTTTATCCTTTTATATTCTTTCTCCATGTATCACTACTCTTCCTTCATCTGGACATTTAACATCAAACATAGGTGCTTTTTTATCACCATAGTCTAACATACCACCATTTTGCAAAGTATAAACAAAAGGATACATACAATTCCATAGTTCATGACAAATTGGTGGACATAAATCTTCAACTATGTACTCATCTCCTGCATTACAATAACCGCATCTACAATTGCTTTCTATAACTTTCAATTTTACTTTTGCCATTAAATCACCTTATAATATATAAATATTTTTACTTAATTTTCTACATCTCTTTCCATGATATAACGAGTATCTTTTATTATTTCAGTTATCTCAAATCCTAGTCTTGTATACAATGAAACTGCTTTTGTATTTTTTGAAAATACATATAGAAAAATAGGAATATTTTTTTCATGCGATTCTTTGATACAATCCTTTATAATCTTTGTACCTACTCCTTTATTTCTGTACATTTCATATATGTATAAATCATCAATTTCTAGCTTATTATTTTCCTCATGAAAATTAAAAAATCCAACCTTTTCTCCATTATAATAAATTGCTTTATATGAGATTATATTATCTTGAATTTTCTTCTTCACCCAATCTAATACTTTTTTATAATTTATCTTTGTAATATCCTCATACATATCAATATTTTCTTTAGACAATTTGTATATTATATCAATATCACTAATGTCTGCATTTTTATAATTTAACATATATAGTATCCCTTTCCGTATTAAATAAATAATTATTGTAACACTTTGCTATAAACAGTAAAATATTATGCTTAAAAAATGAAAAAAGCTACCTAATAAAACAAATACGTGAAAAATATTATGCATGTATTTTTTTCGTTTTCCAATACCATAGGTTACAGCGCCAATTGTGTATAAAACCCCACCAATAAATAATAAAATAAAACCCTCTAAGGTTAATGCCTCAATAGCAATTTTATATACAGCTATAACAGCCCACCCCATAGCAATATAACAAGTCATTGAAAAAATTCCGAATTTTTTTAAATCTATTGCTGTTAAAGTAATAGCAAATGCTGTAAGGCCCCATTCTATACCAAACAAAGTCCACGCAACAACTGGATTCACAACTCTAATCGCACTTAATAATATAGGCGTATAAGTTCCAGCAATCAATATATAAATTGTGCAATGATCAAGTACTTGAAAAACTTTTTTACCAGTACCTGGTCTTAATCCATGATAAATACTTGAAATTGTATATAATAAAATCATGGATGAACCATAAATTACTGAAGTAACTATACCATAAACATTATTATTAAGCGCTGCCACAATTACACATAATACAAGCACTACAACACCTATAGCCCCACCTACTATATGTGAAACCATATTAAATATTTCTTCACCCCTAGAATAATTAGGTAATTTTCTGTCAATTAGTTTTGTTCTCAAAATTTTTACCTCCAAAAACCCGTTAATGCTATTATAATTTAATACTTTAAACTTGACAATATTTTGAACTCTTCCTTACTATAGTATCTAGGATCACCATATATTAAAACAGCTTTATATCCCAAGGATTTTGCTACTTCTAACGAACGCTTAATAAGCGCACTTCCAATACCATTACTTTGATACTCTGGAAGCACACTAATAGGACCAAACATTATTACATTATGCTTATTATTTGCATTATGCAGATTATCTGCATTATCAACTATATTGGCCTTACTATATGCAATATGTCCAACTATTTTATTTTCATACAGAGCGACAAAATCTAATTCTTTAATAAATGCATCGCTATTTCTTAAATTATGTAAATAAAAATGCTCATCACAGCCTAGAACATGAATATTCCAAAAGGCTTCACGTGTTAATTCCTCAACAGTTCTAAATTCATCCTTATTTTCTAAACGAATTTTAATTCCATAGTTATGCACATGCCTCTATTTCACAAGAACCCAAGTCTTTCTTTTCAGAAAGACAAAATTTTTGCGCATGGGCTCGGGGCCTATCCTTTCATTATTTTTCATTTCTTTCAACCTTATCTCCTTTATCATTAAATAATATTTTTCTCATTATAAATATAGCTATACATGGCATTTTTAGTAATTTTTTTACATAAAATTTTTCTTACTGGATTCAAATTTATTATAAAACATATTTTCAATTAATTGTATAATAACACAAAAAGCACCTTAAAACAAATATTTTAAGGTGCATAAAACACATAAAATTAAGCTGATGGCTATGTTGTGACTAGATCATTATTCTGATTGCAGTCTTTTCAACAAAAAACCGCATAGTATAGCCGAAGCTAAGAGGATAGCCACTAAAGGCCACAGGTTGCCAAAATAAAAACTGTAGTCCACCATCAATTTATATCCCCAAGTCGCTGGGAATATTTTACCCACAATTTTAAAAAACCTAGGGAGTAAATTAACTGAAAACATAATCCCCGAAAGCATAATAGATGGTAGAAATATCACTTGTGAAATCATGGTAAGTTTTGCTTGGTTTTTTACTGATAGCCCCAAGACACTTCCAATACTTAATGATACCAAAATAAAAATTGCTAGTGAGCCAAAATACAACGGCAGACTTGCCGGTGGTGTTGCATCAAAAGCAATAGGAGCGACGATGTATATTATCGCGCACATAATCAATAGATGAATAAAAGCTGACAAAAACATCGAAACTAGACCAAGATACAATGGTACTCCATTGGCCTTGTACACTTTCTTTATATCGCTTCCGTATATCTCTACAAGGGAAGGTGGCAAACCTATCAGCGCGCCAGTTGATACGCCTAGCACAGTCATAGATTGTATAAGCGTATACTTGGCCTCTGGGTTTATGGATGTAAATATCCTGCCCATAACTGCAAAGAATAAGAGAGGAACCACATAACAAGTAATCAACAGTGATTTGCTCCGTATATCCAGTTTCCATTGCAATGCTACTCCGTACAAAAACGCACTCATTCACTATACCCCCTTGCTATGTCAATAAAATGCTGTTCAAGCGTTCCCCTATCTATTTTAATGTCCAACACGGCAATTCCACGTTGTTTGAAATCTTCAAGTAAAGTCAGCATAGTATCCCCGATGTTGTCAGATTCAAAATTTTCATCACCTTGCGCCGTCTCTATGCGAAGGATATAGCGTTTGCCAATTTTTGAGGTCAATTCTGCAACAGTACCCAAAAAGACAATATTGCCATTATTCAGAATAGCAATGCGGTCACACAGGCTTTCAACCTCCGCCATATCGTGGCTGGCTAAAATGATTGTTTTTCCCTGCGCTTTCAGTTTTCGGATATGGTTATGGAGCGATATTCTACCTTCAACATCAAGCCCAGCAGTCGGCTCATCAAGGAATACAATATCCGGGTCACTGATTAAGGCAAGTGCAAGGTGCAAACGCCGCTTTTGCCCTGTTGACATATCTATGTACAGCTTTTTCGTCAGCTCGTTAATCCCAAGAGCAGCAAGCATAGAATAGTCTATTTTAGTTTTATTCCACTTTGCAAATAACTGCACAGCTTCCATCGGTTTGATATGGGCCGGGAGAGACGCCGATTGCAACTGAATACCCATCCTACCATTCACCATGATACTGCCGCTGTCATACTTTCGTAAGTTCTCGATACATTCAAGGGCTGTGGTTTTGCCTGCGCCGTTTACGCCAAGTAATGCAAAAATTTCACCTTTTACAACATTGAAATTCAAGCCCTTCAGTACAGTATGTTCGCCATAACTTTTCTTTAGCTTATCAATCTGTATGGCGTAGCTCATTTTGCTCCCTCCTCTAACGGATTATAACCCAATGTCGTAAAATAGGCTCCTAAAGCCGGTTCGATAAAAGCGTTAGCAATCGCTTGTTTTTGTTTCCATTCATTGTCCGGTCCATTAAAGTTTTCAGTCTCCATAAGTTTGGACAGCATACTCATATCACCGCCCGTAAATTCCATAAGCATTTCCCAAAACTCTTTGGCAAGGTTTTGCCCCTTTTCACTTTCGGGAGGTACATCATCTCTTTGAAGTCGTATCGCTTCATTGAGCAAGCGTGTGAAAGTTTCCATCATTACCAAGCCACTATCTTTATCGAAGCGGCTCCGAAAATTGTCAAAGGTCTTATCGTCAAAATGCTTTATAATCCAGTAGAACTCATTTTTCATTTGTAGATTTACGATAATATCAGCGTATTTCTTGAAATCCACCAATTTCATTTGCAGTACTTCCTCTTGCAACGTTTCTATCTCTTTTAGGGATTCTGACAGAGATTCCATCTTTTCCCTTATATCAGCGGCTTGTTCCGTAAGTGCCTCTACAACATCGGTGGGGGTATCAAGAGAGATCAAACGATTTTTTATATCATCCAATGAAAACCCCAGATGTTTCAGTGATAGAATTTGATATAGATTAATCACATCCTTGTCTGTATAAAGCCTACGGCCACCTTCACTCTCTGACGATGGCGAAAGCAGACCTTCATTGTCGTAGTATTGCAAGGTACGGACGGTGACACCCATTTTCTTTGCAACCTCGCCAACTGTCATATATCCTTCTGGTATCGCTTTGTATTTTTCCATATTTACACCTCCTTCCTATATTATAGTACATTACGTTACGTCACATTCAAGATATTTTTGAATAAAAAAACTTGAATATTATTCAAGTTTTTTATTCAGTAAAGTTTTTCCTATTCAAAAATCGCATCTACAAACATCTCTGCATCGAATACCTGTAGGTCGTCTATTTTTTCTCCAACACCGATGTATTTAATTGGAACATTTAATTCTTTAACTATCGGGAATACAATTCCACCTTTTGCAGTACTATCAAGCTTCGTTAATATTATTCCGTCAATTGAACATGATTCTTTGAATAATTTTGCTTGAATTAAACCATTTTGACCTGTATTAGCGTCAATAACTAATAAAACCTCTTTTTGTGCTGACGAATATTCTTTTTCTATAATTTTAAATATTTTTGTAAGCTCATTCATAAGATTTACTTTGTTATGAAGTCTACCTGCAGTATCACAAATCAGTACATCTGTTTTACGTGCTCTTGCTGCTTGTATTGCATCATATACTATAGAGCCTGGATCTGACCCTTGCTCACTTGCAACTATATCAACCTTTGCTCTATTGCACCATTCTTCAAGTTGTTCAATTGCAGCTGCTCTAAAAGTATCTCCAGCAGCAACAATAACACTTTTTCCACTGCTTTTCAATCTGTATGATAGCTTACCAATTGATGTTGTTTTACCAACTCCATTTACACCAACTATCATAATTATCTTTTGTTTTTCAGCTATATCCTCAACGCCTTTAGTTGATTTTAGCATATCTACTAAGTATCTTTTAATTACACCTTTGATTTCATTAGGATCTTCTAGTTTATTTTTCTTTACTTCTTCTTTGATATAATCAATAATATCCATTGTAAGCTCAACACCCATGTCAGCAGATATTAGAATTTCTTCTATTTCATCTAAAAATTCATCATCAATTTTTTTATAAAGATGAAAAACATTATTAAATTGCTCTGTAAAGCTTTCCTTTGTTTTAGCTAGACCTTCTCTAATTTTAGCAAAGAATCCTTTTTTTTCTTCCTTTGGTTCAGACTTTTCAGGCTTTTCAATCTCTTCAAGCTCTAAAACAGTTTCTATTTGAGTATCTTCATCATTAGAATTTACACTTTCAAGTTCTTTAAGAATTTCCTCCTCACTAATTCTTTCGAAGTCTTCTTCTATTTCATCATCTAAATCTTCTATTAATTCTTCTAGTTCCTCATTAATTTCATCAACTTTTTTTTCTTCTTTATCTTTCTTGCCAAATCCAAAAAACTTCTTAAACATATTAACCTCCTATGTTATAAAACTGTTTGGAAAATTTATACCTTACAATTTTATTCAATTTCTGATAGTTTCATTGACACTAATTTAGTAACACCCTTCTCTTCCATAGTTGTTCCATACAAGGTATCAGCGTTTTCCATTGTACCTTTTCTGTGAGTGATACATAAAAATTGTGTATCCTTTGAAAATTCTTTTAAATACCTTGAAAATCTATAAACATTTATATCATCTAGTGCTGCCTCTATCTCGTCAAGTATACAAAATGATGTTGGTTTAGTTTGAAGTATTGAAAATAAAAGAGCTATTGCAGTTAATGCTTTTTCACCACCAGATAAAAGTGATATTTTACTTAGTTTTTTACCAGGTGGCTGAGCTGCAATTTCTATAGCACTATTCAATGCATCATTTTCATCTTCTAGATAAACATCAGCTTTACCACCATTAAACAAGTCTGAAAATACCTGATTAAATATAACTCTTATTTTTCCAAATTCCTCAACAAATTGATCTCTCATTTTTATTTCAAGCTCTTTTATAACATCATTTAACTGATTTTTAGCATCAATTAAATCTTGTTTTTGCTTTGATAAGAAATCATATCTTTCCTTAACTTCTTTGTATTCCTTGATAGCATTAACATTTACATCACCAAGATTTTTTATAGCCTTTCTTATAGATGAAACATCACTGTTAATTCTTGTGAAGCTAACATCCTCATTTTTAAAAGATAATGCCATAGCATAATTCATCTCATAGTCTTCCCATAAACGAGTTGATATTTCTTCTATTTTAGAAGTAAGCTTTTCAATCTTTATATTTAGACCATATTCATCATCTAGACCTTCAGTTATTTTTTTATTAATATTATTTAATTCTACTTGAGAATTATTAATAATTTCTTGTTTTTTAGAAAAATTTGTTTTATGTAAATCATATTTCTTTTGACTTTCATCTAAGTTTTCTTTTAACTTATTACACTCATCTTCTAAAAGTTTTATTTGTGCCTTTGCTGCTTCTATTTCAGTGTCAGTATCATTTAGAGTGTTATTTTTAAGTTCAAGCATTTCATTATTTTTATCAAGTTCAATATTAGTATTATTAATTTTTTCCTCTATAAACTTGATTTCTTGATTAATTGACAATAATTCATTATTTTTTGTAGTTAGAATTATGTTTAATTCATCGTATTTTTCTTTATCATTCTTATTTGCATGAGCTATATCATTGATTTCCTTTTCTAAATCAGTTATATTTGCCTTTATTTGTTCAATGTTATTATTTATACTTTCAATCTCTAAACTTCGTTTTTCATTTTCACCAATAGTATATGCCTTATCCTGAATATATTTATTTATTGATATATCAATCTTTAAAATTTGTTCAGTATACAAGCTGATTTTATTATCAATCTGCATACCAAATTTAGTGGATTCTTCAATTTTTAGCTTTAATGTATTAATTTCTTTATTGCCATAAGCTAAATCCTTTTCAATATTTTTTATGTCTTGCTCTATATCATGACATTTTTTCTTAAGGCTAACTAATCTTTCTTGGCTTTCTTCGATTTCTCTTTTCCTACTTAAGAGGTTTTGGTTTTTACCGCTTATATGTCCACCTGTTACTGCTCCACCAGGGTTTATAACATCCCCCTGTAGGCTGACAATTTTAAGAGTATTATTAGATGCCTTTGCGATTCTAAAACCATCTCTTATATTTTCAACTATAATAGTTCTGCCAAGCAAGCTTTTGATTATATTAGTGTACATATCATCTGTTTCAATTAAATTATCAGCAGTATCAATAACTCCATGCTGAGTTAAAAGTTTTAACTCTTCATTATTTAATCCTCTGCCATTAATCGATCCAATAGGTAAAAATGTTACTCTACCTATTTTATTTTCTTTTAAATATTCAATTATAGCTTCAGCATCTTGATTGTTGTTTACAATAACATTTTGTATAGCTGAGCCTAAAGCAATTTCAATAGCAGTTTCATATCTTTTATCTGTTTTGATTATGTCTGCTACTGTGCCATTTATTGCACCTCTAAATAAATTATCTTTTTTATGTAATCCCATCAAGGTTTGAACACTCTTGTAATAGCCCTCATATAAGGATTCCATGTTATTTAGAAAGTTAATTCTAGAATTAGCAGTATTAAGCTCATTTGTAGAAGCTCTAAGTCTATTTTCCATTTCCCTTTTATCTTCTATCAAATTCTCATGCTGTGTAACATTGTGATTATATTCTTTATTGTACTGAGCTAATGTTTTTTCATTATCCAGCTTATCTTTTTTGATTAATTCTAATTCTTCAAGCTTTGTTTCTTTTTCTTTTGTTTCTAATTGTATTTCCTTATCAAACTGGTCAATTCTCTCTTGAAAATTTGCCATAATAGATTCTATAGAGCTTCTATCGCTTTGAAGCTTATTTATAATCTTATGCATTTCAAATAAGCTATTTCTCTTATCATCACTAGCATTTATTGAGCTTTCCATTTTTATTTTAAATGCTAGAGCTTCTTCATTTAACTTTTCATATTCTGCTTTTTTATCACTTAATGATAAATTTAGCTTTTCAATTTCTAAGTTATGATCATCAATTTTTTGTAATAATTCTTTTTCTCTATTTTTTAATATTTCTATTTCATTTTCTATATTTCCAACGTTTTCAGAATATAAAAATATCTTTTCATTTTGAACATTAATTATATTATTTTTAGCATCATAGTCCTTTGAAAGAGTATTTTTAGCCTTTTCTAATAAGTTTATTTCATGCTCAAGAACTACTAAGTTTTCTTTTTCTGTAGCTATTAAAGCTTCTAAGCTATCTCTTTTTGAAACTATATCTTGTTTATTTTTCAATACCTCTGATTTTTGATTTTCAAAAATAGAAAGTTGCTCTTTATTTTTTTCATACTCTCTTACATATAAATTTAATTCGATGTTTTTAAGATTTTCTTTAAGCTCTATGTATTCCTTTGCCTTTTCACTTTCCATCCTTAAAGGCTCAACTCTTGTTTCAAGTTCGTGTATAATATCCTTAACTCTGTCTAAATTGTCATTGGTTTTTTCAAGCTTTTTTATAGATTCTTCCTTTCTGGTCTTAAACTTTACAATACCAGCGGCTTCTTCAAATACTCCTCTTCTAACATCAGAGTTTGGACTAAGTATTTCTTCTACTTTACCTTGTCCTATAACTGAATATCCATCTTTACCTATACCAGTATCCATAAAAAGCTCTTTTATATCCTTTAGTCTACACGACTGCTTATTTATAGAATACTCGCTTTCTCCAGTTCTAAATAATCTTCTTTTTATACTAACTTCCTTATATTCTATAGGAAGTCTTCCGCTTTCATTATCAAAGATTAATTCTACATCTGCATATCCAAGAGGCATTCTTTTTTCAGTTCCTGCAAAAATAATATCTTCCATTTTAGAGCCCCTAAGAGTTTTAGGGCTTTGTTCACCCAAAACCCATTTAATAGAGTCTGAAATATTACTTTTACCACTACCATTAGGACCAACTATTGCAGTCATTCCTTTTTCAACTATAATTTCTGTTTTATCTGCAAATGATTTAAATCCATGAACATATATCTTTTTTAAAAACATATTACCTCCATTACGCCGTTCACGGCGTATAAAACTAAATGAAGAATCGTTTTTTGATTCTTCCATAGAATGAAATATTTTTTTATTTCACTTTTTTTCCTCAATTTTAATAAATTCTTTAAAAATATCTTTCTTATTTATTTTGGTAACTAAATTTAAGTCATCATATATGTCTATGTTATTTATATCCTCAATTTCATGTAAATAAATTCTTTTTAAATTAAATCTATCCTTTATGCAATTAAAATTTTTCTTTTCATGACCAACTATATAGCTCATAAGACTCTTATTAGCATTTATTGCTATGCTTTCATTAAGCTTTTTCCCGCTTAGATTATATATGATAGAGTTCAAGTATAATCTTTCTTCAACAAGTTGTCTAAAAGCAGGATGGAAAGGTCCGGACACTACATCATTTTCTTCATTAATTGTATCAGTATTTTGAAGCCCAATTCTAATAACATTGATGTTATTAACTGTATACAAAGAATAAATATAAGCACTTAAATTCACCGCGTTTTCTAGTGTTAATGGTGAAAATTTATTCTCTTTATACATATTTTCAAGCTCTGTTTCTTTTATAATTAAAGTGGGATATATTCTAACAATGTCAGGTTTTAATTCTATAGATTTTTTGCATGTATCTATATCATTTTGCATACTACTGCCTGGTAGACCTGGCATAACCTGATGACCAAGAGTAAATCCGTATTCCTTTATCAATTTACTCGCTTTTATAGAGTCTTCAACTGAATGACCACGATTTGATTTTTTTAGAACATCATTGTCTAAGCTTTGTATACCTAATTCTATTATTGTAACACCATATTTTTTTTGAATTTTTAGTATTTCGTCATTAATTGCATCTGGTCTTGTTGAAATTCTTATATTATCAAAAACACCCATTTTCTTGTAGTGGTATGCAATTTCTAAAAGTTCCAATTGCAAATCTAAATCAATGGCAGTAAAACTACCCCCAAAATAGGCTAAATCACTGTATTTATCACGTGTTTTAAGATAATCTTCGATAACGTTTACTACATACTTTTTATCAATATTGTTGTTTGTTTTTCCTGTTATTTTTTTCTGATTGCAAAATACACAATCATTTGGACATCCTCTATGTGGAACAAATATAGGAATTATTTTTTTATTCATTAATTTCACCTAGTCTAATTAAAGCTTTTCTAGCAGCATTTTGCTCTGCAATTTTTTTACTTTTACCAGTTCCCTCTCCAAATTTTTTCTTGTTAACTAATAAATCAACATAAAACATTTTATCATGATCTGGCCCTTCTTCATTTGTTACAATATATTTAATCTTATACATTGAATTTTGGCTTTGAAAGTATTCTTGTAAATATGATTTATAGTCTGAAAAAATCTTACCTTTTACTAAGGTATTAATGCTATCTTTTAAATTATCTAGTATAAATTTATCAGCATTTTCTAATGCACCATCAAGATAAATTGCAGCTATAATAGCTTCTATAGCATCTGCAAGTATAGATTTTCTATCCCTGCCACCTGTAGCCTCTTCTCCCTTACCAAGGACTAGATATTTGCCAATGTTATGTTTTACAGCTATTTCATTTAGCATATCCTCACAAACTACCTGAGCTCTTAATTTTGATAAATCACCCTCTGGATAATTAGGAAATTCTTTATATATGTATCTGCTAACAACAATACTTAAAACAGAGTCACCTAAAAACTCTAATCTTTCATTATTTATTCTCTTATAGGTTTTATTCTCATTAGAATAAGAACTATGAGTTAAAGCATTTTCTAAAAATTTTATATTTTTAAATTTATAACCTATGCTAGTCTCAAGGTCTCCCAAAACACTAATCTTTCTATTCATTCTCAAACCTCCTTACATCTAAAAGCAATACAAATCAAATAAAAAATTAACCACACAGAACACGAAGGTGATTATATTCTTTGTGCCTTTGTGGTTAATGTTTCTATATAATCTTGTATTATTTATAATCATGTGATATTTAATAATAATAATTTTATTATTTATCAACATTACTCTCTAAATATGATACTACGTTTCCTACTGTTTCTATATTTTCTGATTGTTCATCATCAATTTCAATGTTAAATTCATCTTCAAACGCCATAACTAGCTCAAATAAGCTTAAAGAGTCAGCATCTAAATCATCCTTAAATGAAGTGTTCATTGTTACTTCAGAAGGATCTACTCCTAATTTTTCACATATAATTTCTCTTACTCTTTCAAACATTATAATCACCTCCTTGAAATACTTTCTCTAATTAAATCTACTACACTACTGTCTAAAATATTTTTTGTTTGCTTTATAGCATTTTTTATAGCTATACTATCTGAACTGCCATGTGCTTTTATTACTGGCGCATTAACACCTAAAAGCATGGCACCACCAACCTCGCCATAATCTAATCTTTTCTTAAAATTACGCAAGGATGGTTTAACAAGTAAAGCACCTATTTTCGATATAAAGGTCGATGTTAACTCTTCCTTTAAACCTTTCATAATGTATGATGATGTTCCTTCAATGGATTTTAATAAAACATTGCCTGCAAATCCATCTGCAACAATTACATCAGCGTCGCCATTTAAAACATATCTACTTTCAAGATTTCCACTGAAATTCAAATCAGAATTTTTAAGAAGATCATATGTATCAACTGCTAACTTATTGCCCTTACCTTCTTCACCACCAATATTTAATAAACCTACCCTTGGATTATCAATATTTAATACATGTTTAACATATATGCTACCCATAATAGCAAAATCTATCAAATATTCCGGTTTACAATCAACATTAGCTCCGGCATCAACTAGCAAAGAAAAACCTTTATCTGTTGGTATAAATGGTGCTAGTGCAGGCCTTTCAAGTCCGCCAACTCTACCTATAATTAGTGTTGCACCACTTAAAAGTGCACCTGTACTTCCAGCTGAAACTATTGCATCTGCTTCATTGTTTTTTACAGCATACAAAGCCTTAACAAGCGAAGATTCCTTTTTTCTTCTTATTGCCATTACAGGTTTATCATCATTTGTTATCACATCTTCAGCATTTAAAATTTCAATATTTTTATAATCTTTAGTTTCGCTTTCAATACATTTTTTTATTATATCCTCTTTACCAGACAATACAATATTTACATTATACTCATCTCTTGCTAGCAAACATCCTTTAACTATAGCATCAGGTGCATTATCTCCACCCATAGCATCTACAATTATTTTCATAAGGCACCTTCCTTATATTAATTTCCTATGTGATAGTATAGCGCAATTGTAAATCAATTGCAATATGCAATTAATTTTTAATTGCATTAAAATATTAGTCTTAAATAAAATGCTAAAATACTAACATTTTATGAGAAAAAAAAATAGTACAAAAGTACTATTTTTTATTCAACTGTTATTACTTCTTTACCGTTGTAATATCCACACTCACCACATACTGTGTGTGGTCTTTTAGCTGCGTGACATTGAGGACACTCCATAACTGCTGGAATTGTCATTCTGCATTTAGCTGTTCTTCTTCTATCTCTTCTTGCTTTTGAAGTTTTTCTCTTAGGTACTGCCATTGTGACACCTCCTTAATCTCTTAACAAAGTTTTCAATTTTTCTAATCGTGGGTCTATAACGAAATCATTACATTCACATTTACCTGTATTTAGATTAATGCCGCACATAGGGCATATACCCTTACAGTCATTTTTACATAAAGCTTTCATTGGCATAGACAAATACACAATTTGCTTTATTGGTTCTTCCAAATCAATACAGCCATCTTTAATCATTATTTCTATATCCTCTGCTTCATAATCCTCATTGACTTCATCAACTATAATTGCGTTGAATTTAGCTATAATTTTATTTTCAAATTCCTCTAAACATCTCGCACAAGTCTCAGAATAAGAATAAGTAAACTCCGCACTTAATAATAAGCTTTTCTCCACTTTAAAAAACTTACCACTAAACTGAATGTCTTTATTTAACTTATTTTTTTCTAATAGTTCCTTATCTGTTATAGTTAATGCTTCATTTACATTCATAACTAAGTCATCAGATAGCAGGAATTTCTTTAAATTAATTAACATTATATCACCCTTTTTTGACTTACAAAGTCAATTATATGAGAATATGATTATTTTGTCAAGAAATTATTTTACTAAAGATTTAGTTTCTCTTGCAATCATTAATTCTTCATTTGTTGGAATTACAAAAACTTTTACACTAGAACCATCTTTTGATATTTCTACTTCTTTGCCACGAGTATTGTTTTTGTCAGCATCAATTGATATTCCTAAAAATTCTAAACCTTTACAAACTTCTTCTCTAGCTAGTGCTGAATTTTCTCCAAGTCCAGCTGTGAAAATAACTACATCTACACCGCCCATAGCTGCCGCATATGAACCTATATATTTTTTAACTGTATAATAGAATTTATCAAGTGCTAATTGAGCTCTCTTGTTACCTTTTTCCGCTTCGCCTTCAATATCTCTAAAGTCGCTGCTAACACCAGATATACCTAATACTCCTGATTCTTTGTTCATTAAGTTATTAACTTCTTTGATGCCTAATCCTTTCTTTTCCATTAAGAAAGTTACAATAGCTGGATCTATATCTCCACATCTTGTACCCATCACTAAGCCTTCAAGTGGAGTTAATCCCATACTTGTATCTACTGATTTGCCATCTTTTATAGCTGTAACACTTGCACCATTACCTAAGTGACAAGTAATAATTTTTAAGTCTTTTATATCTTTATTTAATATTTCGCCGACTCTTTGAGCAACGAATTTATGTGAAGTTCCGTGGAAACCATATCTTCTAATTCCTAATTCCTTATATAATTCATAAGGAAGTGGGTAAATAAATGCTTCTTCAGGCATTGTTTGATGAAAAGCAGTATCAAATACTCCAACCATTGGTACATTAGGCAATAACTCTTTACAAGCATTTATTCCTATAATGTTTGGAGGATTATGTAATGGTGCTAAATCTGTACACTCATCCATAGCTTTTACAACTTCATCAGTTATAACAACAGAACCAGCAAATTTTTCTCCTCCATGAACAACTCTATGACCTATAGCATCAATCTCATCTAGAGATTTTACAGCGCCATAAACTGGGTCAACTAAAGCATTTAATACAGTATTTATTGCTTCTTTGTGAGTTGCTAATGAATCTGTATAAACTTTTTTCTCTTTTCCAGTAGCTTCATGCTTAACTTGGCTACCTTCAATTCCAATTCTTTCAGCTAAACCTTTAGCCAAAACTTTTTCGTCTTTCATGTCTATTAACTGGTATTTCAATGATGAACTACCACAGTTAATTACTAATACATTCATGTTAATCCTCCTGAAAAAATATTAAATTAAATTTTTATTATAATATAGTCTCCACAAAGCTGAGCCATTATATCCTCGACTTTGTTAAACTATTTAATATATATATAAAATCTAAATGATCTTATAGCTACCTATTTAAATAATGTATATTATCATCCTCTATACATAAAACATGACAATTTCCAATTGGATAATCATACATATTATCATAACCAATAAAATTTAAATAGTATAAAATTGATCTAATTAAAACTCCATGAGCTACAATAACAGAATTGTCAGTGATGTTTTCTAAAAATATTGATACTCTCTTAATTACATCATCAAAGGTCTCTCCATTTTTATATTCATACCATATATCTTGTTCAATACATTTTTTTGCTTCTTCTGGATATTTTTCTTCTATTTCTTTCCAGTTTAATCCTTCAAAGTCACCAAAATATCTTTCCTTTAATAAATCACTTGTTTCTATTTCAACGTTTTTTAATTTAGATATTTCAATAGCAGTATTATAAGCCCTTGATAATGGACTGGAATAAATTTTTTCTATATGAACATCCTTAAATAACGCAGCCATACTCTTGGCTTGAAGCACACCATTTTGTGTTAACTCCACATTAGTATGTCCACAATATATGCGTTTATAATTACCTTCTGATTCTCCATGTCTAACTAAATATATTTTCATACTAACCTCTTAATATTGTAGTGGCATCATTAGCGGGATTGCCTTTTATCACAGCGGGATTGTCTTTTATCACAGCGGGATTGTCTTTTATCACGCTATTACCTTTTCGATAATTAAGCTAATAAACATAAATATTATCTGGGATACCTCTGCAACAAATCCGCATGTGTCTCCGGTCATACCAGAAATTTTACCTTTTATCCATTTGCCTATCATCAATACACAAATGAATGTAAAAATAGTTGACATAATATTAACTATGTATCCCGGCATAATGGCACATATAACTAAAACAGTTGCCACATTAAAACATAATTCATTAACTTTAATTGATTCTACGAACAAAGTACCCATTCCAACACCTTTTTTAGCATAATTCATATTTGAACATGCAACTACTACACTAGCCTTACCCACCATTGGAACTAATAACAAAGTATATAAACCGATATGTGAAAAAAATAGAACCTGTGACATTAGTATTAAAATAAGACTTATGACTCCAAATGCACCTATTCGAGAATCACTCATTATCTCAAAAATTTTATCGCCTGTCCTGCCTGAAAACAAGCCATCAACAGTATCAGATGTACCATCTAAATGTATACCGCCTGTTATTATAATATAAATAGCTGTAATTATCAATCCTTTTATATAAATAATTTCTAAAAAGTTACCTACAAAATAACCAACAGCTAGAAAACATCCTATTATGAGTCCAATTAAAGAATATAGTGATAATCCTTTCACAAACTCTTCTTCATTGTATTCAATTCTTTTTCCAATTGGAATTCTTGTAAAAAATGATATCAGCACTAAAAATCCTCTGAACATTTTATATTAACTCCTTTGCTTTTTAGCTTCATAGGTATACCAGATACTGTGAAATAAACATTATCAGCCTCTATAGCTATACTAGAATTAATTCTACCACTAATATCTCTAAAAAAATTTCCCATATAATATGCAGGAACAACTCCTAGGCCAACTTCATTAGAAACTATAATCAGTTTTTTATTAAGATTTTTACATAAAGATATTAAACTTAACACTTCTTCTTTAATTTTAGATTCCAAGATATTAACTTCCTCAACTTTGCAATTATCAAAGTCTATACCGCTATCAATCATAAAATTAGTTATCAAAGTTGTTATACAATCAATAATAATTGAATCAGCGTTTATAAAATCAATATCATTTTGTAGTTCAGTAAAATTTTTATATCTCTCTATAGTTTTCCATTCCTGTGGTCTTTGTGCTCTATGCTTTTTTACCCTATCTGCCATACTCTCATCTGTTATAACAGATGTAGCTAAATATGTAATATTACCACCATATTCTTTTGCTTTATTTTCTGCAAAAGTACTTTTTCCACTTCTTGCTCCACCAACAACTAAAGTCACACACATTTATATCACCTATCTTATTTTATACAATTTCATAATAATTCTATTATATCATAGTCTCGACTATGTCGAGCCATTTTAAATATGCTACGCATATTATATCATAGATAATTTTTAAATAAAATATAAGATTTTATTTATTCTTAAATTGTATGGTAAATTTTTTTTACCTTTTTACATATTATTTCTTGATATTGTTAAATCTTTGTTTTATAATACAAATATAATACTAACTAACTAAGCGGAGGGAAAAACAGTGTTTAATGTATACAATGTTACAAAAAAGTATGGTAAAGTAATAGCTAATAATAATATTAGTTTTTGTGTTGAAGACGGGCAAATAGCAGTATTACTTGGTCCTAATGGGGCAGGTAAATCTACTATTATTAAATGTATATCCGGTCTATTAAGATTTGAGGGAGAAATTGATATATGCGGATCTAAAAACAAAACAATCGAAGCTAAAAAAGTATTAGGATATGTTCCTGAAATGCCAGCAGTTTATGATTTGCTAACAGTATGGGAACACTTAGAATTTATAGCTAGAGCTTATAGCTTAACTGATTGGAAAGAATACGCAGAGGATTTGTTAACTAGATTTGAATTAATTGACAAAAAAGATAAGCTTGGAAAGGAATTATCAAAGGGTATGCAACAAAAGGTAAGCATTTGCTGTGCTATATTACATAAGCCACGTGTTATAATTTTTGATGAGCCAATGGTAGGATTAGATCCACACGCTATAAAAGAATTAAAAAAAATGTTTGTTGAACTAAAAAATCAAGGGACATCTGTTTTAATTAGTACTCATATGCTTGACAGCGTTGAGGATTATTGGGATGTTGCTCATATAATGATGAATGGCTCATTTGCAGCCACAAAGTATAATAAAACAGCTTCTGAAGATGAAAAAACTCTAGAGCAGCTATTCTTTGAAATAACAGAAAGGAAGGCTGAACTATAGTGAGCGCATTAAAATATTTATTTTTTACAAATATAAAAAATACTATAAAGGATTTGAAAAATCACCCTGCAAAACTAGTGCTTGTTGTTATTTTTATTGCACTCCTTGGAGTTGTAATTTTTACTGGAAATATAGATACTCCAACTCCTGAGAATATGAGAGATGTACACGAGCTATACGCAGGAACATTTGCATTATATGCATTTTCTTTTATAATGACTGCTATGGCTGGATTTTCATCTGGAGCTAGCTTTTACTCTATGGCAGATATAAGCATGTTATTTATGGCACCAATTTCATCTAAAAAGATATTAATATACGGATTAATTAAGCAGATGGGTACATCGCTATGGATCGGATTTTTCTTATTCTTCCAATATGCATGGCTTCAAAACACCTATGGTCTTGGCGTTTTTGGTTTATTTGCTATATTTGTTGGTTATTGCATTACAATGTTCTGTGCTCAGCTAACCGCAATGACTATATACTCTTTTACAAGCAACAATGAAAAGCTAAAAAAACAATTAAAAGCTGTAGTAATTGCAATATGTGCAATTATAGTAGCATTAATCCTAAAAGACTCATTGTTACCAAATGCAAATAAGATAAAAGTAATTGTAGATTCTGCAAATGCTACATGGGTATCGTTTGTACCCGTAGTCGGTTGGTTAAAAGCTTGTGCTGTAGGCATAATGACACTTAACTTTACTAATATAACATTAAGTTTATTAGCAGTAATTGCTTATGTCATAGCACTTGTTTTCTTAGTAGCAAGAGCTAATGCTGATTTTTATGAGGATGTGCTACAGGCAACCGAAGTATCCTTCTCAGCAATTACTGCAAAAAAAGAAGGTAAAATTTCTGATACACCAAAAAACGTTAAAGTTGGAAAAATAGGAATTAATAAAGGCTTTGGACCTAATGTGTTTTTTTACAAGCATATGTTAGAAAACAGGCGCTCAGGAATGCTATTTATAGATAAAAACTCACTCATATTTATTGCTATGTGTATTTTCTTTGCTCTTTTAATGAGAGAAACTAATAGCATCATACCAGCATTTGCTTTTGCTACCTATATGCAGGTTTTCACTATTGCACTGGGAAGATGGATAAGAGAATTAACGCAGCCTTATATATATATGATACCTGCTGATCCATTTAAAAAGCTTATTTGTGTAGCACAGGAAAATATATTTAAGATAATTGTGGAAGCAATAATATTATTTATACCAATAGGTTTAATTATTAAAGCTCCTGTTCATGAAATTTTAATATGTATAGTAGCACGTATAGGCTTTGGAGTATTGTTTATGTCAGGTAATATATTAATAGAAAGAGTTCTTGGAACATTAACTAGTAAAACCTTAATTTTCTTCCTATATTTTATTATAATGCTTTTACTTGCTGCACCCGGATTTATATTTGGATTTTTATTGACAGCTAGATTAGCTGCAATACCAGAAACAGTAGTAATACTTCTGTCAACATTTATCTGGAATGTTGCAATCTCTGCGCTAATAATTTTCCTTTGCAGAGATATACTAAATTATGCTGAATTAAATAATAGATAAATGGAAAATTAATTCTCCGAAGTTCTACTTGAAGCAATTATTTTTATTTGGTAAAATTTCTCGTATGATACTTTGTTTGCAAAATAAATTTATAATAGATGTGGTGTGATTATGTTAGATAATGTTTTATTCGAGCGATTAACTGAAAATGATTTTTACTTGCTGAGAAATGTTGTTGAGGCTGACGGAAAAGAATTTTTTCCACAGCAAGTTTTGATTTTTTTAACAGACAATAAGGTTTATGCTTTTGGTGCTAAATTGAATAACAAAATAATAGGTGCAATATATGGATATTCTTTAACAAGAATTGATAGTGAGCCTATGCTTTATATCCATGATGTAGGCATTTTGCCAGAATATCAAAACTCAGGCATTGGAAGCAGATTTATAAAATATGTTATTGATTACGCGAAAGAAAATGGTTTTTCAAAATGTTTTCTTATTACTGAAAAGAAAAACCTGCGTGCTTGTAGAATCTATGAGAAAGCCGGAGGAAAAAGTGAAAACGAAGACGATATTGTCTATAATTTTAGATTTTAATAAGCTAGTGAACACAAATTATTGGTAGTATAAGATTGGAAACAACGAATATGAAGATATTAGGAATAGTAGCAGAATATAATCCCTTTCATCTCGGACATAAATATCAAATAGAAATGGCTAAAAAATCATCAAAATGCGATGCAATAGCGGTTGTTATGAGTGGAAATTATGTTCAACGTGGAGAGCCGGCCATAATAGATAAATATAAACGTGCTGAAATGGCTATAAAAAACGGTGTAGACTTAGTTATAGAACTACCCTTCCCTTTTTCATGTCAAAATGCAGAGCTTTTCGCACTCGGTGCAGTTAAAGAGCTAAAAAAATTAAACGTATCAGCAATTAGCTTTGGCTGTGAAAATACAGATATTAATTTACTATATAAAATTGTAGATTTTCAATTAAATAATACAGAAGAGTATAATTCCTCGCTTAAAAAACATATAAGTGAAGGATTATCCTATCCAAGTGCAATAAATAATACAGTTAAAGTTCTTTTAAGTGAGACTTGTAGCTATACAGATGATCTGATATTGTCCCCAAACAATACATTAGGCTTGGAATATATAAAGGCTGCAAAAAAAATTGATTTTAATGTAGATTTTATACCAATAAAAAGACATATGGCTAATCATAATGATGATAAAATTACACATAAATTTGCTAGTGCTACAGCTATTAGAAATGAGATTTTAGATTTGAATTTAATTAAAACTAAAGCTTCACTACCTCCTAGCTCATATACTTTATTAAAAGATTATTACAAAGAACATAGGCTATTTAATAGCCTTGATAACTATTTAGACCTTATATACTATAAAATAGTTAGCTCTAGTAAAAGCTATTTAAAAAACATATATGATGTAACTGAAGGCTTAGAAAACAAAATTTATGATAATGCTTGCAAATACAAAAGCCTTGACGAGTTTATAATGTCAATTAAATCGAAGCGTTATACCTACTCAAGAATAAGACGTATTTTATTAAATATTCTTCTAGATATAACTACTGAAGACATCAATTATTTAAAGGAAAATGATAATGATTATGTTAAAGCCTTAGCCTTCAATTCAAATGGTAAGAAAATTTTGAATCATGCAAAGGAAAATAATACTTTTATAATTACTAAATCTTCCGATTATAAGAGAAATGGTATTGATATATCAAAGGATAAAATCTTCAATCTTACAAGTAAGTCAACTAACATATATTATATACCTTTTAAATCTAAAGAAAATTTATGTAATCTTGAATATAAAAAATATGTATTATATATTAAGTAGTAAAGAGGGGACAATCAAATGTTTGATTTTGTCCTCTCTTTTTTTTATTAATAATATTGACACAATTTTATTAATAATATTGACACAATTTTATTAATAATATTGAAACAATTTTATTAGCAATATTTAAAAAATATTGTTAAATTACATCTAAAGATATTATATCCTCATAGCTTTGTCTTTGAACCATAATACTTGATATTCCATTATCTAATAATACAACCGCAGGAATTGGGTTTCTATTGTAATTGCTAGCCATTGAGTAGCAATATGCTCCTGTAGAAAATACCGCTAAAACATCACCCTCTTTTGGAGTAGCAAGCTCAATATCCTTAATTAGAACATCACCAGTTTCGCAGCATTTTCCGCAAACTGTAACAACTTCAGTATTATCCCCTGTAGCTCTATTGGCTATAACTGCGTCATATCTTGCATCATATAATGCAGGACGAATATTATCAGTCATTCCACCATCAACCGCTATATATTTTCTAATATTTTTAATTGCCTTAATAGCACCAACTCTATATAAAGTAATACCAGCCTCTCCAATTATACTTCTTCCCGGCTCAATAACAACAGCAGGTCTTTTTAAGCCTATTTCATCAGAAAATTCTTGTATTCTCTTCATTAATGGATCAAGAAAATAACTGTATGGCTTAACAATTTCGTCGGTATAGCAAATTCCAAAGCCACCACCTAAATTAAGTTCTAAAATACTATAGTTATATCTTAATTTTGTTTCTTTAACTAGCTTTAGTGAGGTTTCTAATGCTGCTAAATGGCTATGATTATCAAAAAGCTGTGAACCAATATGAAAATGAAATCCTAAAAATTCAACATACTGTGATGAAATTGCTTCTTTGATGGCTTTATATATTACATCTTCATCAAGTGGTATACCAAATTTTGAATCCTTTTTACCTGTAGATATATAATCATGTGTATGAGTTTTAACACCCGGTGTAATTCTATATAGAATTTTTACTGTTTTATTTTTATTAGCACAAATACTTTCTATTTTTGAAAGCTCTGTTGTACCGTCAACAATTATCCTCCCAACTCCATAATCAATTGCTAGTTCAAGTTCTTCATTGGTCTTGTTATTGCCGTTAAACTCTATTTTTTCAGCAGGAAATCCTGCTTTTATAGCTGTATATAATTCTCCTCCTGAAACAACATCTAAGCATAAGCCTTCTTCTTCAATAATCTTACACATTTGAATATTTAAAAACGCTTTACCTGCATATGCAACACGAGTATTATCATATTTATTTAAAAATTTATTTTTAAGCTCGCTACACTTATTTTTTATACAGTTTTTTGATATTACGTATAATGGTGTATTATATTTGTCTGCCAATTCAACAGTATTAAAGCCATCAAAGAATAATACGCCGTCATTTATTGTAACATTTTCTCTTTTTATTGTATTTTTCAATATATACCTCCATAGAGCGAAGAGTGTTTCTTCTTCGCTTTTTTTACCCTTCTATCCTATAAAAATTCTTTTCTTAGTTTACTATTTGAACCTGGATATATATATGATGGTGCTATATCATAAACAGTTTTAGCTCCTTTAGCGCCCTCTAATCTTAGCTTAAATGCTGCTCTAGCATATGCAGTAAGAACACTGGCTGTAAATTCTGGATTTGATTCAAGCTTTAATGAAAATTCATATATATGTTTTGTATTATTATTTTGTCCAGTAAATCCACTTCTTAGTACAAATCCACCGTGCTTCATTTTACTATGTTTTTCGTGAAGCTCTTCCTTTGAAATAAAATACACTTTCGTATCATAGTCAATAAAATAATCCGGCATATTAACTATTTTATCTTTTATTTCGTCTTTATCAAAAGCTTCTTCTGCTACTACAAAGCACACTCTTCTATGTTTTTGTTTAGCGCTTAATAAAGGCATTTCACCACTTCTAATAGTATCAATAGCTTCCTGTATCGGAATAGTGTATTGAACTGCATCTTCAACTCCGTCTATTCTTCTAATTGCGTCAGAATGACCTTGACTAACGCCATCACCCCAAAAAGTGTAAGTCGCACCAAAAGGTAAAATTGATTCTGCATAAAGTCTGTTAAGAGAAAACAGTCCGGGGTCCCAACCAACTGATATTATAGCTATATGACCAGAGCTTAATGCTATTTTATTTACAGCTGAGAAGTGATGTGGTATTTTTGCATGTGTATCAAAGCTATCAATTATATTAAAATTCTTAGCAAAATCTATACTTTGTTGCAATAAATCTGTTGCACTTCCCCCACATAAAATCATTACATCTATTTCATTTTTCATTGCATCGGCATCATCTATGGAAAAGACTTTAGTAGATTTAAATAAAGTCTTAATTGTTTTAGGATTTCTTCTTGTAAACACACCTACTAATGCTATATCATGATTTTGTGATACTGATAATTCTACCCCTTTGCCTAAATTACCATATCCAACAATACCGACTCTAATTTTTTTATTATTATATATATTTGTCATATATACCTCCATGCATTTTTTTGTGTAAAATAACCTTTTTTTACCCTAATTAACCTTAGGGTTAGCTTATTAAATTTGACATGGAATAAAGACCATTTTCTTGATTTATTAAAAACTTAGCTGCCCTGATGGCTCCTATAGCAAAAATATCCCTAGAATATGCTCTGTGCGTAATTTCAATAACTTCATTATATCCTGCAAAAACAATAGTATGTTCGCCACAAATTGTGCCTCCCCTAACAGAATGAATACACAAATCATTAGCATTACATTTATTATCCTTTCCAAAGCGTCCATACAAATAATTTTTCTTTTCAGCAGAAGCTTCATTGATTGTATTTGCAAGTAATAATGCAGTTCCACTTGGTGAATCAATCTTATTTATATGATGCTTCTCAATAATTTCCATGTTAAAATCCTCTTCTAAGTGAGGTACAATATGCTCTATAGTGTTTACTATTGCATTAATACCTACTGACATATTAGAAGAGTAAAAAATAGGTATTTTTGATGATGCAAATTCCAATAACTCAAGCTCTTCTCTTCCTAACGCAGTAGTTGCTATAACTACAGGTAATTTATGCTTTATACAATATTTAACTAAACCATTTATTGATTTGTAATTCGTAAAATCTATTACAATATCAGCATTTACACTACAATCTTCAATATTTGTATATACAGGAAATTCATATAACGAATCTTTAAAACTATTTTTATGGTCATTTGCTGAAATATCTACTCCTGCAACAATTTTATGATTCTCCATCGAGCTGATAATATTATGCAAGATTCTTCCCATCCTACCATAGCAGCCATGAATTATAATATTAATCATTCTCCATCCTCCTACAGCAATTATTTAAGAATACCAAAAGCGAGCATTTCTCTATTTAAGCTTTCTATAATTCTTTGATTTGGTGCACATAACGGCAATCTATACTCAAGCTCACATTTACCCATCATATTAAGTGCAGCTTTAACCGGTACAGGATTAACATCCTCAAATAAGGAGTCAATTAACGGCTTCATCTGTAATTGAATATCACAAGCTGCCTTAACATCTCCGTCCAAATATTTTTTAGACATCTCATGTGATACTTTTGGAGCAATATTTGCAATTACCGAAATATATCCCTTGCCACCTAACGCCATAATTGGAATAACCAAATCATCATTTCCCGAATAAATTGAAAAATCCTTAGAAACTAACCTAGCAATTTCAACAACCTGAGATATATTACCGCTTGCCTCCTTAATACCAATTATATTTTTATGCTTAGACAGTTCATAAACAGTATCTGGATTAATATTCACTCCAGTTCTGCTTGAAACAGAGTATAAAATTATTGGTAAATTAACACTATCAGCACACGCTAGATAATGCTTTTTTAATCCCTCTTGAGAACATTTATTATAATATGGCGTAACAAGTAGCAATCCATCAACTCCAAGCCTTTGGATTTTTTGCATTTTTTCTATACAATGCTTAGTATCATTGCTACCAGCTCCAGCAATCACTGGTACTCTGCCATTTACTTTTTTAATTACAAAATCTATTACTTCAATTATTTCATCATCACTAAGTGTTGATGCTTCTCCTGTTGTGCCACATACCACAATTGCGTCAATACCTTCTTCAATTTGCCAGTTAATTAAGGAACTAAAGCTTTCATAATCAACACTTCCATCTGACAAAAAAGGTGTTACAATTGCAACAGCACATCCTGTAAAAATCGACATTTTTAATCCTCCATACAAGCTATTTATATAATTGTTTAAATATTATTTATGCTCTCATCAATAAAAACACTGGATCCATAGGTTTAAAATAGATAATTGCATAAAAAAAGTTGCGTCCTATTGACGCAACAAAAATAGCATGCTTATTCATGTCGACATCAATAGCTCCTCTGCTTTTTTCAAATATTTTAACTAAAAGCAGGAGTCTGATATATATTTTATATCAGCCCAGTTGGTAAATCATGCCTGATTTACCCTTCGGCGACCTTGCCTTTTACTGGTATCATAAAATGCCTTCTCCACCAGTTACTAATCTTAGCCGCGCCTCTATCAACTTGAGTAGTAGAATATCATACAAAGAATTCAATGTCAACAACTTTTTACAAATACTATAAATTTTTATATATTTTGGATATATACAAATATATTAAAATTATTAGCATATTATTTATATTTGGACAATATAGTTATTTTGGAGGTGTTTAAGGTTGAAAGAAATAATAAATAATAAGAAAGTAGGCACCGAGCTCATGCATAAATTTTTTCTTTATGCGATAGGTGCATGGTCATATCTATGATTAAAAAAAATTTAGCACCTATATTTGCACTAATTTTAATTATAATATTTTTTATTCAGCCTAATATTGTAAGAGCAGGAGCTATGAACGGAATTACTTTATGGTATAATAAAATATTGCCTGTTTTATTTCCTATGTTTATTTTATCAAATATATTGCTTCAATATAGCTTTTTATATGATGTATTAGAAAAGATATCTTTAGTATCTAAAAAAATACTAGGAAGTTCTTTCGCAATTATACCATTTATTATAAGCGTTATATCTGGATATCCATCAGGAGCTTTAGCAACGGATTTAATAGTAAAAAATCAAAGAATTTCAGATAGCGAGGGTAAATATCTTCTTACTTTTACAAACTTATGTAGCTTTCAATTTATATCAGCTGTAGTTGTACTATCTATGCTTAAAGATATAAGCCTACTTTTATATATTGTTTTACCACATTATATTGGAGCCTTAGTTTTATGCAAATTCATTAAGAAGGATTTTAGAAGTATTAAAATTTCAAAAAAAGAAAACTTCATTAAACATGTCTCATTTAATGAAGCTTTTAGCAATGCTATATCAAAATCAATATTAAGCATACTTACAGTTGCAGGAGTAATCATCATTTTTTCTATAATATCTGAATATATTATGTCTATTGTATTTACAGGTAATGGCTCAGGAGTGAAGGAAATATTGGTAAGTTTATTAGTTGGGATGCTAGAGTTAACCAATGGCTGTGATATTATAAGCTCTTCATTATTGCCTGTTGAAGTAAAGCTAATACTATTAAATTTTTTACTAAGCTTTTCAGGCTGCTCAATTATATTTCAAACAATAACAGTTACTTCTAATGTTGAAGTTAATATATTGGAGTATATTAAAGTGAAGCTTGTTCATGGTATTATATCTTCTCTTATTCTTATAATTATGCTAATAATAGTGTAAAATAAATAGGGACGTTAACATTTTTAAGCTACGTCCCAAACATTCTATTTATTAGTTGAGAATAACGGTAGTTTTTCCAAATAAATAATATCATTTCTTAAAGCTGAATCTCCTTCTGCCAATATTGCAGCTTTACATACAATTTCAGCACCTGATTTTATTACAAGTTTTTCTAATGCATTTAGAGACTCTCCTGTAGAAATAACATCATCAATCAAAGCTATTTTTTTATTTTTTATTAGTTCTGCATCCTTTCCATCTAGACATAACATCTGCTTTGACTGAGTTGTAATAGAATTTACATCAATAGTTATAGTGCCATTCATATATGATTTAATGTTCTTTCTTGCAACTATATAATATGGCATATTTCTTAGTCTGCATAACTCATGTACAAGTGGAATTCCCTTAGCCTCTGCAGTAACAAAGTAATCTACATCAGGAATTTTTTTTATAAGTTCTTTAGCAGTAGCAGTAATAAGCTCACAATCTCCTAAAACCACAAAGCTTGCTATAGACAAATCATCTGATATCTGGATAATTGGCAGATTACGTGTAAGTCCTGCAATTTTCAAATTATAATAATTCATGTAAATCTTGTATGATGTATTTATA
>DDAM01000013.1 GCA_002332905.1 Firmicutes bacterium UBA2058 | reverse complement strand
TCTAACTTTTGGGGGTCACTACATATAGCATTCTAGTGCTTTTTTAAATTAATAATTATTCCAATATGTAAGTTTACTCGTTTGTAACTTTTTTTCTATTATTTTCAGTTTTAATGTGTTCTAATTTAGTAATTGAAACCTCATATGCAGTTTTAGTTAGACTTTCATCATTCATATGCTTTTTTTGATACTTTCTGCTTTGAATTCTTCCCCAAAGCTTTACATGGTCTCCTACCTCTAAATTTTCACAGTATCTTGCATTTCTCCCCCATGCAATGCAAGGTATGTAATCCGATTTATTATATGAACGATTTACTGCTACCAACATATCTGTTATTTCACGACCAAATGGAGTTGTTCTATAGTTAGCTGCTTTGCATAAATAACCGTTCAAAAATACTTCGTTAGGTCTTTTTTTAAGTTCCTCTATCTTCTCTTCATCAGGAACTTGAATATCACGTACAAAAATTCTTAACAGTAGCTTATTTGAGCTGTCCTCATACCTATTATATGATCTAAATTGGCCATCAACTAATATGTATTTACCTATATCCATATTGATTCCATTTAATAGTCTTTCAGATATTATAACTGGAAGTAAATCGGTAGTTTCACTTAATCTTGGCACATCCATATAAAATTCATAGAATTTTTCGCCAAAAACCTCATGGCTAAACTCCATAGAACTGTTGATAGTTCCTACAACTCTAATATAATTTGATTGCATTTGCTTATCGTTCATTTTTCCTTCTTCCCCCTAAAAACTTGTATATTGAATATTATTCTATATAAATAGTATTTATGACTAAAAATAAAAATAAAATTATTTACAATTATTTATGATTAAAAATAAAAATAAAAATGCCGATATATATAATGTTATATAAAAAAATATATATCAAAGGAGTGGAATTAAAATGATTAGTAATATTACTAATTATCAAAATACAAATATTAATAATCTTTATGGCATCAAAAAATATAATATGAACTCTAATATTTCTAACATTAATAATATTGCAAAATTTTCATATAAAAGCAATGCTTATACTCTTTATGACAAAAATAATGCACTTTTTATTGGCAATTATACTTCTACTTTAAGTAATCTAAAAGAACTAAATTCTAAATTAATTGGAGACAATAAAAACAGTGTGTTAAGTAGTATTGCTGTGTCAACATCAAATGAAAATATATTATCAGCTAAAAGCTTTTTTACTCCAAAGGAAAAAACCTCATATAAGGTCAATGTATCCCAGATAGCTAAGTCCCAAGTTAATACTTCTAATAGTTTAAATAGCAATGACATTTCAGATATGGATATTTCCACTATAAATATATTAAGCAAATCAAAAAACTATTCTTTTACAATAGATACATCTGGCAAAACTAATAAAGAATTCTTACTCGATATTGCTGCAAAAATTAACAAATCTAATATAGGTATTTCTGCAATTGTTAAAGAGAGGGACAATAAAAGTATTTTAGAGTTATTAGGCGATAAAACAGGAGAAAATGAAGATTTTTTAGTAACAGGTTCTGATGAACTTATGTTACAAACTAATTTGTCTAATATAACTCAAATAGCACAGGATGCAATATTTGATGTTACTAAGGATGGAAATTCCTTAGTGAAAAACAAAAAATCATCATCTAATGAGGTTGATATAGACGGGTACATGCTATCTGCAACATTAAAGAATGTAGGACAAGTTACAATTGATCTAAATATTGATAAGAAAAAAGTATTCGATGCAGTTAATAATTTTGTAACAGCTTACAATACTACCTTAAGTTTTCTAAGTGAAAATATAAATAAAGGCTCTAGTATTTCTAAACACTTAGATAATTTAAAAATACCAGAGATATATGAGAAAAACCTTAACTCAATTGGTATAAATAAAAATGCGGATGGAAAATTATCTGTAGACAATAAAGTCCTAAAAAACGCTTTGAACAATAATATCGAAGGTGTTGAAAAAGTTCTAGGAAGTAGATATAGTGCTTTCTCAAAAATAGATAAAAGTATAAACGGTGCTTTAAAGGCATCCTCTATTAGCCTTGTTGACGGTACATTATATGGTCAAGCAAGCAGTAATTCATCAATAAATGATGATTTTTTAAATCAAATTAATTTGCTGAGTATTTACAATAATAATGGTAGATTTGGTATGATAAATTTCAGCGCAATAGGCTTAATTTTAAACATGTTTGCATAGTCTTGAACTTCATTCAATCCATTTGAAATATACTACGCATATTTCTTATATCACATAATAAATACCGTTTAGACTTATCTAAACGGTATTTTTATATATATCTTTGTACCTTGACCTAATTTACTTTCTATATTTATGGTTCCATTAAAGCTGATAACTATGTGTTTAACTATAGCTAAACCAAGACCTGTTCCGCCCATTTGTCTACTTCTTGATTTATCAACACGGTAAAACCTCTCAAATACTCTTGACAGATGTTTTTCATCTATACCTATTCCTGTATCTTCAACTCTAATATCAACAAAACTATTTGATTTAATAATTTTTACATCAACAACACCATTTTCAACATTATATTTAATTGCATTATCAATTAAATTAATTAGAAGCTGTTTTATTCTATTTTTATCTAAAAAAGCTTTTACTTCATTATCACAAATATAATTAACTGTTACATTATTATCTGTTGAAATGTTTTGCATTATATCCTTAACTTCACTAACTACTTCACCTAAATTCACCTCAGATATATTGCCTTGCATATTTTCAATTTCAGATAACATCAATATATCATCTATTAATGTTTTTAGCCTATTCGCTTCAATGTCTATAATATCCATAAATCTATTGATTTTAGCTTGGTCTGTGATTTCATTGTTTTTAATTGTTTCAACATACCCCTTTATAGATGTTAGTGGAGTTTTTAATTCATGAGTAACATTTGCAACAAAACTCTTTCTCATTTCTTCATGCTTTGTTGCTTCAGTAATATCCTCTACTAATAATACAGCTCCATATTTTGGCTCGCTATTTTTCTTTTCATCATATGGTAAAACATTAATAAATAGCTTTAAAGTCTTGTTATTATAATTTGTAACTATAAACTCATTTTTTCTATTTTCAAAGTAATCTTTAATAAATTTATTTATTTCATAATTTCTTATTACATTTACTATATTTTTGTTGTTAAGCTCATCATCATAAATTTCTAAAATGCTTTTACAACGGCTATTTATAAATATTATTTCTTTGTTATAATTTAGTGCAATAACACCGCTTACTATGTTAGATAATATAGAATTTAAAAATAAATTGGTATTTTCTAATTCATATATACTATCGTTTAGCTTTTTAGTCATCAAATTAAAATTATTATATAAATTACCTATTTCATCTTTGGAGTTATAATATAGCTTTTTAGGAATTGCATCATTAGCTATTTGAACTGTAGCGTTTGACAATTCAACTAATGGTTTAGTAAAGTAGCTAACAAATTTAAGAATTAACAATATAGCAACAACAACACCTACTAAAATAATAATTAAAAATTTACTTATTATATCTTTAGTATGTTGTCCTAATACATCTATTGGTATTGATAATCTCAGTACATAGTTATCTGTATTGGGTATAATAGTAGCAACATATAAGAAATTTTTTCTTAGTGTATTGCTAAATCTAATATCACTACCAATTTCTCCGTCTCTTGCTTCTATAATTTCGTTTCTTTTTAAGTGGTTTTGCATTGTATCAACATTTTTATCTGTTTCAAAAACAACTTCTCCTTGATTATCAACTATTGTTGCTCTAATTTTATTTTTGATAAATATAGGTACAAAGGTGTTTATATTTTCATGATTTGAATCTAAAGACAAAGAAATAGATTGAACTAAAATTTTTAGTTCTCCTGTTTTTTCTTCTTCATAATCTTTTTTTACAGCGCTTATATTTACTGCTGTAATGATAAAATTTATTACTAAAATAACGGTTACTGTTGAAATAATTAACTTTCTTTTCATCTTATTTTATAACCAATTCCTCTTATAGTCTCGATATAGTCATAATCTTTATCATAGTCTTCTATTTTTTTTCTAATATGCCTAATATGCACATCTATAGCTCTTGAATCTCCAAAATATTCATAGCCCCACACTTTATCTAGTAAATCATCTCTTTTTACAACATTGCCTTCATTTTGACATAAAATTAAAAGTATCTCAAATTCTTTTAAAGTTAAGTCAATTTCATTTCCGTTTACTTTAACAGTATGGCTGACACTATCAATTGTAAGATTATTTATGCTTATGCTGTCTTTGTTAGTCTTTTCAACCTTACGTACACGTCTTAGCAATACATTGACTCTTGCCATAAGTTCTTTTATACTAAATGGCTTTGTTAAGTAATCATCAGCACCAGTTTCAAGTCCTAAAACCTTATCAGTTTCACTGCTTTTAGCTGTAAGCATAAGAATAGGTACATCTTTGTATTTTTCATCTTTTTTTAATATTTTCAAAACTCCAAATCCATCAACAAAAGGGAGCATAACATCTAAAATAATTAAATCAAATGCACCAGCTTTTGCTTTTTCAATCGCTTCTTTGCCGTTACCTGCAATTTCAACTGAATAATCATTTAACTCTAAATTAAACTGAATTAATTCTGTTATATGAGGTTCATCATCAACTACTAATATTTTAATCAATTTTAAGCTCCTTTAATAAATATTATCTATAGGTTTACTCTAAGTCTACTATATATGTGCCCGTCTATTAATAATCTAATTAAGCATCAAATTTTTTATTGCCAGTTACAATGTAATTAACACCTTCACAAATATTAGTTGTATGATCAGCTATTCTTTCTAAAAATCTAGCTACTAAAAGTAGCTGCATACCTTGGTGTATAAAACTTATTTCTTTATTTATTAAATAAAATATTTCTGTACTAACGTCTTTAAATATATTATCCACTATATCATCCATTGTAGCTACTTTATAAGCTAATGATACATCCTCTTTAACATAGCACTCCAAGGCTTTCTTAATCATGTCACGAGCGATATCGGCCATTTTAGGTATATCAATTAGAGGTTTTATAAATTCCTCATTACCTATTTTTATTGTTGCTTCTGCGATATTCTCGCTTAAATCACCTATACGCTCTATATCAGCAATCATTTTTATAACTGATGCAACTATTCTTAAATCCTTTGCCATAGGTTGTTGAAGCGCTAGTATGTCTAAGCATTGATTTTCAAGCTCTTCGGCCTTTTTATCCATCTCATCTTCAAATGCAATTGTTTCAAGAGCTAAATTTGTATTTTGGCTAATTAATGATTCTATTGCCATGCCTACAATTTTTTCTGCCATGGCGCCAAAATTTAATATTTCTTCATTTAATTTACTTAACTCATTGTTATATTGATTTCTCATGTTTTCTTCCTCCACATAGTCTCAACTTTGTTGAGACATTTAGAATATGCTACGCATATTCCATAATCTAAAGTTTCTTTAATTAATGAAGAATCGTTTTTTTGATTCTTCCATAGAGTGAAGAGTGTTTTTTCTTCACTTTTTTAGCCAAATCTACCTGTAACATATTCTTCTGTTTTCTTATTGAAAGGATTAGAGAATATCTTTTTAGTGTTGTCATATTCTATCATCTCTCCAGATAAGAAAAATGCTGTGTTATCTGAAACTCTTGCTGCTTGATACATTGAGTGAGTTACTATAATTATAGTATAGTTCTTTTTAAGATCATATATTAAATCTTCAATTTTACCTGTTGCAATAGGGTCTAAAGCACTTGTCGGCTCATCCATTAACAAAACATCTGGCTCTACAGCCAATGCTCTTGCAATACATAGCCTTTGCTGTTGACCTCCTGATAAGCTCAATGCACTTTTTTTTAGTCTGTCTTTTACCTCATCCCAAAGCGCTGCACCAATTAAGCTTTTTTCAACAATTTCATCAAGCTCAGCCTTTGATTTTTTACTATGAAGCTTAGGACCATATACTATATTATCATAAACACTCATAGGAAATGGATTAGGCTTTTGAAATACCATTCCAACCTTTTTTCTAAGTGCTATTATGTCAACCTCGTTATAAATATTTTTATCATCTAGCTTTATTATACCATCAACACGCGTATTTTCAATTAAATCATTCATTCTATTTAAAGTTCTTAAAAAAGTTGATTTTCCACATCCGCTAGGACCTATAAAGGCTGTAACGCTTTTATCTTTTATATTCATATTTATATTTTTTAAGGCTTTAAAATCACCATAATAAAAATCTAAATTTTCTATTGTTAACTTATTATTTACGTTATTCATTAGCTTTCTCCTTTCCTTAGTTTTCTAGTTATAAGCTTTGTAAGTATATTAAGCACAAATACAATTAAAAGCAGTATTATACCAATTCCACATGCCATTTCTATATTTGCATATTCCTTAACCTCCATATATGCTCTCACAGTTAATGATGCTCCTGAGTCAAGGAATCCTTTTGGAACCTTAGCAAATGTACCAGCTGTAAATAAAAGTGCAGCTGATTCTCCAACTATTCTTCCTATTGATAATATAACTGCTACTAAAATTCCAGATAATGCGTTAGGCATTATAACCTTCCATAAGGTTTGAAGCTTATTAGCTCCAAGTGCAAAGGAACCTTCTTTGTAACTTGGAGGTACAGTTTTTAATGTTTCTTCTGTAGTTCTTATAATAGTTGGAAGTAATATTATACTTAAGGTTAAACTACCTGATAGCATAGATTGTCCTAAAGCTAATAGCTTAACAAAGAATATCATGCCAAACAAGCCATAAACTATTGAAGGAATACCTGCAAGACTTTCTGTTGCAAATCTAATAAGTCTTAATAGTTTACCTTCCTTTGCATATTCTACAAGATAAATTGCTGCAAACACGCCTATTGGAACCGCTATTAATAATGACAATCCTATAAGCATAAGTGTTGATATTATCATTGGATAAATACCGCCACCAGGTCTAGTTATCTTTATTTTTAAACTCTCTTCAGAATTAAGTATTTTTTCTGCCTCATCAAGTGTTATATCTTCTGAATTTGATTTATTTATCTTTTTAATTAAATCGTTATTTTTCACACCATATTTATTGTTGGATAAATTTTTTGCATCCTTAAAAGGAGAATCCTTATCAACATAACTAACTAAAAAAGCTTTATCTTTTTCACTTGAATCAGATATTGCTATTCCGTATTTATCAATGAATATTGAATTTTCCGGCAAATCCTTTGGCATATTATATGATTTGCTATCTGAATCCACGACTACATACTGTGTAACGGAACTATTGTCACTTGTTAAAAAATCAAGGTCTATTTTTTCAATTCCATTTTTAAATATAAATCCTACAATAAACAAAAGAATTCCTACTGAAACAGCAGCTGACAAATATATTAATGATTTTAAAATAATTTCTTTTAATTTTCTATTCATCATTTTGTTTCACCAATACCCTTTTGAATTTTATTTAATGTTAAATTTACAATTATAATAAATATAAATAGTACAATTCCTGTTGCAAACAACATTTCCTCGTGTAATCCTGAAGCATATCCTTGCTCTAATACTATATTATTTGTTATTAGCCTTACTTGATCAAAAATAGTTCTTGGTATATTACCCTCTGGATTTCCTGCAACTAGTATAACAGCCATTGTTTCTCCTATTGCTCTACCAACTCCTAAAACTACTGCTGCCAAAATACCGCTTTTACCTGCTGGAAGTATTGTTTTAAAAATAACCTCTGTTTTTGTTGCTCCTAATCCATATGCAGCCTCTTTATATGCACTAGGAACAGCTCTAATTGCACTTTCACTTATACTAACTACTGTAGGAAGAATCATAATTGAAAGTATTAGAATAACACTTAGCATCGAATCTCCTATGTTATACGGTGAAATACTTCTAACGAATTTAACTATTACTGCATATCCAAACACTCCATATAGTACTGAGGGGATACTGGCCAAAAGCTCTATTATTGTTCTAACAACACTTGCTATTTTCTTTGGTGCCAATTCAGCTATAAATATTGCAGTTAAAAGACTTATAGGAACTCCTATAATAAGAGCTCCTATTGTAGCAAATATTGATGCTACTATCATATATCCTATACCATAAATATTATTAGATGGCTTCCAATAGGTACCAGTTAGGAATTTAATTATAGAATAATTTCCTTCCGCATTACCTTTTAAAAAAGGCTGAATACCCTTTGAGAAAATAAATATTGTTATTGAAAGAACTGCTAAAATTGCAATACAAGCACTTATTAAGAATATTGTATGAAATACTTTATCTAATGTGACTTGACCTAATCTTTCATTTTTCATAATTACCTCTTATTATTTTATCTTTATAGCTCCCGCTTCTCCCATTAAATCTTGGCCTTCTTCAGTAAATAAGAAGTCTACAAATGCTTTTTCTGCATCGTTTATTTTAGTTGTATCATATATCATTATAAATGGTCTTGATAATTTATAAGATTCATTTTGAACATTTGTTACTTCAGGAGTAACACCTTCTACTTGAACACCTTTGATTTTATCCGAGTTTGATTCTAAAGTTACAAATGAAGTGTATCCTATAGCATTTGGTTCACCTGCAACATATGAAGCTACTTCTCCATTACCACTTTTTATTATTGCCTTTTGTGTTAATAAATCGCCTATACCTACTATCTCTTCAAATGCGCTTCTTGTTCCAGAGCCATTTTCTCTAGATACTACAACTATATCTGCATCATTTCCACCAAGCTCTAACCAGTTTGTTATTTCTCCAGTATAAATGCCTTTAATTTGCTCTAATGTTAAGTTTTCAACTCCATTACTAGGGTTAATAGCTAATGCGATACCATCAAGAGCTATTGTTTTGTATTCAATTCCCGCTTTTTCTTCTTCCTTTAACTCTCTAGAAGAAAATCCAAGCTTGTAAGTACCATCTTTTACGTTTTTAATTCCAGTTGATGAACCTGTAGCATCATATTCAAATGTTACATCTGGGTTAAGCGCTACAAATTCTTCTAATGCTGTTTTAGCTGCCTTCTCTACTGATGTTGAGCCTCCAGCATTTATACTGCCAGACAGTGAGGTTTGAGTTTGATTATTATTGTTATTATTGCTGCTATTATTATTGTTATCTTTGTTACCGTTGTTACCATTTGAACAACCAACCATACCTATTACTAATGCTAACGATAATGCTGCTGTTAAAATCTGTTTTATTTTTTTATTTTTCATTTTTTATTATCTCCTTCATTTTCAATTCTTTCTTATACTTATCTCAATAAAAGGTTTTAAATGGGATTAGTATTTATGTACTAATAATAACATCAATAAATTTAACAATTGTTTTATTAATGTTAATTGAATGTTAAGATTGTGTTAAGGCTTTTAAATAATTCTTATATGTTTTATATACTTCTTACAGATAGTTTCAACATTTTTAATATTTTTTAGTCATAAATTATTAATAGTATCGTCAACAGCTGATATATTATAAACTTTGCCTTCAGCAGAAGTTTCATATAAATCATTGGTAGTAATTATTACTACATACAAATCACTCATTTTCCATAAAAAAACTACCAATTCAATATGATAATTGGTAGTTATAGTATATATAATTATATTCATTACATTAATTTGTTTAAGTTAAATTATGCTCATTTAGTTCATATATTAAAATTCAATACTTTGAACCTTGTTTTTTCTGTATTTTAGGATTAAAAATACAGTGCTCACAACTAAAACTGTTGTTGTTATGATACTTGCTTCAATTCCATATGTACCGCCATTTAGAATGTTTTCACTATTTGTACTAAAATCAAAAATTGCTGTTGCTTTTTTATTAGACCCACTTAAATTAAGTCCAAAAATATTGAAAAGACAGAAATTCCAAAAGCTATGCATACCGCAAGCTATCCATATATTCTTTCCATTAATAATGAGCAAAGAAAATATAGTTGAGACTAATAATAAATTAACAAATCCAACAAAACTATAAATAAAATTTCCTGCAAAAAGTGAAGAAAAATGTGGTGCTGCAAAAGCTAAAGAACTAATAAGAATTGTAAATGGAATTGAAAGCCTTTTCGAAAGTGATGTCATTAAAAATCCTCTGCATAAAGTTTCTTCCATTGCACCTTGAATAATAAATGCACCTGAAAATGCTATGATAGTTAGATAATCGGTATTTTCTAAAACTCCGTTGTATGTAATGTTCCCTGTCAGCATTATTATGCCAATGGATACAGTTAACAAAGCAATCCCAACTAGAATGCCTTTTAAATATCCTAAAATTTTATCATTGAAACCCATTGATTTTATTGAACGCTTTTCAATATATTTGCAATAAAGCATAGTAACCATTATAAATATTGCAAAACCATAATATTTCATTAGTGTCATAGCTTCTATGGATAGCATTTCGCCTTGCAACACATTGTATCCCATTATATAGTGAGCAATTATTACTACACCTTCTGCTAATATCATTGATACAAAAAAGATAAGAACAAAAGCCAACAACTTTTTAAAGATATATAAAGCGATCGGCATGTCTTCTTTTGCGTTAAAAGGGCTAATCATTTCTAGTATTTTTTTCATTTATGTTCTCCTTATTATTATAATGGCGGAAAACCGTTTATTAAGAAATATATTATCATTACAATTATGTCTATAAGCAATAAGCCACCTATTGTAATACCTGCGATTTTTAACAGAAAAAAAATTATATTTCGTTCAGTTTTTTTTGTTTTTGTATACTCTATTTCAATAGTATCATTTTTAACTATAGGTTGTGGATTTTTCCCTTTTATTAGCTCATCAATTGAGACATTGAAAAATTCGGACAACAGAATCAGTTTTTCCATTTCGGGAGTAGTCTCATCTAGTTCCCATTTCGATATGGTTTGTCTTGAAACATTAAGTTGTCCTCCAAGTCCATCTTGTGATATATTTTTTCCTTTCCGTAATGCCAATAGATTTTCTCCAAAACTCATTTCCTCACCTCACTTTATTGTATCCTTTTGCCTTGATTGCTTCTACCAATTATGGTTTGAACCTTGTCAATCAAAATTAACATTTATGTTACATTAGCTTTCCAATCGCATTTATAATGCAGATTATAATATGTAGTAATACCAATTATCATAAAACATTTTTCACTAATTATCAATGTTAAATTGTCAATGTAAATATTCTAAAGATTTTAGTTTTTCTAACTAACTTACTCATATTTTCAATAAAAAAACTACCAATTCAATAATTATAATTGGTAGTTATAATATGTATAATTATATTTAAGTTATAACAACTTGTATTAATTAAGATTATACTCATCATTTCAATATAGCTTTTGAAAATCATTTTTTAGACTTTATCCAATTTATTATCAAATATACAAGAAATGATACAGCATATCCCGCAATAAAATAAAGAATGGCCTGTTGCCAAATCGGCGGCCATGTGTTGTTATATAAATTACTGAAAAATATTCTAGGTAAAACACATCCTCCAATTGTAATTCCGAGGCTCACACCAATCGCACTTTTAAGAGATTTTTTTATCATATAGCATCCTCCTCCAATTTCCAAGATTATATAAAAACATGTATTAATAATCTTATTATAATTATGTTTTAACCAAATTATCAATATAAACGGTCATTTCCGAATTGATTGATTATTTTAAAAGTGCTTCTAATGCTAGTTTATAGCCTAAAAATCCAAATCCAGATATTTGTCCTATACATGCAGGTGCAGTTACTGATTTGTGTCTGAATTCTTCCCTTTTATAAATATTGCTTAAATGAACTTCGATTGTGGGTAGATTTACCGATTTAATAGCATCAAATATGGCAATGCTATAATGTGTATAGGCTCCTGGATTTATAACTATACCATCAGCATTTTTGTACGCATCCTGTATAAAATTAATTATCTCACCTTCTATATTGCTTTGAAAAAGCTCTACTTCTACATTTAATTTTTTTGCTTCTTTATTTATATACATGCACAAATCCTCGTATGTATCATTACCGTACACGCCTTGCTCTCTTATACCTAAAAAGTTAAGGTTTGGTCCATTTATCACGTAAATCTTCATATAAATACCTCTCCAATTAATATACTATAGTCTAAACTATGTCATACCACAGATTTTTTCTACTATGGATAAAATATCACTGTCATTTAAAACCTCTATATCGCAATACTTTTGATATAAATGATGTCTTTGTCTATATAATTCATATAATCTTTCTTTATTATCCTTCAACAAGGGTCTGATACTATCATCTATATCACTGATTATATCTTCTATTTTTCTATTTATATATATTATAACAGAGCTTTTTTTCAACAACAACATATTACACTCATTTTTTACTACTCCACCGCCTGTTGAAATTACAGTAGAATTAAATTTACTTATTTTTTCAATATATTTGCTTTCTATTTGTCTAAAATACTCTTCGCTAATTTCAAACATACTGCTTATAGTCATTTCTTCATTTTTTTCTATATATGTATCAACATCTATAAATTTCAAAGATAATTTTTTAGAAAGCTCATAGCCTATTGTACTCTTTCCGCAGCCTGGCATACCAATTAGAACAATGTTTTTACTCATTTTTAAGCTCCTGTAATAGCAAATAATTAATATTATCTATTATTTCATTATCTATTGTAGTATTATTCCAAATTTCTTGAGACTTAACAGCTTGCGCAACCAACATATATAAACCATTTGCAGTTTTTAGTCCTTGCTCTCTTGCTTGCCTTAAGAATGTAGTTTCTAAAGGATTATAAATTAAATCAACTGCCACATCAAATTTATAAAGATTCTCTTTGCTAATAGGAGTATTGTCCTTGTCTTTAAACATTCCAACAGGCGTACAATTAATAACAATATCTGTTTTTTCAAGCTCATTTAGCTTTTCATAGCTATGAATATTATACCCAGCATATTTATTTTTAGAGCTTTCAACATTAGTACTAGCAAATTGTATGGATTTAATGTAATTATCTTCTAAATACTGAGTTACAGCTCTTGAAGCTCCACCAGTTCCAAGTATGAGTGCACTTTTATTTTTTATATCAATATTATAATAATTAAGCAGCATACCAAAACCGAAATAATCAGTATTATATCCTATTGTTTTATTTTCTAAAAAATGAATAGTATTAATTGCTCCTATTTTTTTAGCCTCATAACTTATTTCATCTAAATATTGCATTATATCAGTTTTGTATGGGATAGTAACATTAGCACCATTGTAGTTTCGATTTTTTAGAATGTCAACAATGTTTGAAACACAACTTCTTTCAAACTCGAGTATCCCATATTCACCTGATACATTTATATGTTTTAATATTTCTCTATGTATGATAGGTGAAAAGGTGTGTCCAAGCTTTTCGCCTATTAAGCCAAATTTTTTCATGTTTACCTCACATTATACCGCATCGGCATCACTAAATTTGATGAAGAATTGTTTTTTAATTCTTCCATAGAGTGAAATGCATTTCACTCTTTTAAAAGAAAATCCAACAAAACTAGTGCTGTAGCACATTCAATCACAGGTATGGCTCTTTGAACTATACACGGATCGTGTCTGCCTTCTATATTTATTTTATCATTTACTTTATTTTCTAAATTTACAGTGTTTTGTTCCTTTGCTATAGATGGTGTAGGTTTAATGCAAATTTTAAAGGTTATAGGCATACCATTTGTCAACCCACCTAAAATTCCTCCATTATTATTTGTATATGTTCTAATATCACCATCATTAGTTATATAATACTCGTCATTTGCTTCAGAGCCATACATATCAGCAAAATTAAAGCCATCTCCAAATTCTAAACCTTTTACAGCGGGAATAGAAAATAACATATGCGACAGTCTGCTTTCGATAGAGTCAAATAAAGGCTCACCTATACCAACTGGCATATTTATTACGAAAGTTTCAACTATACCGCCTACAGAATCAAGTTTATCCTTTGCACATAGTATTTCATTTTGCATAATTTCACCCTGTTCTATTGAAAGAACTGGAAAGTCCATACTTGACAATTTTTCAAGGTATTCTTTATTGATATGACTTAGTTTAGGCTTTTCATCCTCTATACCATGTATTTTTTGAATATGACTAGCCACGAATATACTATAGTTTTTTTGTAACATAGACATACATAAAGCTCCAGCAAATACAAGAGGTGCTGTTAATCTACCTGAAAAATGCCCTCCACCTCTATAGTCGTTATATCCAGAATACTTAACGCTTGCAGTATAGTCACTATGTCCCGGTCTAGGAAGATTTTTTATCTTATCATAGTCATTTGATTTTTTATCTTCATTATATATAATACAGCATATTGGTGAACCTGTAGTTTTTCCTTTAAATATACCGCTCAAAATATTAAGCTTATCTTTTTCGCTTCTAGCAGTGGAAAGTTTACTTTTACCTGGTCTACGTCTATTCATTTGAATATTGATAAAATCTAAATCTACGTCATATCCGGAAGGAAAACCATCAATTGTAACGCCTATTCCTTCTCCGTGGGATTCCCCAAAAATGCTAATCTTTAATTTATTACCCCATATTGAGCTCACTTATTTGACCTCCTAAAGCTTGATAGTCTCTCCAAAAGTTTGGGTACGATTTTTTTACTGCTTCGTAACCCTCAAGCACTATTTCATTCTCACATCTTGTAGCAGCGATTGCCAAAGACATAGCAATTCTATGGTCATTAAAACTGTTAACTGTTGCTCCGCCCTTTAGTATTTTTTTTCCTTTTATTATAATTCCATCCTCTAGCTCTGTCAAATCAGCACCCAATAAATTAAGCTGTGTTGTAATAGCATTTAACCTATCTGATTCTTTAATTCTTAATCTCTTAGCATTTATAATATTTACTGTTTTGCCATCTAAAAGTGATGATAATACTGCTAATATTGGCACTAAATCAGGAATTTGTGATGCATCTATTATAAATTCGTTAAAGTTACTATTGTTTATTTCATTAATTATGTCAACTATTTTTCTATCACCTTGAATTGATTCCTCATTTAAACCTAATGAATTTACATCATTGCCTAAGGCACTTGCTACTAAGAAAAATGCACCTTGTGAGTAATCTGCCTCTACTTCATAGTTAGCAGCCTTATATTTTGAATTTCCTTCTATTATAAAATCTTTATAATTATTGTTTACTATATTTACACCAAATTTATTTAGCATATCTATTGTTAAATCTACATAACCTTTTGATTCTAATTCGTTTATTATTGTAATTTTAGATTCCTTCTCCAATAAAGGTAATGAAAATAGTAGCCCAGATATAAATTGTGAGCTTATATCTCCTTCAATTTTAAAATTAGAGCTTTTTATTTTTCCATTTACTATTAGAGGAAGTTTTCCGCTATCATTTGAATAGTTTATGCCTTGCTCGTCAAATATCCTATAGTATGTATCTAAAGGTCTCTCTATTAATCTGCCACAGCCTGTAAATTCACTTTTATCGGATAATACCATTGCAATAGGGATTAAAAATCTTAATGTAGAACCTGACTCATTGCAATTTATAATAGAGCTTTCTACGGAGTTTTTCTCTCTTATTATTGTTAATTTATATCTATCATTAAATTCGTCTTCAATATTTATTCTTACACCTAAAGCTTCCATAGCATTGATTGTAGCTTTTATGTCCTCTGACATAATTACGTTATTAATTATACTTTCGTTTTTACCATCGCATAAAGAAGCGCATATTATAGCTCTATGACTTATACTCTTAGAAGGTGGTATTAAAACATTACCACTAAGCCTTGATGGTCTAATCAATAATTTTTTCATTTTATCCTCCCATTAAGTGTTTTTTTCACGCTAGTTCTCACTTTCAATCTAATATAAACTTACTGACAATATTAGCCTCACCGATTTTCCTTAAATATATCAGGTTAAGTTTATTTGATAAATTCTTCTTATCATTTCTGATTATTTTCTCTATTACTTCCTCATCCATTTCTGGCAATCTATGTTCAAGCCCAAATTTAATTAATATCTCTTTTATTCTTTCGCTTGTTTCTTCTTTTGTATAATTTATTTCCTCACTTTTCAATGTTATATTATACATACCCATTGCCACAGCTTCACCATGAGTATATTTATTGTAATCAAAATATTTTTCTATAGCATGGCCTATGGTGTGACCAAAGTTTAGCTTCATTCTTATATCTGTATCTTTTTCATCCTCTTCAACATAAACCTTTTTTATGTTGCAGCACTTGCATACTATATCTTCAAAATAAGCTGTAAAATTATTTATATCTATACCATTTAAAAATTCAAAAAACTCTTCGTCCTCTATACAAGCATATTTGATAACCTCTGCCATACCATCTTTGATAAATCTGTCAGGAAGAGTAGCTAAAACTTTCGTGTCTATTAATACTAGCTTTGGCTGATAAAAGCTTCCTACTAAGTTTTTTCCAACGCTTAAATTAATTGCAACCTTTCCGCCTATGCTGCTGTCTACCTGTGATAATAGTGTTGTAGGAATTTGAATATATGGTATTCCTCTTAGATAAGTCGATGCTGCAAAACCTGTAACATCTCCAACAACCCCACCACCAAAGGCTATTATCATATCTGTTCTCGTAATATTAAACTCAACTAGCTTAGAATATATGTAGTTTAAGGTTTCTAAGGATTTACTTTTTTCACCTGGCTCAAGGACTATAAATGAAGGTTCAAAACCACCTAGACTAAGTGTTTTTTTAAGCTCCATACCATAAATGGAGTGCACGTTCTCATCTGTTATGACAGCAAGTTTTTTTCCTTCATATATAGCTCTTATTTTACTAACTACTTCCTTTATTAAGTCCTGTTTAATTAATATTTCATATGAATTTTCTTTTAGATTAACATTAATAACTTTCATTGTTTTTATTTCTCCATTGTGAGAAGTTTTTCTTTATGTTGTGAAAGGCTTATTTTCACTACTTCAAACTTTCATCATTTTTCGTTTTTCACAGCTTTTTTCTAAGTACAATCTTAGATACTCTTGTTCATTAGACTCAATAAGCTTATAAATATTGTTTATATCGCCTATAAATTTGTCAACTTCCTTTAATACAGCATCTTTATTTTCTATAAGCAGCTCACTCCAAAGGCTTGCATTAATATTGGCAACTCTAGTTGCATCTTTGAAGCTTCCACCTATACAACTGCACGTATTATTTGCAACATTGTTGACCAACGCACATGCTATAATATGTGGTAAATGACTAGTGTATGCTATTATATGGTCATGACTTTCAGGTGTAAGCTCCGTTACTGCCTCAAATTTTAGTTCGCTTAGTAGCACCTTTAATATATTTATATTTGTCAAATTGCTTCTTTTGCTTGGAGTTAAAATATATTGAGCGTTATAGAATATATTGTCATTAGAATTTGAAAAGCCACTTACTTCTTTACCAGCCATAGGGTGACCGCCAATAAAATCCAAGTCATCCCTAATAAAGCTGTTAACCTCTTGAACTATTTTATGCTTAATTCCTGATGTATCAGTGATTATAGCATTTTGTTTGAAATCATTTATATTATCCTTTATGAATTTAATAGTAAGATTTGGATAAATACATAATATTATTATATCCGAATTTTGTAAAGGAAATTTTGGATTAATAAAGCCTTTATCTATAATTTTTAATTTTTCAGCTGTACTTAACACATTTTCATCTACATCAATAGCCCATAAATTTTTTAAATTAATATTTTCCCTAATACTTTTTGCAAACGAGCCACCTATAAGGCCAAGGCCAACTATTGTAATATTTATATTAGATAAATCTATATCATTCATAACTTATCACCTCATGAAGCATAAAATGTCTATATGGTTTTATGATTTATAGCTGAAATTACCCTTAAATCATTTACTAAGCTATTAAATCTCTCTGGCTTAATCGACTGTGCACCATCACACAAGGCATTTTCAGGATCGTTGTGAACCTCTATTATTAGTCCATCTGCTCCAACAGCTACTGCTGCTTTAGACAGCGGCTCAACCATCCACCATAAACCAGCAGCATGACTTGGATCAATTATTACTGGTAAGTGGCTTAGTTTTTTAATAGCTGGTACTGCACTTAAATCAAGAGTGTTTCTTGTATAGTGCTCAAATGTCCTAATACCTCTTTCACATAGTATTACATTTTCATTACCTCCAGCCATAATGTATTCAGCAGACATTAGAAGCTCTTCAATAGTAGCAGATAATCCTCTTTTCAATAAGATTGGCTTATTTGTTTTTCCTAGTTCTTTAAGAAGATCAAAGTTTTGCATATTTCTAGCACCAACCTGAATTATATCAACATCTTCAACAAATTTATCTATTAGCTTTTCAGACATTATTTCTGTAACGATTGGTAGACCTGTTTCCTTCTTTGCCTTTTTCAATAGCTCTAGTCCTTCAAGTTTTAATCCTTGGAAGCTATAAGGTGATGTTCTTGGTTTAAAAGCTCCACCTCTTAAAAAAGATGCACCCGAAGCTTTTACGTTTTTAGCAATGTCTATTATTTGATTTTCACTTTCAACTGAGCAAGGACCTGCAATAATAACCAGTTTATCTCCGCCTATTGTTTTATCACATACCTTTATTACGCTATCTTCTGGATGAAACAACCTATTAGCTTTTTTGTATGGCTCTTGAACATGAATAACTCTGTCTATACAACTGTTAGTTTTAAAAATACCTTCATCAATCTGACTAGTATCCCCAACAACACCAAGTATATGATAGTTATCACCTCTTGATTCATGTATCTCACAGCCAAGAGATACTATTCTTTCTTTCACTTTTTTCACATCCATTTCGTCTGCTTTTTTACTTACTACAAGTATCATAATTACCTCCTAAATATAAAAAAGAAGCCCATAAAGGACTTCTTTAGATTTTATAATAATTTTATTAAAATATCATTCGAGATTAACACGAACATAACATTTTAGAATTATATATTCTATCCTCTATAAATAATTTTATCTTCAATTTTTTTGCACAATAATAAGAGTAATAATAATTACTCCAATAATAACCTAATTCTAATGCAAAAAATTTATTTATAGATTTCATTATGTTCTCCCATTTATTTTTTAAATTCTTATACTTATCATGAGGGATTAGTATTATTTGCTATTGTAGCTACTTTAAAATATAATGTCAATTGTTTTTTTTTAAAATTACTAAAAGTTATTTTTTACATTTTATACTATTAGTAATTTAAAACAAAAAAGTTTGGCATTTTATAACGAAATGCCAAACATATAACTATATTTCTCTATCTTCTATATTTGCTATTTTTCTTAATCCTATCATAAGCTCTTCAAAGCGCTTTGGCTTAATAGATTGCTCTCCATCACTTAATGCAATTTCTGGCTGATTATGCACCTCTATTATTAATCCATCTGCACCAGCTGCAATAGCGGCCTTTGATAATGGTTCAATTAGCCACCATATACCTGAGGCGTGACTTGGATCTACTATTATCGGAAGATGACTTAGCTTTTTAATTATTGGTATAGCACTGATATCTAAAGTATTTCTCGTATAATGCTCAAAAGTTCTGATACCTCTTTCGCATAAAATAACATTTTCATTGCCACCTGCCATTATATATTCAGCAGATAATAAAAATTCCTCTATAGTTGATGCTAAACCTCTTTTTAAAAGTATAGGCTTTTTTGTTTTTCCTAACTGTTTTAGCATATCAAAGTTTTGCATATTTCTTGCACCAACTTGAATTATATCAATATTTTCAACAAACTCATCAAGATATTGTAAAGAAGTAAGCTCAGTTATTATGGGAAGACCTGTAATTTTCCTAGCTTCTTTTAACAAATCTATACCTTCATCCTCTAAACCTTGAAAGCTATATGGTGAGGTTCTAGGTTTGAAGGCTCCTCCTCTTAAAAAGGTCGCACCTGCACTTTTCACACTTTTAGCAATGTCTAAAATTTGCTCTTTGTTTTCTACAGAGCATGGACCTGCAATGATTGCGAGTTTTTTGCCTCCTATTACATTATCCCCAACCTTGATTTCTGTATTTTCTGGATGTAAGGCTCTAGATGTTAATTTAAATTCATTTACTTCTATGTTATGTTCCTGATCGTTTGCTAAAACAAGCATATTTATCTCCTGACTATTTTTAAAGGTTCTCAAAAATTTTCTTACCCATTGTATTTATAAACATTATACAACATGCACTTGCAATTAGCAATACAGCAGATACTAGTAAAGCGTAAATTTCAAACGGTATAATTTCATTAAGCTTTATAATATATAATGCAGCAAATACTCCTGTGAATATCATAGTTCCAAATATTGAAACCATCGAGCTCATACTTTGCTTTACTACTACTACATCCGATATTGCGTCCATTTTAGGGAATTTTAAATTTACTGCAAGTCCGAACACTGAAGTAAATATTGCACTCATAGTAGTTATAATTACCGTAATTATAATCATTGGTACAGTGTAGCTTAAGCCTATAGCAAATATAACTATACTAATATATAAAAGAGGTATTATTATAGTTAAATTTACTAGTATTTTAGCCATAAATATATCTGAAACATTTATTGGTGCTGATTTTAAAATCCATAGATTTGCTCCCTCTAAGGATACAGATGATGCTGAAGTAGATGTCATAGTTATCATAAAAAGCATCATTGCAGTTAAAGCTTGAGGTATATAATCAATAATTTCTGGCATTTCCATTAGGGTCGCTATAGTACCTGAACCAGTAAAAACTGTAGCAATTGCTAAAATGACCATCATTATCATTCCTACACTTGTATTTAAAACATAAATCGTAGAAGAAAAATATCTTCCTAGCTCTTTTTTGTATACTGCTACTACCTGACTTGAGCGTTTTAAATTTTTATGCCTATAGTTTGCGCTTTTTCTTCTAGAGCCTAGCTGTGAAACTATATTTATATAAAATTGCGATAAAATAGCTATAAATACTACAAAAGGTACTATTGATAATAATATAAATAAAATTATATCAATTATACTATAATTAACAAAAGCTTTATAAAAATATTCAGCTGGAAAGTATAGTTTAAAATAAATTTCTTGAATTGACTTAACACTACTAGCTATATTTAATAAGAATTTATCCATATTGAAAGACAATATTAGAACAATCCCCATAGATGCTAAACTTAAAATTATAGACACAAAATTTTTAAATTTAAATTTGGCACTAAAAATACCTAACAAATATCCAATAATTGTTGCAATAATAAGAGGAAAAAGGGGCATAGATACCCATCCTATAATATAATATATCCAAAATAGCGGTGAGCATTTAGAATAATAAAAGTAAATTGCTCCTGCAGGTAAAATAATAAATGCCGAGAATATTAAGTTTTCAATGTATAATGTTGATAGCTTACTTAACATTATAGTCCATTTCGGAACTGGCATTGATAGCATTAAATCTAAATCCTTAGCTGAAAATAAATAGCTTTGCGTTTGATACATTCCAGTAAATAGAATAAGTCCAGTAGCACCAATCATCCCTATAAGTGGAAGCATATCAATTAATCCAGCTGAATATAAAGAATCTGCCATTATGAATAGATATAAAATAGATGTACCTAACAATGTTACTGTTATAAATAAAACTAAAAATATTGCGAGAGCTTTCTTCTTATTATCTTTTGCATATTCAGAATTAGCTATTTTAGACGGATTTAAAATAGCCTGTATATTAATTTTTAAAAGTAATAAAAATTTACTCATGATTAATCAACTCCAAGAAAATTTCTTCTAATGAGCTGTCGCCTTTAACCTTATTCATATCTCCAGTTGTTACTAATTTTCCGCCTTTTATTATAGCTACCTTGTTACATAGCTTTTCAGCAACTTCTAGAACATGAGTTGAGAAAAATATAGCACAGCCCTTTTCACACATACTCTTCATAATTTCTTTTAATGTAAATGAAGCCTTAGGATCAAGTCCTACAAAAGGCTCATCTAAAACCAAAAGCTTAGGTTCATGAACAAGCGCTGAAATTATAGCCAATTTTTGCTTCATTCCATGAGAGTAAGATGCTATTGGATCTCCTAAATCTTTAGTTAATTCAAATGTATCAGCATATTTTTTTATTCTTTCTTCTCTTTCTTTAACTGATACATCATATATATCTGCTATAAAGTTTAAATATTTGATTCCTGTCATGAATAAGTACAAATCTGGATTATCAGGTATGTATGCCATTTTTCTTTTGCAATCAATAGCATCTGTTTTTATTGATTTACCATCTATAAAAATATTTCCCTTATCAAAATCCAAAATTCCAACAACTGATTTGATAGTGGTTGTTTTTCCTGCTCCATTATGACCTATAAACCCAAAGATGTCACCTTTTTCAACATGTAATGTTAGGTTGTCAACTGCAATTGCATTTTGATTATACCTCTTTGTATAGTTTTCGATTCTTAACATATAAATCCTCCCTGTCTTAACTTAAAGTTTACTAACAATATTAAAATAATATTGTTATATTAAATTCCTTTTTTATAAAGTAGATATGAATATACAGTTGGTATTATTATTAATGATATTAATAAAATCATGCTTGCAAAATAACTATAAATATTTAACCAACTGCTTAATATTATACATATTCCACCTATTATCCAAACATACCCAGCTAAGCGATGAGTTTTATTCCAATTTTCTTCACTATTAAGTGTCCACGGTAATCTTATACCTAAAGTGTAATTTTGTTTAGTTTTAGGCATATAGTTACCCATGATAATTAAAATTAACCCTAAAACAATTGGCGCGTATACATTTAAATTAATTTCAACACCTAAAGCAATAAACAATGTAACCGGTACAAGTATAAGTGACATAACCGGTATTAACCATTTTAAAAGAAATCTTAATACTTTGGGATAATTAGCTTTTTTAGGATCATTATTCAGAATTACTTGTGTGAATACATTTAAGCCTGCTAAAATTGCTGGTATACCAAAGCCTGCAAATGCTTTAGATGCAAAGTTATCAGGTATGCCTGCACTATTCCAATGAACAGCCATCTGATTAGGCAGCTTATCATACAATATAGCTGTAAGTATCATAGGTGACAAACACAACATGGTACTAATAATAAAAACTTTATCAATTTTATTTTTCATATTCATTACCTCCAAACTGAGAAAACCAAAGCATGACTTCTTCAAATACCGATACATTAATCTCATAATAAATAAAATTTTTATATTTGCTTTCGGTAATTAATTCTGCTTTTTTTAATTGTGATAAGTGATATGAAATTGTAGCACCTGTCATATCAAACTTTTGTCCAATTTCTCCAGCTGACATTTTACCCTTTTTAAGCATTACCAATATTTCTCTCCTAACTGGATCAGAAAGCGCCTTGAATGTTTCTGGAAATCCCACGTCATCACCTCTTGTTTTCTATTTAGAAACATCTCTAAATAGATTTTATATCTTCGTCATCTTATTGTCAATATCTATTTAGAAGAAAATCTAAATAGATGTCGAAAAATATGAATTTTTTTTAGTGGCTTAGTAGAATAATAATTGCTTCGACTTACTTCTACTGCGAATCTAAGGAAAACAAAGTGTATAAAAGGCGTTTCTGTTCCGTAATTCGGCTTCCCTTGATTTAATTAAGGAAGGGAAAGCCTCATTAAGTCACATAAACACCTTTTATACACTTCGTTATTTATAGCAGCCGACACTCAGAGAAAAATAAAGAGAATTTTTCTTTGAGTGTCTATGTTTTTGGCAGGTATGCCACTAAATATGTTAGTTGGTAAGGAGCTGTGAAAACACACTAACACATTAAAGCGAAAAAGTAGTTTAAGTACAGAAGTCGTTAAAAATTAATCCTGCGTGAAAGCTTAGTAGAAGAGCACGATAATACAGTAGAAAATGAAAGAAAAAGCTTTTATTTTTCTTTCATTTTCGGTGCTATGAAGGCAATAAATATAAAAAAAGTTTATGCGACTTCAACGAGATTTATCTTCCTTATATAAATCAAGGTAAATCTCGTTGCGGAGACAGAAACTTTTTTTATATTTATTGCAAACCTTAAATTCACATTATAAGTATGTCGAAGAATAAAACTCTACTAAGTTTTCACTCTCCAATACATTAATTATAGCTAAGATAAATTCTCATTTACAATACTACTTTTCCATTTATTATTACTGTTTGTGCTTCTGTCATATAGTGGAATGGATCTCCTGACCATATTACAATATCTGCATCTTTGCCTATCTCAATACTTCCAACTCTATCCTCTATACCAGTTATCTTAGCAGCATTTATAGTCATGGCTTTTAACGTATCTAACTCTGATAATCCGTGCTTAACAAATAAAGAAGCTTGAGCTAATGTATGCTCTAAAGGAACAACAGGGTGATCTGTCATTATTGCAAATTCAACACCATGCTCCTTTAAAACTCTGCCTGCTTCAAAAGATTTATCCTTTAATTCAACTTTAGTTTTAGTTCCTAATGTTGGACCTATAATGCATCTTTGATTTTTAGCAGCCAAGGTTTCAGCTATTTTCCAGCCTGAAGTACAATGCTCTATAGTGGCATTTAAGTTAAATTCTTCAATTATTCTTATAGCAGTTGTGATATCATCCTCTTGATGAGCATGAATTTTAACTAAAAATCCATCAAATACTCTTGCTAAAGATTCCCATTTCATGTTAAATTCTGGTTTTTTAGCATCTTCTTTTCCTTCAGCTATATTTTTTTCATATTCTTTTTTCTTCTCATAATAGTCCTTAGCCTTGAATAAAGCTTCTCTTAGCATAGCAGCATTTGCCATACGAGTTGAAGGAGCTTGGTTTTTGCTTCCAAATACTCTTTTTGGGTTTTCTCCAAGAGCCATTTTCATTGCAACCTCTTCTCTTAAAACCATATCATATATTGTTTTACCAGCGGTTTTTAAAGCACAGAATGTTCCTGCTATAATTTCTCCACTACCAGGACCTGTTACTACTGTTGTTACTCCACCCTTCAATGCTTCCTTAAAGCAAGGATCATGAGGTTTAACCGAATCAATACCTCTAAGCTCAGGCAATATAGGTGCTGTTGTTTCATTGCCATCATTTCCTACTGCACCAACTATATCCTCAAATAATCCTACATGGCAATGTGGATCTACTAAACCCGGAGTAACTAATCTGCCATTAGCATCAATTATTTCAGCCTGAGGATATTGTGAAACATCAATGCCTCCTATTTCTTTAATAATTGTTCCATCAATTAAGATGTCTTTTTTTTCGTGGCATATATCAGCCATGTTTACTAAATCAGCGTTTTTAATAAGAATCAAAGTTGTTACCTCCAAAATATTAATATATTTGTCTTAGTTATATTGTATATTTTACGATGTAAAATGTCAACCAAATATGATATTAGATACACATCTAAAACAGAAAAATTTTTGCTTATTGTTATTTCTTTAAATTTATTATATAATAGTTAGTGTTTTATTGTTGATTATAATTGAAAGGAAAATATAGATGAAATTAGGTATTGTTGGTTTACCAAATGTTGGTAAAAGTACATTGTTTAATGCTATAACATCAGCTGGTGCCGAATCTGCAAATTATCCATTTTGCACTATTGAACCAAATATTGGTGTTGTAAGTGTTCCTGACACTAGACTAGACTTTTTAGCAGAAATGAGCAAATCAAAAAAAATTGTTCCTACAGCTATTGAATTTTTTGATATAGCAGGATTAGTTAAGGGTGCTAGTAAAGGTGAAGGATTAGGAAATAAATTTTTATCTCATATTCGCGAGGTAGAATCTGTTGTTCATGTTGTTAGATGCTTTGATGACGAGAATGTAGTTCATGTTGAGGGTACAGTTGATCCTTTACGAGATATTGAAATAATCGAGCTTGAACTAATACTTGCTGACCTAGAGGTTTTAAGCAAGAGAGTTGAAAGACTTATTAAGGTTTCAAAGAGTGATAAATCCTTGGTTCCAGAATTAGAATTATCTCAAAAAGTTCTTCAAACTTTAGAAAAAGAGCAACCAGCAAGATCATTAGAATATACTGAAGAAGAGTTAAAGCTTCTTAGAACATTTAACCTTATAACAGCAAAGCCTGTATTATATGCAGCTAATGTGTCAGAGGATTTTATTGCTAATCCAGATGACTGTAAATATGTGCAAATAGTTAAGGAATATGCAAAAAAGGTTAATTCAGAGGTTATAGTAGTATGCGGTCAAATTGAGGCCGAGGTTTCAGAATTAGATAGAGAAGAAAAACTAGAATTCTTAAAAGAATTAGGACTTCAAGAATCAGGACTTGATAAATTAATAAAAGCAAGCTATCATTTACTTGGACTTATTAGCTTTTTAACAACTGGACCTGAAGAAACAAGAGCTTGGACTATCAAAAACGGCACAAAAGCACCACAGGCTGCTGGTAAAATTCACAGTGATATTGAAAGAGGCTTTATTAGAGCTGAAGTAACTTCTTTTAAAGACTTAGAGGAATGCAAATCGCAATTAGCAGCAAAAGAAAAAGGACTAACAAGACTAGAAGGAAAAGACTATGTAATGCAAGATGGAGATGTTGTACTTTTCAGATTTAATGTATAAAGAGTGAACATAGTTCACTCTATAAACGCAGATGTTTAACATCTGCGTTTTGTTTACAACCTCAAATCGTACTTACTTCCTTATTTTTAATGTTACAAAATCTAAACAATTCTGTATCTTTATCTCCTCTACCAGATAGATTGATTATTATAATTTTATCTTTACTTAAAGACTTAGCTAGCTTCATACCATATGAAATTGCATGAGAGCTTTCAATAGCTGGTATTATACCTTCAAGTCTTGATAGTTCTTGAAATGCTGTTAAAGCCTCCTCATCTGTTACGGCTATATATTCTACTCTGCTAATTTTTTTAAGATAAGCGTGCTCTGGTCCTACTCCTGGATAATCAAGACCAGCCGAAATAGAATATGCTGGTAATATATTACCATTTTCATCCTTTAAAACCATTGTATTCATACCATGTATTACTCCCTCAACGCCATTTGTCATAGTAGCAGCATTCATATCTGTATTGACACCTTTTCCAGCACCTTCCAAGCCAATAATTTTAACCTCTTCATCATTAACAAATGGGTAGAATAGGCCTATTGCATTGCTTCCACCGCCTACACAAGCTAATAAATAATCTGGCAGCCTTCCTTCTATTTCTAAAATTTGCCTTCTTGCTTCATCCCCAATAACTCTTTGAAAATTTCTAACCATTTCTGGATAAGGATAAGGACCAACTGCTGAACCTATCAAATAAAATGTATCATTTATTCTTTTAACCCACTCTTCAAATGCCTTATCGACTGCATCGCTTAGTGTTCTAGTACCTTCTGTAACAGCAGTTACCTTTGCACCTAAGAGTTTCATCTTTTGTACATTAAGCATTTGTCTATTGATATCTTCCTCACCCATAAAAACCTCGCACTCCAGCCCTAATAATGCACATACAGTTGCAGTTGCAACACCATGTTGTCCTGCACCAGTTTCAGCTATTATTCTTTTTTTACCCATACGCTTTGCTAGCAAAGCTTGACCTATAGCATTATTAATTTTATGAGCTCCAGTATGATTTAAATCTTCTCTTTTTAAATAGATTTTTGCACCTCCGCATTTTTTAGTTAAATTTTCAGCATAATACAATGGGTTTCCTCTGCCAACATAATTTTTTAAATAATAATTGTACTCATCAATAAAAGATTTATCCTCTTTTATCTTTTCATAAGCTTCATCGAGCTCATTTAAAACTTTTAAAACCTCCTCTGGTACATACTGTCCTCCAAAATTTCCAAAAAATCCTTTCATTCTTCATTCCTCCTTGTTTATTTATAAGCAATAATAATATTATTAAATAAAAAAAGCCACTTCGTCTATATATTTAGGACGAAATGACTCGTGGTGCCACCTAACTTAACTGTATTACAAATAGCTTTCAAAAAAACAAAGCACCTCTCCTTAAAGGAGAAGTGCGAAACTTCAGCCACCTATAATACAATTATCTCTTTTCAGGTACTAATATACCCTATCCGTATAACGGTAGATTACCGGGCTATGCTACTATTAATTCACACGCCATCTCACAGACCCATTCAATACAAATCTTAGTATTCGGATTTCACCACCCCGAACTCTCTTTAACCTCAATAATATATCTACTCTTTCTGCTCATTGATGTTAAAATGAATTTTACACTAACTAAGTTTATATGTCAATACTTTTATTTTAATAATATTTTTTAAATATTGTTAATATTTATATTCAACAGTATACTTTTCTTTTAATTCATTTTGTTTTTTTGTGTATGCAGAATTTTGCTTATTAAATCTAATTTTATTTGTTATATCATTTTTAACTTCTTCTAATGTCAATTCCTTGCTTTCATTTTTTTCATTTAATTGAATTAAGTGATATCCAAATTGTGTTTTAACAGGAGAACTTATATCTCCAACTTTCATTGCAAATACTGCATCTTCAAACTCAGGAACCATTTGACCCTTACCAAATTTACCTAGATTACCTCCACTGTTTTTAGAAGGACAGCTAGAATACTTTTGAGCAGCATCAGCAAAGCTTAAGCCATCATTTATTTCTTTTAATATATCATTAGCTTTTTCTAAAGTTTCAACTAAAATGTGACTTGCTGTTACAGTTTCACCACTTATAAATGAATTTTTATTTGAATTGTAATACTCTTCTACTTCTTTTTCACTAACATCTATACTTGACATAAGATTACTAACTAAATATTGGGCTAATAATGATCTTTTTAATTGTTCAAGCGCAACTTGATATTCCTTTGCTTCATCCATTTTATTTTCTTTAGCTTCTGAATACAACATTTCTTCTAATATAAGTTGCTCTACTAATTGTTTATATCCTTCTTCACCCTTGTATTGAGCTGCATTAGGTCCTAAATTTGCATATAAAAGCTCCACATCAGATTGCTTAATTTCTCTATTATTTACTACTGCTAATACTTTGTTTTCCATATCATTCTCCTTAAAACGAATTATTTACTAATTACAGTATATCAAACTATTACCAAAAAATAAACAGGAATTTAGTTTTGTTAAATTCTTATTTACATTGCAAAAATTATTGATTTATAGTAAAATTGGTCTAATATTTAAAAAATGAGGAAGAAATATGGATAAAAATAAGCTTGGAATTATTGGATTAATTTTAGTTGTAATGTTTTGGGGAGCGGGCTTTCCTTTAATAAAATACGCCAGTGAAAGCATAACACCTTTATATCAGATAGGATTTAGATTTTTAATTGCTTCAAGCTTTTTAGGTCTTATTTTTTGCAAAAAATTAAAAAATATAGATAAAAAAGTGCTGAAAAGCAGTTTTATTTTATCTATAGCATTGTTTTTTGTGTTTTTGTGTACTGTTTTTGGTATGCAGTATACTACATCAACTAATGCATCATTTTACTGCTGTCTAGCCATATTAATAGTCCCATTTTTATCAAGGATTTTCCTTAAAGAAAAAATTAAGGCTAAATCTATTGTATGTATAGTTATATGCTTTGTAGGATTGTATCTTGTTTCATTTTCAGGTGGAACGATATTTAACATAGGTGACTTATTGTGTTTAGGTAGTAGCTTATCCTTTGCAGTACAAATAATATTAACAGAGGTTTTTGTCAAGGATTGTGACACCGATTTGTTAACAGTGCTAGAGATGTTTTTTGTATCAATATATGGTTTTATAGCAGCTGTAATTTTTGAACCATTTCCAACGATGATAACTACAAAAAGTGTGTTGTCCTTGTTGTTTATAGCATTTTTTTGTACTTGCTTTGCCTTTTATATGCAAACAAAATGTCAAAAGTTTTTAAGTTCAACACAAATTTCAATTATATTTACTCTTGAGCCGTTATTTGGAGTTTTGATGTCAAGCATATTATTAAACGAAACCTTAGGCATCAATGGAATATTTGGCGGTATATTAATTATTATCGCTTTATTTGTAAGCGAAGTGAACTTCAAATTTTTAAAGAAGCCAAATACATCAATCCCTGAGTAAAGCTACTAATCTATTTGGCTTTAGGAATAAATCTAACCCATTTTCAATACTATTTACTATTATATCACATTTATTTAATATACCTGCATAAATCCCTTCATCTGCAAATATACCTATTGAAAGTATAGCACAACTTAGCATGTCTATATCATTATATCCATTTCCTATACAAACTGTGTTTTGAGGATTTAACTCTTTAACAAATTCACATTTTGCCTTTTTTGTTTCTCTATTTGTAAGTATCTTGACATTTAGCCCATACTTATCACATTCCGCTTTTGCATTACCATAGGTATCTGCAGTAGCAACATATATATTTACATGTTGTGATAATTGTTCTAGTCTTTCTTTTATATTTTCAGATATTTTACCATCAGTTGCAATTGTTCCGTTATAATCAAAAATAAAATTTTCTATCAGTAAAACTTCCTTACCTGGTATTTGAATTCTTAACATTTTATTCCCATAACCTTTCTTTTAATTATTTATCATTTTTTTCAATCTTCATCAATACTTTATTTTCAATTTCCCATATAAGTTATATATTCTTTTGTGCGTTTGTCTTTAGGGTTTAAAAATATTTCATCAGTTGTTCCAACCTCTACAATGTTTCCACAATCCACAAATATTACCTTATCAGCAACTCTCTTTGCTTGTGCAAGATTATGTGTAACTATAATAATAGTATATTCACACTTTAGATTAATTAGCATTTTTTCGATATTATTTGTATTTTTCATGTCTAATGAAGAACAAGGCTCATCTAATAATATGATTTTAGGATTAACGGTTAAGCTTCTGGCAATAACTAATCTTTGCTTTTGACCACCAGAAAGCTTTGTAGCAAGCATAGACATATTTTCTTTAACTTCGTCATATAATCCTGCTTTTTCTAAATTTTCCTTAACTATTTTATCTAGTTCTTCTTTATTTTTTATACCATAATATATGGGTGCGAAAGTCATATTTTTATATATTGAAGTAGGAAACACAACTGGTGATTGAAAAACCATACCTATTTTGCTTCTAAGCAGTTGTTGTGGCATGTCAAATATACTACTGCCTTCAAATATTATTTCCCCATCAATTTGTCCGCCATCTTCTTCTATAGTTCTATTAAAAGATTTTAGCAAAGTTGATTTTCCACAACCTGATGAACCTATTATAGCAGTTATTTTATTTTTTTGAAATGACACGTTTATATTATTAAGTATTTGATTCTTTCCATACCTTACATTTAAATTTTTAGTTTCTAAAATTATTTGTTGCATATCGCACGCTCCCTTAAATATCCGACTAAATGACATACAAGATTAATAATTAATAATAAAATAATAAGGACAAATGCGGTTCCATAAGCCTTCTCTAATGATAAACCTTCATTTACTAACACATACAAATGATATGGCAACGCCATAATAGGGTCTGTAAGACATGTCGGTGATGAAGCAATAATTACTGCTCCTGTAAGCATAATTGGAGCAGTTGCTCCCATTGCAAATACAATTGAAAGTCCTAACGAAGTCATTATACTTCCTAAAGCATTTGGAATAACTAAATGCATAATACTGTAGCTTTTAGAAACCCCTAAGCTTAATGAACTTATAAACTGATTTTTTGAGGTTTCTTCCAATGCCTTTTTTAACTTAATTGAAATAAAAGGAACTATCATAATTGTTAGTGTTAAGGATGCACTTATTAAACTTCTCTTTAGATCTAGTCCCACAACTAAAAAAGTATATCCAAACATTCCAATTACAATAGATGGAATTCCCGCAAGGCATTGCAAAAACATAATAATAGTTTTTTTAAGCCTTTTATTATAGCAATAAAAGACTAAATATATAGCTGTACATAGACCTAATATACCACCCATCAATCCAGATAATGCTCCTGATAGCAAAGAACCCACTATTGCAGGAAATATCCCACCTTCTGTTCCTAGTGGTATCCCTTTAGGACTATCCATTATAAATTCAAATGAAATAACATTAATTCCTTTGACCAGTAAAAAAATAAATATTCCAAACGTAAGAAAAATAATAGTTATGCCAGATAAAACAACCCAATATTTAAATAAATTATCTTTAATTTTCATCACTATTTTCTCCTTTACTTATTTTTTTAATAAAGTGAGCAAAAAACTGAGTTAATAGCAATAAGACTACTAAAATCAATCCGGCAGTATATAAAGCGCTATAATGCATACTATTATACGTTGCGGTCCCCATTTCAAGCGCTATTAAAGAAGGCAATGTCTGAGCTTTACCAAATAACTTAGGTATAATCGGTGCATTACCTATAACCATCATAACAGCCATAGTTTCACCCATAGCTCTACCAAATGCTAAAAGCATGTTAACAAAAATGCTATTTGAACAAAATGGTAAGATAATTTTTCTTAATGTATACCACTTTGAAACCCCTAGAGATAGTGAATATGTCATATATTTTTCTTTACCCTTATAAAGTGTTTCCGAACATCCTGTAACAATATATGGCAAAAGCATAATAGAAAGCAAAATAGCACCTGCCAATACGCTTTCACCAGTTACCATATCAAACCTTTGTTCCATAAATTTTACTAATAAAATTAAACCTAAAAATCCAAATATAACAGAAGGTATACCCGCTAACATATCTATAAAAGATAATATAACCTTAGATACTTCTTTTTTCAAACAAAAGCACAGAAAAAATGCACAACCAACCCCAAACGGCACAGCAAATAAAACTGCTAAAAAAGAAATATATAAGGTTGCAAGTATCATAGGTAAAAAGGAATATGTTTCCTTTACACTAATTGGAGCCCATGTTTTGCCGAGTAATAAATCTCCAATTTTATATGTAGAAAGTAGTGGCATACTTTCCTTCAAAATATAGAAGAACACCAATAGAACTACTAAACTTGATATCGCAGTTCCTGTGACAATTATAATTTTAAATATATTATCTTTAAATTTTAGCATAATAACCTCTAAGCTTTAAACATTTAAAAGGCTGCTATAAAATAATTCATAGCAGCTCAATTTATTTAATTATTTTTTATTTATTTTGCAGGAACAAATCCCATAGCTTCAACTACTGATAATCCTTCTTCACCCATCATATAATCTATAAATGCTTGTTCAGAGGCAGAAAGTTCATGGTTTGCTATAGCTATTAATGGACGTTGAATTTTATACGAACCATCTACTATATTTTCTCTAGAGGCTTCAACTCCATCAACTTTAAGTGTTGCTATTTTTCCAACATTTTGATTTACAATACCGAATGATGCATATCCAATAGCATATTCATTCTCAATTACCTTAGTAACTAATGCACCCATAGATGGAGCTTGTATAGCATCTGTTTTCACAGTAGCATCACCCATAACTTTTGATTGGAATACTTCATGTGCACCACCACCAATATCTCTTGTCACAACTACTATTTCTTTTTCAGGTAATGATGGGTCTAAATCATTCCAATTTTTATATTCACCTGAGAATATTTTTACTATTTCTTCAGTTGTTAAATTATCTTTAATTTTTAAAATCGCATTGTTTGGATTTACTGCTATTGTTAATGCATCAATACCTACTTTATACTCTTGAAGATTAGTTAATTGTTCTTTTTCAGTATCTTTAACACTTCTTGCAACCATACCAAAATCACTTGAATTATCTATAACAGATTTAACACCTTGTCCCGAACCACCTGCTGAAACATAAATAGCAACATTTTTTTCAGGGAAAGAAGCGTCTACTTTATTCCAAGTAACGAATTCTTCAATAAAATTTGTTGATATTTGAGCAATAACAGGAGCTAAAGTTGATGATCCGTTAAATAAAATTTGTGATTTAAAAGATTCTGTCTGATTATCATTTGAATCTGATTTAGCAGTGTCTTGATTACATCCAACTAAAACAGTAGAAATTACTAATAATATACACAATAATAAAGATAGTTTTTTCATTTTTCACCTCATATGTTTGATAATATTTATGTACTTTGTACCACCCGACGCAGTATACCATATATATGAAAATAAATGAAATAAAAAAATTTTTGTTTTTAATAACATTATATAAAAAAAAGTTATATTACTTATTAAAATTTAACAAAAAAATTCTTCATTTCATTCAAGATGACGAAGGATAACTCTATCATTCCAAATGCAACGAAGAATCTAAATATTAATTACTAATTATTAATATACTCTCTTGAAACATACTTACTTGTAAATGCCTTTAAAGTTGCAGAATAACCTAGTTTAAATGATATAATGTCTCCAAGCTTATAGTTAACATCAGATTTAGTAACATCTAATATCATATGGTCTGAACTTCCGCCAAGTATATCAATTTTACTATCTACTGGTGTTAAGCTATCTATATCAATATCTTGTTTACCTATTGATAAAATTGCTCTTTTTATTATTCCTCTATCTTCATAAACCGGTCTTTGACCAAAAGCATCAACACCAGTTTCTCCAACAGGTATTGATGGTTTTTCCTTTAGCTCAATTATCTCCGCCTCTAATAACATTACATCATCATACATATCATCTATTTTGTTAGTATAAGCTGTTTCATTTGCTAAGTAAAATGCTTCGCCAATTCTTAGATTGTTTATCCCTTGAGGTAGCTGATTTTTCTCAATTAAATGTAATGAGCTTGAATTTCCACCTGAAACAACTGGTAATTTAATACCAAACTTCTCTTCAATTTTGTGGGCAAAATCAGCAAGCATTGATAGATTTTCATTTTGAGGAATAACAGCTCCATAGCAGGTAAGATTAACACCAATGCCATACAGTTCTATATTTTGAAGCTCTAGAATTTGTTGCACAGTTTCAAATATTTCCTGTTCATTAGCATAGTATATGCCTTCTCTTAGGTCTCCTAAGTCTATCATAAGTATAATTTTATGCATAGTATCTTGTGATATAGCTGCTTTATCTAAGGCTTTTATTGTTTCAATTTCAGAGTTTAGACTTATGTCAGCATATTTTACTACTCTGTCTACATCACTTAGCATAGGAAGTCTTAAAAGTACCTTTTTCTTTTTAGTGTTAGTTCTAGTATCAATACTAGCACTGATACTTGCCAAATTCTCAATTCGTGAGTCGGCATAGTATTTTACATTATCATTTTGCTCTACTATCTTAATAATTTCTTTATCTGCACATACTACCTTAGTAACTATCATAATAGAGCAATTAGCCTTGTTAACTAGTCCTGTAATTTTATCTAAATTATGTTTTATTTTATTTAAATCAATTCTCAGTTTTGGATACATAATTACCTCTCATTACGCCACTTCGTGGCGTCACAATAATTTTAGTGTAAAATAAATATTTGACTACACAAATTATATTCCTAAGCTTTTTTTCATTAGCAACAATGCATCATCAGTATATTTTTTTGATAACACCCCTAATGATGCGAAAATATAATCATTATCTACCAATACTTTAGCATTTATAGAAGGATAAAGGTCTAATCCTTTTGAGTAGTTGCATACTTTTCTTAGTATACTCTCTCTGTTTGGCAGTCTAGTTAAAGCTCCACCAGTCCCTATAATATATTTAATAGCAGTCAAGTCCTTTCCTTCGGCTACTGTTTTTTTACCAGCAGTGCTATATAAGTTTCTAAGCTTTCCAGCATGTCTCTCAAGTGATGTTAAAACAGCCTCCTCCGTTAGTCTTTCTACAAACTTTCTTTCTCTATCGTTTTTTGGAATTGCATTATAACTTAAAAGAATTTCATCTAAATCAGGAAATTCTTTTTTCAACTCTTCTATTCCTATTTTTTCAATAACGTGATTAGCATTTACATATACTCCCAAATCACCCTCAACTGTTCTTTTTGCCTCTGGCTCAGGACTAATTAGTATTCTATTGATTTCATCAGAGCCTATTGTTACAGAATGAACATCTGTAGTTGCTCCTCCAACATCAAATATAACTAAATCACCTAAATGCTGTTTTAAGAGTTTTGCAGCCTCCATTACAGCTCCAGGGGTAGGTATAATTGGACCTTGAACTAAATTTCTCACAGTAGCCATGCCTGGTGCATGTATTATATGCTCTTCAAAGGCATCCTGAATAACCTTTCTTGTAGGCTCAACAACAAGTGTATCAATTTTAGGATACACATTCTCAACAATATAAAGCTGTACGTCTGCTTCTTCACACATAAGCTTTATTTCTTCTTGGTTTTCAATATTACCAGCATAAATTATAGGAGTTTTAAGCCCCATTGATAAAATCATTTCCATGTTGTAAAGTGCTGTTTCTCTTTCACCATAATCAACACCACCAGCAACAAGGATTATATTTGGATTAACTTCTTGTATTTTTTTAAGATCTAATCTTCTAAGTCTACCTGAAGTTACCATTTTTATGATACCACCGGCTCCAAGAGCTGCTTCTTTTGCCGCGCGAACAGTCATATCATATACAAGACCGTGAACGGTCATTTTCAATCCACCAGCAGCACTACTTGTAGCTAACATATCATCCCATGTTAATTCATTGGCACAAATATTATTTTTCAAATCTTCAATTGCGCCATTAAGTCCCACGGTTACATCTCCCTCTAAAACAGATGTAGGGGCTTGACCCTGCCCAACAAAAGTTGGGCAGGTTGTGCCTATTCCATTGAATGCATTAACTACTGTAGTGGTACTGCCAATTTCGGCTACCAATACATTAATGTGCATTATATATTCATTTCCCTTCTTCTCTTAACTAGGAAGCTTGCAACGTCAATACCGTGTGAGCCTCTACCAAATCCTGCATCCATACCAGCTTCAACTGCTATTTCATTAGTAACTTGAGTTCCTCCACATATTAACATAACTCTATCTCTTATACCTTTTTCTACACAAAGGTCATGGATTTTTTTCATGTTCTTAATATGAACATCATCATGAGTAATGATTGTACTTGCTAGTATTGCATTAGCATTTGTTTCTATAGCTGCATCAACTAGTTTTTCAACTGGACATGATGTTCCTAGATAAGAATATTTTATACCAAAGCCTTCGATACCACCGTGTTTGATGTCTAATGTTTCTTTAAGACCAACTGAGTGCTCATCTTCACCAACAGTAGCTGCAACGATAAACATAGGTTTTTCTTGTATGTCTTCTCTTATTTCAGCAGGTGATAATACTTCTATTTTCTCTGGTATTACCAATTCATTGATATCTATATCAAATTTAACTCTACCTTTGATTTCAACTAAAGTTCCTTCACATGGATGAATTCCTTGTTTGTGAACAACAGTTACATCCTCAAGACCCATTTTTTCACCGCATTTAATTGCAGCAAACTCAGCAGTTCTCTCATCAAGTGGTAAGAATATTGTTGTACAAACTATACCATCTGCTCTCCACTCAACCTCAGGTTTAGTTATATTTGTATTATAGTATTTTTTATTTTCTTCAAGTCTAACATTTACATTATCCATTTCATCTAATTCATCTACATAGATTATCTTAGAACGATCTTCAAATGTATCTCCACCTATAGCATCACTTGCTTTAGCAAATTCTTTAGGAATGTTATTATATCCATAGTGTACTGATACTGGAGCGAAGTAATCTTCATCTCTCTCAAATACATAGCCAACACCTATACCACCATCTATTTCTCTAGCAATACCATCTCCGTTTCTTTCTGGATAGTATCCACTATCAACAAAGAAGCCTTGCTCAACTGCATTAAAGTAACCACCAACTTCAAGTATTTCTTCCATAAATAAAGTTGCTCTTTCTTTTAATTCTCTAACGTCTTTACCAAGCACTCCATCTCTGTCAAGCTTAACCATTTCTCTTAAGCCATCCATACCGTTTAAAGCTTGTTTAGCTGTTGAAATAGCTGCTATATTGTTATAATGCCATGGCACGTTTCTTCCTTCATCAGGAGTTATTGTTGATTGAATATCAGCACTTGTTAATCTTGAAATCATAAGATTTAATGTATGAGTAACAGATGCTTCTCTCATATCTGATTCCATGTATTTTGTATTTTGTTGAGCTCTCATCTTGTAATCTTTAAACAAATCTCTTAATGCAACTGCATAAGGTAAGTCTAATCTCATACAAGGTGCTGGTGGAGCAGTTGGAGGAACTGTTGACAATGCTATATTAGAAGGTTTTATACCAACTTTTCTTGAAAAAATGCTGTTTATAGCATGTTGTACCATAAGCTCTGGTCTAACTTTCCATGCTTTCATAGCTGTAGCATTAGCATTGTGAGCACCATCTATTTGAAGCATGTCTGCCCAAGCCATAACTTTTTTAGCTTCACAAGCATCAACAAAGCTTCTAACCATATTTACGTTTCTGTAAAGAACATTATATTGTGGGTCTTGGTGTGCTCCGTTAACTCCTTCTTCAGCAAACATAACTGCTATATCAGGACCTGCAACACCTGAAATATATGAGTGAAAGTTAATTGGACGACCTACTTCATTTTCTATCATATCTAGAGCTTTTCTACTTGCTCTAACCTGTTTTCTAGTAACCATGATACCACCGATACCTTGGTTAGTTCCTTCTAGTAATGAATCTATATGTGATTGACCTGCTGTTCTAATAACCATTATGTGGTCAGCTCCATGCCATGCAGCCATTCTCATACGTCTTATATCATCTTCAAATCTACCTGATGCTATTTCAGTAGTTATAACACAGTCTGGTTGTGGATCAATATAGTTAAACCCTCTACTACCTGGTAGTGGAACAAAGTTTTTAAGTCCCTCTGAGGTTTCATGGAATTCAAAGTCCCCAATTACTCTTTTTTCAAATTGTCCTTCTCTCCAATGCCATCCACGACGTCTTGGTTCATATTTATCTAAATCTTTTAATAATTCTTTTATATCTAATTTTTCATTAGGATTAAGCATAATTACCTCCATTATGCCGCTTTGCGGCGTCACAAAAATTTCAGTGTAAAACTATGTTTTACCATAGTGTGAAGTGATTTTCTTCACACTTTCTTCTTAAAATAACGAATCTACTTCGTCCCAGTATTTGCCTTCAGCTAAAGCTACTCCTGCATCACGTACAGATATACCTAATTTTTTAGATAATCTCCATACTACATTTCCTGCGCCCTTGCCCATTAAGCCTTTGTTCATAACACCCTCAACTATAGGCTTAACTTCTATACTTGAGAATCCCATTCTTAGAAGTATACTTCTTTCAACTGCTGGTGTTGTATTTTTCTTTCCTAATTCAAGAAGTGGATTAACAACTTGCTCTGCTAAATCCCAAAATCTATTTTCTAATTCTTCATCAGTCAAATTAGCTAAATGTTGTCTTCTTTGTTCATAATCATCTGCTCTTTTCATGGTTTTCCTCCCTATTTCTATACAGAGAATCTTTGATTCTCTTTTGAACCAAATTTTCTCTCTTTTATCTAAATCTATTTTTTCTACAAATTACTTAAAACTTCTTTAACAAAATCATCGTTAGTTTTTGTTTCTTTTGCCAAGAATTTAATATCTGATTCACTCACTTCACTGGCCTTAACATTATATGTGGCTAAAGCATTTTTAATATGTGATAATCTAACCTTGTCAAGATCTATATCTACAGCCTTAATCATAGATGGGTGATCTGGTAGTATTATATTCTTACCTGGAATCTCATCTTGTGGATCTCCAAAGAATATATCAATTCCATTCTCTCTTGCAAATGATAACTGTGGCTGAATATGTTTACCAGCTCCTGTATATTCTGTTTCTTGAACAACTATCATTTGATCTTGATCCATCTCTTGTGCTATTGAAAATGCTGCTGCAAGTGCTGTGTTGCCAGCTGGTCCTTTTTCATGTCCTTCTAAGCTAGCTAAGGCCTCTGTAATATAGAAAACTTCACCTTGATTAATAGTAACATATCTATCCATGTATCTAAGTGGTCTTGCTGCTGAACGTGGAACATCAGATCTATCTGGCCATGTAGTAAATGGCATACCAAATCCAGTGTGTCCTGTTGTAAATGATTTTTTATTAAACTGCTCATCTGAAGCCATATGCAATCCCTTTAGGTTAACACTTGCTCCTATTATCTTAGATGACGAACCAGCTTTAAGAAGTCCTCTAGCTGTTCCAGTAAGGTTTCCACCACCTGCATTTGTGCATACAACTGCATCTGGATCCTTACCATATCTCTCTCTAAACTGCATAGCTATTTCATAGCCTAGAGTTTCAACTCCAGCAATACCAAAAGGTGTATATAATGATGCATTAAAATATCCAGTGTCCTCTAACAATCTTAAAAATGTATAGAAAAGCTCTGGTCCAACAGTAAGTTGTAGTACCTCAGCTCCTAAAGCTTCACATTTTCTTGCTTTTTCAATTATTTCTGGTTGACCTATTCCTTTTGAGTCATAGCATTCTTGAACTATTATACATTTAAGTCCTTGAACAGCTGCTTGTTGAGCTACTGCTGCACCATAGTTTCCACTTGTTGCAGCTATAACACCTTTGTAGCCTAATTTTTTTGCATGATATACAGCGTTAGCTGCACGTCTTACTTTAAAGCTGCCTGAAGGGTTAGCTGCTTCATCTTTTATAAATATTCTAGCACCCTTTCCAGCTGGAGCAATTTTACGTGCAAGAGCAGTAAGGTTCTTAAGCTCTAGTATAGGAGTATTTCCAACGTTAACTGACCATTGAATCTCTTGCATTTCTTCAAGAGAATATCCAGTTTCACGCATCATTTTTTCATAATCAAATGCAATTGTACCGCTTTCAAATAATGAATAGTCAATTCCTATTGCTTTTTTCATTATTTCAGCCTTTCTACTCATTACACCATTATAGCTTAAATCTCTACTCAACCTCTTCACCCCCAAACAAAATGTCTCTAACTTGATCTCCAATTTTTAATAATTCGGGAATAAATTTTCCAAAATCATGCTTATAGTAAGGATTTACTTCTAAAAGTTTACCTTTTGCAGTTCTCTTAGTTCTTGTTAGAACGGTTACCTCATCACCTATATTGGCATCATGTTGTAAATATCCTTTTACCCATAATTCTAATGGAACCTTCTTAGTGTCATCTGGCACTTGAGGAGCTCTCTCTTCAGGAGTTAATACTATGTTATGTATTAAAACCCATTCTCCTTTTTTAACCATTTTTACCTACATTCCTTTCTATAATTGCTAACTTTCCTATCTATCTTTTTAATAATTTTATTTTACTATTTTACATTCTTCACAAATATGGTTTCTCATATCTCCCATAATTGCTCTTGGAACTGGAAGAGTAATCATTGTTTGTAGACCTGGTCTAGCATTGATGATGTGTGGTATCATATTTACACACATAGCAATTGTACCAATTCCACCCTCAACCTCTGGCGAGTTAACCATATTAATACTTGGTGTTCCTTTTATTATTACATAATCACCTGTATTTACTCCAACTTGCTCTGGCTCTATTTGCTGTGGATGATCCATTTCTATAAGTTTTTGACCATTTACATATCCCCATCCCTTCATTGCAACACCAGCAACATTACCAGCCTTAGCAAATCCGTAAGGAGATTTTCTATCTACATCAGTAACTATTGGAGCCATATCTTGCTCTATTTTTTCTACATCCCAACCAATAGCATCTGCTATCATGTTTATAGATTCATGGAATCCAACGTGTCCTGCCATTTTACCTGCTTCTTTCAATTCATTGAATTTAGAAACCTCTAAACCAATACCTTGCTCTTCCATAACTGCTGGACCAAATGGTGATAAGCTGTTTACTCTTCTAGATAAAATGTGCTCTACATTTTCCATACATCCAGTCATTATTATAACTAATAAATCCATTATTAATCCTGGGTTTATTCCTGTGCCTAATACAGATACACCATTAGCTTTAGCTATTTCATCCATTTGCTTAGCTAACTCTGGCTCTTGTGCTTGAGGATATGCCATTTCCTCTGCAGTTGTTATAACATTGATTTTCTTTTCTAGTATAAATTTAATCTTATCAAATGCTTTAGCTGTGAAAGAGTCTGTGCATAATAATACTACATCAGCAGCTTTTTCAGTTATAACTTCATCTCTTGTTCCAATTATAACTTCTTCTCTATCTCCTCTTTCAATATCAACCACTTCATAAAGGCTTTTACCAAGTTTTGCACCTATGTCAATTCCTCCAACTATATCAACACCTTTTTTCTTTAATAACATTCTAGCCATACCTGAACCCATAGCTCCAAGTCCCCAGATAATTACTTTTACATTTTCCATAATTTTTCCTCCTAAAATAAGTTATAATAGTTTTAATATTATTCACGTTTTTTATATTATTTAATACATATATATTTATAGCAACTTCTGTGCCAACTCTCAGAAAACGTTACCACAATATTTTATTTTTTTTAAAAACTTACCAAATCCAGTTTTTTCATATGTTTCTTTGTTTTAGTTTTTTTATTAATATAATTATACAAATATTATTATTATTAAAATTTATTTTTTTTAATAATTAATGCAAATAAATTTGCATATGACGCAAATTTATTTGCATTAATTTAATTTTATTTCATGCTTTTTAATTTTATGCTGTAAGGTTTGTCTTTTAATTTTAAGGTGTTCAGCAGATTTTGTTATGTTATTTTGATATGTAGCTAGTGTATTTAGAATTATTTCTTTTTCTAAATTCTCTAAGTATTTATCGACGCCAATTTCTGTAAAGTCGTATTCAATTTTAGCTAAATTATTTTTATTATCAATTAAAATATGCTTATCTGTTAATACATTTTCATCATCTATCATAGATATAGCAGCCATTATTATATTTTCTAACTCTCTAACATTACCTGGATAATTATATCCCATTAGCTTTTCCTTAGCTTTATCAGAAAGCATCCAAACATTTTTATTGTATCTTTGATTATGCTTATCAATAAATTTATCTGCTAATAATAATATATCCTCCTTACGTTCTCTTAATGGTGGGACATCAATAGGAATAATATTTATTCTATAATATAAGTCTTTTCTTAACTTACCTTGCTTTATCAAATTCTCCGCCTTTTCATTTACAGTAGCTATTATTCTTACATCTATTGGTATATCCCTACTTCCTCCAACACGTCTAATGTAATCTTCCTGCAAAACCCTAAGAAGCTTTCCTTGAAGTTCGTATGGCATTGAATTTATCTCATCAAGTAGTAAGGTACCTCCATTGGCTTGTTCAAACAATCCAGCTCTATCCACTGCACCCGTAAAACCACCCTTTGCAGTACCAAAAAGTATGCCTTCAAGAAGTGTTTCTGGTAAAGCAGCACAGTTTTGCGCAAGAAATGGCTTATTTTTTCTTATACCATCAAAGTGTATACTCTGTGCTATTAACTCTTTACCTGTACCTGTTTCTCCATAAATAAAAACTGAAGCAGAACTTTTAGCAGCTTTTTTTGCAATATCAATTACAGCCTTAAAATTAGAACTTTTACCAACCAAATTATTAAACCTATATTTTTTAATTTTTAGCTCTTTTATTTCATATGGTTGTTCAATTTCTTTTCTTAATTCTAATATTGTGTTTGACATTTCTTGTATTTCAGTAATGTTTTTGGCTACCTCAACTGCTGCTACAACTTCATCATTTTCAATTATAGGTACAGTTGTGTTAATTGTAGTTATTTTTTTGCCATCTTTATTTAAGTAGGTTTGATTTTTATTAATTGTGCTTTTTTTATTGTGCAGTGCTTGTAAAAGTGTACTATCCTTAGCATCCAGATTTTTAAAAACTTCAGCAAAAGGCTTCTTTAAAACATCCTTTGCTTCCATTTTTTCCAAACTAGACATTGCCTCGTTGTAAATGATACTATTACCATCTTTATCAAGTACATGCACACCTTCATCAAGCAGGCGCAAAATATTTTGCATCACCTTATTATAGTCTTTGTTTTTCATACTAACCTCTAAGCGTGAAGTATTAAAATATTATATCATAAATTATCTTTTTAGGCAAACATTACAAGACTTGTAGCCATAATAGCCATACCGATAATTAATCCATATACAGCTATATGATGTTCGCCATACTCATGCGCTGATGGTAAAAGTTCATCAAACGAAATGAATATCATAATGCCAGCAACCATACCGAATACTATCCCAAATAAAGCATCATTCATGAATTGAGCTAGAATAAAGTATGCTACAATTGCACCTAGTGGTTCTGAAAGTCCAGTGAGAAAAGAATATTTAAATGCTTTTTTCCTGTTTCCTGTGGCAAAATATATTGGTGCAGCCACTGTAATTCCCTCTGGTATGTTATGAAGTGCTATAGCAAACGCAACTGGCAATGCAAGTTTTGGGTTATTTATAGCCGACATAAATGTAGCAATTCCTTCAGGAAAATTATGTATAGCAATTATTACTGCTGATATTATACCAGTTCTATATAGTTTATAGTTGTTCTTCGAATTCTCACAATCTTTTTCTCTGTAAATTTCATGGGGATTTCTCTGTGATGGAATTATTTTATCGATTAACGAGCTAATCCCCATACCTCCAAAGAAGGCAAAAATTGAAATCTGCATTCCAAGCTTTGTACCATATGTTTTTTGCAGATTAATAATAGATTCAGGTAAAATTTCCATAAAGGAAACATAAATCATTACTCCTGCTGATATACCTAAAAATAACGATAAAAATTTATAACTTCTGCTTTTTGATATTAAAGCAATTAGACTCCCTAAGCCAGTTGAAAGCCCTGCTATTAGTGTCAAAATAAATGCAAATAATACTCTTGTATCCCCCATATTTATGTCAATACCCCACTTATTTTTTTATTCTTCATAATTCATTTCAACCTTTTCTCCAAAATTAATATTATGAAATTTTCTCTCTATTCAAAAAAAATTTCTCTAAATATTGTAATTATCAAATCATCTTTAACTGCAAGTGAGAGTAATTTATTGTGTCTCATAAATGAAGGAATTTTCTTTTTTACTCTGATTGGAGATTTTCTAAACTGATTAACCACTAATTTAATAAAATCATCAGTGTCATATATTTTAAACTGTTCAATTTCAGTATACTTCTCAGCTACATATTCCACGAGCCTTAGAATAATGTCCTGATAGTCACTAGTTTCCTTCAATTCTAATATTGCTTGCAATCTTGGTAATATTTTTTCAAAGATCATTCTATCTGTAGGAAATTCAACAAAACCTAATAGTCTACCAATTTTAACAATTTTTTCTTCATTACCATCAAATATCTCAAGAATATAGCGTAAGAAATTCTTCTTATAAGGTTTTATATAGTATTTATAACCTTTTAATTCCTTAAATACCTTGATAGTATCATAATAACCAAGCTTCATGTTTCTTTCAGCACGTTTTACGTCAAAGTCAATTGTACCTCCTAAATCCTCCACTGGCTGAATATAAACTACATTAACCTCGTCTTTATTAACTTTCTTTATTCTACCTAAAGCAAAAGTTCTAACTGCAATAAAGTTTTTATAGCCTTTTTTACACAAAAGGTTTATAGGCAGATTATCATAATACCCACCATCTAAAAATAGTTTACCATCCATTTTTTCCATCTTAAATGCTGGCAAATTAGCACTGGCAAGTAAATAGTCTACAAGCTTACCCTTTGGCACATCTTCCTTAAAAAGCTCTAATGGCTGCTTATCTGTTAGAGAAATAGTTACAAATCCAAAATCAAGCTTTGATTTACGAATTTTGTCCTCATCAATAAAATCCTCTATTATTTCTCTCATTTTAGTTGTGTCTAGTCCCTTATTTGTGATTATCTCTTTTGATAAGTTGAATAAATAAGGTATATTCATCTTAGATATACTCTTATCTTTTATTTTATCAACTTCAGTTTTGTTAATGCCAAATAAAGTATCAACACTAATTTCTTCCCATAATTTCTCAAGGTTTGATAAGTCACCCTGAACAATTGCAGCACCATTTAATGCTCCAATTGATGTACCTGCAACTCCATTAACTTTAATGTCTAAATCTAACAAGGCTTTATATGCACCTACATGATATGAGCCTTTTGCTCCGCCACCTTCTAATACTAACCCATACATTACAATCTCACCCCTACTTATTCAATTGATAGAAGTTTTGCCGAAGCAACTTCATTATTATTTCTTAATTTGGAAATTAAATCTTCTACAGATATAATCATTTCAGAAACATCAATTGATATGTTGACAGAAGCTTTACCGTTTATTGGTATATTCTGATTCATTGTAATTATGTTTGCTTTTTCTGAAGACAATAGATTTAACACTTCTGATAAAACTCCCTTTTTATGTCTTAACATTAAAGCAATTACAGCCTTTCGTCCCATAGCATTGTCGGATGGTGAAAATACATAATCCTTATACTTATAATAAGTACTTCTACTAATTCCAACCTTTTTAACAGCTTCACTTATTCCTTTCACCGTACCATCATTTATATAATTTCTTGCTTCAATAACTTTATCATAAACATCAGGCAAAATTTCTTTACTTACAATTAAATATTTATCTAACATTTTTATTTTTTCAACCTTCCTCCTAATTAGTTATATTTAAAAATTTATATAAACTAATCTAAGCATAATTCAACACATTTTAATTATACATTTTATACCATAGACTCGTCAAGTCGAGACATTTAAAAACAGCGTCAAAGATTAAATATAGTTTAATATATCTCTATTTAATCAAGTTCGCTAATTGCACAAGTTTAAAATAGTTAAAATTTACCAAT
>DDAM01000009.1 GCA_002332905.1 Firmicutes bacterium UBA2058 | reverse complement strand
ATTGGTAAATTTTAACTATTTTAAACTTGTGCAATTAGCGAACTTGATTAAATAGAGATATATTAAACTATATTTAATCTTTGACGCTGGTCCATAATGTTAAAAGTTTACAAAACAGTAAAATATATATATAATAAATGTTAGTGTTTTATCATTTTTATATTTGGAGGTTATAGTATGAAAAGGTTTATTAAAATAATTTGTATAGTTTTATTATTAATTAGCTTTGTAGGGTGTAATAAAAATACAAATATACAAACTAGTGTTAATGAGAACACTGATAATTATGATAATAATAACAACAATGTTAATATCAATGATAATTATTGTAACGATGACAGTAGTAGTTTAATACCATTACAAAATGCAACAAAAGAACAACTTAGCCTAATTAATGTTAACAAAAATATTAATGGTAATAACATTCATATAAATTTAGCTGATTCAGAAATTATTGATAATATAGTTTATTTTAGTGATTATAACAATCGTGTTAGAAAATCTTCTAAACTATTGCTATGCAAAGATACCGACGATTTATATGATACTGATATATTTGAGTACAACATGAAAAATACTAATTACATATTTTCAGGTGAATTCGATTCACCATATAATATAGTGTATAATCAGCCATATGCAAAATTTAACGGGTATAGCGACGACCCATCTGCTATCAGGTTAGAAAACCTTGATTTTTCATACACAATAACAGAAGTTAATATAAATGCTTTCATAAAGAAAAATGATGACAATAAAACATTTAATTGTATAATAGACCCCGCATATATGTATAACATACCTCTTTACCACAATACAGAAGATATGTGTATTTTTAATATAAACGGAACTAATATAAAAGCTGATACATTATCATTCGATGCGGTAGTAGAAGAAGACAATGATAAAATAAAATTTGACAGCATCGAAAATGATTATGTTTATTCACAAATAAACGTGAAAAATTTAGAAGTACATTATCAGATTGATAATGATAAGTGTACATATAAAAATATTGCTACATTAAGTAACTACACACCTATTACTGAAAATACTAATCAAGTATTAAATGAAACCATAGATTTAACTTTTAGTAGTGGAGAAAAGGATCCTAACATGCAAAAGGTATATGATTGCTTAGTCAAATATATACCAGACATTTTAAATCAAAAAGTTGTTGGAATAGTTTTATTAGACCTTGATTTTGATACTTTCCCAGAGCTCTTAGTAACTACAAAAAGTACTTATACTGACCAAAACGGTGAAACAAATGATTGCGCTGATGTAGCTATATACAAAATTGAAGAAAGCGGATTTAAATATATTGATACTATCTATAATTACGATACAACTATTGATGGTTCAAGCAATATTTTAGCAATTAAAACCTTAGACAATGATTCTAAGGCATGGTTTAACATGTCTTATAAAAATAGACTTACAGGTGCAATTGAAGATGTAGACTATTTGTTTACTCTTTCAGATAACAAACTAAACTTTACAGAAATTTTCAGAACAGAAGTAATAAAAGATAATAATGCTTCAGATGATAGTAATAAAAATTCTATAACAAATTATTATTTTTTAGGTAAACTAATGGAATTTGGTATAAAACAAGAATATAGTGACTATGTTGGTAGTGTTGCAGATATTTACACTTGGAACGAATATAGTAGCATATATGGTACATGGGCTCTAATTGCTAGTGTGAAACAAGACTACTGTAAAGAGATGCGTGATAATGTATTTAATTTATACTCAGATTGGCTTAAGAATGTAGATTATTATGATGGACATATAGTATTAACAGATAGAATGTTAAACCATGAATTAGCATATTTGGTAGATTCATATTACTTAGGTAATTACAGCCCTGAAAAAAGTTCATTTTATTTCGAGTTTATCGGTGGCTTTGCAAAACCTGTTATTTACTTATATCCCAAAAAGGAAACAGATGTTAATGTAAGTATAGACTTAGATGGTGCATTGACATGTACATATCCTAAATATAAGAATGGTTGGAATGTGACCGCTAAGCCTGATGGTACATTGATAAACAAAGATGATGCTAGAGAGTATTCGTATTTATATTGGGAAGGAATAGGAGAAACAAAATGGGATATGTCTAAAGGTTTTGTTGTAAAGGGAAGTGAAACAATAGAGTTTTTACAAGAAAAACTTGAATATTTAGGATTAACGGCAAAAGAACTAAATGAATTTATAGTTTATTGGTTACCTCAAATGCAGAATAACAAATATAACCTAATTACATTCCAAACTGACGTATATGAGCAAAGTGCTAAGTTAAATATAAGCCCAGAACCTGATAGCATGCTAAGAATATTTATGGTGTTTAAGGGTCTTGATAAATTTGTAAATATAGAAGAGCAAGAGTTATCTTCATTTAAAAGAAACGGATTTACAGTAATAGAATGGGGCGGAATTGAAATTAAATAAAACTTGATTATATGAGGAGAGGAACATGAAAAGATATTTATTATTAATATTAATTTCAGTAGCTATTATTACATTTGTTGGTTGTAGCGATAATTCTAAAAAATCAGATGATAATATTAAAACAAGTAGTGAGTTAAATAAAAATAATAAAGATAATATTACAAATGTAATTTCACCTTTATCGTCTGATAAAAATAGAAAGAAATCAAAATTATTAACAATAGAGGATATACCTAAAGAACAATTTGAAAATTTAAATATCAATTATAGTATAGGTAATCTGCATAGTTTTTTTAACTTTCGAAATTGCACTAGAAGTGGCAACACAGTTTATTTTGATAATCAATATAATTATACAAGGAAAAGTACGGGATTATTATATATGTATAATAATAATTTTATTGAAGATAATTTCAAATCTAATATGGACATTTGTCAATATGGCCATATAGAAGAATTTGATACGTCATATAAGATTAGTAATATACAAACAAATGTTACTTTTAAAGGATACATAGAGAATTCACCTATTAATATCATTGATAATTATATATTTGGATACGATATTTCTGATATTACTGTAAAGGCATTTATCAAAAGAAACGATGATAAAAATACATATGATATAATAATAGATCCATTAAGCCTGAAAGGTATTCCCGTGTATCATACAGATGACAAATTTACTACATTTGATATAAACAAGTTTAAAATTAAAGCAGATACTTTACAATTAACAGGTAGTGTAGATGTAGATAATATTTCTCAAGAAGATAAAGATTCCTTTAATTTTATTAACTCTGAATATGTATATGCATCTATAAGCATAAATAAAATCAGCATTAATTATATTACGGACTCAAATGGACCAAGATATGAAAATAAAGCATTAGTTAAATCTTGTACTCCAATAGATGTAGATATAGAAGATGTATGCAAAGGGAATGTAGTACCTGAATTAATCGCAAGTAAGACAGATAAAAACATGCAGAACATTTATGACATTATGATAAATAATATAGATAGTATTTATGATGACAAGGTTGTAGGTATATCATTATTAGATTTAGATTTTGATACTAAACCAGAATTACTGGTTACCAGAAAAAAAGAATTAGCAAGTGATAGTAGTTTACCTGCATACCATGATGTTGATATATACAAATTCGATGTAGATAAGCTTAAATTCATCGATACATTAAATATATTTTCATACTATTCTATAAATGATGGTGTCAGTGAAATATTAGGACTGAAGACATTAGAGGATGGAACAAATAGATGGTATACCATATCTTATATTGATAAAATGTCCTGTTTAATAAAACCTGTACATTACTTGTTTAGCTTAGAAAACGATTCATTGAAATTTACAGAAGTATTTAGAATTGAAGTACCGGATAATAAACAGGAAACTTCAACAGAAGACATTAATATTGATGAAAAATATGAGGATAATAATTATAACTACTATTATTATGGAGATTTAATTAATTTTGACATTATTGAAGAACCTGATGAAAAAACCGGAGAAAATAAAAAATACTATTCATGGAATGGTTTTAAAGATGAATATAGAAAATGTGAAGTATTTAATCAATTTAGATATGACTTTTGTAATAATATGAAAGGATACGATATGCTAGATGATGAATTTTTTACAGGTAATATAAGAAATGGTGAAAAAAAATTATTAGATAAACGTACACTACTCAATAAATTTGTGACACTAATAGATAATTATTACGTAAATGGCTCATCATCAGAGCTTATTGAAATGTATTTTGGATTTGGAAATAGTTTTTAAACAAATAGTAAGAAAAAGCACAAAACGGGGATGTTTTTCAAAATCTGAAGTAACGAATGAAAAGCATCCCTATTAAATATTTTTGGATTTTATTTTTTCTCCTCATTGTCAAGTGAAAATTGAGTTTATGCATATTTCAGGGATGGTTTTTGATTTATTATTATTATATTATTTTAGGGACGGTTCTTTTTTGATTGAATTAATAAAAAATGAACGCCCCTGTTTTTTTATAGTAGATTAGCATCTTTAAAATTTGAGCATATGATAATTGTAACTAATGTAGATACCAACAACTATCTAATTCTTCAGTATAATATATTCCAGGGAGGTTCGTAAATGAATAAAACGAGATGCTTTGCTACAATCAACATGCGAGAAATGAATTGTAGATATAAATATGATAACATTGAAATACTGACACTTAATATTAAATATCCAATAATAAATATTAGTTATAATCCACGCGCAGAAGAAAATATAAATAATCAGATTAGCATGCAAGTTAATGAATACATCGAATATACCTCAAACACACTTTATAATCAGGCTATTAATACATATACGGATTCACTGAAAAATAATTTTCCTTTTCATAGCTATGAAGCTTATATGGTATATACAATAACTTATAATGACAACTGTTTTATAAGCCTTTATACAGACAAATATGAATTCACGGGAGGGGCACACGGAAACACTACAAGAACTTCAAACACATGGGAATTATGCACTGGACAAAATATCTATCTTTATTGCTTCTTTATGCCTTATACAGATTACACCCATATGTTAATACAGGAAATAACAGCACAAGCTAAAGAAAACTTAAAAGAGAATCCGTTTATTTACTTTAATGACTTTAAAAACTTAATTATAGAAAATTTTAATCCCCACAGTTTTTACATGTCACCTGATGGTATAATCATTTATTATCAGCAATATGATATAGCACCATACTCAACAGGTATAGTTGAATTCAAAATTCCATATACAAAAATAGGATGGTTCCCGTCCTGTTAGCAATGTGTTTTTTTAATGTTAGCATTAGGCTTGTTGTCTAGTGCAAAATGGGACGTTTCTCTTTTGCACGCTTTATGGTCAGGGGCAGATTATTCATTTTGGGCGAATTGATAAGATGATAAATTTTTATTTGACAAATGCTAATATAAGATGCTATTATATTATAAATTTTGTTTTAAGGAGGAACCGCATTTATGACTGCATCTATTCGTTTAAGATAAGCTGGCAATAAAAAGTAGATTCCATCTATGATGATGGGCTTTTTTATTATGCTTATTTTACGATGCAGACATATCTTGCGGTAAGGAATAGCTTTTGCTATGCCTTTTATCGTTGTATTTTCCTCTCGTATATATGCAGATTAGAAGCTCTTATCATACTTCTAATCTGCATTTTTTATTGCCTCAAACTAATAAACCAATAAAAAATACAGGGAGAAAATAAATATGAATAATAATATCAGAAAATTAAATTGGAAGCGTAGCTTCTTCACTATATGGTCAGGTCAGGCTGTTTCACTTATAACCAGTTCTGTTCTGCAAATGGCACTTGTTTGGCATTTGACCAATGCCACCGGCTCTGCAATGGTACTTTCAATTGCAACAATGGTAGGCTTTCTACCTCAAGCAATCTTGGGAACCATGATTGGAGTGTTTGTAGATCGTTGGAACCGTAAACTGGTCATGATAGGTGCTGACATCATGATTGCTGCTGCCGGAATGATTTTAGCACTGCTTTCATTGAATATGCAGCTTCCTGTTTGGGCTGTTATGACCGTACTGTTTATCCGTAGTATCGGTACAGCATTTCATACTCCAGCATTAAGTGCAGCTACACCTGCTCTCGTACCAGATGAGAACCTGACAAAATGCGCTGGGTACAGTCAGTCAATTCAATCCATCAGCTTTATACTAAGCCCTGCACTGGCGGCACTTATATATGCTCATTGGGGATTAAATGCTGCAATTGCGTTAGATGTTTTAGGAGCCATCATTGCCTGCATTACCGTAGCTGTCGTTTCGTTCCCATCACAAGGTTCCCAGACTATTTCAGACAAACGACATTTCATTACCGACTTTAAAGAGGGATATCATGTCATGCAAAAACATAAGGGATTGTTTGCCTTACTGTGGATTGGTACGCTATACGCTTTTGCCTATATGCCCATTAACGCACTCTTCCCACTTATGGCAATACAGTATTTTGGAGGAACAACCACTCATGCCTCTATCATAGAAACAACCTTTGCTGTGGGCATAATGTTAGGCGGTATACTTCTTGGTGTGTGGGGAGGATTCCGAAATCGTGCAGTCAGTATCATAAGTTCTATTTTTATGATGGGGGCTTCCATTACCATATCAGGTTTATTGCCACAAAGCTCATTTGTGATTTTTGCTTTGTGCAGCTTGCTTATGGGGTTTTCTGCCCCTTTCTATGCAGGGGTGCAGACTGCATTAATTCAAAGTAAAATTTCATCCGAATTTCTAGGACGTATATTTGGACTACTTGGTAGTCTGAATTCCTTTGCTATGCCGCTTGGACTAATCCTATCCGGTGTTTTTGCTGATAAGATAGGGATTCAGAATTGGTTTACCATTACAGGCATTCTTATATGCCTAGTAGGTGTATTAGCCATGACGATGTCATCCATTCGGAAAATTGATCAATAAAAAGGAGAAATTATAATGCTTAATAACAAGAAAGTTGAATATCTCTTAGAAAAAATTACCCATTCTCTTATTGGAGTCTCGGGAATTGATGCAATTGTCTTAGGAGGTTCCCGTGCAACAGAAACCTCTGGAAAGGATTCCGATATTGATATCGGAATCTATTATGATTCTTCCACCTTTGATTTTATAACCTTTCGACAAAAAGCTATTTTGTTTGATGATGAACATCGCCAAGATGCTATAACACGTCCCGGAGATTGGGGCGCATGGATCAATGGAGGCGGCTGGCTAAAAATAGATGACATGGCAGTAGATATTCTTTTTCGAGAGACCAAAAATGTTATTGCTGTTATTGAAGATTGTGTGGAAGGAAACATCACAATTGACTATCAATGCGGTCATCCATTTGGTTTTGTCAACTCTATCTATATGGGCGAGGTCGTATACTGCAAAATATTGAATAGCAATAATCAGTTGATTCAGAAACAAAAAAACAGCCTAAAATCCTTTCCTCCAATTTATCAAAAGGCAGCAATCGTTAAATTTATGTGGGAGTGTGAATTTTCTCTGCTCTGCGGAAAAAAATCCATTCAAAAAGGAGACGTTCTCTACGCCGCTGGTTCACTATTTCGTTGCTGGATTAGTTTATTGCAAGTTTTATATGCCATAAATGAGTTATATATGCTAAATGAAAAAGGTTGCCTGCAAAGACTTCAGCAACAAAAAGATGCATACATTCCAAAAGGGTTTGCACAGGATGCAGAAGCTGCATTGTCTAACCTCACTCAAGAAAGTATTGCTTCAAGCTTTGATAAAGTTCAGGAACAATATGACTTGCTCAATCACTATATACAGTCCAATACTCTGTCACAACATACACAGAGTCTGGTCTAACCATTAATAAATTAAAGAAAGGAAACGGAAATTATAAAATTCTTCTGTTGTATGAGGAACCCTTATGTTTACATCAAAAAGTACAGTTTATTTTATATAGTTTTTCCTTTGTATAATCGTAGGGTTTTCCTCCGAACAAAACACTGCAATTGTATTGGAAGAAGAAAAATATGTTATTGCTATTAAAGAAAAGTGCTATGTCATCTATATTTTCCCTAAACATCAGGGCAAAAATCGGGCATTTTTTAGCCTAATTTTTGCCCGTTTTCGTTCTAAAACCACAACATCTTGTGTCTAGAGTGGCTTATTTATCGTTTTTACCACATGTTGATGGATAATAATTATTGTGACAAAAGCATAATTAAGCTAGAGATATGTTGGCTTTGTCATTTGATCTGTTTTTAGTCATAAAAAAATGGCGAAGTTTATTTGGTCTTGATTTACCTTAAAACTTCGTCCCATAACCTACCATTTTAAATTCTTAATTTGTATAAAAATAGATGTATCAGGATCTTTAATATCCTATTACATCCATAATTTCTATTTTAAATTTCTGTAAACAACATTTGTGTTATTTCTTACTTATTAGCTGAACATAATATTAAAGATACGTCTTAATTTCAAATAAGGATTCTAATCATTTCCTATAATTATATATTTTCAATTCTCACATTATTGTTTTGCAATATATTTATTATCTGTTCATAATCTTTTATATCAAATTTCTGTGCAATAATTTTTGATCCTGAGTTTCTTAAATAAGTAACCTTTACATAATCTGTTTTACTAATTTTAACCTTTTTTATCTCACACCAAGAATATAATTCCCTTCCCCGAACATTCATTATCATACCTGTATCAGTAATACCTGGTTTCACCCAAATAAAAATGAATGTTGCAATCCCCAGTACACAGATTAAATAATGTATATATTCTTTTGTAGAATAAAATGTTAATAATACAAATCCAAATATTCCTAAAATAATTAATACTATTTCAAGTATACTTTTCTTTGTTGGAACTTTTAACATTCGTATGTAAGACCATTGCTTTATAATTATGCCAACGAACATAACTATTACAATAAAATTTATCATATGCTTTATTCTCCTTCGATTATTATATAGTAAAATACAAATAACTTAATGAACACTTTTCTACCACTACGACGCTGAGTTTTATAAGTATTACGTCATTTTATTTTGATTTTCTCTTATAAGTAAAGTATGTAATAAATAATACATAAGATAATACATATTATCTCATATTAATTTTTCATATAGTTTAAACCAATCCAATCCGTAGTTTCCAAGTCCCAAATCAACAGTATCAATATATTTAAAACTACATTTTTCATACAATTTTATGGCAGGTATATTTCCTTCATATACATCCAACCTAATTGATTTAACTTGTGACTTAATACTGTATTCATCAGCAAATTCCATAAGTGCTTTGCCTACACCACATTTCATAAATTTCGGATGAACAACAAATGTATGTATAACAAAAACATCTGAATAATCAGACTCAAACCCCCATATAGCATTATAATATTCTGGTTCAGGTTCATTATTTAAAATAATAGAACCAATGATTTTTCCATTATGCTTTGCCACATAAAGATTGTCGTTTATGACTCCATCAATTGCATTTTGCCTTATAGGATATATACCCTTTATCCATCCAGGATAATTTACTCCTTTTGCCAAATAGTCATTTAAATCATTGTAAAGTTGTTCTAATTCATCAATATCATTTGCTTGTCCAAGTTCAATACTAATATCCATATATGTCCTCCCAATAAATGTAAAATATAAATTTAGTTCCATCACAATAAACTACTGATGTACTTTTTATAAATGATGTGTCTTAACTTCAAATTTATTTATAATCTCATCGACAAACTAAAATTTAAACCTGCTATCAAAGTCCCTGCTTAGACATGATTGTTTAAGCTTTTTTGACCTCAATAAATACTTAATATCAGAAAGATTATCATACGAAAGTTGAAAGTGAAAATAGTTAATATATTCAAGTATCGCGAATATATAGATAAAGCCTGCAATGCCTAAGCTGCCTAAAGGTAATGATGGATACAATTTAAAAAAATCAAACGCAAAAATAAACATCGTGATAATTATTAAGCTGATATTGAATTTCTTCAAGTTTTTAAAGCTTTTTACAACTTGGATAGGAGTTACTGTTGTATTTTCTTTCTTTAGTCTCTTCCATTTTGCATACCAATATATGCTTCCTTGCACCAGTAGAAATTCCAAAAGAAAAAATGAAATCCAAAAAGAGGTTAGCGAATACAATTGTAATTGGGGATAGACTTTATTAAGTAAAAAAAACACGACAATAAACATTACTGCTGACATTAATTCGCCAGTATATAAATATGAAAATCGTTTTAATAATCTTTTTCTCAAGTATCCATCTCCTTTCACTAAGTTAAGTTAGTGGGAAAGTAATTTTAATAAAATAGTTTAAAATATAGATTTACTATCTTCACATGAAATACCTCTTATTATCCAATGTCATCTATAAAACACCCTATTTTTAAGGGTCAAAAAGCAGTGTTTTTTTCACCGATTTTTGACCCAAACTTCATCTTCAAACCACTATATGTTGTGGCCAATTCCTATTATTCCTTAAAGAATTCAAGTGCTTTTTAGGTATTCCGAGCCCACTGCAGGATAAAATAGGTAGTTTTGTCTCTGCCAATACTTTTCCTATCATCAATATGAAAGCCACATATATGCGGATTTAATTTCCACCCCTTTATGTTCAATGATAAGTATTTGTCTATCTTTTCCTTAATATTCCCATCATTCGGGTGTATTGCCCCAAACGTTATCAATTCACGATTCTTTGTCGTTATTTCTTTCATTACCTCTGCCTTATTCCGGTCCGGCGGGTTAATCTGCAGAACTAATGCACTGCTGATATGATTCATTTTCATATCTCTTAGAAATCGCTCAGAAGATGCCCTCCTAACCATAAATCCGCCCATAAGCAATTTCCACCTGGTTCTAATTCCATCAACACTGATAATACTTTCAGGAAATCTAGTAAAATATATCTTTTCTATGTCAAAAAGTTCTAATGAAAATCGAATTATAATTCAGTAATTCCACCGGTAAATATAATTTTTCAAAATCAATTCCTCTTTCAGTCCATAAGCTTCGCTTTACTGTAAGTCCCGGTCATACCGGTAAATACCGCAAACTCTCTGGTAATCCGGCTCCCGCCTGCCCCATGATATATAAGTCAGCTCTGTCATCACAGGTTCCCAAAAACGCTGTAACATGCCCGCCAAAGCTGAATCCGCCAACGATTACCTTCAATTGTTACGACCGGACATGAGTCAAATATATAAGCGCCAGAATAAGGCTGACCTAATGGGCTTCTTTTCATATGAAGTGAACCTGACTTCAGTATTAGGCAGTTCATCAATAAACTTAAAAAAAAGATACCTGATTTCATTTTCGTAATTTCTCTCAGAAAACCCATGAAGATAGATCATACAAAGATTCTTACAGCTTGAATCCGTTTTTTTGATTTCCTCAAAATATATCTGTTTATTTTCCGCAAAAGAATCATATGTCTTTTGAAACATGCTCACAGGAATATATTGCGAAGCCATCCTGTAAGTATTGATAATGTGCGAAGAAAGGCTCTTTACTTTAACTTTTTCAGGGATATTGTAAGTTGGGCATCTACAAAAAATCTCTATACCCGCATATATTTCCTAAATCCTTTCCTGGTTCAACCCACTGTAATCTCTGAACAAAGATACGTCGGATTATTTTCTGTTTATTCCCCTAAAAAAGCAAATACCAAGGCTCTCCAGCAAGTCTGATAATATTTTCACCATCTTGCTCCCTCCTTTAGAATTATCACTACATTCATATCAATATCTCTAACCAGCTCTTTGCTTTTCCAATATTCAGCAATCTCCAGCAAGGGATCGAGAGATTCCGTACATTCTTTCAATAATTGTTCCTGGGTCATTTTACCCGTTACGTAGTTGTATTCATCCTTTTGCAGAAGAATTTTCATCATCGGATTGTCGTGAAGTTCACGGATTACAATGTAATAAAAAGGCTTTCAGTGCATTTATTGGGTCATTAATATGTGCAGCAAAGGGGAAAGACCTATTCATCAGGTATGGGTATAAAAAATTCGGTGTAAGGGATTTGACTGCTGCAGTTGGTATTGCAAACGGTACATTTTACAAATTCTTTGCATCAAAAGAGGAACTAATATTTACTATTTTGGATATTGAAAGGGAAAAGGCTCGTGAGAAAATACGTGAGGGAGTTGAGCAGTTGTTCTTTTGTAATATATATTTCTTCCTGCGTAAAGCCTCTTGGCAAAATATCACCTCCTTACGCCCTTATGAACATTATGTTCATGTATTCATTGATATTATAACATAGGATTGCTTTTGTTTACAAGTATTTTTGTATATTTAATAAAGGCAGGCATTACTTTTTCGAACTGGTTACCAACCCCACACATCACTGTAATAAAGCTCTGAAACGGCTTCTTTTACAGGTTAACATATAAAAAGGGAGCATCAGCCTAAACTAATACTCCCATACCTCTTTATGGCAGTCATCCTTATTTTAAATATTGATGGCAATATGAATTTATCCTATGAAAATTTGGGTCACTCTGCTTTCCAATCTTGCTCATTCTATAAAACCCTTACCTGTAATGGAATTACTAGGTATTACTTTCTGAGCTGAGATTACCACGATACAAAACATCCCGTAATGTCACAGGCATGACGACAGTGGTATTTGACTAGTATAAATATATGCCCATCAAAATAAATATTACTGAGAATATAACTACCCCAATATTTAATTGCATTAGCTTTTGCTTGTTATTTAATACAGTCTTTGCAAATTGTCTAAACTTTTTATAATTAAATACCAGGGTAGATACTTTTATAAGTGTCAGTGAAATTAATAAGGCAATTATCCAGCCAAGCCTTATATCAGTAGTAAAAACCTTAAACCATGTATATCCTACTAAAAAAGTTGCTGCAACTCCGGCAAAATATATCCAGGTTCGTTTTTCTTCAGAATATACCTTTTCAAGCTCCCACTTATTCCACCTTTGACCAAGATGAATCATTACAAATCTGCTTCCTATCCCAATTAACGCCCACACAAAGCAAAGAATTGAAAAATAATTCAGATCACCCATAATAAACACTCTCCTTTAAATATTTTGTATAAAAAAGTGGATTGATTATAATAACATTATAAATTTAGCAGCCTCTTGGCATTTTTATTTAAAATATGATCCCTTGCTTCTTTATTATCTTCTGTCGCAATTAATACTCTCGAAAGGGTGATTGACTGAGGTAGTGCCGGCCAATCAGAACCGAACAACAATCTTTCATAACCTGCTTCATCAATCAAGTACTTTATACTATGCTGTGATTGGCTTGATAATTCTGCATAGCTTGCAGGGAATTTCTTTAGATATTCTGCAACAAGTTTATATTCCGAGACTCCGCTATGTCCAAATATAAGCACAAAATCTCTCGGCATATACTCTAATAAATGTCCGAATAATTCTACTCTTGTTGACATGAGAAGCTTTTTATAGAGCCTGGAACTATTGTTCTGGTTCACTGGAATTGTGCCCGTATGTAACAGAATAGGCAATCCAGCTTCATGACATGCTTTAAAAAGATTAATTAAGGAACTGAAATCATTTTTCAGCTCTATATCAGATATTTTCAGTTTTAAACCTTTTGCCCCGAGCGCCTTATATTTAAAAATTTTTGCTTTCGCTTCCGGGTCGTCAGGATGTACGGAACAGAATGCAATAAAACGGTTTGGATAATCTTTTACAATTCTTAAAGCCTCCTGTGAACAATCGCTTTTTTTAGTACTTAACGGTAGAACTACATTTATAGCTATCTGATTCTCCTCTTGAGATCTAAAACAGTTTGAATAAGTCCCGCCTTTCATCATGTCCTGTACAATACCGTAGGCATTTAATGAGTATCTTATTAATGACATAAATCCGTTCCTGCTGATATGTGAATCTTCTTTTGTCCAGTAAGGAACAGAAAAATCAATGTTCTCAATAGAAGGAACCGTGGGATATTTAAGGTTATATCCTTTTGTGTTTGGGTCAACAGTCTTTAGTGGAAGTATATTACACATATGAGTATGAAAATCAATAATCTCCAGTTCACCATCATAGTCAAGAGCAAAATCTCCTAACTCGTTTAATTTCAGGTATTTTTCATGTTGAATTAGCTCCTTTTTCGTAAACATACAACACCAGCCTTCCTTTCTTAATATTTATTTTATTCCTTTAATTATAGCGTCAAGTACCCTCTCTCCTAACCCTTTAATATTCCTGCATTCTTTTATATTATAGAATCCGAGGTTTGCCATACATTGTGTAATAATGTATGCTGCCGAATCTATATCCAGATTTGCTCTAAGTTCCCCTTTTTCAATATACAACTTTATTACTTCAATTAGCAGGCTATAGCTTTTAGGAAACTCATTGTACAATATTTCTTTTCTGATTTCCTGAGGACATTCATTCATAAACTTATCTTTCAGTTTTATAAGCTTAATATCTTCATTTTCAAACCTGTCTCCCTCTTCAAGCAAAAGCATGATATACGACTTAAAATCCAGCTTCTCTATATTTTTTTTTGCTTTCTCTATCGTGTACTTCTTTTTATTTCCGATTTGATTGAATAAAAAAACATATAAGTCATCCTTGTTTTCAAAATATTGATAAAAGCTGCCCTTTGGTATTTCAGCTTTTTGTACTATCTTATCGATTGTGATTTTTCCATAATGGTTCTGAGAAAACTCATTAACGGCTGCTTCAAAAATTTTATCCTTTTTTTCATCAGGCAAATTGAAAAATGTACTCTTTGGCATATAATTATCCTTTCATACAATTATGACTATCAGTCACATGACTTATAGTCATAATATCACATTTGTCAGTGTTTGTAAACGCTAATTTCTATAAAAATATCAAACTCTTTATTTTAACTTTATTAAGCATCGCAAAAACTGACTGACAAATGAACTCAAGCAGAGTATAGGCAATACTCTTTGATGGCTTATCAATGCTTCTCCGATAACTACTCCTAAAGTTGTTTTCTAAAGTAAAACCACTTTATTACAGCTTTCCCGATTATTATATTGAGTGAATATTCAAAAATGGATTAGAAATTTTCATCTAATTACATTTGTACTTTCCAAGTAAACATATAAAAACATATTATGTCATCTATAAAATGCTCTAAAAACAGGGACAAAAAATGGGCATTTTTCAGCCCAATGTTTACTCATTTTTCGCTTCAAAACCACGACATATTGTGGTCAGACCCCCTTATTTATCGTTTTGACCACATGTTGATGGATAAAAATAAATGTAATAAAAAATAATAATAAATGTAACAAAATCTCTTGTGTTTTTTTTAATTTTATAAAAAAATAATATATTTTGGATAATAATAAATGTAACAAATTATATTGTTAAAGTTATTTTCAGACATAAGCTCTGTATTTAATCATCTACTAATTGACAGTTGCAATACTTCTAATGATTTTTCAATCATAAATAATATAAACTATTATAAAAATTTTGTTATGATTATTTTATAAAACAACTATATATAAGTTAAGATAGAACCGTAAGATAGTGTTTTCACACAGTCTGACAACATCCTCATTTGTCGTTCTAATCATTTTCTCGAAATATCACTTCATATTCATCAAATCCAAACTGATTATTTCCTGCTCCAGTTTCACATTATTATCTAACATATAATTTACTGTATCGGCATATAAATCTATCTCTTTTAATTCTTGAAGTCTAGTTATATCATTTTCCGTTAGCCTATGTAAACAAGATTCATACTCTTTATTCTTTAGTTCTTCGGATGACATACAAAACAAATAAAAATCAATACCTGTACTCTCACATAAATTGTGATGTATCCAGAAACCGCCTGCATCAATGTCTCCAAAATGTAAGTATTCTTTCTCTGGATTTGAGTCGTAAATCAGTTTTATAAATTCTCGCTGAAATCTGTTTGCATAACCTCCAAGATATAATGTAACAATATCATCGTCCTTATATCTCAAGTATGATGTCCTATTCTCAATTGTCATGAACCTCGTTGCGCATATACTTACCGAATGAATATTGTCAAAATCTGATGCCATGAACTCTATTCCTTCAGAGAAACCACTTATGTTCACATCTATTCCAGAAATATTTATTACCACATTCCCTTTAATGCAAAGTTTCTGAGGCTCTTTATAAATATGATAATCCATCAGAACTTCATCAATCAGCTCATTATCTTTTTTTGTTCTATCTGAATACTTACGCAGTAAAGTACACACCTGTTGTAATGTTGTAGTCTCAAAGAACTTTGAATCACCATAAATTTTCATTGAAACTTCTCTGATATATAAATTATCTCTATTATTCTCTATAAATGAAATTGCTTTAAAGACATTATCAAGTGTCTCTATGTTCTTTGGAATTATCCTATTATCTATGCTCTCTGATAATAGTATGCATTCTTTTTCACATATAGGTGAAGCATTTCTGTAACAATCAATCATCACTTGTATATTCTGAATCTGCATGTCTTTCGATATATATTCATAATTATCGCTGAGATATTTTTCAATATCCGTAATTCGCTCATCAACGAGATAAATGCTCTGAATCTGGGTTCCAAAGTTTTCTGTATCACTATAAACAAGGCCTTTACCTGTCAACTCATTTACCGCTTTATTGAGTTTTGATATTTCTTCAAAATCACCATCGTTAGCATTATATTTTTTATATAATTTTTCCGGTTTAACTTGAGTTCTTCTTTTAATTTTATTATCACCATAGTCCTTTTTGCTCTTACGATAATTGTCAACTAAAAGTTTAAGTATCTTCTCCTCGTATTTCACTCACTACACTCCCTTGTGCATATCTACAATACCAATCTCCATTAAATCAGTCTGAGTTCTAAGTACCGGCAGTACAACTTCGCATTCATTACCAATTAACTCTGTCTTATCAGGTGCACAGAAAATCATTTGAAGATTCTGCTCCTTCATAAATCCAAGCATAATTTTTACATTAAATGGATCCATTTTTGAAAATGGCTCATCAATAAAAATAAGTCTTGTTGAATTAAGTTTATCATTGTAAATTATCAACAATGCTGATAACAGAATCAACATGTATGGAATCTGAACTTCAGCACCTGAATTATATCCAGATTGCTTTGAAAGCTTAGCTTTGCTGAGAACATCATTTGTAAGCAAAATCTCGTATGTCATATAGTTTCGATAATCCGCATAATGCTCGATCTGATCCTTATCATTACTTTCAACAATTCTGTTAATAATCTTTCGAATATCCTTTTCCAGTTCTTCTCCCTTATCATTCGAATATGATGTCAACGCATCGAATGTTATCTGTCCTGATGTAGTCCCAAGTTCCTCTCGTTCTTTTAAATATTTGGCATATTCAAGAATTTTTTCGTAATCAGAACCGTCCTTAACATATTTAACATCAAATGCATACTTAGATTTAAATTTCAATCTTGCTAATTCAGCATTCATTAGTTTCAAATCGTCTCTTGCAGCTTCACAGGATTTGAGCACTGTAAGTACAAACTCATTTTTGAAAATTTCTTCATATCGTCTAGTCTGCTTTTCTAATTTCTGCTGTATTTCCTGTAAATCATCCATCCATATCCTTGACTTTCTTGTCTCATATTCTGCTCTGGACTTATCAGACATTGGCAAATGATTATCTGCCATTCTGGCCGCATTATATGAAGCTTGGGCTCCTGTAAGCTTCTCTCCTACTTCTCTCAATAAACATTCAGAACTTTCTCTTTCTTTTAGTGTTCCTCCTACACTTCCTGGTCCATTTGCAAGATATTTTTCATAATCTTCAATTGCCTTTGCATAGACAACATTATTTTTAATATCTAGTTCTTTTAATTCACTTTCTATAACAACAATACTTTCAGTCTTTTCCTTATATTTACTTTCATTCACTCCATATTTCGTCTGCATAGAAGATTTGTCGTCACGAACAACATCTTCCTCTCTGTTTATAGACTCAAGATCCTGCTTAAGTCTTCCTACTTGTTCAGCAAGCTCAATATATTCCAGATTATTTTTTTGTGCTTCTTGTAGGCGTTCTAAATCATCCTGCTTTTTAGTAAGGTCCATTAATGCTACCTCATAAAGTCTACACGCATCAAAGTTATACTCTCCAAAAAGATTCATAGTTGTTTCAAGGTATAACTTCTTTGATTCTTTTAGCTGCATTTGTTCTTGAATCTCCTTATATTCATAAAGCAAAAATTCCAATGCTTTTATAGCTTTAATTCTATTAAGTTCTATTGTTTCCTGTCCTAAAAAATAGAACTTAATCTTATCAAAGCGTAGGAAGAAACTATCCATAGCAACTGATACCCTACCCTCCGTTGATATAGCATTCTCATAATTTTTAACCTTATCCTTAGTAGTTGCGTGAAAACGTCCAAGTTGATAATCAAAATATTGCTTTGCAATTGGATTTTTCACTTCAATAAAATGAACAATGGAATCTTCATTAGGTGTGACATCTTTTTTCATTAAAAGCTTTGTATTGAATAAATGGGCATATTTATTTTTTGAATTATTAAGCACACCATCAGCAATGTCATAATATTCGGGTTCAACAAGAATTGTATATCTACGTCTGCCAAGATAGCTTTCAATAGCATCACGCCATGACTCGTCTGTTAGCCCAATAACATATTCACAAGCAAAACAGGCTTCTGATTGTATACCTCTATTTTCAAATTCTTTGTTAATCTCATTTTTTAGCGCAACATACTCAGGTATTTCCAAAAACGTTGTCTTCTTGGAATTACAATCATCAATTACTTGCTGCCACTTATATTGTTGTTTTTGATTTTCTTTTAAAGTATCTTTAGCTCTTGTTATTTCAGCAAGAATTTCATCTCTGTATCTTTTAATTTCTTGTAATAGATACTCAACACTACTTTCTTTCTGAATTTTTGTAAAATTATCCAAAGTTAATGAAGACAATACATCTTGTTGTTCTATTCTCAAACTCTCTTCATAAAAACAGGCTAACAATTCACTTACTCTGGTTTGGAATTCATTAAGTGCACTCTTTTCTTTTTCAAGTTTTTCCTTTTCAACCTTTGCATTTTGTAAAGACTGTTTAGCTTCTTCAATTGCCTTTGCACAGTCCATGGAATCCAAATTGTCTTTTGCCTTATTATAAACTACACGTAGTTTTTCCTCACGAGTAACAATAGCTTCAAGCTTTCTCTCATCTTCAGCAATTTGTCTAGTCGCAACATCCATATTCCTTGTTGCTTCTTCTATATCTTTCCTGCACTTTAACAAACGCTTATATGCAATCTTTACATCATCTGCAAAGATGACATTTTTAGCATTCTGCAAACCATCAAAAAGCTTAAGTATATGCTCAAGTTCTTTTATTTCAGCATCAATTGTTGCAAAATTCATATTCAATGTATCAATATTATTTTTTGCTTCTACTAGTTTGGAAAAATCTACCTTTTTCTTTTCTAATACACTTTCCCTAATAAACTGATCAATCTTGGCATCGGGATCATAAGACATAATGCTTCGAAGTTTTCTTCGGAAAGAGGCTAACTGCTGTTCATTTAAACGTAGTCCTGTTCTCTGCATAAACTTAAGCATTCCCTCTTTTACATCCATCATTTTTACACCAAGAACTTTCTGTAATTCAGATGTACTATACGGAATAGTCTGACCATTTACCTCATATGTATGGACAACATCCACAAGTGTTTTATTCTCTATGACATATCTTCTAGTTACGAATCCATTACCAGAGTCTGTATCAATTACAGTTCCAAGAACAAAGCTTTTTCCAAGTTCTGCCTCAAACATTTCAAGCACAATATGAGTGTATACATTTGGCATTTGATCTACCGATCTCATATAAGTTCCTGCAGTGGCATCAAGTAAACCTCTTGTGTAAGAAGACACCGTTCTGCTTCCTTTATTCTCTGTAGATTTATTAAATACTGTGTCCCCATATAGTGCATATTTTATAGCGTCCAATAATACAGATTTACCATTTCCATTCTTACCTGCAATCAAAGTGAAGAAGCCTACAGGTACAGTAATCTGGCTAAATCCATACCAATTGATCAATCGAATCGAATTCAAGCTAATCATTCTACATCCTCCTCATCTTCTTCACTATCTGAAAACTGTTCTTGTACATCGTACTCTGTATGGCTATTCTTCATATATTCTGAAGAAACCGTCTGGAACTGTGCAACATCCCATCCAAACTGCAATGACGGATATAATGTAATAATTGCATCCTCCGACTTATCCTTTGGATCATATCCAACCAAATCATATTTCTTAAAAATCTTCATAGCAGCTGATAGTTTATTACTATCCATATCTACTTCATACGCTTTAATTTTATCAATCAAATCCCCAAGCATGACAACATTCTCATCGCTATAACCTAGGTTTTCTAAATACACCTCCCAAAGCACAAGAAGCAAATGGTATTGTTCTGTTGTAAAAGTCACAACATTTGCTCGTTTTAACCCTACTACTTCTTCATCCGCCTCATGAGGTTTCAGCATTGCAACCCTTACATTTGTGTCTACTAACACATCAAATCCAATCATGCGCAGGTAATCTGAAATATCCTGCCTGTTTGATTCTCTTGATATAAATGTATATAATTTTTCATCCTTGTCTCCCACTATGAATGTTGAATCTAACAACTTACGAATGCAACGTTTGAACAATATGTTATTTTCTTCTTTTACAGAAATGTTTAATCTAATATCACTCATTTATTTCTTCCTCTTAATTTTTATTTTGCTTATCGTTGCAACTTTTGTTTTTATAGTTCCTTCCAAAAATTCGACCTCATACGGAAAATCTGCAGTTCCAGAGTATATGATACTGGCAACTATCATCATTGCATCATCTCTGGTTTTTACAGCCGTCTCATCTGGTACTACAAATTCCTTACCTTCAAATATGTTATTAAAGTAACCTGTAGCCTGTTTTAAACTATACCGATCTGGATATTCATATAATAATTCTTTTGTAAGTCTTACTTTATCTTCATCAGACAATGAACTTGTAATAATTGCTCCACTCTTTGTATTCGGTTTGCGTTTTTTTCTTCTTTCAATTGACTTTCTTCCAATATAATTATATGAATGTAAACTAAAACACTTAGATATGGAATCGATGATTAATTTTTTATCATCTGAATCAAAATCCTTAATTGTCATCAGCAAGTCATTCAAATATGTCTGCATATTAACATTATTGCTTAATATCATAAGGATTCTAGTAGAATACAGGCTATAGTAGTTATTGATTTTCTTATCAATGTAATCCATCTCTTTGACATAATCATAACTAATAAAGCACTGCACCTCTGAAAGTTGACTATCTACCTTCTCCCGAGCCACAATTTCATCTACATTATTTAAGTTCTGGAATTCCTTAATTATATTCTCATAGACTTCTGTGTTAGTAATTTGTCTAATCATCTTCTCAATTTCTGAAATATATCCAGGTATTAAACCATCCTTTTTTATAAAAAAATAATCATTAAAAAAAGATTCCATCATTACATCTTTAATAAGGAACTGTCCAAAATCATTGGTTTCTGTCATCTTAATGATCATACGCAAAATAGACCTGATGCTATCTTTAAGAACCAACAGTTCATTCTTTAAATCTGATACACTGTCTATGACCGGAACTAAAATATTAGAATATGGTCTATGTGTTCTTCCGTGATCCATGATAAATGCAGAATGCAAGACATCAAAAATTGAGAAAATATGGTTAGTCAAAGCAGCACTATTATCACGATTAAAGATTCTCTCAATAGAATCAATCATCTTTCTACAGTAAGGCATTACCGTTGCAATGTTATCACCATTTCTTCCAATCTCACGTTCTGAAATCCAGCCACAATTTCTGAAATACCTAAGAATAGCACTTGAGTTCTCAGTTTCTGATTTCTTACTACTAATTGCTTCATCCGCATTGCCAGCATTATCTTCCTCTTCCACTGCATAAGCACAGTTACGAAGATACAAAATCAAAGTATCCCTAGCATCAGTTTCGTAAAGAAGCGGAACAGACTTGGATTTTTCAATGAGCTGCAAAATGCACTCATAATATATTCTTTTGTTCTTGCAACAAAGCGGATTAAAAAATCGTTCATACTCTGCATTATCAAACAGTATCATTTTACACCTCCTCTTCCAGAAATCACAATAAATAAATCCTTCTAAGCACCTTACTTATTTACTGTTTAAGTATAAAAATAATTGTTAAAATCTATGTTTTTTTCTATGGTAACTAAAAAAACATATTATTTATATATAAAAACATATGTAACAAATTATGTAGCTAAATTAAATAACATCCGGGGATAGTTGACTTTTGTTATATTCGTTTCACGAAAGATCCCCGTCACCAATAACTATATCAATCATTATAAATATAATTTTTTTAAATATAATTCAAACTCTATAAATAATTCTCTCATATTATATCAATACATAATCATCATACACATCTTTAATACTATCATATTTGAATATCTTTTCTAGAAATACTATGGTCATATTATAGTTTGTACCTAAAAAAAATACCTCACTTCAATTACATATTATATCCAAGTAAGGTATAAATCAACCATAAAATATCTTTTGTTACATTTATTATTTTCCATCAACAGTACTTTTGATAAAAGTACGCACGTCTCAACGTGCCTTGAGTAGACAATAATGATGTCATAGGTCGCTGGTGGTTCCTTGGCGGATAGGTGTTTTCCTCGAAAAAACTACAGATCCTATAGTTCCTATTTAAAAATCTCACGTTTGTATCCAACAAACATATTATTCAATTTCAGTTATCACATTCTCATAACACGAATCAAGTATTGTCTTAGGGTTTTGATCCCAATTATATTTACTTTTAGCATATTGAGACACCTTGAGAGATAAGTAATCACCTAGCTTTCTATCCGTAACATATTGATCGTTAAGAATCACTTCATCTGCTGATTCATTTATTGATTTAGTCAAATAATAAGTCCATATTCCATTTTTAAGTATATCGCATGAATATGAACTTTCTCCATCTTGACACGATAAAAATAATGAATAATAAGGACACTCATTTGAAAAAATAATTAATTCTTCGTCATCAATATTAGAAATAGTACTTCTAGAATATTCATCTACAAAACTTTGAGCACAAGCATCAATAAAAATCAGTGCATTTTTACATTTAGATTTTTTTAACGGATCTAGTAATAGCTTTCGCAATGAAATTGCAGTATTCGATATATCTGTTTTACTCATATCATAAGTTGAAATATAATTAGTTATTCCATCATGAAATCCATGCCCTACATAATAAAATATCAGTCTATCATCTTCAGTTATTGAAAACATTTGATATTTAATAACATCTTCAATTTCAGTTTTTATAGCTTTCTCATTTTCTAGAAGTATGATATCTTCTTCATCTATGTTTAGTTTATTCAACAGCATTTCTTTGAATTTTCTAGCATCGTTATTAGCGTACTTTACTGGTGGTACTTGATTTCTTTGCTTTGGAAAATAATTTTCTATAGATATAATAATAGCTATTGTCCTTTTGAATTGTGATTTATTTATAATTGAACCTGTTGTTTTTATTTCGTTATTTTCTAACACTGTAAAAGACGATTTACGAACAAATTTTTGATTATTCAAAAATATATCCTCACTAGCTTTCGCTGTTTCAATAACAAATACTAATTCTTCACCTTTTTTAATCCAATCAAAATTTACATCAGGTGTAGGATCAAGCATTGAGATTGCTTTGTTTGTTATGTCAACAACATTGAAATCTGTACTTAATCCTACGATTTCATTTTTTGTAGGAGATAGTTCTTTTATACCAAATAGAATAGTACCTCCTTTAGTGTTAGCGAACGACGAAATTATTTTTGCTATTTTTTCAGGTGAAAATGGCACCGCATCAAAATCTAATGTTTCAGATTTGGGGTTGTATAATTCAATATCTTTGATATTAATTTGCTTAATTGGTATTTTATTAATTGCTTTCATTTTCAAAAGTTGACCAAGTGTGAATTGCTTAGGAGGTGTAACTCCATCTTCATACCAAAGTTCTGCATCTACATATTCAAGGACATCAAATTCCGAATCATAATAAAGCCTGATTTTATCATTATCTGATGGTCTAGCAACTACTTTGATATCATTCCCATTTTTAGTTATGCCACCTATAATACTTTCGGAAATCACATAAGCAGATGTGCAGTCATATTCGGGTAATGTACCAAGGTGTTTAAGTACGTTACCTACAGCCCTTGGGATGAGTGATTTAATGTATGTTCTCTTACTCAGATTACGCATTGAATCCTCAAAAAAGTCATTAATTGCATCCTCTTTATTGGGATCATCACAAAACTGTGAGTCAGTTTTATTAGCATCTATAATCAAATACTCTGATGGAATTTCAATATCTTCTTGAGCAAAATATCTTTGAATTTCATCCATTTCAGCCCTTAATAAAAAATCTAGCTTACTACTATATCCCTCTATACCAAAATAAGTAGATAGTATTTCCGCTAACCTTAATAATACGCTATTTGAATGCCATGGATTAGTTACATAAAGTATATTTTCATCAAAATGTATGTTAACATACTTCATAAAATTCATTTCGTCATATGTAATTTTCAGTTCTTCTGATTGATAAATCACTAAGTCATTAATTTTATCATATATCTGAAATAATTTTTGCGAAATATTGTCATCATCTTCATCATGATCTATCCATAATTTTAAGTATGGTACAATACTATTTAACTTTGTCTTTAAGCTATTACATATTACTTTATTATTACATACTAAATTAAATTGATTCTGACTCAATAATTTTACTTGAAAATAAGTCAACATTTTTTTGATATTGGGATGACTTTTATTCTTGGCATTCAATTTAATAAAATTATATTGCTCTTGAAAAACAGATTCATTTCCATCTACAAAATAATGCAATTCTTTACATTCTGTAAATGAGTCCTTACTATTCAATAAAGAATTAGTGTTTGACCAAGATGTAATCAATTCAATGTTATCTAAACTCCAATTAGTACAATTATCTAATAAAATTGAATAGATTAATTGTATTCGTTCATAGTTTTCTTCTTTTGTATTACCATCGTCTTGAATATCTAATGAAATTTGTATTAGTATATCCAAATAATCTTCAAGTTCAATTTGAGTTTTAAAGTTGAAAAAAGCCTTCCAATCTTGCGATAATTCCGGGCCACTAAATATAGGGAGATACTTTCCTGCAATATTCTTAATTTCATCTGTATTCAAAAAGACAGATGAAGAAGCTTGAGCTTGTCCGGAAAGGGTAGGGATACAATTCTTATTCTTTATCAACCAAGGTATATAGTTACCAACTGGATTACCATTGACTCGTCCATCCATCCCATAATTGCCCCAATATGCAGTTGCTCCAATAGCAATATCATTCGGTTGATAGTTTTCAATATAATCACGCCAAAACATTTTGGAAAACGTATTGTTTCCTAAAGTATGATTAATCAATGTTAAAGTATGAATACCGCTAAACTCATCTGCTCTAAACAAACTTACGAATGGTTTAAATAACATGTCAGATGTTTGAAAATATTCTGCATTTATCCCATCATTTATCAATAGTGTTTTATTGATTTTTTGACTATAAATGATGGGATTTATACCATCATTTACCCCTAAAATTTTAAAGAATCGTTTCCACTCTTCTTTTTCATGAATGTTATAGCAATATTTTTCGCTAATAAATATGTCTTCTTTAAGTATTTTTTCGATTTTTAATCTTGGCCTGTAAAAATCAGATAAATAACATTTAGAAGCTTGTAATAATGTATTTTTTGTAGTTATCAATTTTATTTCTGATAATTGTTGAATAAGATTTTCTTTAAGATCACCTTTTCTATATAGTGAATATAACTTTTGAATTTCTGTTATTGCGTTATCTTTATTCACATAGTCTCTTACATGCGGTAGAATATTATGTGTTATATAAGTTATATCAGTTTTTTCTTTTACTCCAAGACTTTCTAACCAACTTTTAGTTTCTAAATCATGCAGTAAATAATCTAATATATCCTTATGTACAAATGATAATTCATTCTCTATATTATTCCAATTTTTATCATCAGCAGCTGGGAAACAAACTTGTTTAGGATAATTGATATTATTTTTATGATCCCAAATAAAAGGAAGATTGCAAATATACTCTTCACTAACATCTTTAATTTTTTCCGATTTACAACATGATTTTAAAAATTTTATTAATTCAATATTATCTTTAATCGAATGGTAATCTTTAAAATATTCAGAATTAAAGAACGCTTTAAGATCCTTCCATTCAAAACTTGAAACTCCAAGATTTTTCAATTTATTCCAAAAGACGCATTGCTTAACGTAAAACTTAGTTATGACATTAGAATTTTGTTTTGTAATAAAATTCTTAATAGCTTCTTCACCAATAAACCTCTTTTCCGATAGGTATGTAAAATCTATCATTGCTTCACTAATCTTAATCATTGTATTTTTACGGGATAAAACAAATGCAATATCTTCTTTTGCTTTTTTAATACCAAAATTATAGGAATTTGCTAAACCATCACTGTATGGGGTTTCTTCTGGTATTAATTTATATGATTCGAATGAAATTTCAGAAATTACTAATTCAGAAATCCACTTGAATATTTCATAAGAAATACATTCAAACAACCATTGGTTCCACTTTGAATCTTTGTGAATACTTTCTCTATTAGCTGATATGAGGAAACTTGTATTTACTAATACAGGTAAAGCATATTTTGTTTCTCCAGTAGGTAAATAAGAATATAAAACTCTATCTTTTTTATCTAAAGCTACTATTCCATTTTTATCGATTTGTGCAGCAAAAATCATCTCAATATTATTGGCCTCCAATAATTTTTGAGGGATATGACGTTCCTCTAAAAGAGTATTTCTTTGCTCCTCTGAAACATTTAAATTAATATTTTTAATTAACCATTCTTTTTGAGATATTCTCCCTTTATTTAGTATTAGTCTATTTGCATTACTTCCATCAATTGTAATAACTCTATCTTCATCTTCAAAATTTATTTCTGTTATATTCTTTAAAAACAAAAACATATTAATGTTTTGAGATAAGTCTTCAATTGCATCCATTGTTTCTTTAATATGATTTATTTTAAGTATTGTTGCAACACTAGCATCAATTTTAGAAATATAATTTCTAATTTCTTCTCCAACCTGTGTGCTTTCTGTGTATATTGGTATAATCTGCCAAGGATATTGGAATGTTCGGTTATTTTCGTTTTCCCATTCCTTTTGTGATATATCCCAATTCCACTCAAAATTATATGAACTATCAAATCTGAAAAATTCGCCATCCGTATATATTACAACATAATTCGATTGACCAAATACTGATTTGAATCCAATTCCCTTATATCCAGTCTTTTGCAAATCGGATTTTTTTGTTCCGTTGTTAATATTACAGATACCTCGAATATCTTGTACATCAAACACTTTACCTGAATGTGCAACTACCAATTCGTCATTGAATACTTTTATCCAAACTTTAACTCCATCAACTTTGTAAGATGAGTCATCAGCATTTTGTAGAAGCTCATATATAAATCTATTTGCATCTGTATAAAGATCTACCGATAAAGCAGTTATAGAATCCGCTTGATTTGCTGCATGCATTGGAATATTATAACTTGTATTATCAGCATATATTTTTTTAATTGCCATCATCAATTCTGTTTTTTTCATAATATCACCTTAACTATAGGATGCATAATCATCCATTACTTTTTACATCAGTTAGTAACCATTGTATCGATTAAATACCTATAATTCTTACATATTACCTACAAATCGTTCTATAAATAGCCCTTCATATTTTTTATGTAGTTCTTTTTCCTCATCAGCTGTAAGATCATCAATCTGGATAAACAATCTTTTTTCAGCTCTACTCATACCTACATAATTTATTCGATGTTCTTCGTTCGCATCCAGATTTGGGTTTAGCAATAAACTCTTAGTATTCTTAGTTCCAATAATTATAACATTCTCATACTCAGAACCTTTTGCTTTATGTATTGTAATATGATTACTGGTATCATCTACAATATTGATGCAAATTGCCATGCTCTTGTATGAATTGTGTTCATAGAAATCTTTTGCATTACCTTTCCTAAATCCCGATAAATTGAGATTTAAGGTTGAACAGATAACATCATAAAAGTCCATTAAAGTGCCTTCACAATATGAATTGTATTCTTTTAGCATTTTTGATAATGTGCAAAGAGCTATTTTCTTAGGATGTTCTTCTTTTCTAAAAATCCATTCGATCCGTTTAATAGCTTCTTTATATTTCTCGTTTATTGCTAATTCAATAGCTTCAATAAAAGACAAGATATAATTTCTGCGCTCACTACTACTATCCATATTTGAATACTCTTCAAGTAACTTTTTATTCAAATCATTACCTTCAATTTCTTTTTTCATTGCGTTAGAATTGATATTATCTCTAGAGAGTGATACAACTGTTTTTTCCTTATTTTCTTTGCATTTTTCACAAGCTTTATTATATGCAGTATTCCTATCACCAACAAATACAATTGCTTCATCAAGATCCATATTATCACATGGATCTTGGTTTATATCGTTGCGTACATTATTTAGAAATTTTACGATTTGATTTGAACTTCTATGATTTTCAATTATTGTATATTTGTTATTTTTATCAACTTTGAAAGAATCAAATAGCGAAGAATCTGCACCTTGAAAACTATAAATAGATTGGGCTTTGTCACCTATTACACCCACGATAGTTTCTTTTTTTCTAATTTCACTTACAATGTATGCTTGTACAGGATTAGTATCTTGATATTCATCAAGAAAAACATACGGGTACTTTGCTCTAAGAACATCGAGAATAAAAGGATACTTTTCAATAAGGATATATGAAAAAAACAATATATCATTATGTTCAAGCTTCCCTTTACGCCAATATATCTTCTTTAATTCGATTAATTTACTCGATAGCATTTTTAAATTTTTAGCCTTGAGGCCATTTCGTATATTCTTTTTATTATCATATCCAACTGCTTTTGTATTGTCGCATTGAAATGAGATAGTATTACTTTTATAAACACATTTAATTGATAGTAACCAACTTTTTAATGCTTGATTCAATGCTGGTAATTTTAAAATTTGATTTCTTGTATTTGGATTATCTAATTTATCAAATTCTTTATTATCCAACCATTCTCTAACATACTTACTATTTACAAAAAACTCATCATGTCCATTTATCTTCTTACAATCCAATTCAAATTCATTAGGGATAAAGGAGCAATAAGGTTTTACTACATTTTTATATAAAAAACTATGTATTGTTGATACTTCTACTTTGTCTGCGACTCCTTTACCAAGTCGTTTAAGAATAGTCTCTACAGCAGTATTAGTATAAGTTATACATGCCACCTTCCTTACACATGATAACCTAGTTGAGTTTTGAATAACGTTCTTAATGTGATTTACTAAAAATTCTGTTTTACCAGCTCCAGGACCAGCCTCTACTTTAAAGTCCTTTTCAATAGGTATTTTATCCTTAGCTGTAATTATCATATATTCTCACACACCCAATCAATCGCATCTTTTATATATGTTGGTACATTAAAAACTTTAAATTCTGCTTTTCCTTTTTCACATAAATTATCACGTAATATAGAGGATAATTCTAGAGCATTTTCCCCTTTGCCAACAGAATTTAAATACCTAGAAGCAATAATTGCTTTCTTTTTTGAATTGTCATCCCAAATTTTAGCATCACAACTGTCAATTGACTGCTTTATTCGTTTGTTTTCTTTAGTATCACTAAGTTCATCTAAAAATTCATCTAATTTTTTAGTGTTTTCATAAAAGTCCATCAGATTTCTTAATTCTTCATTATTTGACAATGACGGTGTAATTAGTAACTTACATGTCGGATTTTCAAATGCTATTTGATATTCAAGTGTTCTTCCATATTGCTTATCCTGTATAAATGAACATATATTGGAATGTTTCCCTTTTTCATATTTTTGCATTGTTGTGTTTTGCTTATATTCATAGTTGATACTATCTACATTCATTTCAAAAGGATAGCATTTCATAAATTTTTCATTATGCTCCTTTTTCTTTTTTCTTGTTGGGTCTATATCAGTAATACACGCTACCTTTCTATTAACGGTGTTGTCTTTATTACTATCGAATAAATACAAAAAATGTTCGAAATACCGCCCACCCACGTTAATTATAGAAACATGATTCTCTTCTAGTGACTTCCCTAAATAATCAGCGAAAATAGGTATAAGTAGTTGTTCTGCTATTCCTTCGACTAAAATAATCTTTTCAGCAAAAAGCATATTGGATTTAGTTGCATCAAGAAATCTTTGAACATATTTTTTGCTATTTGCCTTGTCTTTTTTTGATTTATCTTCTTCAATATCAAAAAACACTTTCCCTGGATATGCAACTTCGGACTGTCCATTTTTCTTATATAAGCAGATAATATCGTCAAGTTGCGTTGATGAAGTAATATGTGTTGAGTGTGAGGTAATAAACACTTGCTTAACTTTTTTCTTTTTAAGGTTATCTTTTAAGAATTTTATGAGCTGAAATTGCATAGTAGGGTGTAAATGTGCCTCGGGTTCTTCAATTGCTAATATAGGAAACACTTTAGCATTACTTCCTAAATACTGACCATCTGAATCTACCTGCATTTTTGCTAGTAATAGTGACATAAAAATTAAATTATTATAACCCAGACCGTTATTAGATATGGGTATACTCATACCAGTATTTTGTTTTACAATTAATTGTAAGACGGAATATAGTTCGCTTTCCGTTATCTTTCCTTCAAAATTAGGTTCAGAATTATCAAATGATGCCCCAATATCATCCGCATAAGACAATATCTCTTTATTTCCTCTTTTTAACCTTTCTTTTAATTTCTCTATCAGATCATGAGATGTAGTTTCGAAATCCGCTTTTCTAGTTTCAATTTTTTTAGATTGTTCTTCTATAGAAATGCTTTTGTCTGATTTAACATCATAATCTATAAAAAAATCAATTACATTCTTTAGTAATGTGTTTTTACCTGAAAACATATCCCGTTCAACGTCACGAATAGCCTCTAAAAATTGAAAATCAAATTTATTAAGGCTATCTCCATCAATTTGGACTTGATTATCAGGATTTCCAACCCAAGTTTTATTAATATATAATCGTATAAAATTGTCATTAATAATCTTTCGTGCTTCTTCTTGAGTTGATACATCTTTTATGTATTTCTTATATTTTTCCTCTTGGTCTTCTGGTAAAAAGAACTCATACTGTATTTGTGCTGTATACGGTTCTTTCAAGCAAGTAAGCCAATTACTAACAGTAACTAACTCATCTCCCATTAAATCTTCATTTTCAGATTGTGACAAGAGTACAGTAACTGAAATTTTTGGTGAGTGTACTTTTAATTCTTCTAAAGGTATATTATTATAGATATCATTTATTGATAATTGCTTTTTTACCGTGCTATCAAAAATCAAAGCTAATGCTTTGAGCAAATTAGATTTACCAGCATTATTTTGACCTATAAGCAGATTCACGCCATCTCTAAGGTCTATAGAGATGTCATCAAAATTTCTAAAGTTTTTAATCTTCAAACTAGATATAAACATAACTACTCTCCTTTATAATACTATATATCTCTGCTGCCCAGATGAAGTCTTTTCTATGGGGACAACCCCCACATCATCGTTCTTGATATAATTGAGGAATAAGGTGCCTAGGAGGAGTCGGTCGCTGCGAGAAATTCTATTCCATTCGTAGCCTTTAAATAAATCACGAACAAGGAAAATTTCATCGGCCTTAAGGTTTATGAGTTCATTCTTTGCAATATCTAATAATTCATTAACAGTTAGCACAATTATACCTCCTAAACAGAACAACGATAACAACAACATTGTTAGTACAATTGTATAACTTTTCCAAACAATATTCAACACCAAACTAATGATTTGTACATAATTATACATATTATTCAAAAACAATATATCAACTGTCAACAATAAAACCCTAAATCCCCGAAGGTTTTAGTCTTGGCAATCTATCATAGGAGCAGGGAACAACCCCTACTCCTATTTTACTGTCTATTCAAAGTAGTCAACTTCTTCTTGACCACAATTCCTGGTGAAACTGCATCTCCAGTTTGTTGTTTCACTGTAAACAAGCTTTTCTAATTGCCTCATCATATCCTTTAACTAAAATATCCTTATTCTTCACTACACTTTCATTGAAAATGCCATCACAAATCAGCGCTGTGAGCTGCTCTTTTAACCATTCTTCATTTATCGTAGGGGATAGGGCACACTCATCTTTGCCCTTTTCAATTCTGGTGGCACACCTCCATAACACTTTGCCACGCTCGGTTCTTCTACGATAGGATGCACCACAGTCCCCACATACTAACAAATTGCCTAGAATGTACTTGCTATTAAATTTGCTCTTTGACGCTTCTATACTTCCATCATCATTACGCACAATTCTTTCACGACGTTTTATTTCCTCTTGCACTCTATTAAATATATCTTTTGATACAATAGCAGGATGCGTATCTTCTATATAATATTTTGCCCTCTCACCATGATTCACTTTTCTTTTTCCAGTAAGATAATCCTCAGTAAAAGTTTTCTGAAACATGGTGCAACCTTTGTACTTTTCATTTTTGAGCATCTTCTGGATAACATAAGTTGCCCAAATATCTTAACCGGTAGCAGTTTTGATTTGCTGGCTTTCTAAATGCTCTTTTATCTGCTGTAATGTCATGCCATCTAAATATAGATTAAATATTGTTTTCACGACCTCTGCTTGCTCAGGTACAATAACTAAGTTGCCATTTTTACATTGGTAACCCATAAAGTTTTTGTACTTAGTAAAGATATCTCCGTTTTCAAACTTCCTTTGATATCCCCATTGAATATTTTCGCTAAGATTTCTGCTTTCTTCCTGAGCTAAAATACCGCTAAGAGTAATCGCAAATTCAGCTTCATCTTCGATTGAGTTTAGGTTTTCATTTTCAAAATACATATTAATGCCCCTTTCTTTTAATTTTCTTATGGTGATTAATGTATCTAAAACATTCCTAGAAAATCTACTGAGAGATTTCGTAAGAATGTAATCAATTTCACCAGAACAAGCCTTATTTATCATGTTCTCCAAATTAAAACGACCTTTTTGCCTTAGTCCACTGCCATAATCAAAATAAACACCTGCATATTCCCACTGAGGGTTGCTTTGTATGACAGTTTTATAATTAGAAATTTGTAAATCAATGCTGCTTTGTTGGCTTTCAAATTTTGTGCTAACCCTACAATACGCAGCAACCTTCAGCTTTTTATTTTCTTCTTTGGTAGTTTCTATTCTTCTAAGTTTTTTCATATCAATCTCTTTTCTCTCTTTCGGGTACAAAAAAGCCGTGAGCATTTTTACTCACGGCCTTCGCTAATTTTATTCTATTTTATCTCTCGATGCGTTGCAACAGGGTTACAACCTCGCAATGTGGTGTCATCGGAAACATATCCACGCATCTTACTTTTTCTACCTTATAACCTTCACTCAAAAACTCTGGCAAGTCCTTTGACAATGATGTTGGTTTACAGGATATATAGATAAAAGTTTTTGGTTTATAATCTATTATTTTCTTTAGCGCTTTTGGATGGATGCCTTCCCTTGGAGGGTCTAGGATTATTATGTCTGGTTTGTTGGCTCCGTCAATGTTTGTTAGCTCATCTACTTTTTCTAGTACGTCTCCAGCTATGAAGGTACAGTTTTGTATGTTGTTTAGCTTTACATTTTCGTTTGCTTTTACTACTGCTTCTTCTATTATTTCTATTCCTATAACTTTTTTAGCATTAGTTGAAACTATCTGTCCTATTGTGCCTGTGCCTGAGTATAGGTCATAGATTACTTTATCTTTTGTGTCTCCTATGAAGTCTCTTACTACGCTGTATAGTTTTTCTGCTCCTAGTGAGTTTGTTTGGAAGAAGGAAAATGCTGATATGTTAAACTTTAAGCCTAGAATTTCTTCTTCAATTTTATCTTCCCCGTATAGGATTTTAAATTGCTCTGCTTTTACTACATCTGCTATTGAGTCAGTTATAGAATGAGCTATGCATCTTATTGTTCCGCTTAAATTTAATGAGTTTAGCATGTTTATAAATTCAGTTTCATTAAGTGTTCCCTGTGAGGATGTAACTAAGTTTATTAATATATCTTCTGTTTTTGCACATTTTCTTACTACTAGATACCTTAGAAAGCCTTCCTTTGACATCTTGTGATAAAAGGTTGCATTATTTTCTAGGAAATACTGTAAAATTTCTGTCAAAATTAATCTAAAGTCCTCGTCTACTATCTGGCAATTATCTACTGTGACTATTTCATAAAATCTATTTTTTTGATGTAGTCCTAGTGTAAGTGGTCCGCCTTTTACGGCATCACCGAATGAGAACTCCATCTTATTGCGATAATTAAGCTCTTTTGGGCTTTTAACTATTGGCAGCATTTCATAGTCTGTCGTTACTCCGTCTATAATTTTTGTAACTTGATTTTGTTTTAAGTTAAGTTGCTTTTCATAAGGTATTGTTTGATATAAGCATCCTCCACAAATACCAAAGTGGCTACAAACTGGCTGTTTTTCATAATCAGCACTTTTTACTACTTCTACAAGTTTTGCTTCTATCTCTTGTTTTTTTATTTTTGATATTTTAGCTTGTATTGTTTGTCCTAGAAGCGCATTTTTAACAATAACTGTGTACCCTTCATAGCTTGCTATAGCTTTATTAGGGAACAAAACATCTTCTATTGTGATTTCTATTATATCGCCTTTTTTCATTGATATTCCTTTCAGTAAGTGTGAGATGTACTTTCTCACACTGTGATGTGTACTTCTTCACACTGTGAGTTGTACTTTCTTACACTGTGATATGTACTTCTTCACAGTATGTAACAAACACACTTAATACTCTATATATTCTGGTCCTTTATCCTCTTCATAATACATAAAATCGTCAATATTATCTATATCCTCGGATATTTTACTAACTGTCATTTTCACATATTTGGCATATGCTGTAACTGCAACCTCACCATTGTTTAGTATTATTTCACCTTCGCCTTCAAATATTTTACGGGAGTTTCTCAGGGGTCTAGCTATTACTTTTAATTCCTCATTTAATGGTACAGGCTTTTTATATTTTAGATTAAGTTCAACAGTTACTCCCCAAGTATCAGGCTCTTCAAGCATCATAGTTCTGCCTATTGTTTCATCCAGAAGTGCTGCTGAAACACCACCATGAAGTCTATTTGGATAGCTTTGGTGCATATCTTGCGCTGTAAAAACACCAACCAGTTCACCATTTTCCAATTCGAAAAACTTTGCTTTTAAACCAGCAATATTTTCTGTACCACATATAAAACATTCTTTACTAACATACTGTTTTCTAGCCACTTTATTTTCCATGTCAACCTCCATTACGCCATTTCACGGTATCATAATAGTCTCTTTTAATAATGTTATTTTTGTGTGCACAATATTTCACAAATTTTATCTATTGCTTTTAGCACTTTTTCATCTGGTCTTATATCTCCATTGTCTCCTACATAATGTAGTAATCCATAGGCTGGAAAGCTTATACCCTCTAATAAATTACTCGGAATAGGTGTGTTAAACATTCCAAGGTGTTGACCAAAAATGTTTATTGCATTTAAGCACATATCTCCGCCACCCTCTGGTGTTCCTGCACATGCAAATGCAAATAATTTTTTACCGTAGAATTTTGCATCTGGCCAATAATCTGCAAATTCGTCCATAAATGACTTCATTTCAGCTGAAACATTGCCAAAATAGGTTGGTGAGCCTAAAATTATTGCATCACTATCTAAAAGTTCGTTAAAGTCATATAAACTAACAGACATTATTTCGTCCTTATATTTCTTAGCAAACTCAAATGTATTTGCCAATTTTTCAAAGTCATCATCTCTAACTTTAAATAAATTCACATCTATATTTCTATTTTTTAAACTATCATAAAATGCTTTTGCTATTAAATAGTTATTTCCACTTACGCTGTGAAAAACAATGGATACTTTTTGCATGTTTACTCCTTATTTAATTTGAAAAGTTAAGTATCTAACTTAGAAATCAAGTATTTTTCTACTTCTATACCCGCATCTAGATTTAAAACTTCTTCTAAAAGCTCCTCACAATATTTTTTAGAAAGTCCTCTAATAATATGTCTAGCTTTTAAAATTGATGACGGGCTCATACTAAACTCATCTAATCCCATACCAAGCAGTAAGGGTATCAGATTTGGCTCTCCTGCCATATCTCCACACATAGCAACTTTTATATTAGCAGCATGTGCATTATCTATAACATTTTTTATAAGTCTTATAAGTGCAGGATGGTATTGGTTATATAAATGATTTATTTTAGAATTCATTCTATCAACTGCAAGTGTATACTGAATTAAATCATTTGTTCCTATGCTAAAAAAGTCTACTTCCTTAGCTAATGCATCTGAAATTATAGCTGCTGAAGGAATTTCAATCATTATACCCAGCTCTATATTATTGTTTATTTTTATACCTTCTGTTATTAATTCATCCTTAGTTTCAAGATATAGTTTTTTTGCACCTCTTAACTCATTAATGCTAGATATCATTGGGAAAAGTATTTTAACATTTCCAAATGCACTAGCTCTTAATATAGCCCTTAATTGAGTTTTAAATATGTCAGTATTATCTAAACATAATCTTATTGCTCTATAGCCTAAAAATGGGTTCATTTCTTTTGGTATTTTTAAATATGGTATTTCTTTATCTCCACCAACGTCTAGAGTTCTAATTACAACGGGTTTATCCCCCATTTTTACAAGTATTTCTTTGTATGCATCAAATTGCTCTTCCTCTGTAGGCAGCTTCGTTCTACTCATATAAAGAAATTCACTTCTAAATAGACCTATAGATTCAGCATCATTTTTAATTGCATATTTTATATCTGATGGTACACCAATATTGGCCTCTAACAATACCTTATGTCCATCTAAAGTAATTGTTTCTAAACCAATTTGTTTGCTTAGATTGTTTTTTATATCATTTTCTTTTTGCTTTTTTAATTCATAATAATGTCTAGTTTTTTTTGATGGATTAATGCTTACTTTACCTGTTGATCCGTCACAAATTATTTCGTCTCCATCTTCTACTTTATCGCATATTCCATCTACACCAACTACAGTTGGAATTTCCATAGTTCTTGCTATTATAGCAGCATGAGAAGTTCTTCCTCCAGTTTCAACTATTATAGCAGCAACTTTATCCTTATCCATTTGAGCAGTATCAGATGGTGTTAAATCATAGGCTACTATTACAGTGCCATCTTCAATTTCTGATAGCTTTTTAGTTTTAACACCTACAATTATTTTTGTTAATCTATACATTATATCTTTTAAATCATTAGACCTATCTCTAAGGTATTCATCTTCAATGTTTTCAAATAGTCTAATATATCTACAAAGCACCTCATTAAGTGCGAATTCGCAGTTTATCTTTTCTATTTTAATCTTATTTACTACTTCATCAAATACAGCTTCATCTTCTAGTATCATTTCATGAGCCTTGAATATTTCAGCTTCTTTTTCCCCAACATTTTTTATAGTGATTTCATATATGTTATTGATTTGTTCTTTACATTCTATAATAGCCTTTTGTAATTTTTCAATTTCCAGCGAAGTATCTTCAACTTCTATTCGTTCTACTTCAATTTCATTTGGTTCTACCTTAAAAACTTTACCAATTCCTATTCCATGTGATACGCCTAAGCCTTTCATATTATCCCCGCTTCTCAATTTTTTATTGTTATAAACATGATTAATTTGTAATAAAAACAATTGGGACTATTTTGACTATAAAATGATTATTATTAAGATTTAAATAGAATTGTTTTAGGAAAGCGTTTATCAGTGCCTCTATATCAAAGTGACATGATAAAAGCGAATTTTTTATGAAATGTTGTAATTGAAATGCATTATATATTGCTTTTATTATGGATTTTTGGTTTGTATCATGTTGTAGAGCACACAAGTAAATAAGTAATTTGTGTATCATGATTTCCTCCATAATGTTATTTTATAGGTGTAATTATATTTTTTTTATTACAATTTGTCAACTAAATAAAGGGGACTAAAGTCAGTGGACTGAAAGTCCATTGTGGACTTCAGTCCATTAATAAGGTTCTTATAATTAAGAATAGTATACCTTCTATTTTGATGAATATACGATTTGTCCGTTTATTATTGTATACATCGTTTTATAATTTACATCAAGCAGTGGATTTCCTTTGAATACTACTATATCAGCATCTTTTCCAACTTCTAGACTTCCTACTTTATCAGCTATTCCAACTATTTCAGCGGGATTTATAGTTATTGCTTTCCACGCTTCCTGCTCGTCTAGTCCTGATTTAACTGCAAGTCCTGCGCACATGCTTAAATATTGTAGAGGAATAACTGGTGAATCTGTTATTATTCCAATTTTTAAACCTTTCTCACACAAAACTTTTGGTGTAGCAAAGGTTAAATTTCTTAATTCGTATTTTGATTTACCGCTTAGTGTTGGTCCAACAAACGCTGGCTTACCTTCTTCTGCAAGCTCATCTGCAATTAAGTGACCTTCAGTGCAATGCTCTAATGTAATATCTACGTTAAACTCTTTAGCTATTCTTAATGCTGTAAATATATCATCTGCTCTATGAGCATGTGCTTTTAGAGGTATCTCTCTTCTTAATACTGGAAGTAAAGCTTCCATTCTCATATCATAATCTGGCTTTTTATCAGAATCTTCTTTTGAAAGTTCTATATTTTCTAAGTATTGTTTAGCTTCAAATAATGTCTCTCTTAGTATTGCAGCCGTTGCCATACGTGTTGTCGGTGATTTGTGCTGATCGTCATATACTCTTTTTGGGTTTTCACCAAAAGCAATTTTCATTGCTATTGGATCTTTTATTATCATCTTATCTACTCTTTTACCATAGGTTTTCATAGCTAAGAATGTTCCACCAATAACATTAGCACTTCCAGGGCCTGTAACTGCAGTTGTTACTCCTCCCTCAATGGCTTCCTCAAAAGCAACACACATTGGATTAATAGAATCTATAGCTCTTAAATGTGGAGTTACTGGTTCTACAGCCTCATTACCGTCGTCACCTTCAAACCCTATTCCTTCTTCCCACATACCTATATGACAATGTCCATCTATAAATCCAGGTGAAACTATGCAACCATTTGCATCAATTACTTCTACGTCTTTTGGTGCTTCTACAATTTTACCTATTGCCTTGATTTTACCATTTTCTACCAATATTTGACCGTTTTCTATGTCTCCTTCTTTAGACATAGTCTTTATGTATCCATTTTTTATAAGTATCATATAAATCCTCCAATACATTACCATAGTCTCGACTACGTCGAGCAATTTTAAATATGCTACGCATATTATATCATAAGTATATTCATAGCGCAAAAAAACTTTGCATTTTACCATATATTAAAATGCAAAGCTTATTAACAATATTGTAAAAATATTGTTAAGATAAATTAAATTATTGTTGGTATATTTCCTATAATTAAAAAATTAATTGTACCAAAGCTAAATCTAATTGGAATACAAAATGCATTTCTTACCTTAGTTAATTTTTTATTGAAATCAATAACCTGTGGTGTCAATTCTAACTCCATTCTATTAGCGTTTGACATATTTACGCAAAATATTCCGTTATTAAGATTCATAAATTCACTTACTGATGCCTTTACATATTCATCCTTTTCTGTGTATTCTTCTTGACTAAATCTAGAAGCAAATTTAATAAATGTATCATCATCACATTCAAAAGCTGTATAAATATTAAATTCACCTTCTATTGTTTGTGAGGTGAAATTTTTACATTCAAACTCCTCAAATATAATTGATTTTAATGGTGTAAAATCATCTCCAACAAATCTAACTATATTTTTAAATAGTAAGGATACATACTCAGTATATAATGCAGCATCTTCAAAAGAATCAAAGTCATAGAAATCTTCTATAATTTCAAGCATTTTTTCATTCTGTGACAATGTGAAATCTGCGTCTTTTATTTTATGCTCTTTTGTGTAATTTTCTATAGCATTTTGAAACTGGTCATTAGTCATATAACCCTTATCCACAAGTGCCTGACCTAATAAAAGATATCCAGTCTTTTGAGATTTTAAAAGTTCATCAACTTGATCATCTGTCAAATATCCCATTTCAATTGCAATAGCTCCAAACCTTTTATCTATTTTGGATTGCATTTTATGGACTTTATCAACTTGACTTGCAGTCATATATCCAGCATTTATAGCAAGAACACCTAATTTTAATTTAACAGTTTTTTGAAGTTCTAATGCCTCAACTAATTGATTAATTGTAACATATTCATTATTTAATAGATAATTACCGAAAAACTGTGTAAACATTACCTATTCACCATCCTTTATTACCTTTTCTATGATTTTCTTTATATGATCTTCAGAAATTGGTTTTTGAAGAAAATCATAGGCACCCGCCTTTATTGCTAATTTCAAATAGTTTTGTGTAACTGCAGATGATGCAATAACAACTTTTGCTTTAGAATTAAAATTAGTTATTTCTTTCAATGCTTCAATTCCTGATTTTACAGGCATAATAATATCCATAAATACTAAATCTGGGGTATGCTCTATATACATATTTATAGCATCTTGGCCATTTGAAGCATTAAATATATTTATGCATCCCATTGGTGTTAACATGTTGCTAAGCTGCTTTCTAACTAAAATAGAATCATCACATATAAGTACTTTCAAATTACTAATAACCATCATCGAATACCAACCGTTCTTTAAATATTATAATGAACTCGTTACTTTGTAATTATTTTATACTTTTTATCCATTATTTGCAAGTTTTTTGTAAAAATAAATCAATTTCTAGTTTTTTAACTTAGTTATTGTCGGAAATTAATACTTCAGCAATTTGAACAGCATTTGTTGCTGCTCCCTTTCGTATTTGATCCCCACTACACCATAGTGATAATGAATTGTCACAACTTATATCTTTTCTAATTCTACCAACAAAAATCAAATCTTGATCTGCTGTATAAAGTGGCATTGGATACTGTTTATTTTGAGGATCGTCTATTAATTTGACTCCGCTTGCACTTTTAAGGAGCTCTCTGGCTTTTTCAGGGGTTATTTCATTTTCAGTTTCAATTGTTATTGATTCCGAATGACTCCTATAAACAGGAACTCTAACACATGTGCAATTAACCTTCAAATTATTATTATGAAGTATTTTTCTACCTTCATTTTGTAGTTTCATTTCCTCTTGTGAGTATCCAATTTCATCAAAATCCCCAATTTGAGGAATTAAATTATAGGCTATTTGATATGGGAATGCACTTGTTATAACTTCTTTATCATTTATAATATCTTCCACCTGATTATTTAATTCAGATATTCCTTTGCTCCCCGCACCTGAAACAGCTTGATATGTTGATACAATCATCCTTTTTATTTTGGAATACTTATTTAATTCATTAATAGCTACTAAGGCTATAATTGTCGAACAGTTAGGATTTGCTATAATTCCTTTGTGCTTTTTTACATCCTCTTTATTTATCTCTGGCACTACCAAAGGCACATCATCGTTTAATCTATAAGCACTGCTATTATCTATAACAACAGCACCAGCCTCTACAGCCCATGGCAAAAACTTTTTACTTAAACTATTGCCAACAGCGCCTAATACTATATCTATGTTTTCAAATGAATTTTCCTTAGCTTCTTGAACAACTATTATATCATTGCAGAACTGTATTTTTTCACCCACACTTTTTTCGCTTGCAAGTAATCTTAGCTCGTTTATAGGAAATTTTCTCTCCTCTAACACCTTTATCATTTCTCTTCCCACTGCTCCAGTTGCACCTAATACTGCTACATTATACTTTTTCATATTTTCCTCCATAAAAAGTGTGAAATGCTTTTTTCCACACTATATACTAAATAAACTTTTATGCAAAATTTGTACGGTTTCAATACTTTTGCTTTCATTTACACAAAATCCTATATGATTATGAGATAGTTCAAAATCTTCATAATATATTTTGTTATATGAAATAATGTCTTTTATTTTATTTAATAATTGTATATCTATATTATTGCCTACCAAGCTTATTTGTGACATAAATTTACGATTTTGTAATGTTATTGACTGTATTTCAGAGATATTTTTATTATAGTCCTGAACACAGGTTCCCTCAGAGGAACTAAAGGTCGACTTAATATATAGCTTTACATTTTTATTTTGTTCAGCAATTATAACTGCTCTTGGATGAACTACTTTAGCACCTCTATCTGATAACAGCATACAAGTTTTATATCCAATGCTTTTGATAAGCTTAGTACCCTCAATAAGATTAGGATCAGCTGTCATTACTCCATCCACATCAGTATAAATATCAACCTTCTTAGCATTTAATGCATTGCCTATTATCACGGCTGATATATCGCTTCCTCCTCTGCCTAAGGTTGTTATTTCACCATCTATAGTTGCCCCTTGTGAGCCTGCAATTATTGGTATAAATCCATCTTCTAAACACTTAATTATTCTTTTTGTGTCTACTGCTACTACCTCAGCATCAAAATAATTATTGTTAGTTATTATGCCAGCCTGTTGTCCTGTAAGGCTAATTGCCCTATATCCTCTACTTGTTAGAGTTGAAGCTATAAGCGATGAAGATATAATTTCTCCGCAGGAATATATTGCATCTAGCTCTCTTTTAGATACATTTACATTTTTGTTTTTAATAATATTTAGAAGTGTATCTGTTGCATATGGGTCACCATCTCTTCCCATAGCTGATACTACAACGACTAAATTTTTATTTTTTTCCTTAGCATTAATTATTTTTTCGTAAACATATTCTCTTGCATTTTCTGTTGCTACAGATGTTCCACCAAATTTTTGAACATAAATTTCCATAAAAAAAGCCTCCTCTATTTGAGAAGGCTGATAGTTTTATAACCGCGCCTTCTCATCTCTCAAAACTATTGCTTTGCTGGAATTGGCACCTTGCAAATTTTACTTTGTAGGTTGCCGAGATGTCATCGGGCCAGTCCCTCGATCTCTCTGGATAAGAAGTTTCCATATTTAATTGTTTTCTAGTATATAATTATTTTTTATTTATGTCAATATGTTTTTATATTATTTTAAACTTTATTTAAAGAACTTTGATATAGTAAAAAAATCCTACCTAGTGGAATTTTTTAGCTTATTTTTAAATAAAGAGACTCCAATTACTAACATTATAATTGCAATACTAAACCACTGTGATGTGGAAATACCTAATAAAAAGCCTCTTTCTGCATCATATCTTAAGTACTCAACTAAAAATCTTACAATTGAGTAAAGTATCAAATATATGCTAATAACATTACCCCTATTACGTTTTTTTCTTACATAAATGATTAAGAAAATAAATATTAGGATGTTTAAAAATGCCTCTAGCATTTGTACAGGGAATAGGGAAATATTGTGAGGGGCTACAATAGATTCATTAAACATCATGCCTATAGGGGGATTAAATGGAATTCCATAACAACACCCTGCAAAAAAACATCCTAGTCTACCAAATGCATGTATTAAAGGAAATGATGGTGCAAGTGTTTCAATTAAGCTAATAAAATCTATTTTGTATTTTTTAGTATAGATATATATTAAAATTATAGCTCCAGCCAGTCCCCCGTAAAAAACAAATCCACTTTGCAGCATATAAATTATATATTTAGGATTACTAATTATTGCATTAAAATTATCTACTATATATGGAATATTAATAAATATATATAATAGCTTTGCACCAACTATTAACCCTATAGCAGCAAATAAGGATGCATAAAAAACGTCTTCCCTTTTTTGACTATATATATGTGAACGAAATACTGCTATTAATATTCCAATAATAAATCCAAATAAAATTAATAATCCATATGTAGCAATTCTGAATCCAAATAAATGTATAAAAGGTTTCATTTTTCCTCCAAAATACTAAAAATAAGCAAACATTTCTGCTTGCTTATTTTGTTTGTTATTATTCTGTGTAAATTTAATAATACGATAATGATGCTAATGCTCCTGCACATGCGATACAAGCTATGAAGCTTAATGCACAAAGTACAACAGAAATAATAGATAATACTAATCCAGCTGAAGCCATTCCGGAAGGTTGTTCCTTTTTAGCAGATATACTTAGTACTATACCTATAATACCTAAAATAATTCCTAATATTGCACCATATCCAAAGAATACACAGACAAGTGATACAATACCTAGTACTAGGGAAGCAATTGCTTTGCCATTTGATTGATTTTCCATCTCTTCCTCCATTTATTTATTTTAAAATTCTCCCTTATATAAATTATACAAAAATTACTATCATATGTAAACAAAAAAAGACAAATTTTGATAAATTTGCCCTTTTTAATGTAATATAGAATATTTAAATTTAAAATTTAATTTAATACGCTCTTGCAATATAAACCATGTGTTTAGCTTCTTTATCACAGAAATGACATTTATCTGAAAGCTGCTCTTGTTCAAATGGTATACATCTAATTGTTGCACCTGTTTCTTCTTTAAGCTTTGCTTCACACTCAGGACATCCACACCACATAGCTTTTGCAAAACCTGGCTTGTCAGTTATATCCTTTTTGTACTGCTCATAACTTTCCATAACATAAGTGTGGTCTTCTCTATGCTGTCTAGCCTTTTCAAGCATGTCATGCTGCATAGTTTCAAGCATGTTTTTAACTGTTTCTCCAATATTGTCAAGAGAAATAATTTCTTTTTCCAACTTATCTCTTCTAACTGCAACTACTTGATTGTTTTCTATATCCTTTGGTCCTATCTCAACTCTTATTGGATAACCCTTCATTTCATACTGGTTAAATTTCCATCCTGGAGAATTAGTAACATCATCATCTAATTCAACTCTTATACCTTTTGATTTTAACTCATCATATAAAGCATTAGCTTTTTCTAATACTCCTTCTTTTTTCTGAGCTATTGGTATTATAACAACCTGTGTTGGTGCAACTCTTGGAGGCAATACAAGTCCTCTATTATCACTGTGTACCATTATAAGTCCACCAATTAATCTTGTAGAAATACCCCATGAAGTATGATAAGGATACTCTTGTTTTCCGGTTCTTCCCAAGTAAGTTATATCAAAGGCTTTTGTAAAGTGTTGACCTAAATTATGAGAAGTACCTGCTTGAAGAGCTTGCCCATCATGCATAAGTGCTTCCATTGTATAAGTAGCATGAGCGCCAGCAAATTTTTCTTTATCGCTTTTTCTTCCAACTACAACCGGCATAGCAAGCAATTCTTCAGCTACCTCTTTATATATACCTAACATTTGCAATGTTTCTTGTTGCGCCTCTTCCTCAGTTTCATGAAGAGTATGACCTTCCTGCCATAAAAATTCTGATGTTCTTAAAAATGGACGAGTTGCTTTTTCCCATCTAACAACGCTACACCATTGATTGTATAGATATGGCAAATCTCTATATGAATTCAGCCATTTACTATACATGTTACAGATTATAGTTTCCGATGTAGGTCTAACACATAATCTCTCTCCAAGCTCTGTACTGCCTCCATGTGTAACCCATGCAACCTCTGGTGCAAAGCCTTCTACGTGTTCTTTTTCCTTGTTTAATAAGCTTTCTGGTATTAATAATGGAAAATAGCAGTTTTTGTGACCAGTTTCTTTGAATCTTCTGTCAGCATATTCTTGAATTTTTTCCCATATAGCATATCCATATGGTCTTATTACCATGAATCCCTTAACAGGAGAATAATCAACAAGTTCATTTTTCATTATTACATCTGTATACCATCTACTAAAGTCTTCTTCCATAGGTGTTATTTCTTTTACGAATTCTTTTTCCTTACCCATAATAACCTCCATAGCGTGAATGTCTTTTTTCACGCTATCATCCTTTCAAAAAATAATAAACCGTCTCTATAAATATAGAGACGGATTTCCGCGGTACCACTCTGATTACTGTATGTAAAACATACAGTCTCTCGAACAAATAACGGTTTGTGCCGTTTGGGTTTCTCCCAAATACTCCAAGGTAGGTTCAATATACATTGGGATAAAAGCTTTTCACCAACTGCTTTCTCTCTAAAATCCTTATATATTTAGTAGTCCTTATCATCGTAATTATTAATATGTTGCTATTGTATATTAGGTAAATATTTTTGTCAATAATTTTCGTAGAATAATTACTAATATTTTTCTATGAAAATTATTAGTAATAATTCTACGAAAACTATTATTTTTGAAAAGTTATTTTAAAAAATTGTTGTCATTGTAGCATATGTATATATATTATTTTTTTGGTTAGATTATTAACAATATTTTTAATATTATTAACAATATTTTCAGTATTATTAACAATATTTTTAATATTATTAATTATATCTTATTAAGAGGTTTAAAATGGATATTAAAGCATTACTAATTGATGGACTTGACATATTTTTGCGATCTATTAGTTCTGTTGCTGTTTTGTTTATAATTTCAAAATTAATGGGAAAAAAACAAATTTCTCAGCTTAGCTTTTTTGATTATATTGTAGGTATAACAATAGGTTCAATTGCAGCACAGATGGCGTTTGATGATAGCCTACATTATTATGAAACAATTATTGCTATAGCTACCTATGGTTTATGTGATATAGCAATTGCTGTATCAACTATCAAATCAGTTAAATTAAGAAGGTTTTTTATTGGTACCCCAACAGTATTGATATACAACGGCAAAATAATAGAAGAAAATTTAATAAGCACTAGATACGACATAAATGAACTCTTGTCAGAAAGTCGTTATAATGGATATTTTAATTTATGTGATATAAAGTATGCTATTTTTGAAACAACTGGACGAGTAAGTTTCTTACCATATAGTGATAAAAAGCCCGTTACTCCTTATGACATGAATTTAAATGTTGAGCAAGAAAACTTAGTAGCTAATGTCATAATTGATGGCAATATTATGTACAATAACTTACATTCATGTGGCAAAGATGAAAACTGGTTAAAAAATGAATTGAAAATCCAAAAATATAATAATATAAAAGATATAATTTTAGCCACATGTGATAATAATACATTAACTGTATATAAAAAAACTCATAACAAGAAAAAGCTTGATATATTTGAATAATATCAAGCTTTTTTTATTTTAAATTGTATATTTAAATTAAATATTTATTTATGAACGGAATCTTTGAAATCAATACTACTAATACATACCCAATTATAAATGTCACTAATGATATAACAGGTATCGAAAGCAATGGATTAAATGATAATGTGGTTAACCCTATATCAGAAACTAGTTTCAAAACTAACGCATGTATTAGATATAGCCCAAACATATTTTTTGACATTCTATTTATGATTTTTATAGATTTCTCACTAAATTTAATTTTTGAAACTTCATATTTAAAAAAAATAAACCAAGCAGCAGTTATAAAAAAGCTACTAAGTGAAAAAGAAAAATAATAAAATGTTCCAGCAGTTCCTGTTTTGGCAGAAATATAACTATTAACTATTGCACTAAATAAATATCCTATTATACCTAACATATAAAAAATATTTTTATATATTGTATTTAATGTATACTTTCTCAAATAATAGCCTAAAACAAAGTATCCTAACCAACCAGAAACTGTTGATACACTTATAACATTAGCTATATAAGAAAATTGTGATTTATACGGAAAATTGAATTCAAAAATACTAGGCTTTAAAATCCCGATGATAAAAAATAAAATTAAAAAATATTCACATATTTTTTTAGAATCCTTATGCTCAGTCATTGGCTTTAGTATTGGAACCATCATATAAACTCCAATTATCATTGGAACAAACCAAAGGTGATAATGGCTCTTTACTGTTGTTTTTGTTAAATATTTTATCAAATCAACGCTACTATAGCTAAATCCAGAATAACAATATGTCAACACAGCATATATAAACGACCATAATATGTATGCAGTTAATAACCTTAGTATATTTTTTACATATAATTTTTTAATGGTTGTTTTATAAGAACTATCTAAAAACAATGCTCCACTTATCATAACGAACAAAGGAACATTAAATCGTACTGCACTATTGTAAATATTGAATATTTGCCAATCATAGGTGTTTGGTGCTACCGTTAACCAGTTTTGTGCTGAAGCATGCAGTATAATTACAGTAAATGTAGCAAATATTCGCATCATATCTAAATAAATTAGTCGTTCAGACTTGTCCTGAACCGAGCCATTTAACTTGTTTTCCATCAAAACCTCCATCTATTAAAGCTAATAATATATATTAAAGATATTTTTGTCTTGAATACCCTAACTAGAATAGCATTTTAAGGTAAAATAAGCAACTAAATAATATTTTATTAAAAAGGAAAGAATACTTTAAACTTATTGTTGATTTTATATTAATTGATATTATAATATTTACATTAGAATAATAGTAATGGAAACTTAAATTACAATTTTTTGCAAATAATTAATGGAGGAAAAAATGACAAATAAAAAAATAATTAAAGAATATTTATTTACAGCCCTAGGAACTCTTATTGTGGTTATTGGCATATACTTTTTTATGGTTCCACAAAATTTAGCATCTGGAGGGGTATCAGGTCTTTCTATAGTAGTAACACATTATGTACCTTTGCCTATATCTTTAGTATCATTGATTATTAATACTATTTTATTAGTTGTTGGATTTATATTTATTGGAAAAGAATTTGGTGGAAAAACTATTTTTTCTGTAATTTTATTTTCAGCTTATATGAAAATAATGGAGATTTTCTTTCCTTTAAGTGGTCCAGTAACTGATGAGGTGCTTGTAAACCTAATATGTGGTATTGTAATTGCAGCTATGGGTTTATTAATTGTGTTTAACCAAAATGCTTCAACAGGCGGAACAGATATACTAGCAAAAATATTTAATAAATATTTTAATCTGGAAATTGGAACCGGGCTTTTAGCAGCTGATGTTGTTGTTGTATGCTCATCGATATTAACATTTGGCTTTAGCACAGGTATACTTGGTGCATTGGGTTGGTTTTTAAATGGTATAGTAGTAAATTATTTTATTGATGGATTAAATATAAAAAGAGAAGTTGTAATAATTTCAAAAAATTCAAAAGAGATTAAAAATTATATATTTGCTAAGCTTGATAGAGGTGTAACTATATATAAAGCTGAAGGTGGGTATACTAATGAACCTACCGACATAGTAGTAACGGTTCTAGCTAAAAATGAATATTTTGTTTTAAAAAAGAAGCTAAAAGAACTTGATCCTGATGTATTTGTATTAGTTAGAAGTGTGCATGAAGTTCTTGGTCGTGGGTTTTAAATAGCTAATTTTTTATTTGTTAGTTTTTTAACAAATCACTTAATATATTTATTTAAAATATAATTATATTTAGTAAAATAAGAACTTTTAAAATCGCTTGATTTATACTTATAAATAGTCTATTATTTACATTAGATTATAAGACAGGAGGATTTAAACAAGCGATGAATAAAAAGACATTTTTAGAATATTTTTTTACAGCGTTTGGCACTTTAGTAGCAGCTTTTGGAATTTTTTATTTTTTAGTACCTCAGAATCTAGCAATTGGAGGGGTTACTGGCTTTTCTATAGTTATGACTAGCTATATATCACTTCCAATTTCATATGTTACATTAATAACAAACATTGTTTTATTATTGTTAGGATTTATATTTATAGGGCGTGAGTTTGGAGGCAAAACTATTTTTTCTATAATAATGTTGTCTGTATATATGTATGTTATGGAAAATTTCTTCCCTATTTCTCAACCTATAACAAGTGAAATATTATTAAATTTAATTGTTGGTATTGTGTTATTTGCAATTGGTTTAGCTATAGTATTTAATCAAAACGCTTCAACCGGCGGAACTGATATTTTAGCTAAAATTTTTAATAAGTATTTTAACTTAAACTTTGGAACAGGGTTACTCGTTGCTGATGCTATCGTTGTTTGCTTAGCAATTATAACTTTTGGTCTTGAGCTTGGTATTTTAGGGGCTCTTGGATGGTTTCTAAAAGGTATATCTGTAAATTATTTTATAGATGGATTTAACATAAAAAAAGAAACTGTTATTGTTTCTGAAAAACCTGAGGAAATAAAAGAATTTATATTTAGTAAAATACATAGAGGTGTAACAATTTATAAAGCACAAGGTGGCTATACCAATGAAAATAAGGACATTATAGTTACAGTATTAGCAAAAAATGAGTATTTTACTCTAAAAAAACAGCTTAAAGAAATAGATCCAAATATATTTGTTCTGGTAAGAAATGTTCAGGATGTTTTTGGTATAGGTTTTCAAGAATTTTAAAAAAATTATAAAAATAACACAGATGCTGGCATCTGTGTTATTTTTATAACGCATCTAAATTTTTAAATGTATATCCCATTTTTTTCCACTCAGTCAAAAGTTCATCTAGTATCTCAGAATTGGTTTTTGATGTACTATGTAATAATACTATTGCACCTGAGTGAATTCTTGGTATTAGCTTACTAAAAGCCTGCTCCTTTGTTGGTTGGTCATTAACATACCAATCAACATATGCTAAGCTCCAAAAAAATGTTTTATATCCAAGCTCATGTGCGTGCTTTAAATTACTTTCATTAAACTTACCTTGAGGCGGTCTATAAAATCTTACTAATTCTTTACCAGTTACTTCTTTAAATTTTTCCTCAAATTTAACCAGTTCGTTTTTGAAGTCTTCCATTTCAGCTATTTTTGACATATCAGGATGTGTATAAGTATGATTACCCACGATATGACCTTCTGCTATCATTCTTTTTACCAATTCAGGCTCTGTTTCTAAATAATTTCCTACTAAAAAGAAGGTAACTTTAACATCATGTTTTTTTAATACATCTAATATGTTTGATGTATATCCATTCTCAAAACCAGCATCGAAGGTTAAGTGTATTACCTTTTCCCCAGTATCAGATACATAATATGAATTATATTTTTTTAAAAATTCTGAAGAAACATTACCTTGTGGAACTTTACCTTCTGTTTGAAAGCTTAATCCCCAATTAGTAATTTCTGAAAAAGTTTCATTTACTCTAAAACTGGCATTATTAATAACAATTGCTCCAAATATTATAAATGAGATGCAAATAGAAAGTATAATAAATGTTTTTTTCTTTATTGAAATTATCAAATAAATCCCCCCCAATACAATTATATATACACATGTACTAAATATGATTAAAAAAGTTTTGAAATTGTACAAAATAATACCTGTATATTAACTATATAAGTACAAATAATAATCTTATTGTAATAAAAGGAGGTGCACAAATGCCAAAAAATTCAAGTATAAAATGTAGTGTACAACAATGTAGATTTAATGATAACTCAGAAGAATACTGTACTCTAGATATGATAAAAGTAGGAACTCATGAAACTAATCCAACTGTAGTAGAATGTACAGATTGTCAATCATTTAAAGTTAAATAAATTTTATGACTAATAAAAGCAGTTAAAATAAAATTTTATCTGCTTTTATTATATTTTTGTATATAAATAAAATTTTTAATATTAATAATATTATTTATAATAATTTCAAAATTATTTAATAATATTTAAAATATAATTAAATAATTTTGTTGAAAATATTTTCTAGTAATCTTAAAAAAATAATTAGTGATAAAGTTACTTAAAAATTATTAAACATTATTTATTATATAAATATAATATATAAATAATTGAAAGAAAGGGTTAGATATATGGTAGATGTTATAATTATTGGTAATGGTCCTGCCGGAGTGTCAGCAGCTATCTATATACAAAGAGCTGGACTTAAATCTTTAATTATAGGTAAAGATACAGGTTCGCTTGCCAAAGCTGAAAAAATAGAAAACTATTATGGATTTGTTAATCCCATTTCAGGAAAAAAATTAGTTTCTAGTGGGGTGCTTCAAGCAAAAAGACTTGGTGCTACTTATATAAAAGATGAAGTTACAGGCCTTAATTATGATGGAAATTTTATAGTAAGTACCAAAAATAGAAGCTTTACTTCTAAATCTGTACTTATTGCAACTGGCACTGTTAAAAATAAACCTAAAATAAAAGGATTAAAGGAATTTGAGGGAAGAGGAGTTAGCTACTGTGCTGTATGTGATGGTTTTTTCTATAGAGGGAAAGACGTCGCTGTTGTTGGAAATAGTGACTATGCACTACACGAAGCTAAAGAGTTATTGCCATTAGTAAAATCGCTAACCTTGTTAACCAATGGAAATAATTTGAACACAAATATTCCATCTAAAATAAATGTAAACTTTAAAAAAATTCTTTCTATTGAAGGTGGAGACACAGCAGAATACATTAATTTTGATGATGGTAGCGCAATGAATTTTGATGGAATTTTTATAGCCATCGGGAGTGCTTCAAGCAGCGATCTTGCTAAAAAAATAGGTGCTGAAATTGAAAAAGATAATATTATTGTAGATAAAAATTTACAAACTAATATAGAAGGTCTTTTTGCTGCTGGAGATTGTACTGGCGGTATGCTTCAAATTTCAAAAGCTATCTACGAAGGTTCCAAAGCAGGAACTGAAATTATAAAATTTATAAGAAAAAATAATTAAAAATAAAATATTATTAATTTGGAGGTAATTATGTCTGCAGTAAAAGTTACAACAGAAAATTTTGAAGATGAAGTTTTAAATTCTAAGGTACCAGTTTTATTGGATTTTTGGGCTTCTTGGTGTGGCCCATGTAAAGCAGTTTCTCCAATAATTGACGAAGTTAGTAAAGAAGTGACAAGTTCTGCTAAAGTATGTAAAATAAATGTTGATGAGGAAGATGAACTTGCTTCATTATTCAAGATTAGAAGTGTACCTACACTAATTGTTATGAACAAAGGAAAAGTTGTCGCGCAATCAATAGGTGTAAAATCTAAAAAATCAATTATAGAAATGTTAGCAATGTAAGAGAAAAAGATTCTTTTATTTAGTTAAAAGAATCTCTTTCTTTTTTAATGTGGACTTTTAATTACTGGTTGTATTTGCTTACCATCTAAAGCCTGTTCCAAGGTAGGTATAATTAATTTAGTATGCGCTACCATTGAATTTGGTTTTCCTGAATAATTATCTTGACCAAAAGGAACAAAATATACATTTTTAGTATTTAACATTGTACCTATGTTTTTGAAATTAAAGCCAAGTGCATCATTGGTAGATAAGGATATTACAAGGGGTTTATTGTTTCTTATATGACCTTTTGCAGCCATTAGTGCTGGAGTATCTGTTATTCCGTTAACTAATTTAGCAAGTGTATTACCTGTACAAGGTGCAATTATTAATATATCTAGCATGTTTTGTGGCCCTAGTGGTTCTGCTTCTTCCAATGTTAAAATAGGCTTTGTAAGAGTGATGCTCTCTGCCCTTGAAATAAATTCTTCAGATTTTCCAAATCTACAATCAATATTTTGAGAGGTATATGAAAAAATTGTATATACATTACAGCCTTCTTTAATTAAATTCTCTAATTCAATAAATATTTTATCAAATGTGCAAAATGATCCAGTAAAAGCAACTCCTATATTTAATTTATTTAGTTTCAAATTCACCACTTCTTTCAATTAGAATATTTTCTATTACATTAGCTAAAATTTCACCTGAGCTTTTAGGTGAATATATACCTGGTAGACCTAAGCACAAAGACGCATTTAAATTTAAACTTTCACTAGCAATATAATCAATTCCTCCCGGTGCTGATGCTATATCTATAATTGTTACATGCGGTGATAGCTTCTCTAACTTATCTTTTGTTAAAACAATTGCTGGAATTGTATTAAATACGAAGTCAAAACTCTTTAGTTCAGAATCTAATTTATCAAGTAATATGCTGGAGTAACCATATGCTATAGCTAATGCACATGCATCCTTATTTCTTGCTGCAATACAAACATTTACATCAAATGCTTTTAATTTGCTTGCTAATATTTGAGCACATCTTCCAAATCCCAATACAAGGCAATTGCTGTCATGCAAATTAATGGAGCTTCTCTTAATAGCCTCAGCTATAGTTCCTTCAGCGGTTGCGATAGCATTAAGTATAGCCACATCATTCATTTTCATAAAATCATATTGGTCAATTTTATTTCTACTACAAAAACTAGATAAATAATCTGGAATTAATCCAGCAAATAAAATATGATTTGAGTTTAAATGTTCCATAAAGTGTTTAACATTTTTATCCTCGTACAAATCTAAAAAAGCAATATCTTTATTGTTCTTAGTAAATGGGATAGGACAAATAAGTATATTACTTTCTGATATAGCTTCGTCTAATGAAGCTGTTTTTCTTATTTTATTAGTTATTAAATCATTATTAATGCCATAAGTATAAACTGTATAGCCTTTTTCGTGAAGTCTGTTTATCATGTATATCTGTCTTAAGTCTGCACCGATAACAGTTATATCACTTTTTTTTGACAAATTTATCCCCCCTATACATATACAATATGTCTAGTTTTTATCTATGTTACAAACATAAAAAAATAAAAATTCAACTAGACGCTTACTTTTAAAATATAGCTTGAAGTAAAATTAATATTTGAAAAGTATAAATTTTTAAATATTTAGCTGTTTAATATTTATAATTTTATCGCAAATATTTTTTATAATTTCATCATGAGATATAATAATTATTATTTTATCTGTCTTTATTTCTTGCAAATAATTGATAAGCTTTATTTTACTTAAACTATCAAGGGCTGATGTAGGTTCATCAAATATTAAAACTTCAGGATTCTTTAATAATTCTCTTAATATTGATATTTTCTGTTTTTCTCCTCCTGATATGTTGCTAGATTTTTCGTTAATTATTGTTTCAAGCCCATTATCTAAGGAAGATATATAATTATCTAAATTCAAAATCTCAATTAATTCATATAGTTTATCATTACTATATTTTTGTCCAAAGGTAATATTATTTAATAAAGTATCGGCTATAAGTATAGGTTCTTGCTCTGTTACTCCAATACATCTAAGTTTTATCTCATACATATCTATATTTTCAACATTAAAATTGTTGTATTTTATTTTTCCGCTATAATCGTTTATATATAACCCTAGCATTAAGTTGACTAAAGTAGTTTTTCCAGCACCATTATCACCTACCAGATTGTAAATTTTTCCTTTTTCAAATTCTATATTGTAATTATTAAAAATATTTTTTTCCCCATAATTAAATAATATATTTTCTACATTAATTTTATCAATGCAATTTAAATTGACGTCTCCATTATTTTGCTTATTAATTGACAATATTTCTGTTATTCTGTTATAAGAAACTAAATTATCTTGATATGATTTTCCTAGATTAAAAAAATATCTTGCAGAATTCATCATCATAGAAAAATAACTTGTCATAATTGTAAAAAAACCAATAGTCATATTTCCACTAATTATATTAAACCCACCTATCAAAAATATACTTAATTGAGCCAATAAGCCTATAGCGGTATCACAGCTTGCATATAAATATGACAGCTTCTGTGAAGAAATTAATTTTGAAATTAAAGAATTAAATGTACTGTCTAATCTTTTAGCAAAAAATTTACCAGCAGAATGTATTTTAATAAATTTAACATTGAACAATTGCTCATTAAGCTTTGAAAAAAATTCAGATTGTGCTTCTTTGGTTTTCAGCATTATTTTATACAATGGTTTTTTGAAAATCCCATATATAGCTATATATGCTGTAAGTAATATAATTAATATAATTGCAATTTTATAATTTATTTTTATCAACATAATTGAAGTAAATATAAGAGTTAAAAAATTAACTAAAACGTTAATAATCACGTTTATGCAAAACACAATTACAGTATTTGAATCACTGTTTATTCGTTGATTTAAATATACAGTATCCATATTATTAAAATATGATAATGATACATTTTGAAGATGATTTATCAAATGTGTGTTTAATTCATATCCGCTTTTTGTTTGTAATTTTATATATATGTATGAGGATAAAAAACCTATTATCATGTTACCTGCTATAAAACATGCATATAAAATGCTATAGTTTATAAGTAATTCTTTACTTTTTATATAAGTCAAATTATCTATTATTTTTGCAGATATTAAAGGTATAATGACTGATAGTATACCAATCATTATATTTAAAAAAATATATATACTAAACATACCTTTATATTTAAATATAAATTTTTGACAAAATTTAAATATTTTCATAATAAGATGCCTCTCTAACAATTATTCTGCTGAAAAATAAAGTTATACGCATGCACTATTAAGTGTGTAGCGTATAACTTTATTTCATAAATTGACAATTATAAATGTCTTTTGTTTATAATACTTTAAAATGTCTATTAAATTTCTGGAGCAAGATAATCACATGGTCTGAATTTTGTATTGCACGGTGGTGTATATGTACATGGTTCATCACTGCAAGGTCCATAGCCATTAGTAATATATGCAGCACAAGCAAGTGCAACAGTATTATTATTCAATACTAAATATTCCATAATATCCCCCCTCTCTTATTTAATTAATATATAATAATTATTATATATTAGCTTATTTTTTCTTTCTCTTTGTTAATTTTTGATTTTATCTGTAACGCTATGTTATTAAGCCTTTCTTCAAATTTATACTTCGTATCATCACACATATCGTATGGATTGCTTAATCTTTTAGAGCTACACCCCCCCATACATATAGGCAAGAATTTACATTTACTACACTTTCCATCCATTGTCGGGTCATGCATCATATAGTCCAAATATAATTTATTGGGACCTGTAAAATTGTTACTTACATTACCTATGGAAATATCCTTATTTCCGATATCATTCCAGCATTTGTACATTTCTCCATCAGCATTTATAACATATGATTCAAGCACATCGCATCCACATACACAATCTAATCTTCTCGGATAACTGTATTTTTTAGAATTTTCAGTACTATAGCCGTATTCTTGCATTTTTTCACAAAATCTTTCCACAATGTCTTTGAATTCATTAGAACGCAGGCAATAATTATCATCAAAGCAATCATTAAAATTATCAACTCTTGCCAAATATGGGATAACCGCATTAGTCAAATTATTTTCCTTTAATGTTTCAAGTACTTTTTCTATTTGATTAATGTTGGTTTTATCAATATTAATGCGAAGATTTACAGGTATAATATCATCTTTTAAATCTACAAGATTTTTTATAATTTTATCAAATGTAGGCAAATTTCCAACTAGTGGTCTTCTTTTATTGTGGGTTTCTTCGTCCCCGTCAACTGTTATTTGTATAGTTGTTACTTTACAGTATTTTAAGATTGTCCAATTTTTTCTTGATAAATTGTAGCCATTTGTTACAATAGTTGCTGAATAATTAATTTTATTATCATCGCAAATTTGAATAAATCTCTCACTCAGCCTTTTGATTGTGTCAACAGCCAGCAACGGCTCTCCTCCATACCATGTAACATGAAAATTATTAATTAAACCAGAACGGTTTTCCAACATTTTTACTATACTGTTTTCAGTATCTTCACTCATATAGCAGCTATTTATTGCATTTTTTTCAAAGCAGTAACTACATCTAAAGTTACAATCTGATGTTGGTGCAATAGTCAAGCTTAAATGTGTAGTATTAAATCTTGTCCTATACATATCATGACTTATAACTTTTAACTCATCTAAATTATCATCTATTACAAATGAACCCTTAGCTAAGTCTTCAAGTAATTTTTCATCGTCAATCTCTATATTACTGCTCTCAAAATCTAAATACTTCTTGTATTTGTCCTCTTCAATCAATGCCAAGGAATTAGATAAGGCATTGTACGCAATATATTTATTCTTCTCATAATCATATGGTATAAAGAAATTATAATTTGATGCTTTCATTTATCTCCTCCATAAATTACATGTTTTTTACATATTACTACAATTCAATTACATAATTTGTCGTTATTTGTAAAAATAAGATTAATTTTTTGTAATATTGCTATAAATGTATATATTTCATCTTCATCAAAATATTTGTATCTTAATCATCTAAAACAATAGAAGCAAAGGACAAGAAAAACCATCCATTAGGGTATAGACAATATCTATTGGGTATGTAAGCATAAATAAGGCCAACCATCTAAAAATGGTTGACCTTATTAAAAATAAAATTTATTATTTCCACTGTCTACTTGACAGGGGCATGTTCAAAACAAAATCTTTAAAAATTATTATAATAATTATTTTAAAAGGAAAATATATAACAATCCAATTATTGCTCCAATTACAGCGATAAAAGTAAAAACATAAGGTAATACAATAGAAAATGTAGCTATAATAAGAGCTAATCTATCATTTTTTTCAAATTGTGTTGATTCAATTTTCTTTTTCTTTTTTTCCTTCTCAGCTAATTCTTCTTCTTGCTTTTCAGTAGATAGATTTGCAAATCTTATTTTTTCCAAATCTTCTTCTACTCTTTTATTACCACCAAATAACACTAAAATACTCCATTAACCTTATGGCACATTGTAAAGTGTCCAGGCTCTATTTCCTTGTATTCAGGTACTTGATTTTTACATACCTCACACGCATGGATACATCTTGTGTGGAATCTACATCCACTTGGAGGATTAGCTGGTGAAGGTATATCTCCTTGTAATATTATACGCTTTTTATTTCTAGCTGATGGGTCAAATGATGGAACAGCGGATAATAAAGCCTCTGTATAAGGATGAAGTGGATTATCAAATATTTGCTTTTTGCTACCAGTTTCAACAACCTGTCCTAGATACATAACTGCAATGTCATCACTTATGAACTTAACTACTGATAGGTCATGAGATATAAACATATATGTTAATCCATAATTTTCTTGCGCATCTTTTAAGAGATTTATAATCTGTGATTGAATAGAAACATCAAGAGCAGAAACTGCTTCATCACATACTATGAACTTAGGGTTAAGCGCAAGTGCACGAGCTATACAAATACGTTGACGCTGACCACCTGAGAATTGGTGTGGATATCGTCTAGCCTGTTCTGGAAACAATCCACATTTGCCTATTATATCTACAACTTTTTCATTCATTTCGTTTTTATTTTTAGCTACTTTGTGCTGTATCATTGCTTCCCCAACTATTTCTGAAACAGGAAGTCTAGGATTTAATGAGCTATAAGGGTCTTGGAATATAATTTGCATTTTAGTTCTCATATGATTAAGCTCACGCTTACTCATCTTATAAACATTCTTACCCTCAAACAACATCTCTCCTTGAGTAGGATCTAAAAGTTTTAGCATTGTTCTGCCAAGTGTGGATTTTCCACATCCTGATTCACCAACTACACCTAAAACCTTGCCCTCTTTTATTTTAAGTGACACATTGTCAACAGCCTTTACATGACCAACTGTTTTTTTCATAACTCCCGCTTTTATAGGAAAGTATTTTTTCAGATTTTTTACTTCAATTAAACATTCACTCATATTTTTTACCTTCCTTCCTTAGAAAAGAGCCAACAGGTTACTGAATGTCCATTATCTAAAATTGCTTCTGATGGAAATGTTGCTTTACATTTATCAGTTGCGTGCTCACATCTTGGGTGGAATGGACATCCACTTGGTCTATTATTTAAATCAGGCACGTTACCAGGTATAACGTGTAGTCTATTACTCTCTGTACTTAAATCAGGCTTAGAGCCAATTAGCCCTATAGTATATGGATGCTTAGGGTTTTTAAATATCTCTTCAGTGGTTGCAACTTCTGCAACCTTTCCAGCATACATAACCATTACTCTATCACTCATTTCAGCAATAACTCCCAAGTCGTGAGTGATGAATATTATAGATGCGTCAATATTCTTTTTCAAATCATTCATTAAGTCTAAAACCTGCGCTTGAATAGTTACGTCAAGTGCTGTCGTAGGCTCATCAGCTATAAGAAGTTTTGGAGCACATGCAAGTGCCATAGCTATCATAACTCTTTGTCTCATGCCCCCTGATAATTCAAAAGGAAAGTTGTCCACAACACGTTCAGGGTTAGGTATCTTTACAAGCTCAAGCATTTTAATGCTCTCTTTACGAGCTTCCTTCTTACTCATTCCTCTATGCAAAATTAAGGCTTCACCTATTTGATCCCCTATTCTAAAAACAGGATTAAGAGAAGTCATTGGCTCTTGGAAAATAATAGAAATATCATTTCCACGAATTTCACGCATTCTATCATCAGATATTTTAAGCATATCTTCACCGTCAAACCAAATTTCTCCACCCTCATATTTTCCTGGAGGAGTTTCAATTAAACGAACTATAGACATACTGGTTATACTTTTACCACAACCTGATTCTCCAACTATTCCTAAAGTTTCACCTTTTTTTACATAAAAACTTACATCATCTGCAGCCTTAACAGTTCCAGATTCTGAGTGAAAATAGGTTTTTAGATTTTTAACTTCTAACAATACATCATTATTTTTCTTCATAATATTACCCCCTATCTCTTCATTTTAGGGTCTATAGCATCACGTAAGCCATCACCTAATAAGTTAAAACACATAACTGAAAGGAATATACAGCATCCTGGTGGAATCCAATACCACCACTTTTCTTGCATAACAAGTGTACTACGGGCGTCCTGCATCATGTTGCCCCAAGTAGGTGTTGGTGGAGATATTCCTAGTCCTAAAAAGCTAAGAGAGGTTTCAGTTAATATGACACCTGCCATACCTAATGTAGCATAAACTATAATATATGCTAAAACATTTGGTAGTAAATGCTTAAAAATTCTTTTAATATCACTTATTCCTAACGCTTCACAAGCTTCCATGTATTCCATCTCACGTAAAGTAAGAATTTGACCTCTAACAATTCTTGCTATACTAGGCCAGGATAATACCGATAAAACTATAATAAGAGTTTTTACACCAGGTCCCATAACAGAAACAGCAGTAATACAGAATATCATGAAAGGAAAGGACATAAATACTTCTGATACACGCATTATTATAGCATCAATTATTCCACCATAAAACCCTGCTATTGAGCCAAGTATTACTCCTATTACGCATTCTAAAAATACTACAACAAGAGCAACTCCCAATGAAATTCTACCACCGTAAAATAGTCTAGTAAAGATATCTCTTCCAATATCATCTGTGCCTAAAATATGCGCTGAATTAGGGGCTATATCCCTTATTTCATCAGACATATTAGTGGTTTCCATAGAATATGGAGAAAGTAAAGGCACTACTATACATGATATTACAATTAATAACAGTATATAAAAGCTAATTACTGCTTTTTTATCCTTTTTAAATCTTGATAATACCCCACTCCAAAATGATTGGCTTTTTTCATTTTTTACATCAACTGATTTTGTTACTTCCATTATTATGCCTCCTTTTAATCAAATCTAACACGAGGATCAACTACAGCATACAAAATATCACCAATTAAGGTTGATATTAATACTAGCATTGCTAGCATAGCATTGTTCCCTAGTATAAGGGGATGATTTCTTTGCATACTTGCTTCAACAGATATTTTTCCCAATCCAGGAAGTCCAAATATTGTTTCTGTCATTACAGCACCAGATAATAGACCTGGTATTGAGAAGGCTAATAATGTAACTATTGGAATCATTGCATTACGCAATGCGTGTTTATATATAACAACTTTCTCTTTCAATCCCTTTGCTCTAGCAGTTCTAATATAGTCCTGCCTAATAACCTCAAGCATACTTGAACGTGTATATCTCATAAATGAAGCAGCTTGACTTAATCCTAAAACTAATGTAGGTAAAACTAAGTGCCATGCTATATCCTTTGCTTTTACAAAAAAGCTTGTAGTTCTAAGAGTAGCGCTTTCCAGACCAAACAGTGGGAAAATTCTAACATCTACAGCAAAAAACTTAAGCAGTAAAAGTGCGAAGAAAAAAGCAGGTATACTTATACCTATTAGTGATACAACTGTAAAAAAATTATCCGCAATTGAATATTGCTTGGTTGCACTTAAAATCCCTACTGGTATACCGACAAAAACTGCAAATAAAAGTGATGTGAACGATAATAATAATGTCGGTCCAATGTAATCACCTATTACCTTTGTTACAGGTTTTTTATGTGTTGTTGAATATCCAAAATTTCCAGTTGCGGCTTCTTTAAACCAATTAATAAATCTTTCATACCAGGGTGTATTCATTCCCATTTTATCTAAAAGCTCAGCCTTCTGTTCTGGAGTCATTTTAGGATCCATCATAGCAGATGCACCTGAACCTGGAGCTCTATCAAGCAAGAAAAACAGAATAAAGATAACACCTATGAAAACAGGAATCATTTGTAACAAACGTCTTATGATATAATTCTTCATGATTTTCCTCTCTTTCTTTTGAAAACTAATAGCTATAACTAATAAAACCCGGCCGCTAAAGACCGGGCTTATTTAGTAATTATTTCTCTATTCTAATCTTCTTAATAACGCTTGTGAAATCTTGATAAGTTCCTATGTCCATACCTTTAACTCTATTGCTGATTCCCCAAATTTCTGATCTGTAAGCTACGATTGCATGAGGTATTTCATCATTCATAATCTTAGCCCATTCTTTATATATTTCTGCTCTCTTTGCAGTATCAAATTCAGCTTTACCTTTTTTAACCAGCTCCATAGCTGCTGGGTTTTTATATCCTGAAGCGTTAAATCCTTTTTCTACATAAGCATCATCATCGAATAAAGCTCCTGTTGGGTCAGGATCTACTGATAAGCTAAAGCCCATTGTATAAATATCAAAATCTTTCTCGCCTACTGGTGCATCCATAGTACGTGCTCCAACAGTTTCAAAGTCCATTAATTCGATAGTTAAATCAACACCAAGCTGCTTCCAAGTATCAGCAGCCATAGAAGAAAGTTTTCCTGGCCATGGAGAGTCAGTATAAACTAACCATGAAATACTAAACTTTTGACCATCCTTGTAACGGAATCCGTCTGTTCCCATTGTCCAACCAGCTTCGTCCATTAATTTTGCTGCCTTAGCCATATCAAAATCATAAGCATTTAAGTCTTTTGCATCTGGGAATGCCCATGAAACTGGAGATATAGGAGCCATACCAACTTCTGCTATACCTTCTCCATACTGTGCTTTTATAAATGATTTTCTATCAAGTGCATACATAAGTGCTTGACGTACTCTCTTATCAGAAAGTGTTGGTCTTGTGCAGTTAAAGCACATGAATGTATAACCATTTCCTAAATAGTTAGCTACATGAATATTTGATAATGCTTCAAGAGCTTTCAAATTATCTGAACTTGCTGCAGGTTGAGCGAAATCAATTTGTTCAGTTTGAAGTGCAGATATTATGCTTTCCTCAGGAACTTCAAGGAAGTACAATCCGCCTATTTGAGCTCCGTTGCTATTTCCAGCCCAGTAATTTTCATTTCTTACCATTTTTATAAATTGCTTTGGTTCAAAGTCTTCAAATACCATAACTCCTGAACCTAATGGTTTTTCATTTAATGCTAAGAAGTCATCCCATTTTTCAAATTTGTAGTAATGTTGTGGTATTATACCATAAGTAAAGTTCTCTATATTTGCTGGTGATGCTAAGCCTTCATTATAAGTAAATGAAATCGTTTTTTCATCAACAACTTTAATTCCTTCAAATACATCAGTTTCTCCCTTGTGGAATGCTTCATATCCAACTAAGTTAGATACTGCATATGCTCTAGGTCCATTATAATCTGGATGAGCTATAGTAGCGTATGTGAAGTATACATCGTTTGCTGTCATAGGAGTTCCGTCAGAGAATTTTATGCCGTCTTTTAATGTGAAAGTGTAAGTTAATTTATCTTCTGAAAGTTCCCATGTAGCTAAATCAGGTTGATATTCACCAGTTTCATCAAGTATGATTAATGATTCAAATAATAATGAACAAGCATATGAATCATAAGTGTTATCTGAAACAATTGGGTTTAACAATCCTTTATATCCAGATAAACCAAATCTTAAAATCTCATCTGAACCTGTGTAAGCGTCCTTCGCAGTATCCTTACCTGTGTCACCATTGTTGTCAGTATTGTTTGTGTTGCCTGTATTATCGCTTCCAGTCGTAGTATCTTTATTACATCCAGAAAAAACAGTTGCAACCATCATTATGGCAATAATTAAAGCCAATAACCTTTTTGTTTTCATAAAAATCCTCCCTTTTTTATTATAAAGTTAAACGTTTAACTTTATGTAATAAACACATATTATTACAAAATGTGAATTTAGTCAAGAAGTATTGCAAACGTTTTTACTTGTAAGAAAAGGATGAGAGAGGTTTTTTGGCTTTTTTTACATTAAAGAATTAGAATTATTAATTTTTTGTAACAAAAAGTCTAATCTATCAGTATATAAGACTTTTAAATTATATAATTTTTTTACTTCTTATATTATTTTATATTTCATCATATCTTCACCGAAAAATTTGTATCTTAGGTAATCATCTAATACAATAGCTGCAAAGGACAAGAAAAACCATATTACCGTATACAGTAAGCAAATTTGCCCTAATATATTAAATGGTCTTGCTGAATAATCCCAGACGTTTAACCCAAGCAATATATTAACGATTAATCCAGTAATAAATTCTATTGAAGTTATAATAATACTAGAAATAAGCATTTGCCAAACTAATGATATCTTAAATGCTTTAAACTCATTTATTAAGCCGATTAATACGAAACAAATTCCTCCACAAATAAACATTGATGGATGCGAATATCCTCTAAATAATATTTCTATGAAAAAATATAAAGTGCCGCCAACAAGAAATAAAAAAGTATGTTTTAATATTGTACGCATACACACCGCCTAATTTTTTAAATATTATTTGTTTAATTTCAGTTTGTATGTATAAATATGACTTCTTTTTTATATATTTTTTTACTTTATTTTACATATAATTCTTTAATATTCTTTTTTTATTTTTGTTTATTAGTAAAAATATGTTATAATAATTTAAAGTTATTATTTTAATATTCAAGGAAAATGGTGGACAGAATGAACAATATAGGTTTAGTATTAGAAGGTGGCGGATTAAGAGGTATTTATACTGCTGGAGTATTAGATGCTTTTTTGCTAAACGGTATAGAGTTAAATTATTGTATAGGGGTTTCTGCTGGTGTATGTAACGCTCTATCTTATATATCAAAGCAAAAAGAAAGAAGTAGAAATGTTAATATAAATTATATTAATGATAAAAGATATTTTAGTATTAGAAATCTTATCACTACAGGCTCCATGTTTGGATACAAGATGTTATTTGATACAATACCAAATGAGCTATTACCATTTGATTACGATGCATACGAAAAATCAAGTTGCAGACTAGTTGCAGGAGCAACAGATTGCATAACTGGCGAAGAAGTATATTATACTTTAGATTCTGTTAGGGAACAATACAACATAATAAACGCATCAATCTCATTACCTTTTATCTCAAGAATAGTTAAATATGATAATAAAGAGTTATTGGATGGAGGACTTGCTGATCCTATTCCTATAAAAAAATCAATAGCTGATGGTAATGAGAAAAACATAGTTGTGCTGACACAACATAAAGGATATCAAAAGACTCCTTCATCTCTAAGTAATTATGCGAAAATAAAATATAAGAGGTATCCGAAGCTTATTGACGTGCTAAATGAAAGACATAATATATACAATGATACTCTTAACAATATAAGCATCTTAGAAGAAGAAAAAAAGGTTTTTGCCATATATCCAAGCAAGCCGTTAGAAATAAGTAGATTTGAAAAAGACACAAATAAATTACTAGATGTTTATAATTTGGGTCTTTCTGATACATTAAAAACAATGAACAATTTAATAGAATTTATCAAAAAATAAAAACTCCACAGATATGGAGTTTTTTTACTTATTCATCTTCTTCTATAGCTTTATTACGGGGTTTTGATTGTTTTTTTCTTTCTTGCATTTTTTCAAGTGCTTTTATTTTTCTCTGTTCCTTTAACAATGCAATTTTTGCTTCTTTTTTTAGTTTTAAATAGTTATTCCATCTTTCTATAGAAAGCTCGCCATTTTTTATTGCTTCCTTTACAGCACAGCCTGGTTCTCTATTATGCGCGCAATCTTTGAACCTGCACTTAAGCATCAAATCTTCAATTTCAGAAAATGTAGAGTCAATTCCCTCTTCTGAATCAGACCACATGCCAAGTTCTCGCATACCTGGTGTATCTATTATCATTGTTTTATTGCCTAACATAATTAACTGTCTATGAGTTGTAGTATGTTTTCCCTTAGAATCGTCCTCTCTAATGGTGTTCGTTTTCATTATGTTTTCCTTAGCAATAGCATTAACTAATGATGATTTCCCAACACCTGAAGATCCTAAAAGAACTATGGTTTTTGATGGTTTTATATATTTTGACAACATATCAAAACCAAATCCTGTTACTGAGCTTACTGCTATAACATCTACACCGATAAATGTACTCTCTGCTTTTATTATATAATCTATATAATTATCACAAATATCTGCTTTTGTTAAAACAATGACTGGAGTTCCGCCACTTTGCCAAGCTATAGAAACATACCTTTCTATTTTTTTAATGTTAAAATCTTTATTTAATGAAGCAACTATAAATACAAAATCAAAATTAGTAGCCACTAATTGTTCCTTACCATAATGCATATCTATTCTTGAAAATTTACTTTTCCTTTTTAAAACTTCATAAATAATATCATCACCGTCAGGATTAGATTTTACTAAAACAAAATCTCCTATTGACGGAAATACAACATCTGTTAAATTATTATAAAATTTAGAGCCCTTTAATTTAGCATTTTTAATATCAAATTCTTTATATATTTTGTATTGTTCCTTTTGGACTTCAATAATTCTAGCAGGAATAAGCTCATTAATATCTAGCTTATCTACCTGTTTTTCAAAAAATTCTGTATAGCCATAATCACGTATAGTATAATTCATCCATTCCTCCGAGTTTAAATGTTTATTTAATTCACCTAAAAATAGGCACAATAAAGCACGACCTTTCTAAAGTCGTGCTACACTTCAAAATTATTTTATGAAAGGTTTTTGTTATGTTGCAAAAAAATATGACGAAGTCACAATTTTTTGCCGATATTCAATTATAAATTAATCACCATTAATAATTTTTTCATAAAACAACAACTCCTTCCATATGATACATGATCACAGACGTTTGCAAAACGCCGAATATATCTAGATTATAAATTTTGTTTCATATTTTGTCAAGTATTAAATATCATTAAACTTATTCATATTATACTTAATCAAGCAACATAAAAATTTTTATTATGCCTAACCTACGCTACACCAACATATGTTAGTGTGTTTACTTAGTTAAATTCTTATTTATTTACTTATTTGAATTTCTTCAGCACTTATTTCTTCTAAATGTGAATTATAGAATTCTTCCATAACCTTAAACATGTAATATGTATCCTTAACACCTGCTGTTTCATAAGATGAATGCATTGCTAGTTGCGCTAGCCCTATATCTACCATTTTAATACTTACATGTGTAGTTGCTACATTACCTAATGTGCCTCCACCAGGTGTATCTGAACGATTTGTGTATGATTGATAAGGAACATCAGCATTTTTACACAATGTTTTAAATAAAGCAGCACTTACAGCGTCTGTAGTATATTTTTGATTTGCATTATATTTTATTACAACACCTTCATTCATATATACTCTGTTTGTAGGATCGCTTTTTTCCGGATGATTTGGATGAACAGCATGAGCATTATCTGATGAAAGCATAAATGATGATGCAATAGCTCTGTAATAATCCTCTTTATTTTTGCCTAATCCTTCGTTTATTCTATTCAAGGTATCTACTAAGAAGGTGGATTGAGCACCTTGTTTAGTTTGACTTCCAACTTCTTCATTATCAAAGCAACAATATATATTAATAGATTTATTACTATAACTTGAAACAAATGCTTTTAGCGAAGTAAAAGCACATTGTAAGTCATCTAATTTTGGAGATGAAATAAATTCTTCTTTACTTCCCCAAATTGATGGCTTCATACGGTTGTATAGGAATAAATCATTGCTTATAACATCTTCTACAGATACATTAGCTGACTTAGCTACAACCTCTAAGAATGCACCTTTGCCATTTTCAGAAGTTCCAAATAACGGCAACATATCTATTTGCTCATTATATTTCATACCAGAGTTTGCATCCCTATTCATATGAATAGCTACATTAGGAATAAGAAGTAAATCTCTATCAACATCTACAAGCTTTGTAACTAGTTTATTTTCTTCTTTTACAACTAATCTACCAGCTACTGATAATGGTCTATCCATCCATGTTGAATGCAACATTCCACCGTATTTTTCTGTATTTAATTGAATATAGTTTTTACCTACTTCTATTTCATAGTTTTCTTTAACCTTAAACACTGGAGAGTCACTATGTGATGCTATCATATTAAAGCTATAATTATCCAAATCTTCCCCTATATTAAAGGCAATGATAGATGATGCATTTCTTGTTACAAAATATTTTTTACCCTTTTCAAGCTTCCAAACTTTACTTTCTAAAAGTTCTTCAAATCCGTTATTATTTAATTCTTCTTTTATAGTTTCAATTGCATGAAAACAGCTACGGCTTTTTTCAATAAAGTTAAGCAGTTCTTTTGAAATTTCTCTGTACATCTTCTAACCTCCAAAATATAATTTTCAAAGGTATTATATCAAGATAAGATACTATTTACAATAGAATTAATTTTTTCAGAATTTTAAAACAAAAAAATAAAAAAGAACTAATTTAATGCTGTTCATTAGTTCTTTTTTACATTACAGACCTTAGACCATTAAGCCTTTTGATTTTTTTATATTTTTTAGGGGGGGATTTGATTTTTATAAAGTTATATATTTAAATCTTTAGATTATATTAATTTAATTTTTTTAAAGTTATTTAGCCATTGTACTGATTCTGCGGGGTACGAATCACCAATACAATGGCTATATGCAATTATTTTACTTTAAAGCTATTATTATGTAAATTTACTCATTAGTAATTTACTTCCACTCTATAGGACCTCTAATACTTTTTATTCCTATTCTAACATTGTCATCATTAATGCTTGCAAAGCACTTAGTTGCTAGTGGACTAACTTGTTGTACTAGTATAAAGCCTATAACTAATAATGTTACTAAACCAACCATTTTTTTGTTACTTCTAAACATTTATAATCACTCCTTGCTTGTTTCTATATTTGTATGATAGAATATATTAGGATAAATGTAAAGTGAACAATACTTCACAAGCATTATTACAAAGGAGGGGTAAATTTTAATGGAGAAACTACACATTGGAGAAGTAATATCTTACCTAAGAAAAAAGCATAATTTAACACAGCAGCAGCTAGCAGATAAAATTTGCTCTAGAGAATACTTATGCAAGTTAGAAAAGGGTGCATTTTTCCCTACTATATATACTATAGACTTACTTTCTAAAAAATTAAATGAAAACATTTATGAATTTTATCAGGAAATAGAAAGACATAATGATATGGAAACTCACCTAAAGATACAGCAAATTAATGAGCTAATTTCAACAGGTGGCGATAATGATTTAGAAATAAGAAAACTTATAGAAGAATACGAAAATTTGCCAGCTTTTAAAACTGGAGAATCCTTGCAATTTATTTACTATAGCAAGGCAATTTGTTCATATTATTTGGATAAAAATTACCCTGAGGCTATTGACTTTAGTTTTAAAGGCTTAAGCGTATACAAGAAGGATTTTAAATTAGAAAATTGGACTGAATACATATATACTAATGTTGAACTAACACTTATTAACTTAATAGCAAGCAGCTACTGTCGTTGTGATGATTCAGATACTGGACTTTCGATGTATTATGAGATGCTGAAATATTTAGAAAAGTATTTATCAAGGCCACTATATGACATACATTCTACAGGACATTTTTACATAAATCTTTATACTAATGTTGCTTATAATACTTCAAACAATCTGTTTTCTAAAAGCGAATACGTTGAAGCTTTGAAAATAGTTGATAATGCTATAAATATATCCATAAGGACTAAGTATATGAATATATATCCGTCTTTACTAAAAAATAAATTTATGATTCTTTATATGCTTCAAGACTACGAAAATTCTAAGAAATATTACAATAAAGCGTTAATTTACTTTGAAGATATGTTATACAACGACGACTTAAAAGAATTAATTAATATGGCAAAAGAAAAATGTCCGAATTTGTTTTTATAAAAACAAGTTCGGACATTTATTTAATTTTATTATTCAGCTGTATATGGTAATAAAGCGATTGATCTTGATCTTTTTATAGCTCTAGTTACCATTCTTTGGTGCTTAGCACATGCTCCTGTAATTCTTCTTGGTAATATTTTACCTCTTTCAGTAACATATTTTTTAAGCTTTCCAATTTCTTTATAATCTATGCTAGTTGCCTTCTCTTGACAGAATTGACAAACTTTTTTACGTGGCTTTCTTTTCATTTGACCGCCAGCGTTATTATTTCTGTTATAGCCGCCTTCTCTTGAACTCACTATATTTCCCTCCTTTAAAATGGAATATCCTCTTCATCTACTGGTTGGAAAATATCATTATCATCATCTGGGAAATCATCAAAGAAATTGCTATCCGGATTTGTAGGTTTTCCAGGTAATGTTGACGATGATTGCTTTGAACCAATAAATTCAATTCTATTTGCTACTACATCAGTAGTATATCTTTTTTCGCCTGCCTGTGTAGTATAACTGCCTGTATTTATTCGGCCATTTACAGCACACATGCTTCCTTTAGAAAGATAATTTGCACAGTTTTCTGCTTGTTTACCAAACACTGAAATATTTATAAAGTCAGCAGTTGGCTTTCCTTGATTAATAGCTTCTTGTTTCTTATCTCCAAACAATTCTTTATCTACTGCTAAAGTTAATCTAGTTACCGCCATACCTGATGGCATAAACTTTAGGTCAGGATCTTTAGCTAATCTCCCAATTAAAACAACACTGTTCATATTTATCCCCTTTATAATTTATTTTGATTCTTCAACTGTAATCATATGTCTTAACACATTATCACTTATTTTACAAATTCTATCAACTTCGTTAACAGCATCTGCATTTGAAGTAAAATTGATGATTACATAGTATCCGTCTCTTTTTTTATCGATTTCATAAGCAAGTCTTCTTTGACCCCACTCATTTACCTTGTCAACAGTTCCGTTAAAGTTTGTCACTATGTTTTTAATCTTTTCAATTTCAGCATTTCTTACGTCTTCCTCTAAATTAGAAAGTAATATAAATGCTCCTTCGTATTTTCTCATACTTTCACCTCCTCATGGTCTCTGGCCATTAATCTTGTTAATGGCAAGGATAGCTTTTACATTGTAACACTTTTTTTATTAATGTACAAGTGTTTTTTTATTTATTAATAAGTTTAATGTATTTTACTCTGAGTATATTTACTCTGAGTATAATTACTCTGAGTATTATTTACTCTGTAAGCTTATAAATAGCCTTGTCAGAACAATAACTGCAAGTTTTATCCTCACATTTTTGCATATTAGGTGCATTCTCTTTTTCGTTAATATAATCATCTAAAGCTATTTCTATATGCTCAATGCAAGCATAAATTATCTTATTTTCATCCATTTTATGATTCCTTTTTATTATATATTTATGTCCATGCGCATAATTACAAGATACAATTAAAGCTTTATGCACAGACTACGAATGTATAAATTATACAACAAAAGTTTTAAGAAATAAATTCTTATTTATTTTTCTTTTGAAATAATTTATAATTTGTGTTATTATAAGGTGCATTCAATTCTTAATCGGAGGGAGATCAATTGAAATTTTGTTCATTATATAGTGGTAGCAGTGGAAATTGCCAATTTATCAGAGCTGGAAAAACAAAAATATTAGTTGACGCAGGCTTAAGTGGAAAAAAAATTCAACAAGCGCTACTAAGTATTGATGAAGAACCAAATGATATTCAAGGTATTTTTATTACCCACGAACATATAGATCATATTCAAGGCGCAGGTATATTATCAAGAAGATTTAATATTCCTATATATGCAAATGAAGAAACTTGGAAGGCTATGCAATCATCAATTGGAGAAATTAAGCCTGAAAATATAAAAATATTTGAAGAAAGTGTTGAAATTGGCGAATTTTACGTAAAAGCCTTTGATGTATCCCATGATGCAGTAAAGCCTGTTGGATACAAAATATTTAATAAAGATAAAAAAATTTCTTTACTCACTGATACAGGTTGTGTAACTCAATCTATAAAACAAAATATTTCGAATTCTGACCTTTTACTTATAGAATCAAATCATGATGAGGATATGGTATTAATCGGTTCATATCCATGGCCATTGAAAAGACGTGTTCTTGGAGAATATGGACATATGTCTAATGATTTAGCTGGAAATTTATTAGCTGAAATATTGAAAAAAGGCACTGAAATTGTTCTTCTTGGACATTTAAGTAAAGAAAATAATTTTCCTGAACTAGCATATAAAACTGTAGAAAATATATTAAAAGAAAATAATATTTCTATTGATGAAGGAATAACTCTCAATATGACCTACAGAGATAAATCAACTAAAGTGTATGAAATATAAGATATTAAAACAGCTATATGTTTTAATATTTTTTATTTTAATAGAAATTCTTTAGTTATGCATAATAATACTGTATAAAATAAATACTTAACTGTATCTTAATTTTTGTTAAATTGCCTTTTGTACATAGACTGATTTCATATCTAAAATAAAGATAAATTTAAGGAAATGGAATTAAGATTTAATTACAGAGATAAACACACAATGTGTATTCTATACACATTGTATATATTAATTATGTAGGAGGATTTAAAATGAGTAGTGAAAAAAATAACTTCAACAATGATAATGAGCTAAAAAAAGAAAATGAAAATATAAACAAGCCAGATGAAACAGTTGAAGAGCATACTATAAATTATAGTGCTGTTTCAGGAAGCAAGGAATATATTTACGGACATAGTGAGGATAACGAGCCTAAAGTAGTAAAAGTAGAAGATCGTATAAAAGAACCTAAGATGGAATATACAGTAAATGAAGATGTAAAGTCTAAACCTAAAAGACGTGGTGGAAGATTTTTATCAACAGTAGCACTTGTCTTAGTTGTATCCCTAGTCAGTGGAGCTGCTGGTGGTTTTGTAACATCATATTATTATAGAAATAATAGTAATAATAATATTAATAATGTAAATAACGCTAATAAACAAAACATCGCAATTAATCTTAATAATGATGCATACTTTGCAGCTGCTGTAAATGAAAAGGCAAAAGACACAGTTGTCGGTATTACTACAACTACAGTACAGGCTTATAACTCATTCTGGGGTGGTAGACAAGAACAAGATGTACAAAGTATTGGCTCTGGTGTTATTGTTGATCCAGACGGCTTAATACTGACAAACTCTCACGTTATCGGTGATGGTCAAGCTAAGAATATAATTGTATCATTGATAGATGGTACAACTGAGCAAGCGCAGGTTTTATGGTATGATTCAGCCCTTGATTTAGCAGTTATAAAAATTAACAGAGCTGGTCTAAGTTCTGCTGAATTAGGCGATTCAGATACACTAATGGTTGGAGAGCCAGTAGTAGCTATAGGAAATCCCATGTCACTGGATTTAAATGGTACATTAACAACAGGAGTAGTAAGTGGTCTAAACAGATCAATAACAGTTGAAAATGTAACTATTAAACCATTAATTCAAACTGATGCCTCAATAAACCCTGGTAACAGCGGTGGACCACTATTTAATGCACAAGGTAAAGTAATTGGCATAAATACAGCTAAAATGAGTACTGCTGAAGGCTTAGGTTTCTCAATACCAATAAATGTAGCTATTCCAGTATTAAAACAAATATCCGATAGCGGTTCAGTTGATAAAATTTATTTAGGAATAATGGTAGCCAACGTAGATGAGTACCAAAATTTATATAATAAAAATTTTGAAACTAAATATGGTCTTGTAATTACTAAAATTGATGAAAATGGTTCTATATATAATTCTGAACTTATACTATATGATGTAATAGTAAAAATTAATGAAGAAAAAATAGAAAATATAAACGATTTAAAACGAATACTATATAAATTTAAGAATAATGATAAAATTACTATAACATATATTAGAGATGGGAAAGAAAAAAATACTGAAGTAATATTAAGAGTTAAACCTTTAGATATTTAAATTTAAGTAAAACAAACTATTATAAACTCATTTGAATCAATTAATATTTTAATAATTTTGGCTCTTTGATTATAATAAAGTTAAAATCATAAAAATTTTAATATAACATTACAAAAAGCCAAAATTATTATATTGTTTCTAATTGAATACTAAAATTTTATGCACTCTCTAATTTTATCTTATCTATAAGTCTAGACCCAATATTTATCCAATCTGATATAAATACAATTTCATCTGTTATTATATCTACAGTAATATATCTTCTTTCAATTTCACCATAAATATACATATAATCACTAATGCCATCACCATTTGTATCTACAATTTCAGACCATCTACTTACTATTCTCTCTTCAACTATGTATTTTACAGGATTAGATTGTAAATCTATTACATTAGCAGGAATAAATGGGTCTAGATTTTCATTCAAATCAGCAAACACAATTGTTGATGAAAAAACTACTAAAAATAATACTAAAAACAAAACTTTTTTCATATTTACCTCCTTTTAGACACAAAAAACTCTTTAGTATACATTGCAATGTAATAACTTAATTAATTATAATTAATTAACCATATTATATAAGATTTGTAAA
>DDAM01000069.1 GCA_002332905.1 Firmicutes bacterium UBA2058 | reverse complement strand
ATATAATCATTTCCTGTAACTACTCCTTTCATCAACCTACAGTTCACTAAAGTGATATATATAATATTAATTACGTATGAAAGTTTCGTAATTTATACTTTTTTATACTTTCTTATACTTTTTATACTATTTTTTTGTTATTCTATCTATTGGACTTATTATTTTCTTTAGGTCTTTATTTGTTACGTGAGTGTATATTTGAGTTGTTTTTGTACTAGAATGGCCTAATAATTCTTGTATGTATCGTATATCTGTGCCATATTCTAGTAAATGAGTTGCAAAAGAATGCCTTAATGAATGTATTCCTACATCTTTATTTATTTTAGCTTTCGCACAAGCTTTTTTAAATACATTTTGGACTGATCTAACTGATAAATGCTCAGATTCATCAGCGCCTGGAAAAAGCCAATCTTTGGGCCTGTACAACTTAAAATATCTTCTAAGTTCATTTAATGTTTCCTGTGCTAAAATTGTATATCTATCTTTATTACCTTTGCTATCTTTTATAAATATAGTCATTCTGTTGCTATCTATATCTGAAATTTTAAGACTAACAACCTCGCTTACTCTTAAACCACTAGAATATACCACATATAATATGGTTCTATGTTTTTGATTAGTAACCGAATTTAAAATTTTAGTTACATCTTCTTCACTTAGTACTTTAGGTAATGGTTTTACAGTATTAGGTCTTGGAAAGTTTTTAAACTCAATGTTCTTATTTAGTATATAACTACAATACAGTTTTATAGCACTATATGCTTGAGTAGTATATGAGTTTGTATTAACCTTTATATTCATTAAATAGTACATGTACTTCTTAATGTCATCTACGGTTACTTCATTAATATCCTTTTTTAGGTGTACCTTAAATTTATTTATGTGAGCTCTGTAAGCTTTTTTAGTTGAATTACTATATCCCTTTAATGCCAGTAATTGATCAAAAGATTCTACACAAACCTCAAACTCATCATTAATAAATTTGCGGTTAATACTATTATTAGGTACAGTCCACGTTCTATCATATGGATTATATTCTCTACCTTGAATGTTTCTAATAACTTGTACTATTTTTTCATCATAAGCAAATTTTAATTTTAGCCGGTCACCCTCTTCTGAACAAAAGATTTTCATATTAACACTCCCCCATTTACTCTAAATATATGGTATCATTAATTAAATACTATGCTTAACATTTAATGAACAGCTTTTTAAGAATACCTATAGATAGATATGAATATAATTTTACTATTTAATACGCAAAATGTTTCAATAATTCCCACCAAACTACTCTACATATCTTAACATATTTTGATAATATTTTCCATATTTATTATAATTATATACATGTTAATTTAACGTTTGTAAAGTGCAAAAGTAAATTTCAGTTTGCATGAGTAAATTCCACCCCTTAAGCAGAAGTGGAATTTAGTAGTGCACAAAATAGAAATAAATAGTAAAATGGATTTGGTTGACTACCTGTGCAAAAGATAGAATAATAATTGAGCAATCATTAAATGAAGGAATATCGTTCAAATCTATAGCAAAAGAACTACATAAGGATCCAACTACTATCTCAAAAGAAGTTAAAAAACATAGAACTATTAAAATAAGAAAAGATAATACCCGAATGGTTAAATGTGATAAATTCAAAAGAATGTATAGTTAAAAATCTATGTAGTAAAGCTACTTGTAATGATTTATGTAAAAATTGTAGTAAATATATTAATTGTAGAACAATTTGTAAGGAATACAAACCAAAGACATGCGGAAAACTCAATAAATCACCATATGTATGCAATAACTGTAAAAGCCTAAATAGCTGTACGTATGAAAGGTGGATATACATAGCTAAATACTCTAATGATTATTATCGTGATCTATTAAGCTCTTCAAGGGAAGGTATTAACCAAACGCCTGAATCTATGCAAAAATTAGATAATTTAGTATCACCATTAATAATTAAAGGTCAATCATTATCACATATATACTCAACACATAGTAAAGACATAAATTGTGCACGTAGAACTTTGTATAAATATATTGATAATCAAGTGCTTACTGCTAGAAATATTGATTTACCTAGAAAAGTTAAATATAAACCTAGAAAGAAAAATAGCAGTAGTTCAAGACTAAATAGGGAATATAGAATAAATAAAACATATGCTGATTTTACGAAGTTACTAGAGGATAATCCAAACACTCAAGTTGTTGAAATGGATACTGTTGAAGGTCAAAAGGGTGGTAAAGTTCTTTTAACTATGTTGTTTAGAAATTCAGCGTTTATGTTAGCTTTCCTTATGGATGACAAGAGTCAAAAGTGTGTAAATCAAGTGTTTAATTCACTTCAAGACAATTTAGGTATAGAAGTATTTCAAAAACTGTTTCCGGTCATTTTAACAGACAATGGTGCCGAATTTCAGAACCCTTATGATTAATGTGTGATGAAAATGGTGAAATTAGAATTAATATTTATTACTGTGATTCTAACTGTTCTTGGCAAAAAGGTATGTTAGAAAAAAATCACGAATACATAAGATATATCGTTCCTAAAGGACGTTCATTTGATCAATATAATCAGGAGCAATAACATTAATGATAAATCATATTAATAGTACAGCAAGAGACAGCCTCAATGGTTGTACTCCATATAAGCTGTCTCAATTACTGCTTGATATTACATTACATAAATGTTTATCATTTATCATTACAGGAAATAAATCCTGACGATGTAATGCTTAGACCAGCATTACTAAAATAAATAAGGTCAACCAAAACCAAAAGCACAGGTAGGATTAATACCACACAAGTAAAATAATTACTTCAAGCAAGTTAAATTTAGTCCTGCACGACTTACACCAGATGCTTGTTTGCTGTGCTAAATTATGTATTAAAGCTATGCTTTTAATAAATTATATATTAAAATTAGCTAGATGTTAAGTATTTTTACGGAATTTAGTCTTGCATTTTCAACATTACACAAAAACCGAATTTACTTTTGCATTTAACCATTATTTTTATTTCTATGAATTGTCAAATATTAATATAAAAGCTTCTATAAAATTATTTACATTTTGTACTAACTAATTGCTAAAAAATTAAGTAAATATACAAACTGAAAACGCAATAATACCCATGGAGGATAACCGTATAAGTTACTACAAAGACTAGACCATTCTTACTAAAATTTCCCCACGCAAGACTCTCCATATCGAACAAAAAGAATAATTTCTCTTTCTAAGCATTGTGGAGCATAGCTAAGAATTGTACGAAGTGGAGCGAGCGCTTTAAGTCAATAAGTCTGGCACTATTACATATCCCCGTATTTGACTTTTGCGAGCGCAACTGAAGTTACAATTCTCTATGCGGAACACAGCCTTAGAAAGAAAATTATTCTTTTCCTTTTAGATAGACCAACAGAGGTTATCAGTATAAGTCAACATACAAAGACTATCAATATAAAGACCCACAAAGACTAGCCCCTAATTTACAACAAAATAAAAGCTTCTTGCGTTTGTTTGCAAGAAGCTTCCTTTTATCAATTATTTAATTATTTATTTTATAAATAATTTGTTACTCTGCTGCATGTGCTGCTTTGTATTCAGCTACTACTTTTTCTGCCATGTTCATTGGCATTTCGTCATATCTTAGGAACTCCATTTCGAAGCTTCCTCTAGCTTGAGTCATACTTCTTAGGTCTATTGCATATGTGTACATTTCTGCTTGTGGAGCTTCTGCGTGAACTATTTGAGTTCCGTAGTCAGTTGGATCCATACCTAGGATTCTACCACGTCTCTTGTTCATGTCGCCCATTACATCGCCCATGTAATCATCTGGAACTTCTATCTCTACCTTTACTATTGGCTCAAGTAAAACTGGTTTAGCTTCCTGCATACCTTTTTTAAATGCTAATGAAGCAGCAAGTTTAAATGCCATCTCGTTTGAGTCTACATCATGGTATGAACCATCATATAAAACCGCCTTAACGTTAACAACCTTACATCCAGCTAGAATTCCTTTATCCATACAATCTCTTAGTCCTTTTTCAACTGCTGGTATGTAGTTACGAGGTACAGAACCTCCGAATATTTCTTCTGCAAATTCGAATTCTTGCATAGATGGCTCAAATCTAATATGAACATCACCGTATTGTCCAGCACCACCAGATTGTTTTTTATGTTTACCTTGAACATCTGATTTGCCTTTGATTGTTTCTCTGTATGCAACCTTAGGATTTGATAGATCAATATCAACTTTAAATAAGTTTTTAAGCTTAGATTTGATTATCTCTAGATGCATGTTCCCTTGACCACCGAGTACCAATTCTTTAGTTTCAACATTTCTATCAGAAGAGAAGGTTAAATCTTCTTCTGCTAATCTATTTAGTCCTAAACCAACTTTTTCTTCCATTTCCTTAGATTTAACATGAACTGCCATAAATAAAGATGGTTTAGGGAAATTAACTTGTGGATATTCAATAGGATCATTTTTAGTAGATATAGTATCTCCGGTTTTGAAGTATTGTAGCTTAGATGCTGCTCCAATATCACCTGCTGATATTTCTGTAGCTTCAATTTGCTCTCTACCTCTTAAATAGAATATAGAGCCGACTCTTTCAGTCTGTCTAGTTTTAGAGTTATAAATTTCCATATCTTTTTTAAGAGTTCCAGATAAAACTTTAAACACGTTTATCTTACCAACAAATGGGTCTACGATTGTTTTGAATACAAATGCTGATAGCTGCTGTTTAGGATCAACCTTTCTTATAACATCTTTACCATTATCATCTGTTCCGACAACCTGACCTAAATCCTCTGAGCTTGGTAGATATTCAATAATCATTTGGATTACTTCTCTAACTCCAATTGTTTTTTGAGCTGAAGTAACTATGATAGGAACAATATCACCGTTCATTACTGCTTTTCTTAAACCGTTATGTATTTCTTCATCTGTAAAGCTTTCACCCGCAAAGTATTTCTCCATCATTTCTTCATCGGTTTCTGCTACAGATTCCATAAGCATATCTTTTAATTCTGCTGCTTTTTCTACTGCATATTTAGGAACTTCACCAATTACACATTCCTTACCATTGAAGATATAGCCTTCACCAGATATTACATCAACATATCCGCAAAAGCTTGTTTGCTCTCCAATAGGAACTGCAAATGGAACAACTTTCTTACCAAATTTCTCTCTTAATTCTTCTAGTAATTTGTCATAACTTACGTCTTCTTTATCAAGCTTGTCTAATAAAATAACCCTTGGTATTTTTCTGTCTTCACAGTATTTCCAAGATTTTTCCGTACCAACCTGAACTCCTGAGGTAGCATCTACGATTACAACTGCTCCGTTGCAAACTTGAAGTGCACTAAAAACCTCTCCTACAAAATCAAAATAACCTGGAGTGTCCAAGAAGTTAATTTTTGTGTCATAATACTCTATAGGTATAACTGATGTTCCAATTGAAAATTGTCTATCCTTTTCTTCCTTGTCGTAATCTGAAACAGTATTTCCATCTTCTACCTTACCCATTCTGTTCGTTGCTTTTGTCATGTATAAAAGTGATTCTATCAAAGTTGTTTTACCACAACCTCCATGTCCAAGTAACGCCACATTTCTAATTTTGTCAGTGCTGTAAGTTTTCATTTAAAAAGTTCCTCCTATATTATTTTATGCTTTTTTCCTACTGCAACCGGCGCGAAAATATTATCTGCTAGCCACTGTATTATAAGCCAAACTTTATTTAGTTATAGTACACCATTCTAAATAAAGTCTATGTAATTCTATTTTACAATAACGTTTTCAAAACTTCAAGTGTTTTTAGTAAACGTTACCACTTATATATCAAAAAAAAATAAAATCCATCGTCAATTTGTCGAAATTTAACGATAGATTTTCTAGAGCGAACATAGTTCGCTTTTTTACTTAGCTTTTTCTTTTAAAAAGTTTTTACCATCAGATTTTTCTAGCTTATCTTTATCCTTTTCCTCTTGTTTTTCAACAGATTTTTTTCTTGTACAATTACCAGTAAACATAGAGCCTTCATCCATAGATAGTATATTTACGACAATATCTCCATCAATTATTCCTGTTTCTTTTATATGCATCTTTCCATTACAGAATACATTGCCATCTATTTTTCCAGCTATTATTATATTTTCGCAGTTTACAGTTCCTTTAATATTACAATTTTCACCAATAAAAAGGCTTTCGGAATCTACTTCTCCTACTATTGTACAATCTAATCTAATGTTACCAGTTGATCTGAATTTTCCTTCTATAGTAATGTTTGAAGATACTAATGCATCTAATTTTTCTTCATTAAATTTAATTGTTGCTATTGAATTTTTCTTTCCTATCATTTCTTCAACCTTTCCTCAAAAATTTATTGAATATTAAAATTATTCTTTGTATTTTAAATAGTCTTCTATATTAAGCGGATTAATCAGCTTATTATAATAATAAATTTCATAATGCAGATGTGATCCATAGCTTGTACCTGTATTACCCATTAAACCAATTAAATCTCCTTGCTTAACTTCATCACCAACCTTAATTAGTCGTTTTGATAGATGAGCATATCTAGTTTTAAATCCATTTTTATGTTGAATTAATATATAATTTCCATAACTATATCCATATTTTGATTCAATTACAACGCCATTACCAGAAGCATAAATTTTAGTTCCTACGCTGTTAGATATATCTACCCCTCTATGAACACTTCCCCATCTAGCACCAAACTGTGAAGTAATCCTGCCCTTAGTAGGGAATAATGTAGGTGCATCTTCTAAATATTGCTTTCTGTCTTCGGCACTAATCAAAAGCTCTTCTAACTCTTCTTTTGCTTCTTTTATTAATTCTTCAATACTTTCAAAATTTTCATCCACTTCAACATTTGATTGTTTTGGAGCTTGTTTATTATAACTTCTTAAAGTAGTCATGCTTCTACTGCTAGGTGGAGTAACAGGTACTTGAACAGTAGGTGTTTTTGTATTTATTGTTGTAGTCGTTTTATTATCTTCTTCTACAGGCAAGCCTACAATTTCCTTTATTTCTTTGATAGAGCTTTGAAGATTTTCAAGCTCATACAAAGCATCCGCTACTTTAACAGTTTTTTCACCAAGATTATCCTTTAAATTTGTGTTTTCAACCCCAAGTTTTAAGTTATCGACTTGCAGCTGCTGAATCTCTTTTTCTAATGCGGATAAATTGTTGTTTAAATTTGCATTTTTAATATATGTATTATACGAAAATAATGAGATGGTCAAGACAGCTAATAATAATACACATGCACTACAGTATATAAACCATTTTGATATTGAAAGATTTATTGGTTTTTTTGATGTTAGAAATACAATGAAATGTAACTTAGAATTACTATATTTCTTTTTATTTTTCTTTTGCTTACTAATCATAAAATCCTCTCATTATGCCATAGTCTCGCTATGCGAGCTATTGTAGTGGCTTTATAAATAGTGTGAAATTTATTTTCACACTTTTCACCTTTTAAAATATATTGTTTCAATTATATATTAATTAACATATAATTACAATATTTTATATTTTTTCTTATTAAGTTAAATGTTGTTGAAAACAAAAAAAGACTATAATATTCAGCATTATAGTCTAATATGTAAAATTTTAAATTTTTTTAACATTTTATGTTTTCTTTATATTCTTTAAGAGCACTAGCTAGTTGTGCAGGGCAAGAAGTGCTCTTTTCTCCACATTTAACGTCTTTGAGCTTATTTATAACTTCGTCTACATCCATTCCCTCTACAAGTACACCTATACCTTTTAAATTACCATTGCAGCCATTAATGAAATTTACACCTGTCAATTTGTTGTCTTTTACATCAAATTCAATTTCTCTAGAACATGTCCCTTTTGTTTTATATTTATACATTTTATACTCTCCTTTAATTAACTACTCTTTGTCAACATATAAAGTATAATCAATATCAGTTAACACTTCAAGTATAAATATATAATTTTATTTCTTAAGTTCTTTTAATATGATTTTCTCTTCAGCTGTAGTTGTTTTAGATTCAATTATTTTTTGTATAGATTTATTATGTGTCCAATCATCTAAATTGTTATTTTTTATAAAGTTCATTGTCTTTTCCCTATATTTTGCGAAACAGCTTGCTATTAGCCAAGCATTTGCCATTTTAACATAATAATTTTCATGTTTTACAGCATTTGATATAGTAAATATTTTATCTATATATTTATCATTTATATAGTGTGCTAAAAGCAAAACTAATCCTGTTCTTATTGAAAATTCTTTTTCAGAAGATAAAAGCGTTTGAATATAAGGATAAAAGAATTCTCTATTTTTTTTAACTATTTTCATGCCACTACAAAATGTATCGCATGTAGCCCAGTTATTAATTTTGCCTATAAACCTATCCATATATTCTATTATTTCTTCTAAATCAGCTTTTACATTGTTAAGTACGAATCCCTGCAGCATTGTTTCTTCATAATAATTATCTTGGCATACCTTAAAGTAATCCTTCCAGTTTCCTTTTGATATATCCTTTCCAATACTTCTAAGAATAGGTACTCTTATACCTAATATATTATCTATATTAGGTACTAAATTTGATTGAAAATTTTTATAATTTTCATCAGCTAACAGTATTAAGTCAGAAACGAAGATAGCATAACTTTCTTCGCTCCAAAAATATTTATCATATTTATATTTATCCATAATCACCTTATCAAGCTTTAATCATCAAGCTCTCTCGCTTCTTTTAAAATTTCAGCTTGGTCTACCTCCACTTCACCATGCTTTGCCATAGATATACATATAAGTGCACAAGCAAATGCTACAACTGAATATATAAATACATGTGCATAATTTTTTGTCATATCATGAATTAATCCAAACAGTGGCGGACTTAATATAGCAGATGAAGCTGAGAAGAAATAATAATAACCTGTGTATTTACCTATCCTTGAGCTCTTAGCTATCTCTAACACCATTGGAAGTGAGTTAATGTTTACTAATGCCCAGCATAGTCCTGCTAAAACTAATAGTATTCTAACTATATTTATATTATTTGAAAATATTTGCAGAGCAAATAAAACTATAATACCAACAAGTCCTGTCATGATAGTTTTCTTTCTTCCAAACTTTGTACCTATAATACCTGCAGGTATAGCACCAGCTACTAAAGCTAAGGAGAAAAATGCTAATGTCATGTTAGCAGTTCCATCATCTACTCCTAAAACATTGGTAGCATATAAGGTAAAGTATGTTTCTATAGCATTGTATCCTATAAACCAGAAAAATATTGCTAATAAAATACATAATAAGCTTTTATTAATACTCTTTTTGTCAGAAAGCTCCTCGGTCTTTTCCTTTTCTTCAACCTTAATTCTTTCTTCTTTTGTCAGTATAGCTGGCTCTCGTACAAAGAAAAACAATAACGCCCAAGCTATCATCATCACTATACCTGAAAACATAAATGGCGCTTTCATTCCAAAGGATTTAATTAATATTCCACCTAGAATAAATGCAAGGACTCCACCTACTCCACCCATTAGGTTTATAACCCCATTGGCCTTTGAACGTAGTGGAGATGGTGTCACATCAGGCATTAGTGCAATTACAGGAGATCTCCAAGTACTCATTACAAAATTAAATAATATAACTACTCCCATTAGTGCTAAAATAGATTTAGTCCAAGGTATAAATACAAATAATGTTGCACATATTGGAATACCTACTAATATATAAGGTAATCTCCTACCTCTTTTTGTATTGGTCTTGTCGCTTAAAGCTCCAAATAACGGTTGAAAAATTACAGCAAATACGTTATCAACTGCCATTATCATTCCAAGTAAAAACGTAGATGAAACATAGTTTTCTAAAATCAATGGTACATTAGCATTGTATACCGACCATGCCAGTGATGAAGCAAAAAAACCAAATCCTATTAGGAAGGTTTTTTTATAGTCTAATTTTAAGCTTTTACTTTTTGTAGACATACTTTCCTCCATAACGCCACTTAGTGGCATCAAAATAATTTAATGAAGAATCGTTTTTTGATTCTTCCATAGAGAGTGAAGAGTGTTTTTTCTTCACTCTTTATTCCCTCAATATTATATTTTTGTTAATTATAAAATAATAATAATTACAAATTTATTATATAATATCACATGAATAATGGCAATTAAAATAACTGACCCCACTAATACCATCATAATGGAAAGTGGGGGTATAGAAATTTATTTATACACAATAACACTATCTAGATATTGCTACTTTTCTACTATTTATAATTTTTTGGAAGTCAATTATTCCTTCATTTCTTCCATATAGATAAAAATCATAATTGTATAACATGCTGGCAAGTCTTATTACACAATCCATTGCACTATTTTCTATACCTAACTCTTTTGATAATATAGATAATGGAACAAGTCCAGTTTGTATGTCTTCATATATATATCTAGTATGAATTGTTGTAGGCGCTAAAACCTCAGTATATGCTACATTATTTTGTAGTGCCTCATATAAAGTGTCTCCTTCTGTTCTATATATGCGATTTAGCCATTTAACTGCTGTGTCTACCTTAACTCCTAAAGCGTTAGCTATGGCTATTCTTTCATTATCAATTTTTTCTAAAAAAGTAGCGACAGTTGGAGATATGCCTTGCTTGTAATGAGAAAAAGTAGATTGTTCCTCAATTCGTGCAATGTTAAGTATAACAGGAACTGGATGGAATATTACACCTAGATTAGATAGCCCTGTTTCAAGCACTGATTCAGCCGGAACGATAACATCATAAAATTCACTTAGTAAATCACATACCATTTGTGTATCATCAGGATTATGTGCTGCAACATGGAGTTCTTTTTTTAATGAAAACACTCTGCAAAGTCCATTTTTAACAAGTCTACAGGTATATATTAATGTATCAGCTTCTGCTACTATAACATTTGCCTTAAGTCCATTTTTTTCAAGCAAATTATAAAAGTAATGTGTACCAAGTGTTCTACCTGGATTTAACATAATAATTTGATCATCCTTTAAAAATGGAGCAAGCTGTTCTGCAATATCTCCATGTGCATTAGCAGGAGTGGCAACCATAATTAATCTAGCTCCATGTATAGCCTGAGCAATATTAGATGTTAGTTCATTTATTTTTTCGCTAAAATTATAATAACCAATTAAGTCAATACCACCATTTTGCTCAATTTCAAACAATACTCTTGGGTTTCTATTATATAATGAAACTTCACATCCCATGTGTGTAAAATAAGATGCGAAAGTTTGACCGCCGTTGCCAGCACCGATTACAGCTACTTTCATAAATATACCTCCTATTTTTTTAAATTTCCATTGTTTCTTAACTCTTCAATACGCTCTTTTTCACTTAATTCTGCCACTTTTTCTTCGGAATAAGCAACGCATTTTCCATCTATTACTCTTGTTGATAAAATACCTTTAAATTTATCATTTTTAACAATATGAGGCGCATCTATAATCCCTCTTTTTATACTATCAGAAAGTACATAGGCATTAGCTAGAGGATCTTCATAATCTTTATAAAAATCACATATGAATTCTGATAAATATTTTACTTCTGACTTAAGATGCTCTATTCGTTCAATTATAGCTGTATTTTTAGATAAATCTAAATTGTCATTTACTAAATTTCTAATTACTCCCCTAATAATTTTACAGCTTTCTATAATATTTTCTGGAGTTGCCGCATGCTCTGCTTCATTAAATCCTACTACATGGATAATATGAGGTTTAATATTCATTGCTAAGAATGTAGTGGCAGCTAACTGACCTTTTGCAATATCAAGGTCTGGAGATAAATAATTTAGTCCTGCTCTTACCTGTCTATATACTTTAAAGTTATCATCAGCTAGTTCTTCAACTAGATCTACCATAGCCATTACTCTTGCTAAATCCATAGAGAATGAAAGTGTATTAGGTGTATTAAACATATACTGTGCTATATAATTCTTAACTCCATATTTTTTAGCGTTATAAGCTGATACAAAAGCCATAAATACAGACATAACATCATGGGCATCTCTAAGAGACCAATGATGTGGTTCATTAATTTCTACAGGCACATTTCTATCACCATGATATTTTATAAGCTTTTGTGCTTCATCTATTGAAACCTCAATGCTTCTGTCTCCTCTTCCATCTAGCTCATTATACCAGCAAAGAGGTATAGCACTCCAAGCATTATCAAGAGTATCAATAAGCAAATCTGCCATTTTGAAAACATCTGCTGTTCCGCTATAGCATCTTATTAAAGGATGATTACCTGTATTTGTTGCTTCTTTTAGCTTAATAAAGTCTTCTTTTGTTCTAAGAGGTACACCACCTGCACCATCATTTTTCCTATCCATATTTTGTTGGTTAAAGAAAAATTGTTGTGTATTTTGGTCTGGCCCTAAGGATATTACATCTAGTATTTTAGCATTTGCTATTTTTTCAATGCCATCTAGTGTATCTGCGTAGGATGGTAAACCAAAGTGATGTCTTAAAACAGGATATGGATATTTTTCATTGATTCTGTCTATAATATTTTTATGATACTCGTTTTTTTTGTCACCCTTTTCAATACCTTTTAAAAAACAGGCGCAGTCATCTATGTCATCAAAGCCATCTGAAATGTAATCAAAAAAGTCAAATTTTCTAGCTTCATCGGCAACAGGCTTAGTTCCGCCAAAGCACCATTTAACTCCTTCTAGAGCAGTATTCTTTCTAAATGTATCAATATCAGTTAATATTTTGAAAGCGTTTTCAGGAGTTAGTCTGTAACTGATAGCTACTATATCAGGTTTTATTTCCAGAATTTTACTTATTAAGATGTCAATACCCGTGGCGGGCCCTAAAAATATTGTTTCATAGCCATGAGTTCTAGCTATATTAAAAAAATTAATAATGCCAGCTACATGTACACAGTTTCCGATAGAAGCACCAAGTATAATTTTATTTTTCATAACATACCTCCATATGATATAGTTTATTTAAAATTTGTCATATTATGCGTTTTTTTGTATAGAAAATCAAACTATACTAATAATAGTTTTGTTTTTTTTTTAAATTAATCTCAGCCTATAACTATAATACGAATTTTATTCTAGACTAATAAAAGAATATAATATTTGATTGGTTTGTTTAAATTTTGAGTAGTTTATAATGCTTTCATGATTTTGAACAAAAAGTTATTTCTATTATTTTATTATTTTTATAGAAGTTTGTCAAGATTTTTTTCATTATAGAATTGATTTTTGACATAAAAAAACGAAACCATTTTACAGATTTCGATTTTTTTATCTTTTTAATTTTGGCTTTATTTTGGTTATATAATAATTTATAAAAATGCTAAACGCATAATCATACACTACAAATGAAATTTCAGCAACTAAAATTAACCACCAATATAACTTTATAACTGCAAACTCCCTAAGAAGAAAATATATACACAAGGCTACTAAATTAAAAAATAAAAACTTTGTAGTCAATTCAAATATTTTTGCATACTTCATGGGAAATGCTGCTTTTTCAATTACATATTTCACTATGCTATACATACCAAAAAACAATATATATGTAACTATCTCTACTTGATTGGTTGTTAAAAAAAATCCTAGAATTGATGATGCTATATAAAATAAAACCCCGCTTTTAGCTCCGAAGTCAACTATTACAATACCAATCATTAGTGCTGCAAGAGAAAATAAAAGCAGTGTGTTTGTTTTAATTATTGAAGATAAAACTATAAATACTTGATTTAAAGCAAGCAATACCCCTAAATAAGCAATGTTTTTGCTTTTTAACAGCATGAAATCAAATCTCCTCCCATACATTCGCAACAGCAATCTGCACAAATAAGCTGTGTACAACAATCAATGTCTGAACGTCCACCTCTATTATAATTGTAGGTTCTTGTTTGATATGCTCTTTGCATATTCATTATTTGATTTAAGTAATTTGAATATTCAACGTTATTAGGCTCCATCCTAGAAGCAGTTTTAACAAATTGCATACCTTGTACTGTTGAGCCAAGATTAACATAACATACTCCCATTAGGAAGTTCCACTGTGCATTTCTAACTTTTATATTATCTAGTATATATATAGCTTGTTGATAATTGCCACTATTCATGTATTGTCTTGCTGTTTGAAATTCATTATTTGCTGATCCACTGTTATAGCTACTTGATTGACTGCTACTATATGACGAACTACTTCCACCTTCATTCATAAGCTGGTCATAAGCCTCTTGAACCTCAATAAATTTTTCTTGTGCAAGGTCTTTAAGAGGATTGTTTACATGCATATCTGGATGATATTGTTTAGCCAGCTTTCTGTATGCTGTTTTAATTTCATCCTTAGATGCTCCTCTTTGAATTTCTAAAACCTCATATGGATCTCTCATACTCTACTCCTCGTCTTTTGTTTTTTTAAGTTTATTCATTATACCTGAGTATATAATATTATCAATTATTCCTTTATCTTTTATTAAAGGAAGTTTATCTAATTCTTCGTTTAAAAAGGATAAATTAAGCATTAAAATCTCATTGGCATAATCATCTATACTTATTTTATTATCTAGGTATATAAAAGGGTTATATGAATTATTTTTTTTATCCTTTTCAATATCTAGATATGCATCTAAAATATAGATATATTTGCCAAGGAAAAAGCCCACTTTTCTTAATATTTTCTCCCAATGGTCCTTTCTATATACCATTAGTTCTCCCATTAGATTGCCAAATTCATTTGAGATGGCATCTATATCTCTTGTATTGGCTTTTTCAAGCTTGACAATATTATCAAGTGAGGATTTTATAAACTTTTCCTTTTCCGGCACGTTCGTGTTATATAGCTTAACAGTTTTTTTATAGTCACCATTTATAGACTTTGAAAATAGTAGCGATTTAAAATCTCTTTCGTCTATCCAATTATCTTTACAGTTATAATAGGCTAAAATAATATTCATAGCTGAAGCATAATCAGTAATTTCATTTTCAATTATAATCTGTTTTTTTATAGGATGTACTATGCATCTTTTTTTAACTGCTTTATCTTCAACTTCATACAAAGAGCTTAGAATTAATATTAAAAAAGTCATATCATAGTTTAAAGTTAACCTACTTAATTGTGAATAGTTTTTCTTAAGGTTCATACAAAGTCCACAATAGTAGCCTTTGTATTTATAATATTCTCTAAATTTTAGCTCTGCCTTATCTATATTTACATATCCAAACATATTTACTCTTAGTGAGAAAAATCGTTTTTGATTTTTTCATAGAGCGAAGAGTATTTTTCTTCGCTCTTTTTACACTATTTCCTTTAATTTATTTACAGTAAAATCAATGTCTTCTTGTGTAATGCCATTGTTAGTTACAAATCTATATTCTCCGTCCTCAATACCATTTATCTTTATTCCAGCATCTAAAAAGCTGTCTACTAATACCTTATCCTCCACTAATCCCTCATCAATTGTAAAGAATACCATATTTATATCTCTTCTTGAAAAATCAACATTAATTCCATTAATTTCAGAAAGTTTTCTTGCCATATAATCAGCATTTTCATGATCTATATGAAGTCTATCAGCCATTTTTTCAAGAGCAATAACTCCAGCAGCAGCTAAAATACCTGCCTGTCTTAAACCGCCACCCATAAGCTTTCTGTTTTTTCTCGCTACATCAATAAATGCTTTACTTCCAGCTAATATTGAGCCTACTGGTGCACAAAGTCCCTTTGATAAGCAAAACATTACAGAATCACAATTCTCAGTAATTTCCTTAACGTCAACATTAAGTGCAGTTGCTGCGTTAAAAACCCTAGCTCCATCCATATGCACAGGTATATTATATCTATTTGCTATCTCTTTTATCGCTTTTAAATTTTCTATGGGAACAACTGCTCCGCAGCCATGAGCTTCTTCAACGCAAATTAGTCCGGTTCTTGGCATATGTATATCATCAGGTCTTATAGACTTCTCTACAAGACTAGGATCCATAGATCCATTTTTACCATGTACAGTTCTAAGCTGTACCCCTGCAATTACTGCTGCTCCGCCTACCTCATGAATAACAATATGTGCATTATGCTCAAGTATCACTTCATCTCCGCGTCTCGTATGAGTTAATAATGCAAGTTGGTTTCCAAAGGTTCCACTAGGTACAAATAATGCTGCTTCCTTTCCTACCATTTGTGCAGCAAGCTTTTCTAATTCATTAACTGTAGGATCATCACCGTAAACATCATCACCAACAGGTGCATTTGCCATAACTACTCTCATTTCTTCAGTAGGCATTGTAACAGTATCGCTTCTTAAATCAATATATCTCATAAAAAACCTCCAAAGTTTTTATAGCCATAAATAATATTTTTATATTAACAATTAATATTTTTAATATTAATTATTAGTATATCACCAAATAATATCTATTTGCAATAATATATATTTAACTATTATATAAAATTCATTCTAATCCTTGCACTATACATGACTTTAAATTATAATTGTTAATAAAATATTGCTAACAATATTATTTTAATATTGCTAACAATATTATTTTAATATTGCTAACAATATTATTTTAATATTGTTAGCATAAATAAAAAAGGATGTGTTTTTATGAATTTTACATTTAATCATTTTAATTTCAATGTTGCAAATTTAGAAAAATCATTAGAATTTTATGACAAAGCCCTTGGACTAAAGGAAGTTAGAAGAATTAATGCTAAAGATAACAGCTTTATAATAGTATATTTAGGTGATGGAACTGGGAACTTTAGTTTAGAGCTTACTTGGCTTAGAGATAGAGAGGAACCATATGATTTAGGAGAATGTGAATATCATTTAGCATTGGTGACTGATGATTACGATGCTGCTTATAAAAAGCATAAGGAAATGGGATGTATCTGCTATGAAAACCCAAATATGGGAATCTACTTTATAGAAGACTTAGATGGTTATTGGTTAGAAATATTGCCAAAAAGAAAATAAAGTGTAGCTCTTAAGGGCAACTCCAAATATGGGTAACCATTATACAGCTTAGTGTGTAAATAGTTACCCTTTAAACTACTCTATAACTGCTTTTATTCTTCTTACTCCTGCTGAGGAAGCTTCCTCCTTAATAATAGTAAACTTTCCTAGTTCAACAGTATTTTTAACATGAGGTCCTCCACATATTTCCTTTGAATATCCTGGGATTATATATACCTTTACTATCTCATCATATTTTTTATCGAATACACTAATAGCACCTGATTCACGAGCCTTTTCCACTGACATTTCCTCACAGATAATTTCTACACTATCGTTTATAGCCTTATTTACTATACTTGAAACCTCCTCTAATTCTTCCTTAGTAACTTTTCTATCAAAAGAAAAATCAAATCTCAATCTTTCTGCTGTAATATTACTTCCTCTCTGATATACATTTTCTCCTAATACAGTTCTTAATGCTCCATTTAGAAGATGAGTTGCAGAATGCAATTTAGTGGTTTGTTCACTATGATCTGCAAGACCACCTTTAAACTTACCTTCTGCACCTTGTCTAGATTTTTCCTGATGTTCTGCGAATTTTTTATTATATCCCTCAATATCTACTAATAATCCCTTTTCCTTTGCAAGTTCTGTAGTAAATTCAATTGGAAAACCAAATGTATCATATAGTTTAAATGCAATCTCTCCGTTAAGTTTATCATTTTCTTTTAAGTTTGCAAAATACCATTCAGCCTTTTTCAAACCTATATCTAATGTTTTTGAAAACAGCTGATATTCTTTATCTAGTTGTTCAAATATAAATGACTTATTTCTTCCAAGTTCATTATATATATCATTGTATTGCTCAATTATTATTCCAGATAATTCATATAGGATATTTTGATTAATATCATTTTTCTTTAACAGTCTTATTATTCTTCTTATTAATCTACGTAAAATATATCCCTGCTCAGTATTGGAAGGTACAATATGTTTATCATCACCCAAAACAAAACAAATTGCTCTTATATGCTCGCATATAATGCGCTTTTCTCTTAAAGGCATTTTTCTATCCTTTATTATCTCATCTAATCGTGTCATCACAGGAACAAATAATTCAGTTTCATAGACATTCGTATATCCGTTAAATATAGTTAATATACGTTCTAATCCCATTCCCGTATCTACATTTTTTTGTGTTAATTCTGTATAACTTCCATCCGGTTGCTTATTATACTGCATAAATACGTTGTTCCATATTTCAACATACTTACCACAGTGACAAGATGGCCCACACTCGGGACTGCATTTTTCCTTTCCCATATCATAGAAAATTTCTGTATCAGGACCGCAAGGGCCAGTTTGCCCTGCTGGTCCCCACCAATTTTCTTCACGTCCATAATAAAATACTGGCTTTTTAACAACCCTTTTTCCATCCATATTTTAGCGGATTCGTCGTCCCTTGGTACAATATCATCTCCTTCAAAAACAGTAACTGCTAGTTTCTCCTTTGGAATGTTTAGTTTTGTTACAAGGAACTCATAGCTCATACTAATAGATTCTTGCTTAAAATAATCTCCCAGAGACCAATTTCCTAACATTTCAAAAAATGTTAAGTGAGTATCATCTCCTACTTCATCAATATCTCCTGTTCGTATACATTTTTGAATATCTACCAGTCGCTTCCCCTGTGGATGCTTCTCTCCTAACAAATATGGCACAAAAGGATGCATACCTGCTGTAGTAAATAAAACAGTAGGATCATTTTCTGGAAGCAATGATGCAGACGCTACTTCTTTATGCCCCCTTTCACAAAAAAATTCAACATACATTCTTCTTAATTCATCTGCTTTCATTTCAGTTCTCCTTTCAAATTTTTTGCCTTAATACAAAAAACCCTAAGCTAATGTATTATTAGCTTAGGGCGAACTATCTTGTCCGTGTTACCACCTAAATTCAGATTTTAATCTGCACTCAATAAGTACGGGATTACTCCGATACTCTTTCCCTATAACGGTGGACATCCGTTAAAACCTATTTAGATTTCACTCTGTTCGGCTTACAGCTCCGAGACTGCTTCAATAGCACTTTAATAAAGATTTTCACCAACCATCTTCTCTCTGAAATTAGTTTTGCTATTTACTATTCCTCTTCATAGCCTTTTGTTTAATTTTTGGACTAAATTCTATTTTGCATATTATACAACCACTTCTTGAAAATGTCAATAACTAATTGTCATAGTCTTGATTATGTCAAGCTATTTAAAATATGTTACGCATATTCAGGAGCAAGAAGCATTAGCTTCCTGTTGATTTATAGTGTTTAACTCCTATTTTCCAGAAGATACAGCATGGTATTAGGAAGATAAATGCTGCTACTGGAGTTAACATGTACATCATGTTCTCAGTTCTTCCTATTAAGTACATGAACGGATAGTATTGAACACAGGCTAGGGGAACTACATATGTAAAAAATTTAAGAACACCCTCTCCGTATATCGATATTGGATACTTTCCGTACTCTCTTCCCCCATCTGTAAATATATTCATAAATTCAAGCCCTTCTGTTGTAAAAAAGCATATAGAGGCGTATATTATGAAGAGTCCTGAGAAAAGAGCAGTTCCACCGACTATCATAATAATAAGTGTAAATATCTTATCAGCTGTCCATATTATGCTACAGTTTAAAACAGCATACAGTAAAATCACTGCTGCTTGGAGAGTTCTCCCAAGTCTTGCTATTTCAAACTTAGATGCCAAGACCTGAAACATTGCATTTCTCGGTCTTATCATAATTCTGTCAAATTCTCCGTTTGATATAACTCCCGAGAATGTATCAAATCCTCTAAAAAAGCATTCAGCCAGTGAAAATGACATCAATACAACAGAAAAACATATCAATACTTCGCTGTAGCTAAAGCCATCAACGGAATTAAATCTATCAAACATGAAATATATCCCTAGAAAAACGGAAAATGATCCTAAAAACGGCCCCAAAGCTGTAAAGAAAAAAGAAAGCTTATATTGCATAATACTTTTTACATAAATTGTGAGATATTTTAAATATAGTTTCATGTTAACCCCCTTGCACTACTACTTTTTTTAAGCCTTTATTGAGCAGCAGCTTTCCGATTATAGTTAGAGCTGCAAGCCAAAATACTTGCAGTAATATGGCATTAACTGCATCAGTACCGTAAAGATTTCCGCTGTATATTCTGAAAGGAACGTTCTGCATTGATGCCCAAGGAAGTAAGCTGATTACATTAAAAAGCTTTTCAGGCAAAAAAGGCAATGGTATTATATGTCCTGTTAAAAATTCGGATATAGATGCTATCAAAATTCTTATCCCTGTTGATGATACTGTATAAAATGAAATCGCATATATTATCATACAAAATGATATTACGACAAAAAAAGCCAAAAACATTGATATCAAAAATAGTATAAATGTTTCAAAATTGCTTGGCATAAGAAGTCCGTAAGGTCTTGGCAAAAATACTGCTATAATTAATATAGGAAAGCATCTAAGCAAGGTTCTTGCAGCTCTAATTGCCATATTTTTTGTATACCACATATTATATAAATCCATAGGTCTGCAAAGCTCGTATGCCACACCTCCGCTTGTTATCATGGTAAAAAGCTCATTATCTAAATACCATATCAAAAAAAAGGCTATGGTTGACTGCTGAAGCCATATATATGAGCTAATTTCCTGAAACTTCATAGGAAAGGCGTCCGCATTTGATTTGTGAAAAGCCGCAAATATCATTATTAGCATGAATCCCCAGAAAAATTGAGTAGCAATTCCGGCATATGCAGCAGCTCGATATTGCAGATTATTGACAAATCTGATTTTAAAAAATGACATATACTTTTTCATATCTTATATGCCTCATACAGCTTGACTACCATTTCATCTAATGAATTGATACCCTTGTACTGCTCTTTCAAATCATCAAGTGTTCCGTCAAGCAATATATGCCCTTTTCCAATTAAAATAATACGCTTAGTTAAAGCATCAATATCCTGCATATCGTGGGTTGTCAATATGACAGTAGTCTTTTTTTCTTCGTTTACTGTTTTTATAAAATCTCTAACTGCTAATTTTGATACAGCGTCAAGACCTATGGTTGGTTCATCTAAAAATAAAATACGTGGGTTATGTAAAACTGATGCAACTATTTCACAACGCATTCTTTGCCCAAGTGATAATTGCCTAGCAGGTGTTTTAATTATGTCTTCAATATCTAGTAATGTAGAAAGGTTATTAAGATTGTCTTTATAAATTCTGTCAGGAATTTTATAAATGTCCTTTAAAAGCTCATAGGAATCAATGACTGGAACATCCCACCATAGCTGCGAGCGTTGACCAAAAACAACTCCTATTTCTCTAACATGATTGATTCTGTCCTTCCATGGAATCCTATCATTAATATTGCATGTACCGCTATCAGGTGTAAGTATACCTCCCATGATTTTTATAGTACTACTTTTTCCGGCTCCGTTAGGTCCAATGTAACCTACCATCTCACCTTCTTTTATGCTAAAGCTAATATCATCAAGTGCATGTACTGTTTCATATTCACGCTTAAATAACGCTTTAGCAGCTTCCTTGAATCCGGCATTTCGCCGATGTACCTTAAAAGTTTTTGAAATGTTACTAAGTTCGATCATTTAATATCTCCTTATTTTATTTCAGCCGCTTGAATATTTTACCACAACAAATATTAAAGTCAAGAAGATAAAAAAAGAATTTAGCAAAATACTAAATTCTTATTTGTTTGATATTTTATATATTGTATAAAAGCTTCCAAATAACAGTAATGTGCTTATAAAGAGCTCATTTCCATTTGGTAAGCCTGGAAATACATCCTTTAAGGAGGCTATAACAAATCCGATTATAACCAAATAGGTTTGCTTTGGATATTTTCTAAGTATAATTCTTATGACCTTAGCGGTTAAGAATATCCCTACTAACACACCCATTCCCATTGAAAATAGAAAGATTATATTTACTGTCTTTATTGCCATAAGTGTCTGCTCATAAAGGCCTAAGATTAAAAGCATATATGAAAAGCTTATGCCAGGTAAAACTAATGCTGTGGCCAAAACAATTCCAATTAAAAATAAAACTAAATACTCTACTAAACCATCAGCATTTATTACAAACAAATCTTTAGGTATGCACTCTAGCAAAAGGACAAATGCTAAGCCAAGGATGGGATATAAAACTGTTTTTAAATTTAGTTTTTTGACTCCAGCAGACCTACATAACAATGGAATGCTTCCAAGAACTGCACCCATAAATAAGTATACCATAGGTGTTTTATATGTATCGTATACAAACAGTATAAGCTTTGAAAAAGCTAAAATTCCAATGACTCCACCAATTGCAACTGATATTAGGAACTTAAAATTTTCCTTTGGATTCTCAAAAAAAGTATCAACTGCTGCTATTAGTTTATAATATATACCGCAAATTAGTGCTACCGTCCCACCGCTAACACCAGGAATAAGCATTGAAACACCAATAATTAATCCATTTATCATATCAGATAACATACTGCTTCACCATTCTTTCCGACATTATGCCGCAAAGCGGCATCACAAAATTGCATAGTGTGAAAACATTTCACAGTGTGAAGTGTTTTTTTCACACTTTTGCCTTTTTATAGAATATTATGCATAACATTAGTAGTATATCACAAAATATATTCATATAACAAGATTAAATTGTTTCTCCTTTATTTTGTACAGTCTTTATTCCAAATATAAAATATAATAAATGGCAAACCATACTATGGTTAAAATAATTCTGCTATAGCTTTAAGCTGTTTTATTGCATAAATCAAGGTAGTTAGCATTAGTCATTTAGCTTGATTCTTTTTATAAAACTAATATTCTACTATTTTGTTTCCTTTTCCTCTATCAAGTATTGAGCTTTGTATTTCTGATATTTTATTTAATGTTTCTTTTTCATTTAAAATTAACTTTCCATCATATTTTAAAAACTCTCCTTCAACCATTGTATATAAAACGTTGTTTGAGTTAGAGCTATATATTATTGAAGTTACTGGATTATATATCGGATAAGTATTAGGTTTTTTTAAATCCCAAATAATTAAATCTGCGTCATAGCCTACCTCAATTTTTCCAGTATTAAATTTTAAAGCATTATGCCCCTTCACTAAATGCTTCCAGATTTCTTTAACTCTAAATTCTTCAGAATTATTTTCTAAAAGCTTTCCATTTAAAGCAAATAACCTTGCCTGCTCAACAGGGCTAAGTGTATTTGAGCTTGCTCCGCCATCTGTACCAAAGGTATAATTAATTTTATCCTTTAGCTTATATATATTTCCTTCACCCATAGCAAGCTTCATATATGTTTTAGGGCAAAAAGCAAACCAAGTTTTATCGTTTAGGTACTGTAAATCACCCTCTTGCACCCATAGTCCATGAGCCACTATGGTGTCAACATCAAATCCCCCACTTTCATATAGCACCTCAAAAGGTGATTTAGAGGTTTCTTTGTAGCTGTTTTCTACCTGCTCTTTTGTTTCTGATACATGTATGTGTATTCCAACATTTAGCTCTTTTGCAGCATCTACAATTTCAGTAAGTATTGGATTAGGACAAGTATATGGAGCATGTGGTCCTAATCTTAAATTAACTCTATTAGAAACATTTCTATTTTTTATTATAAAATCTTTGACAGTTTCTAGTTGCTCTTTATAATTAGGTGCCAAGCCAAATATAGTAGGAGCTATATCAGCTCTAATTTTGCAATCTAATACAGCTTGTAATACCGAATCCTGACAAAAATAATGATCAGCAAATGCAGTAACTCCGTTATTAAGCATTTCAAGTATAGCAAGCTTTACTCCATAGTAAACATCTTTCTCATTTAACTTGCTTTCATAAGGAAAAATTTCTTTGTTAAACCAATCATCAATTGTAACATCCTCAGCAATTCCTTTAAATATATTCATAGCAGCATGAGAATGTAAATTTACAAAGCTTGGAGTAATATAATAATTACTACAATCAATAACCTCATAATCATCGCACGAAAAAGCATTATCATACGAATTTATTATTTTTTTTATTTTTCCGTCTTCTATACAAATATCTTTGTTTTTGTCTAGGCTACAATCATTGTTGATAATACTAGCATTTCTAAGTAATGTTTTATTCATAATTACCTCCATTACGCCGTATCACGGCGTCACATAATTTGATGAAAAATCGTTTTTTGATTTTTCCATAGTGTGAATGTCTTTTTTCACGCTATCACCTCAATTTATAATTTACTTCAAGTGCATTAAAGGACACAAAGATTTTTCAATCGCATTTTGTGCGCTCTGTGTTCTTTGTGCCCTTTGTGGTAATTTTTATTTTATTAATTTATTTTTTCAAGCTTTATTCCTGTATCAAAGCCGTTTAGATTCTGTACTTCATATGAGGTATCTTCAGTTTTTTCTATTGAAACAGCTAAAGTTTCACTCTTGATATATTCATCAAATGACTTAACAGCATTTTGTATTTCATCTACACCGTTGTAGAATATTTTAATGTTATCCATCATTTCATAGCCATTATTTTTTCTCATTTGTTGAACTTTTGATATAAATTCTCTAGCATATCCTTCGTCAATTAGCTCCTGTGTAAGGTTAGTGTCTAATATAACAAATAAATTGTTATCCATTTCAACATCATAGCCTTCCTTAGCAGCTATTCTAATATCAAGCATTTCCTCGTCTACTTCTACCTCGTTACCGTTTACAGTCATCTTGTAAACTCCACCGTTTTTAACAGCTGATATTACTTCTAATGCATTAACATTTAATAGTTCATTTGCAAAGGCTTTAACATTAGCACCAAGCTTTGGTCCGCATGTTTTAAAGTTTGGTTTCATAGTGAAGTCCATAAATGAATTTAAATCTTTTTCAAAAACAACTTCCTTAACATTTAACTCTTCCATAATAAGTGGTGTTAAATCAGAAATTAATTCTTCATATTTTCCATCTATAAGAATTTTAGAAACTGGCTGTCTAACCTTAATCTTTGTTGTCTCTCTAGAAGCTCTTCCAAGCTTAACTAGGTCTTTTACTAAATCCATTCTATGCTCTACATTTTCATCTATCAGACTTTCATTAACTTCTGGATAGTAGCTTAAATGAACTGATTTTTCACCTGTTAAATTAGTATACATTTCCTCTGAGATGTATGGAGCAAATGGAGCTGTAAGCTGTGATAATCCAACTAATATTTCATATGTTGTTACATAAACAGCTTTTTTATCCTCTGTAAGTTCAGTCGCCCAGAATCTTCTTCTCGAACGTCTAATGTACCAGTTTGATAAATCCTCATTTACAAAATCTTGTATTGCCCTAACTATCTTAGTTAAATCAAATATTGACATACACTCTCTTACATATTTAACTAAATTGTTATATTTTGATATTATCCATCTGTCAAGCTCTGGTCTATCCTTGTATTCAACAAAGAATTCTCTTGGGTTTACATTATCTGTGTTTGCATACAATGAGAAGAAAGTATAAACATTCTTTATTGTACCAAAGTATTTACTTAATACTTCCTTTAATCCATCCTCATCAAATTTAGTAGGTGTCCATGCTGGTGATACATATAACAGATACCATCTAAGAGCATCTGCACCATACCTATCAAATAAATCAAATGGATCTACTGTATTCCCTTTTGACTTAGACATTTTCTTGCCAAATTTATCAAGTATTAGGTCATTAACTAAAACTCTTTTATATGGCGATACCCCTTTAACATATGTTGATATAGCAAGTAGTGAGTAGAACCATCCTCTTGTTTGGTCTATACCCTCACATATAAAGTCTGCTGGGAATAATTCATCAAAGTTATCTTTATTTTCAAATGGATAATGATGCTGTGCAAAAGGCATTGATCCACTGTCAAACCAACAGTCTATAACGTCTTTTACTCTTGTCATTTGCTTACCGCAATGAGGACATGTTATATGAATATCATCTACAAAAGGTCTGTGAAGTTCTATAGATTCATCTATTTTCTCAACAGCACGCTCTACCAATTCTTTTCTTGAGCCTATGCTATCTACATGACCACAATCACATTTCCAAATTGGAAGTGGAGTTCCCCAATATCTACTTCTTGATATTGCCCAGTCATTTAGGTTTTCTAACCAGTTACCAAATCTTTTTTCTCCTACATAATCTGGATACCATTCTACTGTATTATTATTTTCAACTAATTTATCCTTTAGTTTAGTCATTTGAATGTACCAGCTTGGTTTTGCGTAGTATAGTAACGGAGTTTTACATCTCCAGCAGTGTGGATAGTTATGAAGCATAGCTTCTTTTCTATATAACTTACCCTCTTGCTTTAACCAAACTAATATCTCAGGGTCTGCTTCCATAACAAATTTACCAACCCAAGGTGTTTCAACATATTTACCTGTCTCATCAACTGGTTGTAATACTGGTAGATTGTATCTAACTCCAGTATTATAGTCATCCTCACCAAATGCAGGTGCAGTGTGAACTATTCCAGTACCGTCTTCTGCTGTTACATAGTCAGCACATGTTACAAAGAAAGCTTTTTTGTCAGCCTTTACAAACGGCATAAGCTGTTTGTACTCCATGTACTCCATATCCTTACCAGTCAATGAAGCTAAAACTTCATACTCCTCTTTTATAGCTTTGCTTAGTAAAGATTTTGCTAGATATAAAACATCACCTTTTTTGTCTTCAGTGTCGGCTAATTTTATTTTTACATATTCCATTTCAGGATGTACTGTTAATGCTACGTTTGATGCTAAAGTCCAAGGAGTTGTTGTCCATGCTAAGAAATATGCATCCTCATCTTTTTTCTTAAACTTAACATATGCAGTTGATGTTTTTATCTCTTCATATCCTTGAGCAACCTCATGTGAAGCAAGACCTGTTCCACATCTTGAACAGTAAGGAAGTATTTTGTGTCCCTCATACATAAGTCCATCCTTGAAGAATTTATCAAGTATCCACCATACTGATTCAATATAATTGTTATCAAGAGTTATATATGGGTTATCCAAGTCTATAAGATAAGCCATACGCTCAGTCATTTGTCTCCATAAATCACTGTAGGTAAATACTGATTCTCTACATTTTTGGTTAAATGCAGCTATACCATAGTTTTCTATGTCTTGTTTATCCTTTAATCCTAATTGCTTTTCAACCTCAATCTCAACTGGAAGTCCATGAGTATCCCATCCAGCCTTTCTTTTTACTTGATAGCCCTTCATTGTTTTAAATCTACATACAGAGTCCTTTAAAGTTCTAGCTATAACGTGATGAATACCTGGTCTACCGTTTGCAGTTGGTGGTCCTTCAAAAAATACAAATTGTGGTTTATCTTTTCTTGTTTCTACGCTTTGATGTAGCAAATCTATATCCTTCCAATAATCGGACATTTGCTTTTCATATTCATTGTAAGGTAATTTTGATATGTCTTTAAAATGCTTCATACTCTCTCCTCCTAAAAATCTCCAAAAAATATTTAAGTCCCATGCCAAAAGACATGGGACGAAGTTTCTCCGTGTTACCACCCAAATTATGCAGAATACCATAGCTTTGCTAGGAATTCTGTATCACTCAATCTATAACGAATTGCACGTAGCTTTTTACTGCTATTTCAAAAGCTAAGCTCATGGATGATTTTCACTATATTAAAAATTATAATCTCGCACCAAAATGATTATTTCTCTTAAATTTTTGCTAGCTAAGGTGAATATTATAAATATTCATTTTAGCTTATAGTTTACTGTTCCAATCATTGCCTAATTATTCACTTATTTTGTAATGATATATCAAACAAGTGTAGTTGTCAAGAATAATTTCTAATTATGAAAATCTTTTTTCAAATTGATAATAATCTTTAAATAATATAGTAATTATAATCATCGTTATCAAATAACCAAAAGCACATAGATAAAATGGTGCAGATATTGATACAGATTTATAAAGAATTCCTCCTACAACAGGACCTATGACAGCTCCAAGACCTGAAATTGTAGAATATGTTCCAACTAAAGTTCCTCTATTTTCTATATGAGTTTCCAAAGAAAACATTGCATTACTGGCAGTATTGTAAAGAGTGTTTGCCACGTTTATAAGGCAATATACTAAGGCTGAAACTAGAACGCTATTAATGCTAGGGAAAATAGCAAATGTTATTGCTCCAATTATAAGAGCAATTATCATCGATTTTACTCTTCCATATTTATCACCTATTCTGCCTATATACTTAGGAAATATGCTTGATACAAATAACGGAAGCATGTATACAAGTCCTATTTCATTTATATTAGCAGAAAATTTGTCCTGTAAGTATAAAATAAACAATGGATATAGCATACTAGAAAAACAGCAAAGAACAAAATCTGCAGCTAAAAGCTTTACAAGTACTTTAGAAAACTTAGTTTTTTCTCTATTAAACATACTACCATGTTCTTTTGTTTCTTTAACCTTAAATATAATATATAAAATAGCAACTATGTTTACACCACAACAAATATAAAAGAATAGTCTCCACCCATCCATAAAACTACTTGCGTTATTGAATATTATAACAGCTAGAATAATCCCTATAATACCACCACGAGTTGAGGCAGTCTCTAATAATCCCATTCTTTCACCTATTTTGTCATTAGAATAATCAACAATAAAGCAATATATAGAAATAGATAGCATAGGCGATGCAAATGCCTGTATAACTCGGGAAACATAAAGCATCGTAGAATTAGTAGACATAGAGTAAAAAATAAAGGAGCAACAATATAATGAAATTGAACTAATTAATAATATTTTTCTTCCAACCTTATCACAGGCTTTTCCTAACAGAGGTCTAAATAACAAAACTACTAGTGAAAATATCGAGTAAAGTCCCGCAGTCTGTACTGAATCCATACCAATCTCTTTACTATATATAGGTAATATAAAACTCATATAAATAAAAGGTAAGGATATTAGCATATAAGGTAAGTAAATATTTTGTTTTACATTTTTTATATTATTCATCTTTATTCTCCTTTAATTTTAAAATTATTTTGTTAAGCTTTTGAATATCCTTATTTTGCTTGCACATAATTATAAAGTATAAACTAAAATAAAATATATTATAATATATAAAAAGAAACATTATTCTAGATAAATCATTCCACTCATTGCATAAATAAAATATTATTAAACCAGAGACATATTGAATTATGCGTTTAATTAAGTAATCACATTTACTTAATAGCTCAGTATACCATATAAAATAATTTATAATTGAAATGATAATGCTTATTGTAAATACAAATATTAAACTATTTACTGAAATTGAATCATTTTTGTTAATTAATTGAAAAATCACTTCTATAATTATATATATAGTAAAAAAAACACTTGTAAAACTAAATATTTCTATTATAAAGTCTTTAAATTTATTAAACATCATTATCCTCCTAATTTATATTAAATTTTTCTTTTAGCAATGCTATATACTGTCTATTTACAATAATTTTTTCATCATTATCTAAGGTAATTTCTATCCTTGAGTTAAACAGTGATTTTAATATTTTTATTTTTCTTAAATTAACAATTGCAGATTTTGAGCACCTAAAAAACATTAGATTTTTCAACATATCTTCTAGCTCGTATAATTTGAGATTAGATTCATAAACATCTGATTTACAATAAATAAATGTTTTATTATCTACAGATTCAAAATAATAGATTTCATCATAGTTAAGAACAAAGGTGTTTTTATCTTTAAATCCAGTTATTTTTTTGTCCATCAGCTTTGCATAGGAAATTATCTTTAATAAATCATCAGTTAATGTATTACATCTAATGGTTATTTCAACATCATTAAATTGTTCTGATTGTTCAATATTAATTTTCAAAATAAGCTCCCCTTTTAAATTTAATAATATTAAATTAGTTAGTAATTTAACTATATTTTATTTTCCATATATAGTCAATACCTCAAGAAGCAAGTTACATTCACGATAGGTTAAATTACATTTTTAGCTTGTATTTATAATTTTAGTGATTAATTTTTTTACTATTGGAGAAAATAATATTGTTTCTTAAATATATATGAGAGGAATGATATGCAATGGCTAGTAGAAATAAGTTGGTTGTTCCAGAAGCAAAGCAGGCTGTTGATATGCTTAAAATGGAAATAGCCTCAGAAATGGGATATACACCACCAACTAGTGATATGCAAGATAAAATGTATCCAGCATTAGTTAACGGACTTGCAGTAAGAGAAATGGTTAGAATGGGAGAAAAAATGATTATGAACAATAAGCCCTCTCAATTTGGACCACAAATCAACAAGGACTTTCATAATTTAAGGAAATAATACTAATCTCAATTTAAAAGCCTTACAAAGAGTGTAAACACTCTCTAATTGAGATAAGTATAAACAAATCAGGAACACAGATTCGTAGTAAAAGCTACGACACAAATTTTTCTGTGTTCCTCTTTTGTACATATTAAAAACTGTTGGAGGACTTATGAATCACCCTTATAATTCATTTTGGCATGAAACTGCAAAATTTAAAAATAATAACAATGATAAAGATGCACGCTTAGAAAATAAAGAATTTGATATATTAATCATAGGAGCTGGTTTATCAGGGCTTAATACAGCTTACTTATTAATGAACAAAGGCTATAAAATAGGAGTTATAGATGCTTCAAATATTGGCTATGGTGCAACTGGCTATACTACAGCTAAAATAACTACTCAGCATAATTTGATTTATGACTACTTAATTAGAAATTTTGGTCTTGATACAGCCAAGAACTACTATAATGCAAATTTAGACGGAATTTCTTTATATAAAAAAATAATTGATGACAATAGTATTGATTGTGATTTTGATAAAGATGATGCAATTCTTTATACAACTGATCAAAATAATATATATGATTTAGAAAGTGAATTTGAAGCCTATAATAAGCTTAATATAGATGGTGAATTAAGGGATAATTTTCATTTGCCATTTCCTATTTCTGCTGGATTAATTATTAAAAATCAATATAAGTTCAACCCTCTAAAGTATCTTTTCAGTATTGCAAATATTCTAATAAACAACAACATTAAGATATATGAAAACGTAAGAGCTATTGATATTATAGCTAATGATAAGCCTTATGATGTTATAACTGATAAGGGGCATATTTATGCTGATAGAATAATAATTTCCTCTCATTATCCTTTTGATAGAACACTAGGAGCATTTTTTATAAAACTATATGCAGAAAAATCCTATATTATAGCATGTAAAACAAATGTAAGTAAATTCGATGGAATGTATTTGAGTATAGACAAAAATGTTCGTTCATTAAGATATCATAGACATAATAATCAAGATATTTTGCTTTTAGGTGGATGTAATCACAAGGTTGGTGCGATTGATGAAGAAAATTTATGCTATAAAGAATTGGAAGAATATTTAATAAAACATTTTTCAAAGTATGAGATAATATCTAAATGGTCTACTCAAGATTGTATGACTCATGACAAAATACCTTTTATAGGAACTATTGATAAAAAGCATGAAGATATTTATGTAGCTACAGGCTACAAAAAATGGGGTATGACAAGTTCAGCTGTAGCAGCTAATATTATAAGTAATAGTATTTTAAATGGCTCGTCGAAGACGAGACTATGTTATAATAATATTTTTTCACCTAACAGAAATATAAATGTAAATTTAAGCTCAGTAAAAGAGTTTGGAGAATCAAGTGGGAATACTATTATGGGATTAGTTAAAAGATTTTTAGTATACTCAAAGGCAGAACTGGATACTTTAAAAAATCGCGATGGAGCTATTATTAATCACAATATGACAAAGCTTGGTGTTTATTTAGATGAGAATAATATTTTTCACTGTATAAAACCAATATGTACACATTTAGGATGTGAAGTTAAGTTTAATGATGTAGAAAAAACATGGGACTGCCGATGTCACGGTTCAAGATTTGATGTATATGGAAATATCATTGAAGGACCAGCAGCTATTCCACTTAAATATTATTGTGTCAAAAAGGAAGATCTATTAAATGAGTAAAACAAAAAGCAATCAATATTTTGAAGGTTGGTTTTATAAAATTGTATCAAAAGACTTAAATAACATATATGCTTTTATACCTGGTATATCTAAAACCGATGATGACAAAGCACACTGCTTCATTCAAGTTTTGGATGGAGTTAATTGTAAATCATATAATATAAAATATCCTATAAGTAGCTTTTCATATATAACAGAAAACACAATAAAAATTGACAAAAATATCTTTTCTAAAAATGGAATAAGACTTGATATAGATAGACATGAATTAAAAGTATCTGGTGAGCTTTTATTTGATGACATTTGTGATATTAAAAGAAATATGTTAAGTCCTACTGCAATGGGATTTTTTGAATATTTTAGCTTTTTAGAATGTAAGCATGAAGTACTAAGTATGAATCACACCATTACAGGCGAGTTAGCTATTAATGATAGTGTCTTTAAATTTAAGGACACTATTATTGACTTTAATGATGGTAAAGGTTATATAGAAAAAGATATGGGAACGTCTTTTCCAAAAAACTATGTTTGGGTTCAATGTAATCATTTTAGAAATGAAAGTATTTCTCTAATGTGCTCTGTTGCCGATATCCCCTTTATTTATAGAAGCTTTAAAGGATTTATCTGTATTTTGCATGTAAATGATAATGAATATAGATTTGCGACTTATAATAACAGTAAAATTATAAATGAAAACATAAATCATAAAAATATTAATATAGCACTAAAAAATAAGAAGTTTTACCTAGATATTAAAGCAGAAATAATAAAGGCTGCACCTTTATTTTCGCCTAAAAATGCAGCCATGTCTTCATCAATTATGGAAAGTTTACAGTCAAATGTAACTATTTCTTTATATGATAAAAATAAAAATTTAATTGTCAAAGATGAAAGCTTAGTAGCAGGACTAGAAATCGTTATTTAAGTCCTGCTTCAATAGCATTTTTTTCATTTATTGAACCATTTCTTATTAATTTATCAATTAACTTTTCTCCCGCTTTTGTTTTTGCATTTAAAAACAACATTGTTGCTTTTGCTAGTTCATCATTTGTAAATGTATTACTTTCCTTAATTTCAACACCAATAGTTTGTGCAAATTTATAAACATCATTATACTTAAAATCTATATCTTGTTTATAGCCAAGATTTTCGAGCATTACTTTAATGTATTGTTTTTGTGTAAGTGCTTCATCAGGATTTAAATTATTTCTTCCGTCACCAATAAACCCAATGCTAGGATTAGCTTTTAAGTAACCCATTATGTTTGCACCTTGTTTCCAGCTATAAGATTTTGCTTCATTGAAATTAATATTTGCTTTAAAGCTTAGTGCATCCTTTTCTAAACCATTCATTCTTAAAACCATAATAGCACTCTGCATCCTAGTTGAGTTTTTGCTTGAGTATACATTATCTATACCGTTGCCTTCACCTTGCATAAGACCAATTTTCTCCATCATTGCTAGCTCATTACTAACAAAAGGATAAAGCCCTTTACTATCAATTAGAGTAACCTTGTTATCTTTTGACACAACTGCTAATCCATTATAAAATCTATCGATTTTATCCCAAACTGTATTTACAACAAGATTTCCTTTTTCATCAACAAAGCCCCATTTTCCATCTTGTTTAACACCAGTAAATCCTTCAAAATAACCTGTGACATCATCATATATATTTTTAGTTATTATTTTGCCTAGTGAATTAATAAAGCCCCATTTTCCATCTTTTTTAACAGGAATTAATTTCTCATTTAAATAACTTCCATAATTGTCCCACAATGTTTCATTTATTTTTTTACCAAAATTATTTATAAACATATATTTACCATTCAAATCAGAAACAACAGAAATACCATTATAAAATAATCCGGCATATTTGTAAATACATGGTATAACAATTTTTCCAGTCTTATCAATGTATCCCCATAATCCATCTTTCAAAACTGGTGCTAAATTTTCATTAAAGGCTACTGTATTATCCCATGATGGATTAACAACAAGCTTTCCAGTATAATCAACATATCCATATTTTGAATTTCCAATGCCAGCAGAAACTAACCACATATTATCTCTAAAATCACCAATATAATCCCACTCAATTTTTGTTACTATATTATTTTGATTATCAATCAGTCCATATTTACCATCTATTACAACCTTAGATATACCATTACTGAAGCCCTCTACCCAGTCATACACTAATTTTATTTTTATAATACCATTTTTATCTATAAATCCCATCTTATCATTTAATGTAACCGGACACAGTCCACCATTAAATTCTCCAACATTATCCCAAGTTGGTTTAACTACTATATTTCCATTTTTATCAATAAAGCCTGATTTTCCTGACCAATCAACAACCTTAGCTAATCCATTTTTGAATTCAGAAACTTCTTTCCATGTTGCATCTATAATAATATTATAATTTTTGTCCATAAAACCATATGAATCTTCTCTTTTAAACGAGGTTAATCCTTCTGAAAAATTTGTAGCTTGTCCAAACTCTGGTTCAATAATAATTTTTCCGTTCTTATCTATGTATCCATATAACATTCCTTTTTTAACTAAGAAAAGTCCATCCGAATAATCTCCAATAGAATTCCAGTATGGTTTTGCTAAAATTTTACCATCATAATTAATTAAGCCCCATAATCCATCCTTTTGAACTTTTATAGGAACTTCTTTATCTTCAGATACAATAATTTTATCCCAATAATCAAAATCTTGTGCATATGCAGAAATTGAAACAAACAATACCACACACAACATAATCAATAAAACTCTTAATAATTTATTCATAAATACCTCCCGCAACTATTTCACTATATGTCATTATAAAAGTCTTTAACTATTGCCTCCATGTTACTATATCATTATTATCGGTTTAATACAATATTTTTTAAGCTCCCTATTTTATTACAATTAATTAATAATTTTAAGTGTTTATACAAATAAACTTAAGGTATATATAAGTAAAATAACATATAATATAAATATTGGTAAAATAAATAATATATGTATACTTGGAGGATTGTAATGAAAAAATTTGTATGTTCAGTATGTGGATATATTCATGAGGGTGATAGTGCACCAGTAGAGTGTCCAATATGTCATGTTGGTTCAGATAAATTCAAGGAACAAGCGTCAGAAGGTTTAGTGTGGGCTGATGAACATAAGGTAGGAGTAGCTCATGGAGTAGATGAGGAAGTTATAAAAGGATTAAGAGCAAATTTTGAAGGTGAATGTACAGAAGTTGGAATGTATTTAGCTATGGCAAGAGTTGCTCATAGAGAAGGATATCCTGAAATAGGTTTATACTGGGAAAAGGCTGCATATGAAGAAGCTGAACATGCGGCTAAATTTGCAGAGTTATTAGGTGAAGTTGTTACAGATTCAACAAAGAAAAACTTAGAAATGAGAGTATTAGCAGAAAATGGAGCAACAGCTGGTAAAAAAGAATTAGCTACACTTGCTAAAAAGTTAAATCTTGATGCTATACATGATACTGTTCACGAAATGGCAAAAGATGAAGCTAGACATGGTAAAGCCTTTGAAGGTTTACTAAAAAGATACTTTGGTCAGTAAATAAATTAACATAAATAAAAAACCGAGTTTAATCTTCCCCCCAAAAGAAAACTCGGTTTTTTTTATTGTAGTTAATAAAAATGCTCACCATTTTCATAGTAATTTCGTCTTTCATAAACGTTAAAAATTACATCAACCATATCATATCCTTCATTTTGAACAGCTTTAGTTATTTCCAAAGCCATCTTATCCTGAAGTTCAAGACCTCTGTCAAACCAGTATATATTAACTACTGGATATCCTTTTGTTTCTTTTCCCTTTGAATAATACTTAACTGGTACATATTCTAGAGTAAACCAATCTTCCTGTATGTTAGTTATAACAGATAAATTATGCGGTAAGCTACTGCTTATTTTTTCAACAACACTTTCGCTAAATCCCTTAAATATAATTTTAGGCATAAAGTCTATAAAGTCTCCGTTTCTATATATTTTATATTATAGCACTTTTACAAGCTTTAACAACATGCTTAGCAAGCACCGATGTAGTAACAGAACCAACCCCACCTGGTACTGGTGTTATAAGACTTGCGACCTCTAAACATTCATCAGTCTTAACATCACCACATAAATTTCCATCTTCATCTACATTTATACCAACATCTATAACTACTGCGCCGTCTTTAACAAATTCTTTACCAACCATTTTTGCCTTTCCTATAGCAGCTATAACAATATCTGCTGCTGATGCGATTTTAGCAATTTCTTTTGTCTTTGAATGGCATATTGTAACAGTAGCATTTTCTTGTAAAAGAAGTAGAGCTTGAGGTTTTCCAACAACCATAGAACGACCTAATACTACAACGTTTTTTCCAGTTAAATCAACATTATAAAATTTTAAAATTTCCATTACCGCTGAAGGGGTACAAGGTGCATATCCAGTTTTATCTCCTTCTGTAACCTTTGCAACGTTTACAGGATTAAAACAATCCATATCTTTTTTAGGATCTATTATATACTTAACAATGCTCTCATCAATTTGTTTTGGTAGCGGTCTAAAAATTAATATTCCATGTACAGACACATCTTCATTAGACTTCTTAACTTCCTTAATAAAATCATCTTGACATATATCCGCTGGTAACGTTTTAACATCAGTCAATATACCACATGTTGACATTCTTTTTAGAGCACCTCTCTCGTAGGATATATCATCTTCTCTTTCACCAACTCTTATAATTTGCAACTTAGGATAAATACCCTTTTTATTTAATTCTTCAACTTCTAGCTTAACATCTTCAGTAATTTTATCAGCAACTGGCTTGCCTTTTATCAATTCACCCATTATTTTCCTCCAAATTCATATAAAGGATTAGCTCAAGTGCTAATCCTATCTTCTTAAAATTTACTACATAAAGCTAGCAACTGCCTCTATTTCAACTAATACATTTTTTGGCAAAGCGCTTACTTGCACGCATGCTCTAGCTGGAAAATAATCTGTAAAGAAAGTAGAATATACTTCATTTACTTCAGAAAATTTACTCATGTCTGTTATAAACAAGTTTGTTTTGACTACATTTGTTAAGTCAAGCCCAGCTTCATTTAATATAGCTAATATATTTTTCATAGATTGCTCAGTTTGTTTTTTAAAGCAATTTTCTACTACTTCTCCTGTAGCTGGGTTAACAGGTATTTGCCCAGATATGTATAATAAATCCCCTGTTCTTACTGCTTGTGAATATGGTCCTATTGCTTTAGGAGCATTATTTGTATTTATCATTTGATTGCTCATGTTAACACCTCTTTTTTTATATTTTTCATTCCTATTATATAGGATAAATAAAATACTTTCAAGTTTATAAATAAAACTATAAACAAATTTAAACAAATTTGTTTGGAAATATAACATATCTTGTCAAAATTTCAACTAGTTTTTCTAGTCCCAATTTATCTTCTTCATCAAATCTATTATATATCGGACTATCTATATCTAAAACTCCTATAAGTTTATTTTCTTTTACTATTGGTAAAACTATCTCTGATTTAGAATCACTATCACATGCGATATGACCTTCAAATTCATGAACATTTTTAACTAATTGCGTTTCTAATTTGCTTGCAGCAGTACCACAAACGCCTTTACCTATAGCGATGTTTGTACATGCTGGTTTCCCTTGAAAAGGTCCTAATATTAATTCTTCGTTCTTATATAAATAAAAACCAACCCAATTGATATCTTTTAGCAATATCCATAGTGTTGCTGAAATATTAGCTAAACTAGCCAACCAATCGTTTTTCTCACATACAAGACCTGTAATTTTTAAATTTAAGTAACTATATAATTTAGACTTACTTTCAAAATTCAAATGTTCTATTTTTATCATAATCTTATACCTCTTTGCTATTGATATAAATAATAAACTAATTATTTATAATACTATAATTTATCAATAAAAATGTCAAGAGCTCACCCATGCTAAAAAAATAAAAGGACTACAGTTTAATAGCCCTTTTATCTTTAAATAAATTACTGAATCATTTCAGCGTTTTTAAATACCCATTGACCCATTAAAGTCATCTCAACACCTTCTACTTTAGCACTGTCTACTAAAAGCAAGAATGTGTAGTTGAATATTGGCATTATAATTTGTTGGTCCATCATTATCTGTTCAGCTTTTTTGTAAGCCTCGTCTTGTTCTTTACCTTTACTTATCATAGCTTTTTTAATCGCTTCGTCAAATTCTTTGTTTTCTGGATTTAAAGTCTTGTCATGAGGAGCAATCGATTGTTCATTCCATCTCCATTGAGAATCATTATTACCAGAATAAGATGTGAATAAATCTAACATAGTCATAGGTGCTGCATAATCTCCTAACCACCCACCTCTAGCCAAAGTAAAATTACCAGTTTTTCTTGTTCCATCGAATATTGCCCACTCTTCAACCTGTAGTTCTATATTTATGTTCAAATTAGTTTTCCACATTTCTTGTAATGCTTCAGCTACCTTTTGATGTCTCTCACCTTCATTGTATATGTATGTCAACGTTGGAAAACCTTTGCCATCCGGATATCCAGCATCTGATAATAATTTCTTAGCTTCTTCAACTTGTGCTTTGTTTGGATCTATGCCAAATTCTATAGTTGTATTGCCCTCTTTATCAAGTGTCCTACATGATGTTCCATCAGAGTAAGATAGGTTTGGAGGAATAAAACCTGCTGCCGGTATTTCTCCACCTTTAGTAACTTGTTCACATAATTTCTTTCTATCAATTGCTAGTGTTAAAGCTTTTCTAACTCTTAAATCATTTGTAGGTTCAACGTCACAGTTAAATACTGCATAATAAGTACCTACTTGAGGTTTTGTAATAAAGTTAGGATCTGAAGCTAACAAATTAGGAATTTCATCTGGCGGTATCTTGTCAATAACTTGAATATCACCAGCTTTATATGCATTAAGCGATGTTGTTTCTTCAACTACCATTTCACCTCTAATACCTGCAAGTCTAACATTTTTGGCATCGTAATAGTTTTCATTCTTTTTCATCTTTAAGTGTGAGCCTATTTGATATTCTTCTAAAACAAATGGACCATTGCTAATACATGTAGCAGGGTTTTTCTCCCAACCTTCACCATTTGCAACTGCATCTTCTCTAACTGGCATATAAGTATAGAATGTTAGTAAATTTAAAAAATAAGAACAAGGAAAATTGAGTGTAACTTCTAAGGTTTTATCGTCAATTGCTTTTACTCCTATATCATCTATTGAACCTTTTCCATTAAGGAAATCTTCTGCACCTTTTAAATAAGGGGTCATGATAAATGAATATTCAGAAGCAGTTGCTGGATCGCAAACTCTCTTCCAAGAGTATTCAAAATCTTTTGCTGTTACCGGTTTACCATCTGACCATTTTATATCATCTCTTAATTTAAATGTATATACTAAACCGTCATCAGATATATTATAACTCTTAGCTTGTGCAGTTTGTAAACCTTTTTTAGTTTCCTGCATTAAACCTTCAAAAAGGTTTTGAATAATGTGACCACCGTCATTAGCGTTATTAAGTCCTGGGTCAAAAGTCTTTGGATCTGCACCTATATTCCATACCAAATATTCTGTACTCATTTTTTTCTCGCAACCAGCTGGTAACGCTAAAATCATAGCAAGTACCATAATTATTGTCAAAATCTTTTTCATATAAATCCTCCCATTTTTTTACTTATTTTGTTTTATATATAATTGGCTTTAGCCTTTTATATTCATAACAAAGCTAAGGCTTAATATATTATTATTTAAACTAAATGACATACTACAAAATGCTCTTTACTTACTTCTTTTAATGTTGGATTATCCTCTGCACATTTGTTCATAGCATATTTGCACCTTGTTCTAAACTTACATCCTGAAGGTGGATTAAGCGGACTAGGTACATCTCCTTCAAGAACAATTCTATTTATCTCTTCAGATTTATCAGGATCTGGTATAGGTATTGAAGATAATAATGCTTGTGTATATGGATGAACTGGATTTTTGTATAGTTCAGCACTACTAGCTACTTCCGCTAAACTACCAAGATACATAACTCCAACTCTATTAGAAATATGTTTTACCATTGATAAATCATGAGCAATAAATAAATATGTTAATCCTAATTCACTTTGTAAATCGTCAAGCATATTAACAACTTGAGCCTGTATAGATACATCAAGAGCTGATATAGGTTCATCGCATATAATAAATTCAGGTTTAACCGCAAGTGCTCTTGCAATACCTATACGTTGACGTTGTCCGCCACTAAATTCATGTGGATATCTACTAGCATGGTCTTTGCCAAGACCTACTCTTGCCAATAAATCATATATTATTTCTTGTCTTTGTTTGCCTGTTGCTATCTTATGTATATCAAGTGACTCACCAATAATATCAGCAACAGTCATTCTTGAATTTAGCGATGCATAAGGGTCTTGAAATATCATCTGCATTTTCTTTCTATAAGGCATTAACTCTTTTTTGTTTAGACCGGCAATATTTTTTCCATCATACAATATCTCACCGGCAGTAGAGTCATATAGTCTTATAATAGTTCTGCCAGTAGTCGATTTACCACAGCCTGATTCTCCCACAAGACCCAATGTTTCACCCTTTTTTATGTAAAATGATACATCATCAACTGCTTTTATATACTCTACCTTACTTTTAATAATTCCAGTTTTCTTTATAAAATATTTTTTTAATCCTTTTACTTCTACTAATTTTTCAATACTAGACATTACCTCTTACTCCCCCTTTCTGACTTTCATATGCTGCATTTTCAGGTGCATCCTTATGTAATAACCAACACATTGTTTGATGTCCATCAGTATCAGAAAAATATGGGGGTTGCTCTTTAGCACATATTCGCATAGCATAATCACATCTTGCATAGAACGGACATCCTGTTGGTGGTTTTAATAAATCAGGAGGTGTTCCTGCTATAGGTACAAGCCTAATTTTTTGATCCGAATCTATTTTTGGAATAGACTTTAAAAGTCCCATAGTATATGGATGCTGAGGGGAATAAAAAATATCCCTTTTGTCTCCTTGTTCCATAATTAATCCACCATACATAACTATAATTCTTGAACAAACATCAGATACAATACCTAAGTCATGAGTTATAAGAATTGTAGATGTATTTAATTTACTATTTAGTTCCTTCATAAGACTCAATATTTGAGCCTGTATTGTAACATCAAGAGCAGTTGTAGGCTCGTCAGCTATCAATAAATCCGGTTCACAAGATAAAGCCATTGCAATCATAGCTCTTTGTCTCATACCACCGCTAAATTCATGTGGATAATTTTTAGTTCTTTTTTCCGGATCGGGTATGCCAACCAACTTAAGCATTTCTATGGATTTTTCATAAGCATCTCTTTTTGATAGCTTCTGATGCTTTAGTATAACCTCAGCAATTTGATTACCTATTGTATATACTGGGTTAAGGGCAGTCATTGGGTCTTGAAATATCATTGCTATTTCATTTCCTCTAATATTCATCATTTCCTTGTTAGATTTTTTTACTAAATCTTCACCTTTGAAGAAAATCTCTCCACCAACTATTTTACCTGGGTGCTGCAATAATCCCATGATAGAAAGTGAAGTAACACTTTTACCACTACCGCTTTCTCCAACTATGCCTATTGCTTCCGATTTATCTATGTGAAAGCTTATACCTCTTATAGCTTTTACCTCTCCTAAATGTGTAAAAAAAGATGTTTTTAAATCTTTCACTTCTAATAATTTTTCAGTCATATTTTCTTCACCTCTTTCTACCTTCTAAGTTTAGGGTCTAATGCATCCCTTAGACCATCACCAAGCAAATTAAATGCAAGTATAGTTACAGAAATTGCTACAGCAGGAAAGAAAAGTTGATATGGATATGTCAGAAACGATGACAAAGCATCATTACACAACTTACCCCAAGAAGCCATTGGAGCTGATACCCCTAACCCTATAAAGCTTAAAAATGCTTCTGTAAATATAGCTTGTGGTATTTGCATAGTAATTGAAACCATTACCGGTCCCATTATATTTGGTATTAAATGTCTAACTAAGATTCTTTTAGTTGATGCTCCTAAGGTTTGAGCGGCTAGTACAAATTCTTGTTCCTTTAAGCTAAGAACCTGGCCACGAACAAGTCTAGCCATAGTTTCCCAAAACGTTAAACTAATTGCAAAAATTATTGTAACAATACCACCATTACCTATAATTACAGATAGTAATATTACGTATAGCATCATTGGAATAGAACTTATAGTATCAACAATTCTCATCATTATATTGTCAAGCCTTCCACCAAAGTATCCAGAAATTCCACCATATAAAACTCCTATAACAAAATTCATAATTGCTGCAACAATACCTACAGTCAAGGAAATTCTAGCACCATAGATTAAACGTATGAACAAATCTCTTCCTAAAGAGTCTGTTCCTAATATGTATGTTTTATTTCTTACCTTAAACGACTCTGTCAATTGATTTCCATTAGAATATGTAATACATCTAGGGACCTTTTCTAAATCTTTTTCAGCTTGTGCTATATTTATTTTCGAGTTGTTTCTTGCTTCTCTTCTTAACTCAATAAATTTTTTATTCGCCTCATAATAAGGACTATAATCTACAACAATATTATTGTTATCAACTGTATACTCGTACTTTCTATTTTCCTTATCATCCTTCACCAAATTTGCCATACTTAATAGTACGCCATCTTTTGTTACTTCTAATACCTTATACTCATTGTTTACATATATGTAGTTACCATCATTTAAATCATAAATTCTAAAGCTTGGTGGTACATTAGAAAAATCAAGCACTTGGTCAGAATACGTTATTGGCCAAAATAATGGTATGAATATTGCTGCTAAAGTTATAATTATAATAACCACTAATGATACAATCGCAACTTTATTTTGTCTTAATCTTCTCCATGCATCCTGCCAGTATGTAAGGCTTGGTCTTTCAACTTTTTCTGCATCTTTTTCAGTAATATCTAACTCTTCCCACATAGTTATAACTCCTATTCAAATTTTATACGTGGATCTATTATCACATATAATATGTCAACTATTAAAACGCATATTACAAGGAATATTGCAAAGAATACAGTAATACCCATAATCAGTGTGTAATCTCTACTTGTTATACTAGTCGTAAACAGTTCTCCAATTCCCGGTATACTAAAAACTCTTTCAACAACTAATGAACCAGTAAGTATTCCTGCAATCATAGGTCCAATAAAAGTAACAATAGGTATTAAGGCGTTTCTTAAAGCATGCTTAACTATAACTACACCCTCTGACAAGCCTTTAGCTCTAGCCGTTCTAATATAGTCTTGTTGCAATACTTCAAGGAGCGAAGACCTAGTAAGTCTTGTAACATATGATAATGATAACATTCCTATTGCTATAGCAGGCCCAATGTAACCTTTCCAGCTACTGACCCCATACGATGGTACCCAACCTAGAATTTTACTGAATATGTACAAAAATCCTGTAGCTATAACAAAGCTTGGCACAGTAGCTCCTAATGTTGCAAATACCATAGCGAAACGGTCAAATAAGCGATTATGCTTTAATGCGGCTATTATACCAGCCGTCACACCGACCGTTATAACCATTATAGATGAAATTATACCTATTTTAGCTGAATATGGAAAACCCTTACTTATAACCTCATCTGCGGTATAACCTTTCTTTTGAAATGATACACCAAATTCTCCTTTCAAAAAATTCCCCATATAAATAAAATACTGTACAATTTTCGGTTTATCAAACCCATACTTTGCATATAAAACCTTTTTTATATTTTCATCCTTTGCCCTTTCAGAAGCAAACGGATCACCTGGTATGCTGTGCATCAATATAAAGGTAAGAGTCATAATAAACCAAATTGTTATAATTGCTGATAAAATTCTCTTCAATATATAACGTGTCATTTAATTTCTTGTATGATGTATTT
>DDAM01000011.1 GCA_002332905.1 Firmicutes bacterium UBA2058 | reverse complement strand
TTCATAGTTGGTCTCCTTTAATCTTAATGATATCCTGTGCTGGGAGGATATATTAATGTGCAATGTGAATATATGTTGGTAGTGAAAATAATTTAAATCATATAGATAATTTTTATATATTTATTTAAACATTCTAAGAAATTATATATTTAAATTTTTTTATTGCAGTTACAACTTTGCTCGATATAATGTTAATTATAATTTGTTTTTAAAATAATGTCAAAAAATAATTTTGTATAATAAAGCCTAATTTTTCAACAAAAAAATTGTCAGCTTTTTTGTTTAATATATGTTAATGCTATTATATACCTGAGTCGGTTAAGATACCAGAAACATATACAAGGCTTAATGTATCTACATTAACATGGGCCATCTTTCTGGATTCTAAATGTGATATGCAGAATCTTAGAAGAAGAATTTATTCAGAATGGTTTCCAACATCAGAATATGAACAAGTTGATGGGCCAACATTTGAAATGTATTACGGTTTTGCAAATAATTCCTCTGGTGAAATATGGATACCTGTAAGAAAAAAGTAAATATTTAAATTACTTATTATAACAGACAGATTTCTTTTTGATATTTGTCTGTTTATTTGATTATAAATTATGTTATAATATAACGGGAAATATTGGGCAATAATGAATTATTTCGTTTATGCGTTATAATACATTCTATGCCGAAAGGAGAGATTGCGTATGATGATGAAAGATGAAGCAAACAAAAAGCGCATAAGGAGGGTTTGCGCAAAATAAACCCTTCATAATTTATGGAGGATTATTATGATAATTTTAGATTTTGAAAAGAAACATGTGGAAGAAGCAAGGCAAATTGCTATGGCAAATTATAAAGAAGAAAAAGATCACGTATCAATATTGCCTGATATTGACACTCTTCCTGATTTAACACATTTTGCGGATAACGGACTTGGTGTAGTGGCCTTTGATAAAGGTAAAATGATAGGTTTTTTATGTTGCTACAAGCCATGGGATAATGCATTCAATTCAGCAGCAAAGGGAACTTTTTCACCAATTCATGCCCATGGTACTATATTGGAAAACCGTGAAATGATTTATAAAAGGCTTTATCAGGTCGCTGCGAAAAAATGGATAAAGCACAAAATTGCATACCATGCAATTGGATTATATGCACATGATAATCAAGCAGTACATGCATTGTTTACTTATGGATTTGGGCTTCGTTGTATAGATGCTATCAGACCAATGAATAAATTAGATTGTCAACAGTGCGATGATATAGTATTTAAAGAAATTGAAAAAAAAGATGTAAGTCAGGTTCGGGATATGAGGCGTATGTTGTCTGAACATTTAGGTGAAAGTCCATGCTTTATGTGTTCTACACCACAGTATTTTAAAAGTTGGATTGAACGAGCTGAAAGGCGTGATTCGAGGCTATTTGTCGCAAAACAAGATGAAAAGTTAATTGCATTTTTAGAGGTAAAAGACAACGCAGAAAATTTTGTAACAGAAGTAAATGGTATGATAAATATCTGTGGCGCGTACTGCATTCCTAAATTTAGAGGAAAGGATATTTATTCAAATTTAATAAATTATATGATAATGACTTTAGAGGCAGACGGATATGAGAGATTAGGTGTTGATTTTGAGAGTTTTAATCCTACAGCCAGTGGTTTTTGGCTGAAGCATTTTACAGCATACACCAATAGTGTTGTTCGTAGGATTGATGAGTGTGCTTTACATAACTAACAATATAGGGAGATTTTATATAATATATAAATGATTTAAAAGAAATACCTGCATCCAGAGGCAGTTTTATCCTCTTTTGTTGCCCATCTAATTAACATAAAATCACCTTGCAAAACATATATAATATGGTTAATATTAACATAATTACTTGATTAGTTCAATAATTAATAGCTTATATAGAGATATTTATGAATTTCGTCAAAAAATATTAAAAAATAAAATATAGTAATTTACTTTTAATATATTAGTGATATAATACATATGCATAATTAAAAAAATCTGAAATTTAGGAAAAACATCAAGTTTTGATATTATATAAATTTATCTATTATTGGAGACTGAAATGTTGTGTAAACAAAATCTTGAAATAATAACAGAATCTGATTTAATAATTTTAAATAAGTTTGTATCAACACCTCTTATTTTGTTTAATTGCGAAAATATTGCATATATAAATGATAATTGTAGTTTATTATTTGGATGTAATAATTCTAATATACAAGAACCAATAAAAACAAAGCAATTTTTTATGGATGATAAGTTTATTGATGGTATTGGAAAGATTCTTGAAAGTGGTGAAAACTTTAAGTTAACTGATACTTATATTATAACAGTAAATCTAAAAAAAACGTTTATTAAATTAGATTATAAGATTGTTTTATATAAATCAAATAAATATATTCTTGCTCACTTATTTGATATAACAGAAAAGCTCAATGTACAATCAAAATTAATGAAATTTTCAATTGTAAGAAATTTAATGCTTGATGTAAGTCAATCTATAATTAAAACAGAAGATATTAGCCAAATATATCAATTGATATTAAACAATGCTATAAGAGCGTTAGAAAAAGCAAAGATAGGTACCATATTTATTAAGAAGGATGATATTTTTAAGGTGGTAGCTCATGCTGGTTTTTCTGAAGAAATATTAGGCTTCCAGTTGAACATACAGGATGCATTTTTATATAGAGCAACTGATGGTAAAATGGATACAATAAAAAATATAGGTGACTTGCTGACATTTAATAGCTATTATCCTATAAAAACAACTTTAGGAGAAGAATATATTAAATCTTCTTTGACAGCGCCTATAAATATAAATAATAGCATATATGGTATGATAAATATAGATTCTGTTGAGGTGAATGCTTTTGATGATGATGACATTCAGTATATGGCATTTATGAAAAACTGTATTGAAATTGCTATATCTAACTTTTTACTATATGAGGAAAGAATATATTTAGCTAATCATGATAGCCTAACCAAACTATACAATCGTTTTTATATTGAAGAAAAATTTGAAAAATGTAAAGATGATGCTTTAAGAAATAACGTAACATTTTATTTAGTAATATTTGATATTGATAATTTAAAGGATATAAATGATAAATATGGACATAGTGAAGGGGATTTAGCTATATTAAAAATAGTTGATGAATTAAAAAAAATAACCAATAAAAATGATATCTTAGCTAGAGTTGGAGGAGACGAGTTTTTAGGAATATTTTATGATGAAAACAAAGATTTTATCTTAAATAAAATAGAAAGCTCCTTAAGAGATATTAATAATAAGATTAAAGTTAACAACCTTCCTATATCTTGCTCATTTAGCTTTGGCATATCAACCTTTGGTAAGGACGGAAATACATTTAAGGAATTATTTAAAATAGCAGATTACAGAATGTATTTATTAAAAAAAGATAGAATAAACTAAAAGAGTATAGATTTGATTTTCTATACTCTTTATATTAATCAACATGTATCATATTAGGATATATTTTTTTTACTCGCTCGTCAGGATATATTTTATCTATGTACTCTTCAAATTTGTTAGAGGGAGAAATATTTTCATAGCGTCCTGCCATTCTTCCTACAACGCAGGCAGACATAAAGGTATTAATAATCATAAATATTAATAAAAACCAAGTTAATATTTTGCCAAATGAATTAGGGATTTTTTCTATGTACTTTGTCATAAGAGGAAAAAGATTTTTAACCCAAACTAGAGCAAGAACTCCCCAAAATAAAGAATATAGCATATTTACTCGACCATGTAGATTAAAAGGAAATTTACTGTATTCCCATGAAACAGTTCCAAACAACACTTCTTGTACATAGCTGCAAATATATTCAAATACAGTACCTATTGCAAAACCACCAAGTATAATCCACAAATCACGTCTATTTCTAAGCCAATACAGACATACAGTCATGAGTAATGCACCAAAGCCATAAACAAGGTTAAAAGGACCATATATAAGGCCTGTCCTACTTTCATAATGAAATCGTGTTATTAAGCACCATATTATTTCGATTATTACACCAGCTATACATCCTATAAAAAATACCCAAAATAATTTATAAAAATTTAAACCACTAGCAAATGATTGATTTGGATAAAGTTGAAAACTGTTTTTTCTGAATAAAGAGTTTTTTCGTTTTGATTTTTCCATATAAATTCTCCGTTCATATAAAATTGTGATGATTTTTAGAATTGGAAATTTTTATCATTTATTAATTTTATCATAAATATATTTTTTGTCAAATTAAAGGAAGATACTCCAGCGTCAAAGATTAAATATAGTTTAATATATCTCTATTTAATCAAGTTCGCTAATTGCACAAGTTTAAAATAGTTAAAATTTACCAATGTGGTTTATGTTAAAAATTCTA
>DDAM01000058.1 GCA_002332905.1 Firmicutes bacterium UBA2058 | reverse complement strand
TTTAATCTTTGACGCTGATAAAAAAATATTTGTAGCTGTATTTTTTTTGTAAATATATTATAATAATATAAACATAGTTGAGACTATGATAATATAATAAAAGAAATTTTGAGGAACTAATATGCCATACGAAAGATTACAAAAATATATTGCAAATTGTGGAGTTACTTCTCGCCGAAAGGCTGAGGAGCTTATTTTACATGGAAAAGTTAAAGTAAATGATACTGTAATTACAGAGCTAGGATTTAAAGTAGACACAGATAAGGATAGGGTTTTTGTTGAAAACAAACTTATTAAAGTTGTTGAAAATAAAATATATGTAAAACTTAATAAACCAACTGGATATGTAACTACTGTAAAGGATCAATTTGATAGAAAGTGTGTATTAGATTTGATTGAAATTTCTGAAAGGGTATACCCTATTGGAAGACTTGATTATGATACAAGTGGGCTATTACTACTAACCAATGATGGAGATTTAGCAAATAGACTTATGCATCCTAGGTATAAGGTATATAAAACTTATTTAGCAAGGGTAAATGGTAAATTAAATGCTACTGACATAGGCTGGTTAAGACATGGAATTAAAATAGAGGATTATACTACTTCTCCAGCGCTTGTAGACATAGTTAAAACTGATGGAGTTCAAACAACTATTAAGATAAGTATCTATGAGGGTAAAAACAGACAGGTTAGAAAAATGCTAGCAGCAGTTGGTAAAACTGTTATAAGCCTTAAAAGAGTTTCCTTTGGTAATATAGAGCTAGAAGATTTACCTGTAGGCTCGTGGAAAAATTTAAGTAAAAAAGAGCTAGACTATCTAAAATCTTTGTAGGTGGGATGTAAATGATTGATATAAAGTATGGTCAAATAGTAGATTTTGTTCATTTTCTAGTTGAAAATAGCTATAAAAACAAAGATAACTTAACACTTGTGGATGCAACAGCCGGTAATGGTTTTGATACGCTATTTTTATGCAATTTAGTAAAGAATAGAGGATATGTATATGCCTTTGATATACAGGAGGACGCAATAAATAAAACACAATTACTTTTAGAACAAAATTTTTGCATTAATTACAAACTTATTGTTGATTCACATGAAAATGTACTAGATTATATTGAAGATAAACAAATTGATGTTGCATTATTCAACTTAGGATATTTACCTAATTCTGATAAAAAAATAAGAACAAATTATAATTCGTCAATTAATGCAATTAAAAATATAATTAGTAGATTAAGTAATCAGGGAAGAATTTATATTTCAGCTTATAAACTACATGATAATGGTGAGGAAGCAAGAAATATTCATGATTTTATTTGGTTATTAAATAAAAGAGAGTATAATGTAATACAGATTAAGTTAATAAATAAAGAAAATTCTCCACCAGAAATATACATTATAGAGAAAAAATGACAGACAAAATGCATGATAAAAATATTTTTGTTCATGCATTTTCTTCTTATATAATGCTATTTTATGATTTGAAATCGTTATTTCGACAGGTAATATGAATAATTTGAATTAATTCTTGCAATTTAGCAAATTTATGAAATTTTTCTTGCAAAAATATATTAATGTGGTAATATAAAGGTGTCAATTATTATAGTTTTAAAAACTAGGAGGTTAAAAGATGGCTAACAAAAAGAGTCTTACTATTAACAAAGAATGGTGTAAAGGTTGCGGAATTTGTGTAGCTTTTTGTCCAAAACAAGTTCTAGCGATTGTAAAAGAAAAAGTAGAAGCTGTAAATATAGAAAACTGCATATCTTGTGGATTATGCGAATTAAGATGTCCTGATAATGCTATATTTTTAGTTGGAGGTAATAAAGATGAGTAATGATAAAAAGTATAAATTAATGCAAGGAAATGAAGCTTGTATAGAAGGTGCATTAGCAGCTGGTATGCGTTTCTTCGCTGGTTATCCTATAACACCATCTACTGAACTTGCAGAAGTTTCATCTCAAAGACTTCCACAAGTGGGTGGAAAATTTATACAAATGGAAGATGAGTTAGCTAGTATGGCTGCTGTTATAGGTGGTTCATTAGCTGGACTTAAATCAATGACTGCAACAAGTGGTCCTGGTTTTTCGTTAATGCAAGAAAATTTAGGTTATGCATGCATAGCTGAAATACCATGTGTAGTAGTAAACGTTCAAAGAGGTGGTCCAAGTACAGGTCTTCCTACATCACCGGCTCAAGGTGAAGTTATGCAAGCAAAATGGGGAACACACGGTGATCATCCTGTTATAGCTTTAACTCCAAACTCAGTTCAAGAAACATATGAATACGCAATAACAGCTTTTAATTTAGCAGAGAAATATAGAACTCCTGTTATATATCTTATGGATGAAACCGTAGGACATATGAGAGAAAAATTAATGATAAAAGATACATCAGAAATTGAAGTTTTAAATAGAACAAAACCTAACTGTGAGCCAAAGGATTTTGTACAATATGCTGATAATTTTATGGATGAAAAAACAATGGTACATCCATTACCGGCCTTTGGTGAAGGATATAGAATTCACGTTACTGGTTTAACACATGATAAAACAGGGTTCCCTACTAATGACAATAAATTATCTGGTGAATTAGTAGAAAGAATTTGCAATAAAGTTGAAATGAACGTAGATGATTTTTCATTCTACGAAGAATATAAATTAGATGATGCTGAAGTAGTTGTAATTGCTTTTGGCGGTGTTTCAAGAAGTGCCAAAGAGGCAATTGATGAGTTAAGAGCAGCCGGACAAAAGGTAGGTATGTTTAGACCAATAACTATATGGCCAATGTTAGAAAAACAAATTGCTTCAGTAGGTAAGAAAGCAAAAGAAATTTATGTTGCTGAAATGAATTTAGGTCAATATTATTATGAAGTAGAAAGAATCGCTGGAAAAAGCTGCAAAGTTAATAAAATTACAAAAGTTACTGGTGAGTTAATAACTCCAGAAGAAATTATCAAAGCGATTAACGGAGGTAAATAATAATGATGAATTGTAACGATATAACAAATAAATATTTTAGAGAAAATAAATTACCTCATATTTGGTGTCCGGGATGTGGTCACGGAATTATACTAAACGCATTAGTTAGAGCAATAGATAATTTAGGCTTAAACAAAGATGATGTTTGTGTAGTTTCAGGTATAGGATGTTCATCAAGAGCACCTGGATATCTAGATTTTAATACTTTACACACTGCACACGGTAGAGCATTGGCATTTGCAACAGGTGTTAAACATGCTAATCCAAATTTACACGTAATAGTTGTTACTGGTGATGGAGACTGTTCAGCAATAGGTGGTAATCACTTAATTCATGCTGCTAGAAGAAACATAGATATAACTACAATATGCTTTAATAATAATATATATGGTATGACTGGTGGTCAATACTCACCAACTACACCAACAGGAGATTTTGCAACAACAGCACCTTTTGGTAATATTGATAGAGCATTTGATTTATGCTCATTGGCACAAGGCGCAGGAGCTACTTATGTTGGTCGTGCTACAGCATATCATGCAAACCAGCTTACTACATTAATAGAAAAAGGAATTCAAAACAAAGGTTTCTCTTTCATAGAGGGAATAAGTGTATGTCCAACATACTATGGAAGAAAGAACAAAAAAGGTGATGCACCTAAAATGTTAGCTTACTTAAAAGATAATTGTGCTGACAAAAAAGTTGTTGAGAAAAAACCTGAATTAGGCGAAAATAAAATAATTATAGGTGAATTATATAATAATCCACTACCTGAATATACTGAAAGCTATAAAAAAATTGTTGAGAAATTCCAACATTAATCAGAAGGAGTGTAAAGAGTGAAAAAAACATTCTTCACACTAAAATTATTGTGAAGCCGTAAACGGCGTAATGGAGGTAATTATGTTTCAAAAAAGAGAAATGAGATTAAGCGGTTCTGGTGGACAGGGAGTTATACTAGCTGCTATAATATTTGCAGATGCTGCAATAGAAGACGGTTTAAATGCTATACAGACACAATCATATGGCCCAGAGGCTAGAGGTGGAGCAAGTAAAGCTGAAGTAATAATTAATGATGGTGAAATAAACTATCCAAAAGTTATGAAAAATAATTTATTATTATCTTTAACACAAAAATCTTTTGATAAGTATATAAAATCTTTAGATGCAGATGGAATTTTAATAGTTGATAAAGACGTTGAAGTTCCAGAAGATGTTAAAGCTAAAAAAGTATATAAATTACCAATAATAGATACTGCGGCTGATAAAATAGGAATTCCTATGGTTGCAAATATAGTATCAATTGGTGTAATATATGAAATAATGTGTAAAGATATAATTAAACTTGAAACTATTAAAAATTCTATTTCAAAAAGAGTTCCAAAAGCGACAATAGAAAAAAATATTCAAGCTTTCGAAGAAGGCGTTAATTTAGTAAAAGGATACTAGAGTGAAGGAAAAACATCCTTCACAGAGTGAAAATATTTCACTCTTTGTGACGCTGTGAATCGGTGTAATGGAGGAAAATATGAATAATACATCTGATTTAATAACTCTAATCCAAAATAATTATTATAAATTTAGTAAGGGTCAGAAAATGATAGCTCAATTTATCATAGAACACTATGACAAAGCTGCATTTATGACTGCTTCTAAAATAGGCGAAACAGTTGATGTAAGTGAATCTACTGTAGTTAGATTTGCTGGTGCTCTTGGTTTTACGGGTTTTCCTGAATTGCAACAATCATTGCAGGTTTTAATTAAAAATAAACTAACTACTGTTCAAAGAATTGGATTAGATGAAGATATTAATAAAGACACTGAAAAATTTCATAAAAAAATTATAAGAAATGAAATAAACGGTATGAAGTATATGCTAGACAATATAGATGCCGTAGCACTTGATGAGGCAACAAATCTTATTTCTAATGCAAACAAAGTATATATATTAGGTATGCGTACATCATCTACATTAGCTAACTATTTAGGGTTTTACCTAGATGTTATGCTGGATAATGTAAAAGTACTTAACAATACCGGAGTAAATTCACTCTTTGAACAGATTATTCGTGTTAAGGAAGATGATGTATTTATTTGTATAAGCTTCCCAAGATATTCTAGTAGCACAATAGATGCAACTAAAATGGCTAAAGAAAAGAAAGCAAAAATAATTGCAATTACTGATACTGAAGCATCACCATTTTGTGACTTAGCAGATGTAGTGCTTTTAGCAAAAAATAATATTGTATCATTTGTAGATTCCTTAGTAGTTCCAATGTGCATGATTAACAGCTTAATCCTAAATATAGGAGCAAAGGAAAGAAATGATATAGTTCAATACTTTAATGATTTAGAAGATTTATGGGATAAACATAGTATTTATCAGCAGGATAAAAATTAATAATAAACATAGTCTCTAAAGTCAAAAAATGACTTTAGAGACTTTTTTTTATTTAAATATTTATAGAACATTTTTTACATAAATTTACAGTATTTCATAGTTGTTTACAAAATATATGTATAAATATGAATTGCTATTCAATTAGTATAATTGCTGAAATTTAATAAATAAAGTGAAATATACTGTATTATAGTTGATTATTATGAAATTATAAAATATGACAAATGTGTTTTAATTGTATAAATATGTCGAGCTAATTATATTTACATATTTTCATTATGCATGTTAAAATTGATTTACAAAACATATTTATTAATGAATATATTCATATATTTATTTATAAATATGTTCAATCCTACAAGATAGATATTTGATATTTTATAAAATAATGGAGGTGGCATTATGCCAGATAACAAATATAAAGTAATTAAGAGAATTTTAGATGAAAATAATGTAGACACAATGTCTGATGAGAAATTTGCAAAATTGTTAGAAGATGAAAAAAATAATTTTACAGGTGATCAAAACTATATAAGTGCAGAAGATAAAGTTGGAGATCATGATATGGCGCCTTTCTTAAATGGTGGCTGTGGCATAACTGGTTGCTAAAAGTATTATTTAAAATATAGTAAATTAATTTAAATATAAAAATTTAATTAAATAGGTTACATATTCTATCTTGTAGGCTTGTATAGGTACTTATACTAATTTTAAATTATTTAGGAGGGAAGATGAGTATCATTAAAAAAGAAACCTCTCTAGGAATGTTATATTATAGTGATATTACTTTTAAATATTTATTAGAGCACAATGGTAATGTTATAAAAGATGAGATTGAAATAGAAAAATTGTTTTTAGAAAATAGAGTACCATTAAGAGTTCAATTCGAAATAACGGAAAAATGCAATTTTTCTTGTTATTATTGCTATGCTGAACCTCTTAGAGGGCAAGAAGACTTAGATTTAGAAGGTATTAAACAAATTATTGATAAATTAGATGATATGGGAATTGTATTTTTAGAGCTTACTGGTGGAGAGGTATTATCAAGAAATGATTTTTTAGATATATTAAAATATATTAATGCAAAAAAATTTATTGTTTCTATTTTCACTAATGCAAGTCAATTGAATGATGAAATAATAAAAGAATTTAAAAATGGAAACATAAATCATATTAGTACATCTTTATTAGCTCCTAATGAAAAAATGTGTGATGAATTGACAGGAAGAAAAGGTAGCTTCAAATCTATAATTAATGGAATAAACTTATTAAAAGAAAGCAATATAAAATTTTCAATAAATAGTCCCTTAACCAATCCAAATATAGGTATGTTAAATGAGTATAGAGAATTGGAAGAAGAATTAGGCATAAAAATAGATACATCTATAAATCTTTGCGCAACATTTGATGGTTATGAAAAAGTTAAAAAGTATTCTTTAGATATGTCAAATGTTGGACAACTTCAAAAATTTTTTCCTAGTTTAGTTGGATGTAAAGATTTATACATAAATAATATTTGTTCTGCATTAAAATCTAAGTTTGCAATAGATTGCAGTGGCAACGTTTTACCATGTATGAAGTATAGAAAAAAGATAGGAAATTTATTAATTGATGATATTATCGATATATGGAATAGTAATTTAGCCTTATCTACATATAAAGAAATTTATGAAATTTCTGATGACTGTCAAAATTGTGATATAAAAAGATATTGTAAGTATTGTCCAGGTATAATCTTATACTATAAAAATAAAAGTGATTATTGCCTTAACGCAGATTTAATAAAAAATATGTGTGAAAGTGTGGTAAATTATGCTGAGTGAAGTTCAATATAGATTAAATCCAAATATTAGAATAAAAAAATTACGCAATGGTCAAAAGTATTTGTTGGTAAGCAATAATGATGAAAATTATTATCCGATATTTCTAAAACAAGATGTGATTGAATCTATAGTTGATTTGTTATCTAGCTATGTTGAAGATAACGAAGAAAGTAATAATATCGAGTTAATAAAAATTTTTTATAATCAAAATGTTTTGGTTGATAAAGATAATGAAAATGAAAAGGTAAAATACAAAAATATTAATGATATATATAAATTAAATAAATTAGCATTAGAGACACGTACACCGCAGTATGCAAAGTTCGAACTAACTTATAATTGCAACTACAGTTGTAAATACTGCTATGTAAATGGCTCAAAATCAAAATTTCTTAGATATAATGAAATAACTAAAGTTTTAGATGAACTGAATTCATCAGGCATAAACACTTTGTATCTTACAGGTGGAGAACCATTTGCACATCCAGACATTTTAGATATTATAGAGTATTGTTCATATCTTGATTTTAATGTATCAATTCAAACTAATGGCTATTTTATAACAGACGAAATAGCAAAAATATTATCTATATATAAAAATATTAATATAAGTATTTCGTTTCATTCAATTGATGAAGCAAAGTTTGATAACTTTACCAACACTGCCGGTTCTTATAAAAAAACTATTAATGCTATAGCAATACTAAAAAAATACCATATAGACTTAATATGCAAATGCTGTGTGACTACAGAAAATGAAAATGAAATCAAGGATATAATAGATTACTTTAAGGAAAATAACATTAAATTTGAGATATTTACTCAAATTTTACCTAATATTAATGATGAGTTAAACACAAATGAATACTGTGTGAGCAGTGAGACAATAAACTGGCTTTATAAAAATAATTATTTAAGGTTTAGCAAAACTACGTGTTCAGCATTTAGAGATAAATTTTGGGTAGCACCTTTAGGAGAAGTGTATCCGTGTGAATTATATAGACACCAAGTTGGTAATTTATTAGATAGTAGTTTTGATGAAATTTGGGAAAATAATGATTTGATAGATTTAGTAGATAATAAATTATGTGTAGAAGACGAAAAATGTAATTCTTGCCAGTACAAAAAATGGTGTAATAAATGTTTAGCTTATAAGTATTACGACAATTGGTCTGATTACTTGGATCAATTTTGTAGAAAAGCTAGAATAGTAAAGAATATGTTTTGTGACGACACGAAGTGGCGTTATGGAGGAAACTATGAAATTTAGGACTTTAACTCTATTGATGACTTATAAATGTAATGCAGAATGTGATATATGCGTATTTAATTGTGATAAATATAAAAATGACATAATGAATTTAGATGATGCATATAGATATATAGATGAAGCTTTTGAAATAGAGAGCTTTGAAAATCTTGCTATATCTGGTGGTGAACCATTTTTATTATATGACAGCTTAATAAAAATATGTAAAAAGGCCAATCAAAAAGGTATTCCTATAACAATTAGCACAAATGGATTTTGGGCTGTTAATGTTGAAAAAGCAAGAAGTGTAATTTTAGAATTAAAATCTTTAGGAGTTACAAGTTTATATATTAGCGTAGATCAATTTCATGCTGAATATATTTCATATGAATGTATTAAAAATATTTTAAGAGCATCTAAAAATATTAAAATCAGGATTGATTTACATACAATTGTAACAAAAAGTAGTTTAAAGCTTAAAGATATTGCACAGGAATTAGAAAATGAGATTATGGGTTATCAAATTGTTCAGTGGCCTTGCATAGCATGCGGAAGAGCGAAAACTAATATAGGCGAGAATGAATTTATATATCAGGAGACAATACCAAGCTGCATTTGCAGTAATTTAAACACTTTAGTTATAGATTCATATGGAAGAGTATTTCCATGCTGTGGTATAACTGATAAAACCAATCATTTGTCAGCTAATTTGGCTAAGGAACATTCAATAAAAGAAATTATAGAATATTTTAATAATAATGTGTATTTGAAGCTATTAGAAACTTATGGCGCTAGATGGTTCACTGAAGCTATAGATAAATATAATATAGATATTAAATTAAAAAATAAATATACAAGCTTGTGTGAACTATGCGGGGATTTATTCAGTTTAGACAATAGTGAAAATATTTATCGAGAAGCCATAGAGTGTGAAAAACAAAAACTCATAAACAAATATAAATTAGCAAGTAACACTTAACCATAAGTTCTTAGTTTAATGGATTATATAAATATTAAGAGGAGGTAAATATGGGTAAAGAGAAGGAAACACCAAAAATAATAAAAAATAAGAAGAAAATTTATCAGCAAGATTCTAATACAAACGATATGGAGACTGAAAATAAAATAATATCATTTCTGGATGAAGAAACAGAAGTAAATAGTGATGGAAATAAAAATAGTCTTATACATATGGGATGTTCTAATTCATGTTGATAAAACATAAATATCAAAGCTATGTTAATTATATAGTTTAGCATAGCTTTTTACTGTTACAGATTAAATTTATTAGGGGGAAAACATGAAAAATTACCTTTTTAAAAATAAAATACTTCTATTTATCAATGTTATTCTTATAAGTTTAGTATGCGTTTTAAATATTTGGGTAGCATTTACGTTAGAAAGCATAATTGATTGCGCATATAATTCATCTTTAAACAAGTTATTTAATGTTTGTATTTTTGTTATTATATTTTTATTAACAAGAAGAGTAGTTGCTTTTTTATGTGAACTATTGGGCAATAAATATTTATATAAATCAATGCTAATACTAAAGCAAGATATTTTCAAAAGTATAATGCAAAGAAATATAAAGCTGTTTAAGGATGAAAACAGTGCCAATTACATTTCTACACTTACTAATGATATGAAGTTAGTGGAAAATGATTATTTTGCAAATGGTTTAATAATTATCTTATATATAATAATGTTTGTTTTAGGCTTAATATCTATGATAAGTATAAATCCTATAATATGCTTGTTTGTAACGGTAACATCAATCCTGCCTGTTATTCCTTCATTTTTATTTGGAAAAAAACTTGGTATTAAAAATAAACATTATTCAGATAGCTTAAGTAAATTTACTATAAAAATAAAAGATTTATTCTCGGGATTTGAAGTAATAAAAGGTTTCAATATAGAATCTAAGGCTAATGATGACTATAATATGGTAAATGATGAATGTGAGTATGCAAAGTATAATTATTCTAATTTTAAATCCTTTGTAAATATTTTTTCGCAATATTTAGGGGACATCGTTTTTTTTGGAACAACTATTATAGGTGTATATTTTACCATAAAGGGTAAAATGACAGTAGGTAGTGTAATTGCAGCCACTCAGTTGATGAATTGTATAGTTAATCCAATTATGAATTTAAGCGGATGTATAACTAAACTAAAAGCTATAAATCCAATAAATGAAAAAATAATTAATTTAATAAATAATAAAAACATAAATGATGCAGGTTTAAACAAATCTATATTTAGCAGCAGTATAAAATTTGACAACGTAAAGTTTGAATATAATAATGACAAAAAAGTACTTAATGGACTTACTTTTGAAGTAGAAAAAGGAGAAAAATGTGCAATTGTAGGCGGAAGCGGAAGCGGAAAATCTACTCTTTTACTATTGTTATTGAGATTTTACGATAGTTATACTGGCGAAATTACAATAGATGGACAAAAAGTAACAGATATAAATTATAATAGCCTGTACAATCTAATTTCAACAATTCAACAAAATGTATTTATGTTTGATGATACAATCGAAAATAATATTATACTATATAATAATTATGATTCTAAAGTTATTAATGATGTAATAAGTAAGTCAGGTCTTAGAAAATTAGTGGATTCATTACCAAAAAGAGAAAAAAGTTTAGTAGGTGAAAATGGAAGTAATTTGTCAGGCGGAGAAAAGCAAAGGATAGCTATTGCAAGAGCATTGATTAAAAATACACCTATCCTTATATTAGATGAGGCTACATCTAGTTTAGATAATGAAAATGCTTACAATATAGAAAATTCAATATTATCATTAGATGAATTAACGTGCTTAGTTGTAACTCATAAATTGAATGAAGAGATTTTAAGTAAATACGATAAGATAATCGTTTTAAAAAATGGCCAAGTTGAGGAAATTGGAAAATTTGACGAACTTGTTAATAATCAAGGCTATTTTTACAGCTTATATAATATTGCAGGAACTAATATAAATAAATTAATGGCTGAATAATATAATAGATAAATTATTATACATATTTAATTAAACTTTTAGGGGAGGATAACATGTTCAATGTATTAACGTCCTATCTAGATAATGGATTGAAAATTTTACTAAAAAAAATACCTGAACAAAAAACTATATCATGCGGAGTATGGATAAATCAGGGATCTAAAAATGAAGACAGTACAAATAATGGTATATCACATTTGGTAGAGCATTTGATGTTTAAAACTAAAAGTAAAAATAGCTCGCTTTCAATGTATGAAAATTTAGAAGAGCTTTTATCGTTTGGTGCCCAATACAATGGAACAACTACGAAAGATTATACTTGTTTTTTTATAGAGGGACTTAGTAAATATTTTTATAAAATTATAGAAGTATTATCATATATGGTTATTGATAAAGAGGAAATAACAGAAGAAGTTTTAGAAAACGAAAAACAAATTGTTTTAAGAGAAGCTGAATCATATCTAACCTCATCTAGCCAAATAGGAGAGAGGTTAGGACAGGCTTTATGGGGTGATTATAGCTTTGGGCAATTAACAATTGGCAAATTAGATATTATAAAAAAGATTACAACAAAAATGGTGAACAATTTAATTAAGACCGCATATGTTCCTGGAAATTCAACAATAGTTGTCGTTGGAAACCTTGATTATGATGATACATTAGATAAAATAGTAGAATATTTTAATAAATGGAATGATAATTTATATACAAATAACTTTAAGGCGATTTTACAAGATAATCCTGGAATATATCTTAATGATAGCTTTGTAGGGGATCGTTCAACTATTGGGATAGGATTTTCATCCTATTCAGCTATAGATAGCAGATGTAGATATGTAGATATTTTAAAAAATATTTTAATTAAGCCAGGAAGTAATTTATTCAAGGAAATCAGAGAAAAAAGAGGATTAGTATATTCATTGAATGGTTTTAATACACCATTATCTACTACTGGTATTACAGGCTTATCATTTTCAGCGAATAATGATAATGTTTGCGAAATTATTAAATATATTATTGATGAGATAAGCACCTTAAAAAACGGTAATATTATAGAAGAAATGCTGGAAAAAATGAAAAGAATAAAAGAGACTAGTTTAATTTACGGCTTAGAGTCAACTTCTTCACAGCTAAAAACAATTGGCAGCAACGCAATCTGCGGAAGTATATTTTTATTAGAAGAAGAGTTAAGGGAACTAAATAAAATTACAATTGAAGACATTAAAGATGTTGCAAATGATTTATTTTCAACAGAAAAATTGTGTATGGCTGTATTAGGTAGATGTGATATAGACAGCATAATACCTTTATTAGAATTTTAGTTAGATCATGGAGGTCAAAAGTTATGAGTGAATATATAAGCAGTACTGATAAATTAAAAATATTAGATGAAAATATTATTAGAGAAATTTTTAGCGGTAAACTATTGGATATAATTATCGAACTAATGGATAATCAATTATCGGAACAACAATTGCTCAAAAAGCTAGATATTTATCCAATGAAGCTAAAATATTACATAAATAAATTATTAGAATATGAAATTATTGAATGCGTAAAAAATGATATAATAAATCAAAAAGTAAATAATGTTTTTAAATTAAGAAAAGATGATATTGATTTAATATTAAATTCATGCAGTGATTATAACTTGGAACTTAATTTATTATCTAGTATTGAAAAATATCGAGATATAGTAAAAAAATCATTTCAAAATGTATGTTCAAATCCAAATACAACAAATAAACAAGCTTTTTTAGTTATCAGAGTTAACGATGAAAAGGTTAAAGAGTTCAAAAAAGAGCTAAATGAACTTTTAATAAAATATTCAGAGTTAGAAGATAAAAACGAAGAAGATAAATACATGTTTATGACATTATTATCAAAATATGATGAGGTATAAGTGTGAAAAATCTTATGAAAAATAGAAATGCAATATTTCTATGGATATCCAGGACAATTTCAAAATTTGGAGATTCATTTGAAAGTTTAGCTCTTATGTATTTGGTATATGATGTTATTGGTTCTGCATTAGCTATGAGTACTGTTATGATATTCAGTATGATTCCAAATTTGCTAGTAAGCCCGTTTGCCGGTGCATTAGTTGATAGATTTAGTAAAAAAACTATTCTTTTTATTTCTGAAATAGTACGTACAATAACAATTTTTATGATTCCAGTCTTGTCTTGGCTTGGTATCATAGAATTATGGCACATAAATTTGATTGCTTTTATAGTATCAGTTGCAGAAAGCTTTTATGAGCCATGCTATGGAGTAACTGTAGCTTTAACAGTCGATAAGGAAGATTTGCCAGTATTAAATTCAGTTGTAACGCTATCAAATAATATAGCAAGGTGTATTGGATATTCTTTAGCGGGATTAATTATGTTTAATTTAGGTAAAAATATCTTATTTATATTTGATTCATTTACTTTCTTAATATCGGCTATATTTGCACTATTTTTGAGAATTAATGATATTACTGAAAATAAAAGCGTTAATGTGAAACAAATAGGAATAGATATAGTTAGCGGGTGTAAATATTTATTAAGTGAAAAAGTACTAATAGGATTTATAAGTGTGTTTTTATTAATAAGTTTACTTGCATCTCCATTATTAAATTTTTTACCTATTTCTCTTAAAGAGGTATTTGTTCTAAATGAGTCTTGGGCAGGGCTATTAATGACTTTATTTTCAATAGGAACAGTTACTGGAAGCATAATATATCCAATTATATATAAATTAAATGTCAAATTCAACTCTGTAGTTCTTTTTTCATTTGTTATTTTAGGTGGACTTCTACTAATAAGTACATTTATACATACTAAAGTAGTAGCAATATTAATATATAGTACAATAGGTATTATAGCATCGGTCTTAAATATGTGGGTATCAACAGGAATTCAGCAAAAATGTAACATATCATTTTTAGGTAGAGTTTCATCAATAGTCTCAATAATAGCTACCGCATCTACTCCTTTTGCTTGTGCAATATTTGGACTTATAATTGATAAATATAGTGCTTTTGCAATTTTTTATATAACATCTATATATTTTATTGTGTCATCTATTTTCATATATATATTTATAAAACCTTCTGAAGTAAAAATTAAAACATAAATAGTTAATAATAAAAATATAAATTTAAAACTCCGTTATAGGGGTTTTTTATTATTATAATTCAAAACATTAATTGTTTTCAGTCCAATATTATGATGGGATAGTCGCTTACCTATGATGGAATTAAAAAATTAATTTTTCAACCAGTTTAATATTATGATGAAAAAAACTCAGCTGAAGTTGCATATTGTAAAAGTGAGGCTTGTTATATGTATCATTATTAGTACATGATATACAAAATTCATGTCTTTTTTTAAACTTTCATGTACATTTGAACACAAGAGAGAAATAATAGTATATAATTAAATCAATAATTTATATTGGAGGAGATAATATGATAAAAAGATTTATTTCAACTATTTTAATAATAATATTGATTTTTTTATGCACATCATGCAATAAAACTAATGATGAAAATGCTACAATTCGAATATGGTGCTATGATTTTGAAGATGCAGGTGGTTATTCTGATGCATTAGACTCAATTCTTGCAAACTCAAAATTTTTCTGTGAAAAAAATAAAATTCCTTTAGAAATTGTAAGATATGATAAGAAAACTTTGTCGCATGAAGACTATATATTAAAAAGAAATGCCGCTGCTGCTAATGGTAATATGATCATTATTGAGGATGCAAGGTACATGTCTGATATATCCAAACAGCATGCTGACTATTCAAAATTGAATAACTATGACAGTTTGTTAAGTTCATATAAGGATAGATATTGCATACCTCTAGGTGTAGGCTATAGAGCAGTAGCTGTTAACAATGATGTCTTAAATTATTATGGAATAAATACGGATAAATCGATAATTACCTATGAGGATTATCTTAATATTAAACAGTAGATGAAGGAAAGTGGAGCAAAATTTAAAGTTACTCCAACTGAATATGAACAGATACTAGATTACTATCTTGATAAGAATGGTTTAAAATTTGTAAATGAAGATAGTGAAGTTTTAAAAGATAACGATAAATTTAAGGAATCATTAAAAAATACTATAGTAGGTATGTGTGATGATTTTATACTATTTAATGATAGTTCATTAAATAAAGATAGTGTATTTAAACAAAAATATGGTAAAAATGATTTTGTTATATATGATGAAAATTCTGAATTAATGCTTTATGATAATGCAGGTAATACAGATAATACAGGTAATACAGATAATACATATTTTATAACAGACTACGGTGATTTTGTTAATATGGGTGAATCAATATTAAATAAAACTTTAGTCATATCTCCAGATACATTTCTATCACCATGCTTTTATATGTATAAAAAGATAACAAATAATAAAATTTATGACCTAGCTAATTATATAGTTAGTGAAACAAGTTATCTATATGTTTCAGATCGATTTCATTATTTTTCACCTGTATTTGATGCAGAAAGGACAAAAAAACTGTTAGAGGTAGATGATAATTGGAAATATATAGGAGAATTTAAAATGAGAGCTGAGCAAGGTAAAGAAGTAGATATGAAAATAAATAATCTCATAAATAATGTTTATGAAATGTTAGTTAAAAATGAAGAATCATCAAAGATTATAGCAAATTACTATTATATTAATAGAGGTTATAGTAATAGAATTTCTAGTTTTGTAGCAAATTCTATTTATGAGTTATCCAATCAAAAATTTGATTACAAAAATGAAGAAATAAACAAAATGATTGATAATAGAATAGATGAATTTATAACTAATTTCAATGTCTATTACAATTAATGTAAAATATTTAGTAAATTAAAATAGCCATATAGTACTGTTAAGATTTTTGACAAAGATATATTTAAAATGCCTAATAGCAATAGGGCATTTTTTTCTTGTTTAATTTTTTGTAATATATTATAATATATTGGGTGATAAAATGAGACAATATTGTATACGTGGTGCAATAACTATAGAAGAAAACACCATAGAAGAGATTAGAATTAATACTATAGATATGCTTGAGCAAATACTAAAGGAAAATAATATTACGATAGATGATTGCGCAAGCTTAATTTTTACAGCTACAAAAGATATAACAAAGGCATATCCAGCTAAGTTTGCTAGAGAAATAGGATTTATTAATTGTAGCTTAATGTGCATTCAAGAAATGTATGTAGAAAATAGCTTAGAAATGTGCATTAGAGTTATGGTAACCATAAATAAGGAAGAAAATGATTTTAAACCTAAAAACATATATTTAAAAGAAGCAGAAAGACTAAGACTAGACTTAAAAAAGTGAACCAAGTTCACTCTAAGGAGATTAAAATGATTATAGCTATGGATGGCCCCTCAGGTGCAGGTAAAAGCACAGTGGCTAAATTATTAAGTAAGAAACTGAAATTTGAATATATAGATACTGGCGCAATGTATAGAGCTTTTGCATACAAGTTTTATAAAAATAATATTGAAATAACTGAAGATAATATAAATAAGATACTATTAGAAACTACTATTGATTATAATAATAGCAATGTTTATCTAGATGAAGAAAATGTAGAAGGTTATATAAGGAATGAGCATATTTCAAAGCTCGCTTCTGAAATATCTAAGCTACAGGTTGTTAGAGAAAAAATGGTAAGCTTACAAAGAGAAATTGCTAGCACTAAAAATATTGTAATAGATGGTAGAGATATAACTACTGTTGTTTTCCCAAATGCAGAATTTAAATTTTATATTACAGCCAGTGCTCAGACTCGTGCTAAAAGAAGATATGATGAGCTTCTAAATAAAGGTGAAAAAGTTACTTTAGAAGAAATAATAGAAGATATAAATAAAAGGGATTTTAATGATACTACAAGAAAAAATTCACCTCTTAAAATAGCTGATGATGCAATTGTAATAGATACATCTGAATTATCTATAGATGAAGTAATAAATAAGCTAGTAAATATAATAAAAGGAGAAATATAATGTTATATACTATACTTAGAGGCATATGTAAGATTATAGCTTTAATTATATTTAGAGTAAAAGTTACTAATGCAGATAATTTTAATAAAACAAATGGAAGATGTATCATATGCTGTAATCACATATCAATGATTGATCCGGTATTAATAGCTTGCTTTGTTAAGAGGAAGATTAATTTTATGGGAAAGAAAGAACTATTCGATGTACCAATACTTAAAAATATACTTAAGGGTGTAGGTGTTTTCCCAGTTGACAGAACAGGAGTAAGTTTGTCTGCTATAAAATATGCAATTTCACTTTTAAAAGAGGATAAAGTTTTAGGTATATTCCCGGAAGGCACTAGAGTAAAGGAATATAATGAAGAAAATGCCAAATCAGGTGTTTCTATGATTGCTAATATGAGCAATTCTTTGATAATTCCAGTTTTTATTAGATCGAAATTTAAATTATTTAGTAAGGTTGAAATTATATTTGGAGAGCCTACTAATTATTTTGAAGATATAGAAGGGAAAATAACTTCAGAGCATCATACAGAGATAGGTAAACAAATATTAAGAGATATATACTCGCTAGAGAGTAAATTAAATTAAAGGGAATGATATTATGAAAATAAAAAAAGCTGAGCATATGGGTTTTTGCTTTGGAGTAAAAAATGCAGTAGATTGCGCTACAAAAGCATTAGATGAAGAAAGCAAGATTTACAGCTATGGAGAAATAATTCATAATCAAGATGTAGTTGAACTCTTAGCCAATAAAGGTCTAATTGTTATTAATGATATAGTAGGCACTATTGATAAAATAGATGCAAAAGTACTAATACGTTCACATGGAGTTAGCAAAAAAATAATTGATACTTTGCATGAAAATAACATAGAATATATTGATGCAACCTGTCCAAAAGTTAAGAATATTCATAGAATTGTTAATAAATATAGCAGTGATGAATATGAAATTATAATTATAGGAGATTCATCACATCCAGAGGTTATCGGAATAATTGGATGGATAAATGGTAAATATCATACTATAAATAATTTTGAAGAAATAAAAACACTTTCAATAGATAGAGAAAAAAAATACTGCTTAGTATGTCAAACTACTTTTAATAATAATATTTTTAAAGAAATAGTTGAATTTTTAAATGAGAATGATTATACTAATATAGTGGTGAATAATACAATTTGTGATGCCACAATAAAAAGACAAGAATCATGCATTAATATTGCAGCTAACAGTGATGTTATGCTTGTAGTAGGCGGAAAAAACAGCTCAAATACTAAAAAATTGTATGAGCTATGTAAAGAGAAATGTGAAAAAACATTTTTAATTGAAAATTATAGGGAAATACCTTATAAATATATAGATAAAAATACAAAGATAGGGATAACAGCAGGAGCATCTACTCCTGACTGGGTTATCGAGGAGGTTATACAATATGTCAGAGAATCAGAATAAAACAATGAGTGAATTATTTGAAGATTATGGTGTGTCAAAAATAAGAACAGGTGATATAGTTAAAGGAACTGTAATTGCCGTTACACCTGAAGCCATATCTGTAAATTTAAACTATAAATCTGATGGAATTTTAACTAGAGATGAATACAGTTATAATTTTATAGAAGATTTAACTAAGGTTGCTAAAGAAGGCGACGAAATACAGGCTCATGTTGTTAAATTAGGTGATCAAGACGGAAATGTAGTTTTAACAAGAAAATCAATTGAAGAGACAAAGATATGGGAATCTTTAGAGAAATTAAAGGCTGATAAATCAGTAGTAGAAATAAAAGTAATAGAAGCATCTGAATATGGAATATTTGGAAAAGTAAACGGTATAAAAGGGTTTGTTCCAAAAAATCAAATATCGATTAACAGAAATGTTGATCCATCAGAATATGTTGGAAAAACTCTTAAAGTTCAAGTATTAGATACAGTTAACAAAAAAGGTAGAAAGCAATTAGTATTAACTGCTAGACAGATTGAAAAGATAGAAAAAGAAGCTAAAGAAAATGCTATTTGGGCAACTATCAAAGAAGGTGAAATTTACGACGGAACTGTTAAAAACCTTCAAGACTATGGCGCTTTTGTAGATATTAATGGTATTGATGGTTTATTACACATTAACGAAATTTCTTGGAATAGAATCAAACATCCATCAGAAATTTTACGTGTTGGTGATAGAATAAAAGTTAAAGTAAAAAGTGTAGATGTAGAAAATAAAAAATTATCATTAAGCTATAAAGCTACAATCAAAAGTCCATGGTCAATATTCTGTGACGAACATAAGGTTGGAGATATAGTTACAGGTAAAGTTACTAGAGTAGCTGACTTTGGTGCGTTTGTAACAATAGGAGAGACAGATTGCTTATTACACATTAAAGATTTAGCTTGGTTAAGAACAGAAAAGGTTACAGATGTTGTAAATGTTGGAGATGAAGTAACAGCTAAAATTTTAAATATCAGTAAAAAAGATAGAAAAGTTAGCTTAGGTATGAAACAATTAGTTGAGCATCCTTTTGACGCATTTGCTAAAAACTTAAATGTAAATGATATTATTCCTGTAAAAATTACAAGAATTTTATTAGAAGGGGTTTATGTAGAAGCAAAAGAAGATGTAGAATTCTTTATGCCAATAGCTAAGGTAGCAGCTGAGAAATTAAGAACACCAGCTCAAGTTGTTAAGATTAGTGAAGTTAAAGATGCTAAAATAACTAATATAGATAGAAAAGGTAAAAAATTAGACTTAACATTTATTTTAGACGATAAAGAAAGTGATGAATTTTCTAATAACAATGGTCCAGTTTCTTACTCTACTCATGACGAAAATGAACAAGAGTTTACAATTGGAGAACAATTAAAAGGCTTAGAAGATTTATTAAAATAACATAAAGATTAAACAAAAAAAATTCCACAAAGGACACAAAGAATAAAGCACGAAGGACATTCTTCGTGTTCTTAGTGGTAATTTTTTTGTTTTTTTATATAAAGTAATTTACTTTAGGAGGTATTTATGTCAAAGACAAAAGATTTTTTATTTGAGATATGCAACAGTCCTTTTGTATCAGGTTATGAGCATGTTAATGGACAAATATTAAAAAACTACTTTTCAGAATATACTAATAGCTTTGAACAAGATAAATTAGGCAGTTACATATTTAAAGCAAGCGGCAGCAGTGATAGAAAAATTATGCTAGCAGCTCATATTGATGAAATAGGATTGATGGTTACTGAAATACTTGATAATGGTTTCTTAAGATTTACTACAGTTGGCGGTATAAATCCTGCTTCATTAATAGCTCAAGATGTTATAGTATGTGGTAAGGAAAAGCTAAGAGGTGTAATAGGTGTAAAACCACCTCATATAACAACTGCTGAAGAAATGAAAAAAGCAGTAAAAGCTGATCAATTATTTATTGACATAGGAATGTCAAAGGAAAATGCTGAAAAACTTGTTTCAATAGGTGATGTTGTTACCATACATAGAGAAGCTATGTCACTTGAAAACGACATGGTAACATGTAAAGCATTAGATAATAAAGCTGGTGTTGCAGTTATGTATGAAGCTTCTAGGGAACTTCAAAAAATAAGTCATAAAAGCAATGTATATTTTACAGCTACTACTCAAGAAGAGGTTGGATTAAGAGGTGCTACAACATCAAGCTATCAAATAAAACCTGATTTAGCTATCATTGTAGACGTTGGATTCGGAAGCACTCCAGAGCTACCTTCAGATACTATGAAAATGGGTAAAGGTGGTGGAATTTGTATAGGAGCTAACTTTAATCCAAGACTTACACAGAAATTAAGAGAGGTTGCTAAGCAATATAATTATAATGTTCAGATAGAAATAGCACCAGCTGGAAGTGGAACAGATTCCATAGCAATACAAGTATCACAAACTGGAGTACCATGTGTACTCATATCTGTACCTTTAAGATATATGCATACTTCTGTTGAAGTTGTTAGCATGAAGGATATCGAAAGCATAGGTTCATTAATAGCTAGGTTCATTAATGAGATTGATAATTCTGATTTGGAGGAGATAACATGTTTTTAAAGGATTTAACTTTATTATCCGGAGTATCAGGATGTGAATTTGAAGTAAGAAATTACATAAAGAAAAAGTTAGAAGAAATCGGCTGTGAGTATAAAATTGACAAACTAGGCAATGTTATAGCACATAATAAAAGTAATAATAACAAGAAAAAAATAATGCTATCAGCACATATGGATGAAGTAGGTCTTATGGTTTCATCAATAGATGACGGTGGATTTATTAAGTTCCAAACAGTTGGTGGTATTGATAATAGAATTTTAAATTCTAAACTTGTTGAAGTTGGAGAAAATAAAGTACCTGGAGTTATTGGTTCAAAAGCTATTCATTTAATGAGTGCAGAAGAAAAAGGAGCTACACTTCCAGTTAAAAGCTTATATATAGATATAGGAAGTAGCTCAAAGGAAAGTACAGAAGAAAAGGTTAGCGTTGGAGATTATGTATCATTTAAAAGTGATTATATTGAATTTGGTGATAATCTTATAAAGGCTAAGGCATTAGATGACAGAGCAGGATGTAGTGTTATGCTTGAATTATTATCAATGAAGCTAGATGTTGACTTTTATGCATGCTTCACTGTTATGGAAGAGGTTGGGCTTATAGGCTCTAAGGTTGCCGCCGACTTGGTTGAACCTGATTTTGCAATAGTTCTAGAAGGTACTGTATCAGCAGATATGCCAGAGGTTAAAGATTCTGACAAGGTTACAGTTATAGGTAAGGGACCAGCGATTTCACTTATTGATGGAAGTACAATATATAACATTGATGATGTAAACTTTGTTACAGAGTTAGCTAAAAAACACAATATACCGTATCAGTATAGAAGAAGTAATGCAGGTAGCAACGATGCAGGTCCTATTCATACAAGAAAAGCTGGCTGTAGAGCCGTGGCATTTTCAGTGCCATGCAGATATATCCATTCTCCAGTAAGTGTTGCTAGCAAGAACGATTATGAGAATGTAGTAAAATTAGCTAAAGTGGTTTTAGAAAATTTATAAAATAAGGAAGTTATAAGTAGGAAGAGTGAAGAAAAAATATGCTTCACTCTATGGAAGAATCAAAAAACGATTCTTCAAGTGTAAAATTTATTTTACGCTAAAATTATTATGACGCCACGAAGTGGCGTAATGGAGGATAATATGCAATTTAATAGTAAATTAATGAATGAACTTTCAGATATAATCTCACCTTCAGGCAGAGAGAAAAATGTACGTGAATTTATAAAAAATGAAGTTAAAAATTATGTTGATGAAATTACTGTAGATGCACTTGGCAATTTAATAGCTCATAAAAAAGGAACTGGAAAAAAAGTTTTATTTTCAGCTCATATGGATCAAATAGGTTTACTTATCAATGATATAGATGAAAAAGGTTTCTTAAGATTCTGTGCAGTTGGTGGTATTAATCCACACAAAATGATAGACCAAAGAGTTATATTTAATAATGGAACTCAAGGTATTGTGTGTGTTGAGAAAGTTGAAGATTACTCAAAATTAAAGCTTAGCAATTTATTTATAGATATAATGGTACCTTCTAAAGAAGAAGCTGAAAAGCATGTAAACATAGGAGACATGTGTGTATCTAAAACAAGCTATTATGAAAATGATGGATATGTTATGTGCAATGCATTAGATGATAGAATAGGCTGCTATGTATTGATTGAAGCTTTAAAGCAAAATATTAATACAACAAATGACTTGTACTTTGTATTCTCTGTTCAAGAAGAGGTTGGATGTAGAGGGGCAAAAACTGCAGGATATGCCATAAATCCGGACCTTTGTATAGCACTTGATGTTACTGCAACAGGAGATTCTCTAGATGGTATTAAAATGGCTGTAAAGCTTGATAATGGTGCTGCTATAAAAATTAGAGATAATTCTTTACTAGTTCCAGAAGAAGTTAAAAATTTCTTAACTGAATTGGCTAAAGAAAACAATATTAAATATCAATACGAAGTTTTAGAGTTTGGCGGAACTGACTCTGGAGCTATACATACAACAAAGAGTGGAGTACCAAGTGGAGTTATATCAATACCTTCAAGAAATATCCACTCAGGTAATGAAATTGTTAGCAAGTTTGATGTCAATGAATGTATTAAGCTTACAGTAGCAGCTGCAAAAGCTGTGATATAATTGTAAAGAAAATCGCTTTAAATTATAAATATATAAGGTGGTATATTATGGAAATAGGAAAAATATTGTCTTGTGTTGATCACACGCTTCTTTTGCAAACTTCTACATGGGAAGAAATCAAAGAAATTTTAGATGATGGAATAAAATATAATTGCGCTTCAGCATGTATTCCACCAAGCTTTGTAAAAAGAGCAAAAGAGTATGTAGATGATAAGCTACAAATATGTACTGTAATTGGTTTTCCAAATGGCTATAGCACAACCTCGGTGAAAATATTTGAAACAAAAGATGCAATAGCTTCCGGCGCAGATGAAATAGACATGGTTATAAATATAGGTGACTTAAAAGATAAAAGGTATGACGATATACTAAATGAAATAAAGCTTATTAAGACTGCATGTGGAGACAAAATATTAAAAGTAATAATTGAAACATGTCTATTAACTAAAGAAGAAAAGATTAAAATGTGCCAAATAGTTAGTGAGTCAAAAGCTGATTATATAAAAACTTCAACAGGCTTTTCAAAATCTGGTGCAACTAAAGAAGATATTAAGTTATTTAGTGAACATATCGCACCAAACATAAAGATGAAAGCTGCTGGTGGAATAAGTAGTTTAGATGATGCTATTGATTATATAGAATTAGGATGTTCTAGACTTGGAACTAGTAGAATAGTTAAAATAGTTAAATCTAACGAGCAAAATAAGTCAATAAGTAACGATTCGACATATTAATCCTATAAATTAGCTAGTAATCATCATTTTTGTTTATTTTTTTAAAAAATCAAATTAATTGACAAAGAGTGGTTATTATATTAAAATTAGTCTATAAATGGTATTTTAATACCATAAAATGGGAGGAATTTGATAATGAAACAATTGAAAAAAGTAGTATCAATAGCATTAGTATTTTCAATGCTTGTAGGATGTAGTTTATTCTTTACTGCTTGTGGAAAGGCTTACGAAATTGCACTTATCACAGATAAAGGAAATATCGATGATAAGTCATTTAACCAAGGAGCTTGGGAAGGTGTTGTAGAATTTGCTAAAGCAAATAATATATCACACAAATATTATAAACCAGAAGAAGCATCAAATGATGGTTACTTAGCGTCAATTGATTTAGCAGTAAAAGGTGGAGCAAAAGTTGTAGTTACACCAGGATATTTATTTGAAGTTGCAGTTTATCAAGCACAGACTAAATATCCAGATGTAAAATTTATACTTTTAGATGGTGAACCTCATACAGCTGATTATGCTACATTTGAAACAAAATCTAACGTTGCAAGTGTTATGTATGCTGAAGAACAATCAGGTTACTTAGCAGGATACGCTGCAGTTAAGGATGGATACACAAAATTAGGTTTCATGGGTGGTATGGCTGTACCAGCTGTTCAAGCATTCGGTTATGGTTATTTACAAGGAGCTGAAGCAGCTGCTAATGAGTTAGGTGTAAATGTTGATGTAAAATATCACTACACTGGAAACTTTGAAGAAAATGATACAAATAAAGCTACAGCTAAAACAATGTTTGAAGGTGGCACTGAAGTAATATTTGCTTGCGGTGGTTCTGTTGGTAAATCAGTTATGTCGGCTGCTGACGAAGCTAAAAAATTTGTAATCGGTGTTGACGTTGACCAAAGATATGATAGTGCAACTGTTGTAACTTCTGCAACTAAAGGATTAGGTTCTTCAGTTGTTCAAGTTTTAGAAGCTATCTACAAAACTAATACATGGGATACTTTTGGTGGAAATAAAACATATTTCAATGCTGCTAATGAAGGTGTTGGACTTCCAACAATTGTTATAGGTGATGCAAAAGGAAATGCTTTTGACCGTTTCAAGAGTTTTACAAAAGCTGATTATGACGTAGTATTTGCTCAATTAGTTGATGGCTCTGTAACTCCAATTAGAACTATAGAAGTTAGTGCTGAAAATGGTTATGCTACAGCTGACGAATTGACCAGCGGACTTAACTTAAATAAAGTAACTGTAACAACAGTTCAATAATAACTAATTATTAATTATTAATAATTTATTAACGTCAATAGTGGTCAAAGCCTAAGGTATGATGTTTATGTAAAGAGAGAAGGGAACGGCGCTTGCTTTTCCCTTTTTATATTCTTTAATATTTTAATAAAAACTAATGAGTAAATTACTCATAATAAACTATGGAGGTTAAAATGGCGCAAGATTTTATTATAGAAATGCTCCATATTACAAAAGAATTTCCAGGTATTATAGCAAATGACGATATTACCTTACAATTAAAAAAAGGTGAAATTCATGCTCTCTTAGGAGAAAATGGGGCAGGTAAATCAACACTAATGAGTGTGCTTTTTGGCCTTTACCAGCCTGAAAAAGGTGAAATTCGTAAAAATGGGCAGGTTGTTAAAATTAACAATCCAAATGATGCAAATAACTTAGGGATTGGTATGGTTCATCAGCATTTTAAACTGGTGGAAATTTTTACTGTACTAGAAAATATTATATTAGGTGTTGAACCTAATAAGGCTGGATTCCTTATGAAAAAAGAAGCTAGAGAAAAAATTGTAAATTTAAGCGAACAATATGGATTAAAGGTAAATCCAGATGCAATTATTGAAGACATAACAGTTGGTATGCAGCAACGTGTTGAGATATTAAAAATGCTATATCGAGATAATGAAATTTTGATTTTTGACGAACCTACAGCTTCACTAACGCCACAGGAAACTGAAGAACTAATGAAAATTATGCGTAAGCTTGCTTATGAAGGTAAATCAATATTGTTCATAACACACAAGCTTAATGAGATAATGGCTGTATCCGATAGATGTTCCGTATTAAGAAAAGGAAAATATATAGGTACTGTAAATACAAAGGAAACTTCTATTGAAGAGCTTTCTGAAATGATGGTTGGTAGAAAAGTTAAATTTGCAGTTGAAAAGACAAAAAGTGAGCCTAAAGAAGTTGTTTTAAATATAAATAATTTAAGTGTTTCAAGTAAAATTCATAAAAACAATGCTGTTAAAGGAGTTTCCTTTAATGTACGAGCAGGTGAGATTGTTTGTATAGCTGGCATTGACGGTAATGGTCAAAGTGAACTAGTATATGCACTTACTGGAATAGAAAAGCAAAATGGTGGAACTATTGAGCTTTGCGGTAGAAATATTTCGAACTCAAGTATTAGAACTCGTAGTAAGCTAGGTATGAGTCATATACCAGAGGATAGACATAAGTATGGGTTGGTTTTAGATTATTCTCTTGCTGAAAATATGATATTACAAAGATATTGGCAGCCAGAGTTTCAAAAAAATGGTTTTTTAAAGAAAAGTGCTATGAAGGAGTATTCAGACCGATTAATTGGACAATATGATGTAAGAAGTGGTCAAGGCTCTATAACCGTAGCAAGAAGTATGTCAGGTGGAAATCAGCAAAAAGCAATTGTTGCTCGTGAGCTAGATAGAAATCCCGAGCTTTTAGTTGTTGTACAGCCAACTCGTGGACTTGATGTCGGTGCAATAGAGTATATTCATAAGCAAATAGTTGCAGAAAGAGATGCAGGAGCTGCAGTATTACTTGTTTCCTTAGAGCTTGATGAGGTTATGAATTTATCTGACCGAATTTTGGTTATGTATGATGGTGAAATTGTCGGTGAATTTAATCCTGATAAAACAAATGTACAAGAACTAGGATTATATATGGCAGGTGCCAAACGAAACATAATAAAACCAAAGGAGGAAACTAGATAAATGAGATTAAGTGATATTAAAAAATCTAAAGGTTACAATGCTTTTATAGCATCTTTACTTGCCATTGCGCTAGGACTTATATTTGGTCTAATTGTAATGCTTATAGCTAATCCACTAGAGGCATTTCCAGGTTTTGCAACTGTTTTATTTGGTGGTATAACAGATTTTGCAAAGGTATTGTATTTTGCTACCCCAATACTTATGACAGGACTTGCAGTTGGCTTTGCATTTAAGATGGGTATGTTTAACATTGGTGCATCAGGTCAGTACACTATGGGTATGTTCTTTGCCTTATATGTTGGATTTATGTTCCCAATGAACAATGCATTTCATTGGATACTTTGCATTTTAGCAGGAATGGTAGGTGGTATGCTTTGGGGTACTATACCTGGTATATTTAAAGCATATTTTAATGTTAACGAGGTTATAACTTCAATTATGTTTAATTATATCGGAATGTATTTTGTTGATATGTCTATTCAAAGTAACGGAAGAATGTATGTACCCGATATGGCTAGAACGGCATACTTACCACAATCAGCTCAAATTCCTTCATTAGGTATTCCTAATTCAAATTTAAATTTATCAATTATATTTGCAATTATAATAGCAATTATACTATATATAGTATTAAATAAAACAACCTTTGGTTATGAACTTAAGGCAACAGGCTTTAATAAACATGCAAGTAAGTATGCAGGTATGAATGGTAAAAGAAATATAATTTTATCAATGGTTATCGCAGGAGGATTAGCTGGTTTAGGTGGAGCCTTTGCCATACTTGCACCTTCTACAATAGCTGGTAGCAGTATGACTTATGAGCCTATTAATATAATTGCAGTTACTGGATTTAATGGAATTGCTGTTGCGCTTTTAGGTGCATCAAATCCTATAGGAATTATATTCTCAGCAACATTTATATCTCACTTGCAAAGAGGAGGAACTGCTGTTAGTGGGCTATATGGCTTTAAACCTGAAATTATTGACATAGTTATTGCAGTAATAATTTATTTCTCTGCATTTGCAATACTAATGAGAGAAACATTTGCAAAATTCCTTTCTCAAAAGAGAAAGAAAATAATAATAGAAAGTCAAGCAAAAAATATTGAACAAACCATAAATGAAAAGGAGGAGAAATAATATGAATACTTTTTACTATTTAGTTCAAGGTACTCTTCCTGTAGCAGTTCCACTTTTGTTGGTGGCTTTAGGTGGTATGTTTTGTGAAAGAAGTGGAGTTATCAATATAGCACTTGAAGGTATAATGCTATTTGGAGCATTTTTCGGATGCTTAACTGTGTTAGCAATTCAAGGACTAGGATTAAATGCTCAAATAATTTTATTAATTGCTATGATTGTAGCAGCACTTGCTGGTATAATTTATTCGCTATTATTATCCTATGCTGCTGTAAACATGAAAGCTGACCAAACTATAACAGGTACAGCTCTTAATATGCTTGTTCCTGCTGGAGTATTACTATTTTCTAAAATGAAATTTAACTCTGATGGTATAACAACTTCAGTAAGATTTTTTATAGATGAAGTACCGGTTTTAGGTCAAATACCAGTGCTTGGAGATTTATTCTTCAAAAAAACTTATTTAACAATTTATATTGCATTTTTAATTTTAATAATTGCGACCGTAATTTTTTATAAAACTAAATTTGGTCTTCGCTTAAGAGCCTGTGGGGAGCATCCACAAGCAGCGGATAGTGTAGGTATTAACGTATATAAGATGAGATACGCAGGAGTAACTATTTCAGGATTTCTTGCTGGAATGGGTGGATTTTTCTATTCAGTAGGAATTATGAGCGGTAATACAAATGGTCACACTGGTGTTGCAGGCTTTGGTTTCTTGGCATTAGCAGTTATGATATTTGGTCAATGGAAACCGATAAAAATATTATTCGCAGCATTATTCTTTGCATTTTTAAGAACATTGGCTTATTCAGTACCACTTATTCCTTTCCTAAATAATTTAGGAATAAATAATAATTACTATAAAATGCTACCATATGTAGCAACTATGGTTGTACTTGCTTTTACATCTAAAAAATCTCGTGCACCAAAGGCGGAAGGAATTCCATACGATAAAAGTGTGAGATAAAAAAATTACTACGTGGCATAACGGGAGGATATAATGGCTAAACTTTATTTTAAATATGGAGCTATGGGCTCAAGTAAGACAGCACAAGCACTTATAACAAAATTTAATTACGAAGAGCGTAACATGAAGGTTTTATTCTTAAAGCCTTCTATAGATAGTAGAGATGGTGATTTTATAGTAAAATCACGCGTTGGATTATCTGCAATTGCAACAGTAGTAACCCCTGAGGAAAATATCTATGATCTATTTGAAAAAAACAAGAATAATTACGATGTTATAATAGTTGACGAGTGCCAATTCTTAACTGAAAAACAAGTTGATGAGCTATTAGACATAGTTGTATATTTTGATGTACCAGTATTATGCTTTGGCTTAAGAACTGATTTCGCTACTCATATGTTTCCCGGAAGTAAAAGATTATTTGAAGTTGCAGACTCTATTTCAGAGATAAAATCTATATGTAAATGCGGTACAAAAGCAACAGTAAACGCTAGAATTGATGAAAATGGCAAGATAATATATGAAGGTGAACAAATATGTTTAGGTGGTAATGACAGATATGTAGCAATGTGTATAAAATGCTGGCTTAAGCAGAAAAAAGAACAAGAAAAATTGTAATAATCATAGATTGAGATTATATGGAGTTGAGAGAAAGTAATTAATTGGAGGTATTTATGTCAAGTATTATAGGGGTTTGTATTCCATTTTTAAACGAAGCTCGAAAAGATAAACTATTTAATACAGCTAAGGAATGTGGTTTTGAAATTAACTTTTTTGATTATGAAAATGTTACGCAAGATGAAATTGACAGATGTGAAGTATTGTTTGGAATGGCAAGCAGAAAATTAGTTAACAATGCTAAAAATTTAAAGTGGATGCAAGCATCGTTTGCTGGTGTAGATAAATATGTGAATGTTGAAAATATAAATAATGGAAATATTTTATTAACTAATTCAACTGGAGCCTATGGTATAACAATATCAGAACATATGGTAACTGTTCTATTGATGCTTATGAGAAGAATGCCTGAATACTACGAGATGCAACAAAATAGAGGATGGAAAATGGTAGGTGATATACGCTCTATAATGAATAGTACAATCACAGTTATAGGAGTAGGTGACATTGGACAAAATTTTGCTAAAAGAGTTAAGGCAATGGGTGCAACTGTTCGTGGAGTTAGACGAAATACTAGTATAAAGCCTGATTGTGTAGATGAAATATTTTCTAATGATAGACTTTTAGACGCAATTGATGGAGCAGACGTTGTGGCACTTTGTTTACCAGAAACTGACGAAACTAAGCTTATTATTGGTTCTAAAGAGCTTGAAAAAATGAAAAATGATGTAATTGTTATAAATGTAGGTAGAGGTACAGCAATTGACCAAGATGCACTTATTGAAGCACTTAATAATGATAAAATCGGTGGAGCAGCACTTGATGTTGTAGTACCAGAGCCACTTCCAATTGATCATCCATTGTGGAGTTGTAAAAATACAATTATTACACCGCATGTATCTGGCAACACATCATTACCGTTGACAAATGATATAGTAGTTGATATTTTTTGTGAAAATCTAGTTAGATATGCAAAAAAAGAAAAACTTCATAATTTAATTGACTGTAAAAAAGTATATTAGTGTGAAAAAATACGTTTCGCACTATTTATGATGATATTCCGTGTCATAACGGAGATTGGTTTACATAATAATAATTATGTTAGCTTAAAGGAGAATTCTAATGAAAAAAATTAAAATTACTTGTTTTATATGTGTCGTTGTTTTGGCAGTAATATCCTTATCAGGTTGTGCTATGATAAACAATGTATTTAACAAAGTTAGAGAAGAATGGTCAGGTATTAATTTTGTGGCTTCAGTATATGATTCTTACGGGAATAAAACATTGAAAATGAAGGGCTCTTCGTTGTCTATAAATACACTTAAAGAGTCAGGTATATTCTTAGATAGCGAGGGTAATGATAAAACATATCAATCAAGTGTACTGGATGTTACAATAGACGGAAGACAAGTATTGATGGTTGGAGATACTATAATATTTGCTGAGGATGGACTTGATATGGTAACAGACTTTAGTGTCGATGAAATTAACAGCGAAAAAAATACACCAAATATCCAATGGATAGATAGAAATATAAATAAATTTAAAAACAAAATCGGAAAGAATAGAACCATTATAATAAGCACACAAATGGGAGTTCCAATAGGTGTATATCAAGGTAACAGCGTATATGTTGAAGTACCGGGTGATTTGCCTAAAACAACAAGATTAAGTATAGACGGAAAGATAATGTACATACATAGAGCGAATTATCAAATAATTGATAGTTCATTGATTCAGTAGATTATTTAGAGGGGTAGTTATATGATTTATTATTTTTCAGGAACTGGTAATTCAGAGTGGGTTGCTAAAGAAATAGCAAAAAATATTGATGATATTGCTATAAATATTATTGATATTATTAAAAGTGAAAAAGACAATATTACAATAACTAAAAACGATTCTATAGGACTTGTGTTTCCAATTTATGCTTGGGCAGTACCAGAAGTAGTAAAAATATTCATAGAAAAAGTGAAAGTAGAGGATGGAGCATTTTCTTATGCTATATGTACTTGTGTTGAAGAGGCTGGACTTGCACTAAAAAAACTTTCTAAGTACATAAAGCTAAATAGTTCCTATTCTATTTTTATGCCTAACAATTATATAATTGGAAGTGATGTAGATACTAATGAAGTTGCAAATAAAAAGATACAGGAAGCCAAAAAACAGATAGAAAATATAAGCTTAGAAATTAAGAGTAAAAAATCTAATTATCAAGTTAGTAATGGAAAAATGCCTTTTATAAAATCAAATTTAATTGCTCCTGCATTTAATAAGTATGCAAGAGATATAAAGCCATTTTGGGTAGAGGATACTTGTATAGGATGTGGACTTTGTGAGAGAAATTGTCCAACTGACTGTATCTCTTTAAAGGATAATAAGCCTATTTGGAATGGAAAATGCTATCAATGTCTTTCCTGTATAAATCGCTGCCCTGAACAAGCAATACAATATGGAAATAAAACAAAAAACAGATCAAGATATTATTTTAAATAAAAATAGAAGCATAAATAGCTTCTATTTTTATTTAATATTATATATAAGTTTAATGAATTAGATAAAGTAATAAGTTATACAATAATAATAGCTTTTAAGTATGATTTATGATACTATATATATGATAGTTAAAGATAATGGTTATATATTTTTGCGGATAATGTTCGTTTCTATTTATGATGCCACTTTGTGGCATAATTGGAGGTTTAATATGAAAAATACTGTTTTACTAGTTGTAGATGTTCAAAACACTTTGATTGAAGCTCATCCTTTCAACGAAAGAAATGTAATTGACAATATTAAGAAGCTGATTAAATCTGCTAGAAAAAACAATATTGAAGTTGTTTATGTCCGTCATGATGATGGTGTTGGAACACCTTTTGAGAAAAACACACAAAGTTGGGAAATTTATCACGAAATTAAACCAACTGATGATGAGACTATATTTGATAAGAAGTTTAATAGCGCTTTTTTCAAAACAGGACTTGAATTATATCTTGATAGTAGAAATATTGAAAATATTATATTAGTAGGACTTCAAACTGAATACTGTATTGATGCTACTTGTAAATCTGCCTTCGATTTAGGTTATAAAGTTATTATCCCGGAAGAAACAAATACTACTTTTAACAATGAGTATCTAAGTGGTGAAAATCTTTATAAATTTTATAATTTTAATATATGGAATAATCGTTTTGCAAGGGTTGTTTCAATGCTAGAAGTAGAAACAATGATATGTAGTATTTAAAAATTTAATGAATTAATAATAGAAATAGAAGATAAAAACGCTTCTATTTTTGTTTTTTGAATTATAGGTTTTATAAAATTTAATTTTAAATGAAAAAAATCACTAGGTTTAGTTGTATACAATATGAAAGGAGTTGATTAAGTGTGAATAATTCATTAGAGCTCAATGAATTTATTAAAGATACAGTACATAGATATTCTATAACAGTTTTAAAAGTGGCATTTTCATATTTAAAAAACACAGCTGATTCTGAAGATATTGTACAAGAGGTTTTTTTTGCTTTTATGAAAAAACAGTCTGGTTTTGAAAGTGAAGAACACCTTAAAGCATGGTTAATTAGAGTCACAATAAATAAGTGTAAAAACTATCTAAAAAGTGGTTGGTTTAGGAGTATAAACCCAATTCCTGATAATTTAACATATATGCCAAAAGAGGATAATGAGCTATTAAGTGCTGTATTAAGCCTAGATGTTAAGTATAGAATACCAATTCATCTTTATTATTACGAAAATTATTCTATCAATGAAATAGCTGCTATTCTAAAAGCTAGACCTGCTACAATAGGCACTCGATTGGCACGTGGTAGAAAAATTTTAAAAGATATGATTGGAGGTTTAGACGATGAGTAATAATAGATATAAATCAGCTTTAAATAATATAAAATTCAACGATAATATAGAAAATAAAATATTAAAAAATATATTTTATCAAAAGAAAACTATAAGTTCAAATAAAAAACATAAAAAATTAAAAATATATACTGGATTAGCAACTGTTACTTGTACATTATTTTTAATATTATTAATGTTCAGTAATAATAATAAATCTGATTTTAAATTGCCAAATTCAATTGGAAAAGTATCAGTTAAATATGTGAAAAACCACCCTAATTTTAAGGTTAATGCAGATCTAGAATGGCTAACAGAAGAGGAGCTATTTAAAAAATATAACACAGAGATCTATGCAGGAACTGTTATTGATATTAAAAATATAGAAATTAACTTTAATGGCTATAAGGATTACAAAGCTATAGTTAAAATTAAAATTGATAAAAATTACAGAGGTTCTAAAAATGTAGGTGATGTGGTTAGTGTTTTGCTACCTTGTCCTATTGATAAAAATATTTGGGTAGAGGATACTGATGTGATTTCTAAATTAAGAGTAGGTACTAAAGGCATCTTTATGCCAACAAAATATGATGATAATTCATATATTGAGATGAATGGGGCAACAGTTTATTATCTTGATATAGTAGAATATGGCTTTGTAGATGGAGTAAGATATGCATTTTTAGAAACAGAAAATGGTATTGTTTATGAAAGAAATGCTTATGAATCTATAAAAAACGCTAATTCATTAGATGAAATTGAAGAATATATTAAAAAAATGATTGAATAAAAAAATTAACTGAGGTATAGGACACAGACATTATAAAAAACTGTGTCCTAATAATATTTTTAAAAATCGTCTTTTAAATTTGCATAGCCATCGTTCCAAAGCTCCAAAGCCTTTTCAGCTAATTCAGGATGTGAACTTCCGACAATCATTATAGCATCACATTTTTATGGTTCATTTTCTATGAAAATAAAATTGCTTATCTCTTTAATTGAATCGTAAACCTCCAAATTTAAAGCAAAATTATTTTAAATTAATGATTTTCTTCTACAATTACGACTTCTACACCTTTTTCTTCGATTTTTATTAACTCATCTTCTACAGCATCCCAGTCAGTAATTAATGTATCAAAACTATTAGTATCGCAAACCTTTATAAAAGCTTTTACACCTACCTTGTGGTTAGGTAGGATAAGTATCTTTTTTCTAGAGTTTTGTATAACTGTTCTTTGAAATGTTGCTGTTTCATCAGTTCCGTTAGAGAACCCAAAATCTGCTTCAATTCCAGCTCCGGTTATAAAGCATAAGTCAAAATGCATATTTTTTACAAAAGCTGTAGCAAAGCTATCTACTAAAGATGTAGTTCCATGCATTCGCATTTTTCCTCCAGTAATGTAAACAGTTATATTATCCCAATACTTAAGCTCATCTGCTAATGTAGCTGAATTTACAACTAAGGTATATGAAAAATCTTTTGGTAAATGATTAATCATAATAAAACCTAAAGAGCCACTTGTCAAATAGACGACATCATTTTCTTTAATGAATGTTACTGCCTTTTTCACTATAGCATCATAATTAGCGTTAATACTCATGTTTTTCATATCTCTATGCCTTGGAGGGAGAGCATTTACTTGACTAATAGGAATAGCACCACCATGAGTTCTTTTTAATAAGCCTTTTTCTTCTAGTATTCGTAAATCTCTTCTTGCTGATTCTACAGAAACTTCAAATTTTTCTTGAATTTCACCTATTGATATTCTACCATTAGTTTTTATTATGTTTAATATTTCTTGATGTCTTTCTTCAATAAACATTAAATCATCTCCTTAATAACCCAAATTTTTCCTAATAAAAATATTTTCGTTGTCAATATTATATCAAAAACGTTAACAAAGTCAATATAAAATTTAACATACGTTAATATAAATTAATATTCATTAATGTATATTGTGCCAAATTATTATATTTTACAACTAATTGACTATAAAATTACTAAATAGTATAATAATAAAAAATACTGGAGGATGATAATGAAAAGAAATGTTATTTTATATATTGCTATGAGTTTAGATGGATTCATTGCTGATGAAAATGGTGGAGTTGCATGGTTAAATGGTCAAGGTACTGAAACAAAATCTGATAATAGTTATTCTGAATTTATAAAAAATATCGATACAGTAATTTTAGGTATGACCACATATAATCAAGTTATAACAGAGTTGTCACCACAACCATGGCCTTATGAAGATATGAAAAGCTATGTTTTTACATCTAAAAGCGTAAATATTATCAATAGTAAAGAAAATATTGAGTTTGTTAATGGTAATATCGTTAAATTCATAGAAAATCTAAAAAAACAAGAAGGAAAAGATATATGGATTTGTGGTGGTGCGAGTATTGTAAATCAGCTCGTTGAACATAATTTAATAGATGAATATCATCTTACTATAATACCAACAATTTTAGGTAAAGGAATTCGATTATTTTCTAATAATAATCAAACTATTTTATTAAAATGTGATAAAACTGTTGTGTATGACGGTATGATAACAGCAATTTATTCAAAGAGATAAGGATAGTTATATAACTATCTTTTTTTGTGATTAGACCATTAAATACCATAAATATTGAAACATTTTTTTGCGTGTGATATAATTAATGTTGTTTATATGATGTATTAAGATAACAAACTATTGATTCTTTAATAGGTGAAAAATATAGGAGACGTAAATATATGGAACTTTGGGATTTATATGATAAAAATAGAAATTTAACGGGAAAAACACACATACGTGGAGAAGCATTAGAAAAGGGATTGTATCATTTAGTTGTTGAAATATGGACAATAGATAAAATGGGCAAAATTTTATTAACTCAAAGACATCCCAGTAAAAGCCACGGCTCACTATGGGAATGTACAAGAGGAGCTGTTACAGCTGGTGAAAATAGTTTAGAAGGTGCAGTTAGAGAATTAAAAGAAGAAACTGGATTATTAGTAAACAAAGAAGCTCTTAACCTTATAGATACTAATTTTTTAGGCAGCAGCATGATGGATACTTATGTTAATATTTTAGATTTTAAATTAGAAGATTTGTCACTTCAAAAGATAGAAGTGGTAGATGCAAAGATTGTTACAATTAAAGAATTTGAAAAAATGCACGAACAAGGATTGATTGTTCCATCATTATGGAAAAGGTATAGCATTTATAAAGACGAGTTATTTAAATTTTTAATAATTAAATAGTTTTTGTTGGAGGCTATAAATTGAAAAGTAAGGATAAATTTGCTCCTATAAAGGAGCCAAATAAAATCTTCAGCTATTGGAAAAGGGAAAGTTTTACAATATTTATGGTTTTTGTTTCAGGAATCATATATAATGTTGGGTTACTTCTTGGTCCTATTTTTCAAGGTAAACTAATAGATTCACTAATTGCAAAGGAAAATTTGACAAGCATTTTTAATATATCCATTTCTTTTGTTATTGCTATAGCAATAGTACAGTACTTTAGATATGTTAAAAGGTTGTATATTAGAAGATTTGCTAATAATACAAGCGCTGCTATGAGATTTTTACTGTACAACAACCTTATTCATAAAACTAAGGTTCAACTTGAAAAAGAAAATATGGGAAGTCTAATGACTAAGGCTATTTCAGATGTTGATGCTTGTGTAGAGGGGATGCGAAAGTTCACAACAGAAGTTTTTGATACTGGTGTGTTTCTTGTTGCATATTTTGTTTATATGCTTGTTTATGATGTAAAAATCACTCTTTTAACTTTCATATTTATACCTGTAGCAATGATTATTGCTGAAAAACTTAAAAAAATAATATATAAATATACTAACGCATATCGAAAAAAACTAAGTAGCATTTCTGATTTAACCTATGAACAGGTAGATAACTCAATACTTTACAGACTTTATGGCAGAGAAAATGAAAATTATAATTTATACAATGAGAGTCTACATGATTTCGAAAAAACTGCTATTATGGCAAATATATGGGAAAATTCAATGCAACCAATTTATAATGTTATAGCTATGATTGGCGTTATTATTGTTATAGCTCTTGGAGGAGATAAGGTAGTAAAAGGTGCATGGAGTATAGGTACTTTCGTATCTTATTTAACTATATACACTGCTCTTGCCTTTAAGGCTAGTAAAACTGCTAAGTTGTTTAACTCAGTTCAAAAAGCTACAGTATCTTGGAAAAGAATTAAGCCTTATCTAGAAGAAAATAAATCAATAAACATGAATGATGATAATATTTTAAATAAAGCTATATTAAATATCAATAATTTATCCTTTGAATATGTTTATGGCAATAAAATTATAGATGGTATAAGCTTATACGCAACACCAAATAGTTTAATTGGTATTACAGGGCCTATAGCTTGTGGAAAATCAACCTTTGGTAAAATATTTTTAGGTGATTATAATTATTTTGGTTCAATTCAAATAAATGGTCTTGAACTAAAAAGTTTCAGCGAATATGAAAGAAGCAAAATGATTGCATATATGGGGCACAATCCTAATTTAATGTCAGAAACAATTTATAATAATATTACATTAGGAGATGGTGGAGATATAAACGAAATACTAAAGATTGTATGTCTAGATGAGGATTTGAAAGGTATGAAGGACGGAATAAATACCTTAGTAGGTAATGGCGGTGTAAAATTAAGTGGCGGACAGCAGGCTAGGGTAGCTCTTGCAAGAACACTTTATCGACGTACACCTATAGTTATTTTGGATGATCCTTTTTCGGCTGTTGATATGAAAACAGAAAGACAAATTATAGAGAATTTGGGATTATATCACAGTGACCAAATAATACTTCTTATATCTCATAGACTTAGTATTTTTACTGAAGCAAACAATATTATGCTTATGAATACGGATAAAACATATGATTATGGTACACATCAGGAGCTCATAAAAAAATCCTCATTATACAATAATCTATTTAACTTACAGATGTCAAAGGATGGTGACAAAGTATGAAGAATAAAAATGTTGCCGGCATAATAAAAGACTTTTTAAAGGAGAATATTTGGCTATCAATAGCATTAATTATAACTGTTATTTTTGTAGTTTTAGCAAGTTTAATTCCTCCACAGGTTTTAAAGCATATAGTTGATAATTATTTGACTAAAGGTTTAGGTGATAAGCTATTAAGTTTAGCTTTAATATACTTTTTTGTATTGCTAATTATAGGGTTACTTGATTTTATAAAAGAAGGGCTATTAACAATATGTGGTCAAAAGATAACTAGAAAGCTTAGAAGTACTATGATGAAAAAGAAAAATTTTTTATCAGCCGAGTATTTTTCACAAAACGAAACTGGAAGTATAGTTTCAAGGTATACAAACGATGTTGATGCAATTCAATCTTTATTTACAAATGGAATTGTTAGCATGATAATTGATATTTTTAAGATTATTGGGATTGTAGCTTCAATATGGATTTTTAGTGCCGGACTAGGATTTATTATTGTTTGTATAATTCCATTTATATATATTATAACTAGACAATTTCAAAAGAAAATGCTAAAAGCTCAGATGGAAAATAGAATTTTAATTGCAAAAGTTAATAATCATATACCTGAAAGCATAAAAAATATAGAGATGATAAAATCTTTCAGTAAAGAAAAGTACATGGAGTCAAAATACAAAGAATATTTACAAAATAGCTACGAATCAATGGAGAAGGTTAATTTTTATGACTCAGTATTCTCTCCAATTATTTTAATAATTCGTGCAATTGTAATTGCAGTGATGGTTATATTATGCTCTGATTCTATATCAGTACTTGGTATTTCTGTTGGAATGGTAGCCGCTGCTATTGAGCTTATCTCTAATATATTCTCACCAATAGAGAATATAGGTATGGAGCTTCAAAGCATTCAACAGGCAGTATCAGGAGTTAAAAGGGTAAATGAATTTTTAAATGAAGAAGAGATTATTGAAAAAAGCTCAAATTTTAATATTGAAAATTTAGATAAATATGAAGTAGTATTTGAAAATGTAAGCTTTAACTACAAGGACAGTCCAACAATTTTAAAAAACGTGTCATTTAAAATTGCTACTAAGGAAAATGTAACCTTCGCGGGAAGAACTGGAGCTGGAAAAAGTACATTGTTTAGGCTAATTTTGGGACTTTTAGAACCAGAAGAAGGTAGTATAATGATAGGTAACATAGATGTTAAGCATATACCAAATAGTGAAAAAAGAAAGATATTTGGATATGTAGAGCAAAGTTTTCATTTTGTAAAGGGAACTGTAAAAGATCAAATAACACTTGGTGATTATAATATATCCAATGAAGATGTAGAAAAAGTAGTTAGATTTGTAGGTTTACATGATTACGTAATTAACTTAAAAAATGGATATGATACAATTGTAGAAAAGAATCTATTTTCTCAAGGACAAAGTCAATTACTGTCAATAGCAAGAGCAATGGTTGCCAATCCACCAATTATGCTATTAGACGAAATAACAGCTAATCTTGATTCTGAAACAGAAGAACATATTATAAAAGTACTACAGGAGGCAGGCTCAGAAAGAACTTTACTATCTATCTCGCATAGATTATCGGCTATACTAAAATGTGATAGAGTTATAACGATAGAAAAATATAATTAAATCTATATAGGTGTTGTTATGAAAAGAAAATTATTTTGTGAAATATGTCCAATAACATATAATATATCATTATTTAAAGAATATTTTATACATGATATTAGGGATTTTTTTAATAGAGTAAAATTTTCAAAGAATATAAGCAGTAATAAATTACCTGTTGCAATTAAGAGTCATCGTTCTTTGATATTAAGAGATTTGTTGGGAGTAGATATTAGTTTACAAAAAAATAAATCCATAAATCTAGCATTAGCTGGTGATAGAATAAATGGTATTATTATTAATCCTGGTGAGACTTTTTCATTTTGGAAACTTATAGGTAAACCTACAGCTAAAAAGGGTTATAAAGAAGGTTTATCTATATCAAATGGAAATCTTGGTAAAAGTACTGGTGGCGGTATGTGTCAACTTGCTAATCTTATTCATTGGCTTGTTTTACATAGCCCAATGCAAATTGTAGAAATACATCATCACACTGATGCATTGTTTCCTGATTCAAATAGACGTGTACCTTTTGGTACTGGGACAGGAGTGTTTTATAAGCATATAGATTATAGATTCAAAAACACAACAGATCAACCAATGCAGATATTAATATGGCAAAATGAAGGTGATTTGTGTGGTGAATTGCGTTCAATTCATAAATGTGATTTTTCATATAGACTTATAGAAGAAAATCCTGGATATATAAAAGAAAATGATAAATTTTTTAGAGTTAGTCAGATTTATAAATTAACCTATGATAATAATAGACAAATTATTAATAAGGAATTACTGATAAATAATCATTCTAAGGTTATGTACGATTATTCGCTTATTCCTAAAGAAGAAATAATTGAAGATAAGGGGTGTGTAACTTAAGGTTAATATGAATATAGATTATGCTTTTATTTGTGAAAGTGATAAAATCGACAGAAAAAGTTTACATGAAAAAGCAAATAATATGGCAGCTTATTTAATAAGCAAGGATATTGACAGAGTTTTAATTTACGGACATAAGAGCACATTGATGTTTATTTGTATTCTTGCATGCTTAAAAGCAAGATTTGCCTATATAATTTGTGATAAGAGTATGCCAAAACATAGAATCAAATATATTATAAATGATTCTAGAGTAAAATTAGCTTTATGTACTGAAGATATAGAGCTTGATAATTTAGAATGCTTATTTTCCGAAGAAATTGAAACCATAATTAATACATATTATCAAAAAGTTAATTCTTATAATAATAATCAAATTGCATATAAAATATATACTTCTGGAACTACTGGTAATCCAAAAGGAATAGAGATTAGCTATGAAAATCTTCAAAATTTTTTAAATTGGTTTTTAAAATTAGATTTAATATCAAGTATTAGACCAAAAATTATACTAAATCAAGCTTTATTTTCTTTTGATTTGTCAGTTATAGATATATACTATTCACTTATTAACAAATCATTATTATATTGCTTAAATGATAACGTTATATCAAATTATAAATTGCTATTTGAACAGATGAATATATCAAATGCCGAAATGGCTATATTTACACCATCCTTTGCCGAACTATGCTTATGTGATAAAAAGTTTACTTCTGAGCTAATGCCTAATTTAAAAATAATTTTGTTTTGCGGTGAAGTTTTAAAACCTATAGTTGTCAAAAAGATTATGGCTAGATTTGAAAAAGTACATATTATAAATGCTTATGGACCAAGTGAAGCCACATGCTGTGTATCAGCTATAGAAATAACAAAAGAAATGCTTGAATATGATAAAATGCCTATAGGCAATATAAATAATTGTGCTGTAGATATTACGATAGTTAATGAAAAAGCTGAATTCTTAGGTGATTTAAACTATGGAGAGATTATTTTATCTGGAAAAAGTGTAGCAGGAGGCTATAGTAACTCTGATAACACATCATATAGAATCATAGATGATAAAACCTATTATTTTACTGGAGATATAGGTCATGTAGATAAAAATGTGCTATATTTTGATGGAAGATATGATACACAAATTAAGTATAAAGGCTATAGAATTGAACTAAATGACATTGAAAACAACTTATATAATATTAACGAAATTAATCAAGCTGCTGTTACAATTAAAACTAATGATAACAATGATATAATAGGATTTATCGCATATGTTGTTTGTAATAATAAAGTAATAGATAGTAAATATATATTTGATTGCTTAAAGAAAATGCTACCCGAATATTTAATTCCTAAATCTATAGTTATAGTTGATAAAATTCCATTAAACATTAATAAAAAACAAAACCTAAATATCTTGAAAACAGGGGTTAATAATGATTAAGGAAATTTTAGATATATTAAATAAAGTTTGTGGGATTGAAGAAGAAATATGTTATGATACAGAGCTTATTGAAAGTAATATTTTAGATTCATATGCAATTGTTCAAATGATTTATGAACTAGAAATGATTAATATTGAACTTCAGTTAACTCAAATAAATAAAAATGATCTAAAATATCCATATACAATTGCTAAGCTATTGATTTAACGAGTGAAATAAGGGTATAATAAGAAACGTTGTTTTATTTGATGTATATAAGATAAATTATATATTACATTATATAAAGGAGAACAACTATGAATTGTCAATAGA